>NZ_SJNT01000001.1 GCF_004331035.1 Acinetobacter sp. ANC 4910
ATTGAACATGTATTTGGTGTACTCAAGACCTTMAAAATACTTTCAGAGCGCTATCGAAATAGAGGGAAAAGGCTCGGTTTAAGATTCAATTTAATTGCTGGAATTTACAACTTAGAATTGAATGAAAAATGAGTTATGAAAGAGATCTAATGGTAGCCAAATAAATATAAAATTAAAACAACTAAATTTTTGTAATTCTGCTTTGGTTTCTCATAGAGTGTAGAAACCCCTCTAAATTGCTTAAATATTACACATATATTCTCAACTAAGTATCTGATTTTATATGATTATCAATCTATATAGTTATTGTTCGATGATGAACAACATCTGAAAAAACGCAATAAAATAGAAATTTTATTCAGCTTGCTGAAAGAGACTTACAATCTAGTGACAACTAGAGCTAGAAGTGTTGCAGGCTATTTAGTTGGTATTTATGCATCTTTATGTGCTTATCAAATATGTCATCAAAATAAGCCGATGATTCGGGTTATGGAAATATCGGCTTAAGCAGGATTCGGGGTAATATAAGTAATCTATTAATATTACATAAATTAATATATTTATTTTATGATAAAATTTGAATTTAGTCGGTTCAAAGTATATTTTACTCATATTGCATCTTTACAATAAATTAATTTTCTTGTGTTTAATTTGAGGAATCTAAGAGATTAAAAAGAGTTTCATGCTTACTTAAATTAAAGCTCTCTAATATTCCACCAAGGAATTCAACAACGGAACAGGCTTCAGGTGAAGCGATTAAAACATTAAATGGTTTAACATTATAGTAAATATCAGTTATATGTCCAAAGGCATCTATAAATACAACATCAATATTATAATGCATGCCAATTGTATGAACTGACCGACATTGCGTAATTAACAAACATTGACGATTATTTAATTTTTCCCGGAATAATAGTCCAGCAGCCCTAGAAAAAAAGTTCCTAGCAAATACAATTTCAAATTTTTCACCACTCTGATTTAAATACATATTAACCAAACGCATCCTTCATCATGATATAAAGTGGGAAACCAATAACAATAAATGTACATGGGAAAATAAAAGCGACTAACGGAAAAAGCATTTTTACAGGAGCTTCCAATGCCAACTTCTCGGCACGTAGAAAACGTTCAACTCGCCTCTGTTCTGCTTGACCGCGCAGTATTGGTCCAAGGTTCATCCCCATATTTTCGGCTTGAATAATAGCTGATACCAAGTTCTGTACAGAGGGTTGATCTACACGCTGTGTCATATTTCGTAGAGCATCATTTTTTGGAATACCCTTCCGTATATCAGCAAGTACCCTCGAAAACTCATTACGTGTTGGACTTTTAACTGCCTTAGTAACAGCTTGATCCAAGGCATTAATGAGAGTAAGACCTGCTTCTACACATAAAACAATGATATCTAAAAAAAATGGTATTTCTTTGAGAATAATATTTTCTCTTTTTTTCTTTTGGTTTTTTAACCAAAGTACAGGATAAATCAATCCATAAAGCCCAAATGCAGCGCTATATATGAGTTCCACACCAGACAAATATAATATAACTAATGAGAGTAGTGTAAATACAAAACTAAAAACTATCTGTGATGCTATAATCTCACTTGGTTTAAAGACATAATCATAACCAGCATAAATAATTTTTTTTCTCAAATTGTCTTCCATTTTTTTTGATATAAAAGGCTTAATATAGAATGAGACTGCTTTTATCAACCCCCATAGAATATAAAAAAGAAATGGAGGCTTATCCAAATATTCCCTATCATCATAGGGTACTGCATAGATAAAACTAAAAATTTGCCAACAAAGGAAAGAGATAACTCCACCTAAGCCAAGAAAACAAGCATATAAAATTAGATCATTCATGTTATACATCTATATCTACAATTTTTCGAATAAAAATCATGCCAAACACCTCAAATATTAGGATTCCTGTTAAAGCAATCCATCCTGCAGGTGTGGACCATAATTTATCCATTGCCTCAGGTTCCATTTGACACAACACAAAAATCAAAGCAATGGGCATTAATCCAACTACCCAAGCCTGCATTTTTCCTTGTGCAGTTAGGGCTTTGATTTTTCCTTCTGATTGGTTAATTTGGCGTAAGGTTTCTGCAGCCTTGGTCAGAGTCTCAGCTAACTCTCCACCTGTTTCGAGTGCGATTCGAATACTTGTGGTCATTAACACTACTGCATTTATTGGCATACGTTTTTGAAAATTTAGCAGCGCATCACTCAAAGGTCGCCCAACCTTCTGCTCTTTAATAATGAATGCAATTTCATTTTTTAATGGAGGTAAACATTCATTTGTAAGCTGGAATAATGCCGTACTCAAGCTTGCGCCTGAGCGAAGTCCACCTGCTATCAACATAAGTGCATCGGGTAACTGTTGCTCAATTTTTTCAAGCTGTTGTTTTTTAAATCTCTTAATAATTATAAAAGGTAAAATTGCTAAAAAAATTGCAGCAAAGATATAAAGTACACTGAACTTAAAAAGGAAAAAAATTGCAGCAAAAATTATAATTAACAATATGAAATAAAGAAAAAGAATCTTCTTTAAATTTAAGAATACATAACTTAAGTTCAGTTGTTCTTCTAGCTTAGACGTTTTTCTCAGGAAAACAGAAGTGATACCATCTGAAACTATCAGATAGTAGGTCAAAAAAACAATAACGGCAGCGATTAAAATTAAATAAATATACATTTATAACCCATTGCTTTGAAATTTAGAGATATCGATTTTGTATCCAGACTCTTTTAATTCTTGTAAAAAAGTTGGGATCAGTCCTGTTGCTCCAAACAGCCCTTTGGTTTTTTGCGATTCAGCATCTAGCCCAGTTTTCTCAAATTTATAAATATCTTGAAGTTGTATTTTTCCACTCTCAATTCCAGTAACTTCAGTGATATAAGTGATTTTTCGAGAACCACATGAAAACCGAGACTGTTGAATCAAAATATCTACAGCAGATGCAATTTGTTCACGAATCGCATTCAAGGGTAAATCCATCCCTGCCATCATAATCATTGTTTCTAAACGAGCAATTGCATCACGAGGTGTATTGGCATGTAATGTCGAGAGTGAACCTTCATGGCCAGTATTCATTGCTTGTAACATGTCCAAGGCTTCTGGACCACGACACTCACCAATCACAATTCTGTCAGGTCGCATACGTAATGAGTTTTTGACTAGATCTCGAATATGAATCGCTCCTTTGCCTTCATTATTGCCAGGACGAGCTTCTAATGAAATAAGATGATCATGGTCAAGTTTTAGCTCTGCTGCATCCTCAATCGTAATTACACGTTCACCATGCGGAATGAAACTAGCAAGGACATTTAATAATGTCGTTTTTCCTGAGCCCGTTCCTCCAGAAATAAGGATATTCTTTTTCGCAGCCACACATAGCTTTAAAAAAGCAGCCATGTCATCGTCAAGACTAAAATAACCAACCAAGTCCTCAATCAAAATACGTTTTTCAGGGAATTTACGAATCGTAATCGTAGGCCCTTTAATTGCAAGCGGAGGGATAATCGCATTTACACGAGATCCATCCTTAAGTCTTGCATCAACCATCGGTGAGCTTTCATCAATTCGTCGTCCTAAAGGAGTTACAATTCTTTCAATTACATCTAAAATTGCCTTATTACTGGTAAACTCCAAATCACTTTTTACAATTTTTCCAGACTGTTCTATAAAGATTTCGTCCTTGGCATTCACCATGATTTCCGTTACTTGTGGATTACTCAGTAGTTCCTCAAGTGGGCCTAGTCCAATTGCTTCATTGATAATCTTCTGTTTCAATCTATCAATATTCAATATCTGTGGTAAATCACCATCAATATCAAATAAAACCTGATCTAAACTGGTCAAAGTCTCTTGCTTAAGCTCTTCTGGCGTCATAGCATTAATATCCTTGCGCCGAAGATCCATTTGCTTAACTAATTTTTCTCGAAGAATCTGAATCCATTCCACTTCAAGATTTTTATAGGTTTTGGAGTTATATGGTATATTGGTAATTTGAGTGCTATAGACAGCCTGATCTTCTGGAACATCCTTTAAATTATCCAATACTCGGTGATCTATGGATTCAAGATTAACAACTTTTATATCGCTTTTTTCGACATCATCTTCTAATAAATGAATGGTATAGCCACCAACAACAATACTATCCTCTTGGAGATTAATTGGCCCATAGAAGTCAACCTTGCGATTGTTAACCACAGTGCCATTCGCACCACGATTTAAATCTTCTACGACATAACCACCACTCAATTTTTTAATTGAGCAATGCTGGTCAGCAATAAACCATCCTTTTAATTGCAAATCACAATTCTTGGATTTCCCAATGAGAATTTCTGATTTTTCAAATGCCAGTATCGACTCTTGATTCTTATTTTTTATTTTCAGTTTCATCAGTCTGCTCATCTTTTAATTTATAGTCATTTGGTATCATTAACCCTGAACCTAATTCAGATTTCACAACACCATCAGCATCACGACCAATTCCACCCATCTTCATTTCAAATTCATTTTCATATACATAAGGTGTCACGAAAAAGACCAACTCATTTTGCTTAATTCGATTAGATTTACTTTTAAATAAATTACCTAATAATGGAATTTTACCTAATCCTGGGACTGCACTTTCTCCCCCATTTTTCTCCGCCCCAACTAATCCGCTAAGGACTAATGTTTGTCCTTGACCAACAACAAATTCAGTTTCTGTTCTTCTTGTTAAAAAACCTGGTACTCCAGAAACTTGCACCGACTGATCAATCGTACTCACTTCTGCTAAAATTTTAGCAACGATTCCATCATTCGAAATGGTTGGATTAATATCTAACTTAATACCGTAATCTTTAAACTCTATAGATGGAGTACCAGTTGCACCAGAAGATTGATAAGGGATTTGTCCACCTGAAAGGAACATCGCATTCCCCCCATTTTTACAAGACAACAACGGACGGGCAATAATTTTAGCTGTTCCATTCTCCTGCAACAAATTAATTTTACTATCAATAAAACTTGCTAAACCGAAATATGTTTGAAATGGACTAATCTTTGCTAGAGGTGCTATCTGCTCTGCCAAAGAGTGATTTGAACCTGTAAAAATATCACTACGTTTAAAATCACCTAGCAACCCAAATTTTGGCCCGTCAACTGATGCAGCGTTCCACTTAATCCCAATTTCTTTGGTTGAAGATGTAGATATCTCAACAATTCGAACATCCAAGTAAATCATTTTTTGTTTTTCTTGAAGGTTATTTTCCTTTGTCTTCGCTAAGTTAACTACATTTTTAAAAAGTGAGGCATAGCTATCTACTCGTTCTTTTTCTTCAAGCGTTAAATCTTTACCCTGTAATACGACATTATCACCCACCAACTGTATAGATAACTTTGATATATCTCTTAACGCGACCTGTAAATCTTCAAGTGTCTTCTTTACATTACTAGGATAAACATGAACTTCTGATGTAAAGTAACGATTACCATTCCAAACCTTTAACGTTGTGTCACCAGCAGCCACGCCTGTTAAAGCAATACCTTTGTTTCCTACTTTTTTAGCTTTAACGATTTGGTCATTTCCAATCACCACATCTGTAACAGTAGAGTCATTCAAATAAATCGTTTCACCAATGTAAAGCTGATCTGACATCGCATGAGAATTAGCTGTAATTAAGCACATAAGTAAAGATAGATAAGCTATTCTTAGATTACGATAACCAACAAATTTATTCATCTTTATTTCCATAAATAATATTAAAACCTGAATGACTGCTATTTGTTTTATTTTCAGACCTTATTTCTGGTCTAATTGTTGGCATTGAAGTTAGTTGAACACTTTTACTTGCTTGCTCTTTTTGAGTATTAATAAGCCGTATAAAACTACTGGTATCACTCATGACTTGATCATCAGGATTTCTTAATATCGCCGAAATTCGGCCCATGCTTGCAGCTAATGTAATATTTTTTGCATCATCAGCACTTACATCTAAAGTAATATTGGTATATCCAGTACTATCGCTCACCTCATCACTTACGTCTGTTTGCTTACCTGTTGCTAAAATCTTTACACCTTGCATTAATGGCACTGTGGCTGTTTTCTCAGCGCTTTGAAGTGTTACCATTAAATCGATTAAGTCTCCTGGTTTAAGCATCGTAGAAATTGAGCTTTCATCATCAACAGGAATCGTTAATGCTCTTCTTCCTGGAGAAATAAGTTTTGCTATATCCTTCTTTGCATCAACCATGGAATACATAACAATATCGCCTGGTTTTAAATCAACCTTTAATGGCAATCCATCAATTGAATCAAAATCGGTAGCCAATACTGCGTTAGACTGTTGATAATCAGATGGTATATTCCTTTGCGAAACGGTATCTGCCGAAATCAAACTACCAGCTAAAAGTTCTTTACTTGCAACAACATATGTAACTTCAGGACCTTTTTGCGTCATGCTCTCTACTTTGTGGTCAAAAGCTGTTTTAAAACCCCAAATACTTAATACTCCAACTAAAATTGAAACAACAAGTGCCACAAACTTTTTATTAATATTAGATAGATTCATTATGGAATTGCATCCATATTCAAAATTGTCGCATTAAATTTATTCATAAATAACTCATATGCATTTTTAAACATCAAAAATAGACTTCCGTCACCAAATATACCCTTACCAGCAATAAGAATAATTAAAACAAAAATCAAGCAAATCAAATATTCTGTTGTTGCATTTCCATTTAACCTATTTCTCATTTAAATTACTCTTTCTAACATTAACAATAACTAATGTACCTATAGATTTTCGAATATCAAAGATCAAGTTGAGCTCATAACCATTACCTAAATCAAAATATGAAAAAGCATCATTGACATCGCTATTTTTAGATTTTTTTTTCAATTGACTAATTAAACCCTGGTAATCCATTCGCTTAAAGTTTTTAAATACCATCGTTCTATTAATTTCACCATAGTCTTCACTTTGAAAGTCTGTTGTTGCTTTTTTAATCTTTATATAATCAGGTAATTGTAATAATTTATACTTAGCTTTTGAAGGACATACTACTCTGCCAGAAAATGACTGTTGATTGGATGAAAAAACTTGAATCGTTGTTCCACCATTTTCAGCAATATAGAAAAGAGAACCTTGTTTAGAAAACCTGATATTTTTCTTATCCAAAGACTTCATATAACATTCTAAACTACATAAAGGTGACATCAGCTCGTACATCTGGATAGGTGATCCATTCAAAATGGTATTTTTACCAATTTGAACTACTTGCATATTTCTCTCTTTTAACGTATTAACAAGACAAGCCTTTACATATGAAGTTTGAAATAAAAAAATAATAAAAACGTATGCTAATTTTTTTTTATGTATCATTTTAAAGTCGCTTTACGATCATTAGGAACGACTTCCATTTTATAAATACCATCGTTCTGAATCTTTTTCTCAAATCCCATAGAAGCAACAGCTACATTGTAAACTTTATTAATATTTACCTGAACAAGCTCATAAGGTTTCAAATATACAGATTTTTTTACAGTCGTTTTTATTTCATCTGATTTATTAGCAGCCCAATTATTTCTTAATGTTCCTGCTGAACTCTTAATATCAAATGACTGTGCAAGTGGAAAGTCCCGAATACCTGTAACAAAATTTACCGGAACGGACACTTCAACTGTATATTGGCCATTGGACTTTAAGCTCTTGAATGGTTTTGCAGCAACATCCAAAGGATCTGCGCCTAAGGTCTTGGTATATTTTTCCTTTGTTTGTCTTGCTGTAACCTGCACTGAATCCCAATGAACCAAAGAATTTCCAGACATATCCTGATCTGCTGCATCATCACAATCTGCATTACGCTCACTCAAAACATCCGCGCCAGTTCGTGCAAAGAAACGCTGCCCAACTTCTCGTGAAAGCGTCTCTTGATCATTGAGATTGATGCCTTTATTAATACGCCATGCAACATAATCTGCTGCCTGCTCTGTTTTTAACTTAATAGTTGCAAGTTTAGAAACCATAGGAATTGCAATTAACAGCATACTCAAAACGACTGCTGCAATAGCAAATTCAGCAATAGATTGTCCTTTTCGATTTTTAATCATATTCAATTCACCAATGCTGCTTCTGTGTTGACTAAGGTTCTTTCTGCAGCATTCATATCATCAGATAATCTTGTTTTCCAATATGGACTAAACAAAGAACCATGCTCATGATTGATCTGATTCCCCGAAACTTCTAATTCCCATGGACGCTGAAAATATACTTCTGCTTGACTAATTGCTTGCATATCACCATTGCTCAGCCCGCCCCGTTCTAAGGTGTCGTAATTATCTAATACACTAAAATCTTTACCCATTCTTAGGTTTGAATTTCGATTTGTAGTGATCAACTTATTGCGAGATTTTTTTACAGAAACCACTAAAGGAAATATATTTTCTTTATTATTTAAATCTCTTAACTCATAAAATTTAGGAATACCTACACCAGTAATTTCACCACCATTATTTCTAACATCCCATTGCGGTGTGTTTCTTTCAGCATATCCCCTAGATCTCGGATTTGTAGAGCTAGCGCCACCATAACTACCAGAATTAGAAGCTTTATCTCGTCCTAATTGACTACCTAACGCACTTCCCCAACCAATTGGAATTTCATCATGTTTATTTCGCACTTTAAATCTTTTAATCGTTTTATAGTAATGATGAATAGCTAAGGTATCGACACCTTTCCACTCGTCTAACTGTACTAACTCTGTCCCACCAGCTTTATGAATACGATATTCATTCCACCCTCCAGGAGCTAAAACAAGTTTAGGGAAAATGTCATTTTTACTGCGATTGGTAATAAATGGATCTGCTGAACTTATAACAACTTCAGCCATCCGCTGCCGCTCTTGGGCTGTATATTGTTTAATAATTTGAGCTGGAAATTTAGAGGCACTTGCGATAAGCCGAATATTATAATCTGAACTATTAGTTTTAGCTAAACTACCAAACTCTTTTGGTGAATTCAAAATTGTTGCATTACTAACAAGATTCAAACTCTCCTGAGCTATTTCTAAAGCCTTAACTTCTATACCATAACCTTTGATGTAATAACCTAAAGAATCAGCAAAATAGTTTAAACCTGTGCCAATATTTGAGAAGACTGCACTTACAGGGGGAAACCATGAGGTTGCACGACTAATATTAGTAGATGTTTGTGCCGCATATTTTGACCATGAAGCAGTGCTAACACCTTGAGCAATTGCCAACTGATTTGCAATTTGTGTTCTATTTATATAAGCATTAAGGTTTAACAATCGTGCTTGTCGAGTTGCTGTTGCATAAGCAGATTGATCGGCAAGCATTTTAGCCTGCTGTCTTTCTGATAGTAATTGAGAACTATTGAAGATATAGAAAATTGTCAACATTAATATTAAAGTCATAACCAACATCAACAAAGTTGATTGCCCAAATCGATACCTCATTTCGCCTCTCACAATAGAAATTGGTCACTTTTTAACTAAAAATTTTATAAGTAATAAATAGTTTTTTATAAATACTTTTTCATAAGATTTATTTTTGCTTACTTAATAGATATCACGCCAACCTTCTCTCAAAGAAGGTTGGCTGATCGATTATATTAATTTTTTATTTATTAAAGATAAATTAACTATTTTTGCTGCTCATAAGTACCTAATTTTTTATCTACAGTTCCTTCTGTTGTAGCCTTATTAGCATTAGCTGTAGCTTGTGTACGACCTGTAGCGGAAGATTGCCCCCCTAATTCAGCAGCAGCAACAGCAACTTGAGAACGAGCTGTATTACCGTAGTAACGAAACACACCAATTGCAGCAATTGCAATTAATGCAACGATAATAATGTATTCGGTCATACCCTGACCTTGGATACGCTTTGGTTTTAATTGCATCGACATTTCAAAAATATCCATCAAACAACTCTCATAATAAAATAGTTTTCTTCTAAAGATTTTGTAACAATATATGTTTTCTTGTTTACGTGATTATAATATACTTTCTCGCATTCAAAAAACAACTATTTTGTCCAGAAAAAAGGGTAAATAAAAAATGAAAAATAATACAGAGGCAGGAGTTTCGCTTACTGAGTTTATTATTATTGCGCCTTTACTCTTATTTATAGGTCTTGTAGGTATCCAATATGGTCTGATCTATATAGCACGTTTAAATGTAACTTATGCTGCATATGAAGCCGCTAGAGCTGGTGCGATTTATAATGCAGATCCAGCAAGAATTCAGAATGCTTTTTTTAAGGGTTTGGTCCCTTATTTTGCAACTCCGGGAATTTACTTACCTGGTAACACACATATTAAAAGCACAATCACCAGCAAAAACCCCAATTTACCTCAATTAACACTACAAGGTTTAGCCTTAAAAGAAATAATAAAAAAATCTGAATCAGCTTTTATCCATATTCATATGATTAACCCATCGAAAGCATCATTTGATGATTGGAATGATCTGACCTTAGCAAAAGCTTATCGTATTAAAACAGGACAAAATGTACGGATTATTTCAAATGATAATTTAGATACTAAACCCCGTACAATTAAAGCTAAATCTAAACAAAATATCCAAGATGCAAATGTTTTAAAATTACGCTTTGTATATGGTTACGAACCACGTATTCCTTTAATGAAAAGTGTCTTCAGCTCTTTGACAGCCTTCTTTTCCAGTGACCGAGATGCGGCAAATATTCGTATGCTTGCTGCAGGTCGGATACCTATCGTGGTAGATATTTCATCGCAAATGTTAAGCCCACCTATTGAAGGTGGTTTACCTACAAATACGGTTAATCGAAATGGCTATATCGTGGGTGAAGGTTTAATCGACCGCCTTTCAGAAAACCAAGCAATGCAGTGGCAAGTTGGCCAAAAGAAAAATGATCTTTTAGATGGAATTCAAGACTCTGCAGAACAATCCTTAATTTCTAATTTTGAAAATGACGTTACCAATTTCAATAGTATTTCAGATATTGGCTCCCAACTTGCTGGTGGACTTTTAGGAAATAACTCACCAACTGGACATACAGGAACTTCTACCAATAGCATTATTGGTGATACAAATAATTTGGTCAGTTGTAGTTCAGGTCAAGTCATTACTAATTTTTATTAATTTATACTTTAAAAGAACCCAAATATGAAAAATACAATTCTCAAAGTAGGGTTATTTAACCTTGGGCTTACCGTTTTAGGATTAAATTCAACATTAACTCAGGCTGGAATTGTTGACTTTAGCAAATGTAGTTTAAACTCATCATTCGCAATTGTTACCCAAAGCGAAGGCCCAACTTATGCTTGTGGTGGTCTTGACACTGGGGTTGGGAATCCAATCAATGTCCTTAACGGTAATAAATTTGAGGCCATTAATGACTTTAAAGAACTTCCAGCATTCAAAGGTCTTTCTTTCTCTAGATTTTATAACAGTCAAAGTCATGCAGATACAGCACTAGGTTATGGTTGGTATAGCTCTTTTGATATTAAACTTTATGAACAACCAGATATCATACAAATACGTTTAGAGTCTGGGCAGCGCATCAACTTTAAGAAGAATAAAATTCCTCTTGGCAATAATCAATTTATCATTCGAGCATTGCCACTAAATCCAAATGATGGCTGGATTGAAAAAAAAATAGATGGTTCAGCATGGGTTTGGCATAAAACACAAACTGGACAGGAATACTTTTTCCAATATTTAGGGGGGCAAGATCCTAGTCTTGCACACATTACCAAAATTTCAGCTTCAACAAATAATGATACAAATAACCCTACTCTAAATTTTTCTTTTTTTTATGATCAACAGCAACGTTTAGTTGCAGTTAAAAATGGTCAGGGACAACAACTTTCTATTCAGCATACAACAACACGTTTTGGCTTACCTCAAATTACTGTGATCACTCCTATTGGTAAGTATTATTATTTCCTCGACCGGAATCACAATCTGGCTCAAGTAGTCTACCCTGATGGTCGTCGTTTTAAATATGTTTATGACCCTAAGTTTCAGGGCGGTGATATTCATAACCTGACCTCAAAATGGCAGTTTAATCAGTCTCAAAAAAAGTTTAAGTTAATTTCTCAGTGGCAATACGACAATCAAGATCGGGCAATTTTAAGCCAACATGCCAATGATGTGGAAAAGGTATCAATCCAATATGATGCCAGAACCCATCAGAATATGCCGGCAACTTATGCAGGAAACAAACCAGTATTTAAGAATATTGTAACTAACAGTCTGGGGCAAACAACAACTTATTCTTATCAGATTGATGGTACTCAATTTCATTTACTAGAAAGTTTTGGAGCTGGTTGTAGTAGTTGTGGTGAAGTCAATAAACGATATCGTTTTAATGCTCAAGGACTAGTTAATTATGCTGCTGATCTCAATTCAACAGGTAAAATTATTCGGGCGATTGACCTGAAATATAATGATCTGGGAGAAGTCATTGCGAAAACTGTATCGGGTGTCGGTTTAACATCTCAGACCACAACATATGAGTATGAATCTTATTCGATTCCGCAAGGAGATCGCCTACCGTTACCGAATCCTCTGCTCACTCAATTCGATCAACAAGACTTCCGTCATTTAAAAGCTGAGTCACATCCGAGTGTTGTGTCTGGAAAGCAATATCGAAAAAACTATACTTATAATCAAAACAATCAACTGATCTCTGTTAAGGAAACAGGATTCTCGCCTTTAGGTGAAACTTTAGTTCGAGAAACTCGTTTTGGCTATGATGCTCAAGGTCGTTTGAGCTGGGAGGATGGTCCTCTGCCTAATGGGAAAACTAATTCGCCTAAAGATAGTGATGTTCGTATTTTTCAATATAATAATGCTGGTCAGTTACAAAGTCTTGAATTACCGGGTCAACAGAAAATTCAAGTCCTATCATTCGACCCTCTCAATCGCCCTAAAGATGTCAAGATTACCGACGGAAGTCGATCTGTTCAAATTGATTTAAGTTATTACAATTCAGGTTTAGAGGTGTCAAAATATGTTTATCATTCAGATAATCAAACTCATAGTATAGAAAACTATTTTGATGAATATGGGCAACTTATTTCAACAATAAATGGTTTACAACAAACTAATTTCGATTATGACGATATCGGTCGCCTGATTAAAACTCAAAATCCGAATGGTTTAACTCATACAAGACAATACAATTCTGAAAATATTGTAACAAATGAAATAACAACAGACCAATATGGAAAGTTAATTCAGAGTCTCGGCCATAAATTTAATGTTAGTAACGATACCATTTCTGTAGAGGCCACTGATACATTAGGTTTGCTCTCCAAAACTTTTCAATCAGGGATGTTTATAGAGCAACAAGATGCCTTAAAGCGCCGTTTCATTCAACAAGTTGATGGTCTTGGTCGTGCTGTCTCGTCACAACTTGAAAACCCAAATAACCAGCTTATTAGCTCAACAAACTCTTCTTTTAAAAAAGGACATGCATCACAGTACTCTGCTGGTTTACAACAGAATAAATGGATGGATGACTTTGGAAGAACAATAGCAACCCAGTCTCCTGGAACAGGAGTAAAATTATATCGCTTTAACGAGGTAGACTTAGCAGTAGAAATAATTGATGAGAAAGGTCTTATTCAAAAAAATAAGTATGATTATGCACATCGTCTAATTGAATCTTCAATTAAAAATCCTCAAACACAAGCTGAAACTATAATTCAAAAAACTGAATTTGATGGTTCAAAACCAATTCGCCAGACTAGTCAAGATGAAGTACAACTTTGGCAATATGCACAAGATGGTAAGTTACTCCACCATACAACAGCTCAGCTCGATGCATCTCCAGGTAACAAACGTATTCAAACGATTAACTTTATTACTCAACCACAACAACTTAATAAAATTGATCATCTTTTATTTGAAAAAAAGGAAAATAAAGACCTACCAATAAGTTCATGGTCTGAAGATTATGAATATGATAAAAATGGTTTACTGAGTAAAGAAATACGTCGTGATTTAACCATTCACTATGACCGAGATACTTTAGGTAAAATTACGTCTTTACAGTTAACCAAAAATGGAAAGACAGCCTCTGTTGATCAAATTCAATGGAGTAGCACTGGACAATTGACCCACTACCGTTTGTCATCAAATCAACAGTTGTGGCGTACTTATGATAGCCGTGGTCGTTTGATTCAACAACGTTGGTATAGTCCTAGACCACAATCTTATTGGGGACGTTTGATTGTAAAAATAAAATACCAATGGTTAGGTCAAAATTTACCTGAATCAGAAATTCAAACTTCAAATTATGTGTATGATCAAGCTAATCGTTTAATTTATAGCAATGAATCTGGACATCAATTTTATCAATATGATGATAAAGATCAATTAATTGCTGTATGGAATAAGAACACCCAGACTAAGCGCGGAAGCTCATGGTATCCAGTCCAAGTTTATGCGTATGATGCTCAAGGCAATCGTCATCTACAATGGCAAAAAGCTGAAAAACAAAACCCTGAAACCATTAACCTTTACCGTTATGGTAAAAACGGAGATGCATCAGTACAGTTATTAGGCGTTTCTCAGCATATTGTTAATCAAGGTGAAATGAAGCCTGGTCAATTAACTCGTATAGCTGCTTACACTCCTGCCGGTCAACCCCATATTTGGTGGCAAGCAGAGCCTCAAGAAGTAAATACTGTTTTAGATTATGTTCCTTCTGCAAATAACGGTGCCCCACTATGGGATACGTCATCTACTTCTTGGCGTGGAACAAATGATCAGAATCATAATGTATCAATAGATCAACAGTTCAATCAACAAGGTTTAATTTCTAAACGAGTTGTGGCGTTTAATACCCGAAATCAACAACGTGAGTTTTCTCAACGTAATGGTTATGTGAATGGTATTCGTATGTGGGAACAGCAGCGTTTACGTATGCCCAATGAAACAATCTCAGATATTCATGCCCCAGAAATACAAGATGTTGTCGTTGATCGTGATTATGTAATACTCGCAGGTTTACCCGTGATGCAGTTTAGTCAAATTTCAACTCAAAAACAGAATGAGCAATTAGATACATCTTCTGCTTCTTTTAATGCAGTTCAATTCAATCGCATTGGTGCCCCAGTAAAAGTATACGATGAAGCTAACACTGCCCGTTGGCAAACAGACTATTCGCCATTTGGTGAACGTCTAAATACGGTTAGTACGCATAATAACGAAGCAAAGTTAATCCGTGTTGCAGATCATTTACCTATTTCCCAGTCTATAGATGATCTACGTTATACGATATCGATTCGTCTACCAGGGCAGAATGAAGATCCGATTACTGGATTATATGACAATGGCTATCGTCAGTATGACCCAACTGTAGGGCGATATTTAACACCAGATCCGATGGGTACAGTTGACGGTTTAAATCCTTATTTGTATGTGGGAAATAATCCGTTAAATAAAGTTGATCCTTATGGGCTATATCAAACCGATATGCATTATTACATGACTTACTTCTTAGCAATTACTGCTGGGATTGATTCTGATAATGCAAGACGTATTGCGTTGGCAACTCAGTTTGTAGACACAAATGATAATACAAGCCCTTATGATGATGAGGCAGGAGCAGGAAAAAGCCTTTACAATAATTTTACGACAGAAAGATTAGAATACTATCATTTTACCAATAATAGATTTGCAAATAATCAACCTTTGCAAGGCATGGAACTCGGCAGTTGGGATTTAGAGAAACCTAAAGGTATGTCAGATGCCGATTATCTAAAATGGCGCCTGACATCAAATTTAAATAATATCCCACAACTTGAAGCATTAACTCGAAATTACAATAGAGCAGCGAGATGTGGAAATCTAAACCTAAGCATGCAGTTCTTTGGAGAATATTTACATGCATTTGAGGATACTTTTGCACATCGTGATCAGAATAATGATCCATTTGGTGTAAATGCTGGTGCTGGTCATGGAACACATGGTTCACATCCTGACTATACTTTCAATCATTATGGACAATTTGAGATTCCAGGAAATTTAGTTGGCTATGGAAATTGGACTGTTAATGAAACTCGATCTATCCTTGAACAAGAACAAGTGTATAAAAAATTGGTTGAATACCGGAATACGGTTTTAAAAATGCCTGCGAGTGAAGTTAAAGCAGTACCTTGGAATGAGCTGAAAAGCTATTTAGCCATTTATAATGCAATACCAGAAAAATTAGATTATGAAGCTGAAGTCGGTTCATTAGATAGTATCGATGAGAAAATAACTTATTTACAAGATTTATTAAATGGGAAATCGACCTCCCAAAAAATCTATGTCTATGATGCTAGTAAAAAAGATAATCTAAATACTAAGGAAACCAAGTCATTTAATACCTCTTGGGGGTATAAACCTAAAAATAAAGATAGTTTTCAATTGCTTGATAAACTTTTAATTAATGGTGTTGATAATGGAAATAAAAAAGCTGGAGCTGATGGCTATTCAATCCCCCAAGCCATTACCAACCGTATTAAAGTATTTAAAGACCTAACTAAAGAGCAAAAAGATAAATATGACCATTTGATCTGGGATACATCTGTCTCTAAGTACAAATCCAAAGATGGAGAGAATGCCGATATTGTTAAAGCAGTTCAAGGTTATAAACTAACGGTAAGAACCAGTGGCATTGCTTTGAGCGCCAGCCCATTCTTGATCAATGGCACTGCACCTGTTAAATAAAAGAGGAGAAGTACAATGAAAAAATATTTAATCGTCATTAGTTGTTTAAGCATTTCTGCTTATTCTATAGCAAAAGAAAGACCAGAATTGGAATATCAATTTCCCAATTGTGGTATTAGTCTACTAAATGGGAAAACAATCAACAAAGTTTGTGCAACAAGAGATTTTATAGCTCCAGAACCCAGAAAAAGAAAACGTGACTGGTTAGCCTTTCTAGCTGCTGAAGGGAGCAGCGGCTATAAAGGTCCAAGAGACCCTGTGGGCGGTATTCTACACTTTGAGAATAAAGAACTGGACATGCAAGGTTATGTCTGGGATTTTTCTAAACAAGAGAATCCAAGTTTGGTTTTAGAGGGTCATGACAGTGTCATTAAAAAAGGAGTCATTTTGAATGCCTATTTATCTTTAGGTTCAAATGAATATTTGCCACCAAATTTTTCAGATGAAAGAAAAATAACCAATCAGTCTAATTTATATGCAAAAATAACAGGTTCAAATAATAGAATTGAAAATTTCACTATTAGCAATTTAAAAACGCAAAGTCGAGGAGTAACATTAAACTCTTGGGGAGGAGGCGTAGATAGCTCAGTTCTTATATTAAAAAATAACATCAATATTCAAGGCTCGAAGACGAATATAAAAAACAATGTATTAATTTCAGAAGCTAAGATTGCTCAGGATAGATCCGTATTTTCCCTAAATAAAATTAACAAAGCTATTTCACTTGATAGTTCTCAACAAATCTTCCCAGATAGAAGTTATGACCGTACAGCTATTCCCAACGTCCTTTACATCAAATTCTCCCCTGATACCGTTATTGATGGTAATACTTTTACCCTCACTCAAAAAAATGATCAAGCCTATGCCATCGTTTTAGACCACTCCCCTCATGTTCGAATCACAAATAACACTTTCAATGGCTTTAAAGTTCCAATTCTAATGGATCAATGGAGTTCTATTGTCGATGACAAAGGCAAGGAAATTAAACCAGAACAATTCACTGGTTATGGAAATATTATCAATCCAAATAAATTTGCAGGTCATGTGACGATGAATCGTAAAGGTGAGATTGTGAAAGAATAGGTTCTGTTGATATTTCATAATGGTAGCCAAATAAATATACAAACTAAAGCAACTGAATTTTCGTTGTTTTGCTTTAGTTTGTTATATCGTGTAGCAATTCCTCTAAATTGCTTGAGTCTTGCATATTATTCTCAATAAAAAACCCCACTCTAAAGTAGGGCTTTTTTAAACAATCTCAAATACTTTAAATTAAGCTCTTAATTGCTCTTTCTCTTCTTGGCTTTCCAAAAAGTCCTGAGCAAAACGCTGAAGTACACCACCCGCTTCATACACAGACACTTCTTCTTCTGTATCTAAACGGCAAGTCACTGGCACTTCCACAATTTCATTTTTACCATCGGCAGTTGAGCGCTCAATCACCAACGTTAAATCAGAACGTGGCGCAATATTACCAATCACGCTATAAAGCTCTGTACCATCTAGCTTTAAAGTCTTGCGGTTTACACCCGCTTTAAACTCAAGTGGCAACACGCCCATACCCACCAAGTTCGTACGGTGAATACGTTCAAAACCTTCTGCCACAATCGCTTCAACACCCGCAAGGCGTACACCTTTCGCAGCCCAGTCACGGCTTGAACCCTGACCGTAGTCAGCACCCGCGATAATGATTAACGGTTGCTTACGGTTCATGTAGGTTTCAATCGCTTCCCACATACGCATGACTTCGCCTTCTGGCTCTACACGCGCTTTTGAACCTTGCTTAATAGTACCGTCTGAACGAACCACCATTTCGTTATAGAGTTTCGGGTTGGCAAATGTTGCACGTTGTGCAGTTAAGTGGTCACCACGGTGGGTTGCATATGAGTTGAAGTCTTCTTCTGGTAAGCCCATTTTATGAAGGTATTCACCCGCAGCCGAGTCCATCAAAATCGCATTTGAAGGCGACAAATGGTCAGTGGTGATGTTGTCACCTAAAATGGCAAGCGGACGCATGTTCGCTAAAGTACGTGGTGCAGCCAACGCCCCTTCCCAATATGGTGGACGGCGGATGTAAGTACTTTGTGGACGCCAGTCGTAAAGCGGACTTTCAGCTTCTACGGTTACGCCTAAGTCAAACATTGGAATATAGACTTTACGGAACTGTTCAGGCTTCACAGCTTCTTTAACTAAGGCATCAATTTCAGCGTCAGATGGCCAGATGTCTTTCAGGTAAATCGGGTTACCTTCTTTATCATGACCCAATGCGTCTTTTTCGATGTCAAAACGAATCGTACCCGCGATTGCATACGCTACAACAAGCGGTGGAGATGCCAAGAACGCTTGTTTTGCATATGGATGGATACGGCCATCGAAGTTACGGTTACCAGACAGTACTGCTGTTGCGTACAAGTCACGGTCAATAATTTCTTGTTGAATAACTGGATCTAACGCACCCGACATACCGTTACACGTCGTACAAGCGTAAGCTACAATACCAAAACCAAGTTGCTCTAGGTCTTTTAGAACACCCGCTTCTTCAAGGTAAAGTGCAGCCGCTTTTGAACCTGGTGCAAATGATGATTTCACCCAAGGTTTACGGACTAAGCCTAGTTCATTTGCTTTACGTGCCAACAAACCTGCCGCCACAGTGTTACGTGGGTTAGAAGTGTTAGTACATGAAGTAATTGCAGCGATGATGATTGCGCCATCTGGCATTAAACCGTCAGTACGGTGCTCAACCACACCTGCAATGCCTTTTTCTTTTAGGTCCTCAGTTGAAACACGCGCATGTGGGTTTGATGGCCCCGCAATGTTACGTGTTACTTTTGATAGGTCAAAACGAAGTACACGTGGGTACTCAGCTTTAGTCATGTCAGTTGCCCAAAGGCCAATTTCTTTTGCGTACTGTTCAACCAATGCCACTTGAGCATCTTCACGGCCTGTTAGCCGTAAGTAATCAATCGTGTTTTGGTCGATGTAGAACATCGCAGCCGTAGCACCATACTCTGGTGTCATGTTCGAAATGGTTGCACGGTCGCCCACAGACATGCTGTCAGCACCTTCACCAAAGAACTCAAGGTATGCACCCACTACACGCTCTTTACGCAAGAATTCAGTTAGAGCCAGTACGATATCTGTTGCGGTAATGCCCGCCTGACGCTGACCTACAAATTCAACCCCAATAATGTCTGGCAGACGCATCCAAGATGCACGGCCTAACATCACGTTTTCAGCTTCTAAGCCACCTACGCCCACAGAAATTACGCCTAAAGCATCTGTATGTGGTGTGTGCGAGTCTGTACCTACACATGTGTCTGGGAAAGCCACGCCATCACGCGCCTGAATCACTGGAGACATTTTCTCTAGATTAATCTGGTGCATAATGCCGTTCCCCGCAGGGATCACATCAACATTTTTAAATGCGGTTTTGGTCCACTCAATAAAGTGGAAACGGTCTTCATTACGACGGTCTTCCACTGCACGGTTTTTCTCAAATGCATCTGGGTCAAAACCACCGTATTCCACTGCTAAAGAGTGGTCGACAATCAACTGAGTCGGTACAACTGGATTGACTTTAGATGGGTCGCCGCCTTTATCGGCAATTGCATCACGCAAACCTGCAAGGTCAACCAATGCAGTTTGACCCAAGATATCGTGACACACCACGCGCGCTGGGTACCAAGGAAAATCCAGATCCTGACGACGTTCAATTAACTGTGTTAAATAAGCAGTTAAGTTCTCGGCATCGGCACGGCGTACCAATTGCTCTGCGAGTACTTTTGAGGTGTAAGGCAGTTTTTCGTATGCACCTGGCTGAATATCTTCAACGGCTTGACGCACGTCGTAATATTCAAGCTGAGTGCCTGCCAGCAGTTTACGATATTGATTTGACATTAACCACGCTCCGCCAATGGTTTAAATTCGAGGTTTTCAGGGCCTGTGTAGTTCGCGCTTGGACGAATGATTTTGCCGTCTTGACGTTGTTCAATCACGTGTGCAGACCAACCCGCAGTACGGGCAATCACGAATAATGGCGTGAACATTGCGGTTGGAACGCCCATTAAGTGGTAGCTCACCGCACTGAACCAGTCGAGGTTCGGGAACATGTTTTTCACTTCTTTCATCACGGCTTCTAAACGTTCCGCAATCAAATACATTTTTTTGTTTTCTTGCGTATTGGCCAATTCAAGCGCCACTTGCTTAATCACTTCGTTACGTGGGTCAGCAATGGTATAAACAGGATGACCAAAACCAATCACCACTTCTTTGTTTTCTACACGCTTACGAATGTCTGCTTCTGCTTCATCTGCATTGTCATAACGCTGTTGAATCACGAATGCAACTTCGTTTGCACCACCGTGTTTCGGACCACGTAATGCACCAATCGCACCTGCAATGGTTGAGTACATGTCTGAACCTGTACCTGCAATCACACGTGACGTGAAGGTTGATGCATTGAACTCATGCTCTGCGTACAAAATCAACGACGTGTGCATTGCTTGAATCCATTGTTCACATGGTTTTACGCCGTGTAACAAATGAAGGAAGTGTGCACCAATTGAGTCATCATCGGTTTCAACTTCAATGCGTTTGCCGTTGTGGCTAAAGTGGTACCAATAAAGCAACATAGAACCGAAAGATGCCATTAACTTGTCTGCAATGTCGCGTGCACCCGCATAGTTATGGTCTTCATGTTCTGGCGTTAAGCAACCAAGAACAGATACACCTGTACGCATGACGTCCATAGGGTGTGCATATGGTGGAAGCTGTTCTAAAGCGGCTTTGAGTGAAGCGGGTAAACCACGAAGCGCTTTCAGTTTATTTTTATAGGCTTTAAGTTCCGCTTTATTCGGTAATTTGCCATGAACCAATAGGTAAGCCACTTCTTCAAATTCGCTTTGACCGGCAAGGTCTAAAATGTCGTAACCACGGTAGTGCAAGTCGTTACCGCTACGCCCAACAGTACACAGAGCTGTATTGCCCGCCACTTGTCCGCTGAGTGCGACTGATTTTTTAGGCTTGAATCCGTTTGTTGTTGCATTCATGAGATCTTCCTTCTTCCATTGGGTGGATCAATTCGTTTTTATGCTTTGCGTCAGTTTTATTTCCTACACTGACGCAAAGATTTTATGGTGAAACTGTTATTTATTTTTGACAAAAGAGGCATCAAGGTATTGTTCAAACGCATGGTAGTTAATGCGGTCATACAATTCTTGACGAGTTTGCATGGTATCTACCACGTTCTTTTGTGTGCCTTCTTTACGTAAAGTGGTGTAGACATTTTCCGCTGCTTTATTCATGGCGCGGAAAGCAGAAAGTGGATAGAGCGCAATGCTTACATCCGCAGAAGCCAATTCTTCTGTGGTAAATAATGGCGTAGAACCAAATTCTGTAATGTTTGCCAAAACGGGCACTTTGGTCAGATCTGCAAATTGCTTATACATCGCCAATTCAGTAATTGCTTCTGGGAACAACATGTCTGCACCCGCTTCAATATAAGCACCTGCACGATCAATTGCAGCTTGCAAACCCTCTACAGCCAAAGCATCGGTACGTGCCATAATTACGAACTTGTCATCACCACGTGCATCAACGGCAGCTTTAATACGGTCTACCATTTCTTGTTGTGAAACAATGGCTTTGTTTGGGCGGTGACCACAACGTTTCGCGCCGACTTGGTCTTCAATATGCATAGCCGCTGCACCAAACTTGATTAAAGCTTTGGTCGTACGGGCAATGTTAAATGCTGAAGCACCAAAACCCGTGTCGGCATCGACCAATAAAGGCAAGTCACATACATCAGTAATACGGCGTACATCTGTAAGTACATCATCAAGGTTGCTAATACCTAAGTCAGGTAAACCTAAAGAGCCTGCTGCCACCCCACCACCAGATAAATAAATGGCTTTGTAACCCGCGCGCTTTGCCAATAAAGCATGGTTGGCATTGATGGTTCCGACCACTTGTAATGGATGCTCACTTGCAACCGCATCACGGAATTTTTGCCCTGCTGATAACGTTGACATACGTCCTCCCTCTCTCTTCATCATTAAATTAGGTTTTGTTCAATATTTTGATAAGACGCAGCAATGTGGCGTCGCATCAGTAATTCCGCCAGTTCTGCATCACCTTCGGCAATAGCATCTAAAATACGAATATGTTCCGACAAGGCTCGATGCGGACGATTTGGCGTTTTGGAATACTGAATTCGATACATCCGAATCAAGTGATACAACTCATCACACAACATCTTTTCCAAAGTTTTATTACCACTGTTTTTGATGATGCAATAATGAAAATCGTCCTGACCTTCTTGTAAGTAATAGCCTTTACCTTCTTTAAAGTTGGGGTCTTGTGCATGTAAATGCAGCACTTCACGCAAATTTAAAATCTGCTGTTTATCAATGCTTTGTGCAGCCAAACAGCAGGCTAGACCTTCCAAGTTTTCACGAATTTGGTACAGCTCGAATAATTGTTGATGCGATAAGGACACTACGCGCGCACCGACATGAGCAGTGCGTTCTACCAATTTTTGTCCTTCTAAGCGGTGGATCGCTTCACGTAAAGGACCACGGCTGATGCCATAAACACGGGCCAATTCAGGTTCAGAAATTTTACTGCCAGGCGTAATTTCACCACTCACAATCGCAGTTTGAATCTTTCTGAAAATCTGGTCTGTTAGCGTTGCTGTAGCAACTTGTTTGGTCTGTGTAGACAGCTCTTCAGTTTGCATATTGTCAACAATCAGTTCAATTATTAGCTAAAATAAGCACAAATAAATTAAAATGCAACAATATTGTCAACAACTTTGGTATTAGAGTTGCAAATGTGATTGTCAAAGAGTGCGTAGAATCATGTTTGGCTTCCATTCTGAAAAAACCTCATAACAACCTCTCTATAATTTATTTTAATTCAATATTTTAAATCTTATATCCATGTTCATTTTTGACTGAAACTACAATTTTTATGTGAATGTCATGACCTACTCTGTGAACCCTTGGTTTGAGTAAAATCACGATGTTGTACCTGATGACCCTTGAGTTTTATTGTCGACACTTCAGGTTTTGTTTTGCTCTATCTGTTATGCCGTAAACAGAAAAAAGCCTCAAGGAAATGCTTGAGGCTTTTGTTACTAGTTATATGCTGTTGGACTTATTTCGCCTTTTGCAAACGCAAGGCATTCAGTACAACTGACAGTGAGCTGAGAGACATCGCCACTGCGGCTAACATCGGAGTTAACAATAACCCAGTCAGTGGATAGAAAATCCCTGCGGCGACAGGTACACCCAAACCGTTATACACAAAAGAAAAGGCAAGGTTTTGTTTCATATTACGTACACCCAGTTTCGCCATATGTAGCGCATCGGCTGCTCCACGAATATCACCTTTAACCAAAGTCACTTGCGCGGTTTGTTTAGCAATATCGGTTCCGTTCCCCATCGCAATTCCAACATTGGCTTGCGCCAAGGCAGGTGCATCGTTAATACCATCTCCCGCCATCGCCACAATTTTACCTTCGGCTTGATATTTCTTCACAATCTCCAATTTTTCAGTTGGAGTACAGTTGCCATAGACCTGTTGAATGCCCAACTCTTTAGCGACCAACTGGGCATTTTGTTCATGGTCACCTGTTGCCATGACCACATCAATCCCATCATCAATCAATTGTTGAATCACTTGCTGCGCGTTGGCCTTAATCGCGTCGTGAATAGAAATATAAGCCAGCACTTCTTGGCTATTGCTTAAGAAACTAATGACATTGCCTGTCGCACGCTGTTGATTCAACTGGCTTTGCAAAGTTTCATCTAAAGTCATGCCGAGTTGCTCAAGCAGCTTTTGGCTACCGATATAGAGAGTTTGCTCGCCAATCTGACCTTTGACACCAAAGCCTGTAACATCTTCAAAGTCTTCCACTTTTAGCAACTGCTGCGCTGGCACCAACTGCGTCAAAGTCTGTGCAATCGGATGACTTGAATACTGCTCAATCGAAGCAATCCACTGTTCAACTTGAGTTTGTTCCACATTTGGGCTGAGTAACCGAATTTCTTTAAGACTCGGCTTACCTTCCGTCAAAGTCCCTGTTTTATCAACAATCAGCGTATTCACTTTACTTAAAGCTTCAATCGCCTCTGCATCTTTAAACAAGACACCTTTTTGTGCTGCACGCCCTGTGGTTGCCATCACGGACATTGGCGTCGCTAAACCGAGCGCACATGGACAAGCAATAATCAGCACCGCCACCGCACACATCAGTGCCAAATCAAATTGTGCACCACCAAAGATCATCCAAGCGACAAATGTCAGCACACTAATCAGTAACACCACAATCACAAAATACTTGGCAAACACGTCGGCCAAACGTTGCAACGGTGCTTTTGAACGCTGTGCTTCTGCCACCGTTTGAATCATTTTCGCCAAAGTGGTATTCGCTCCGACCGCCGTGGTTTGAATACGAATACTGCCTTGTTGATTGACCGTCCCGCCGATCACCGTGTCATGTATTTGCTTTTTCACAGGCACAGGTTCACCTGTCATCATGGCTTCATCGACATAGGTTTTACCTTCAACCACCACACCATCTAGCGGTATCTGCTCACCCGACGAAATTTGTAAAATATCACCTTGTTTGACCATGCCAATATCAACTTCAATCACTTGATCTGCTTGAACTAATTTGGCTTTGTTGACTTGAAGTCTTAGCAAGGCTTTCAATGAATCTGCGGTCTTGGCACGGGCTTTTAGCTCCATAACTTGACCAAGTAAACTCAGAGATACAATCATACAGGCCGCTTCATAATACACCGCGACGCCATGCCCAGTTTTGGCTGCCATCGGAATCATGCTTGGGAAAATAGTCGCCACTACGCTATAAATATAGGCCGCCAATACCCCAATACCAATGAGACTCCACATATTTAAGTTACGGGTTTTATAGGAGGTCCAACACCGTTCAATAAACGGCTTACCCGCCCACAGCACTACAGGCGTCGCGAGGACCAGCTCGATCCACGGCTGAATATGCGGTGAAATAAAACTATGAAGATGTGAACCCATTGCCAGTACAAGCACAATCAAAGTCAGTGGCAAGGTCATCCAAAAGCGATGACTAAAATCCACCAATTCAGGGTTCGGTGCATCATCTAAAGTCGGTTGCATCGGCTCCAGCGCCATACCACAAATCGGACACGTGCCCGGCCCTTTTTGCACAATCTCAGGGTCCATCGGACAGGTATAGTCCATATCCGCAGCCCCTTCAGGCACAGGACGCTGATCGGCTGGAATCAGATAAAACTCAGGATCACCCTTAAACTTATCTAAGCAGGACGGATTGCAGAAATAATAGGTCTGTTGTTGATAATCAGTTTTTAACTCTGTATTCGGATCAACGGACATACCACATACAGGGTCTATAAAATCGGCTGATCCAGATTGAGTACTGTGTTCATGTTGATGTTTCCCGCCACCACAGCAGCTACTTTTGGCAGGTTCTGCTTTCGGCTTTGGGGCACAACAACTGGCTTTGCTGTCTTGCTCTGTTTGAGGCTTAGGCTCATAACAAGACTTTTTTTCCTCAGCCACTTTCGAGGTCGAACCACAACAACCTGAGGATTTAACCACAGAATCTGAAAGTTCAGCCTTTACATAAGCCTCTGGATTGGCAATAAATTTTTGCTGACATTTTTCACTACAAAAATAGTAGTTCTGACTCTGCCATTCAGTATGCGGTTTACTTAAATCTGTCACGGTCATGCCACACACAGGGTCAATAAATGTGGTCTTCTCTGCATTTGACACAGGTTTTGATCCACAACCACACCCCTTGGATGCAACTAAGCGGCCTTCATCTTTAGCTTGAGAAGATGTATTAGTCATATCTGTTTTGGATTGACTGCAACAAGCACTGGGTGCTTTTTCTGATGTTAAGTAAGCCTCAGGATTGGCCGCAAATTTCTTTAAACAGCCTGAGCAACAAAACAAATAACGAACTGATTGATGCTCATACACATGAGGAGAATCCTCTGCTACTGTCATACCGCAAACAGGATCGATATTCCCCGCCATCGGCGATAATTTCTGTTTGGAACAGCAAGACGTTTTGTGTTGTTCACTCATTCTGACTCACCTTTTATTTTTCGATTGTGTTAGCATAAAGTCTGTACCTAGGTACTGAGTCAAGCCTTTTGGAGATTATTTTATGCTCACTATCGGCAAACTGGCAAAACACTGTCAAGTGAATGTGGAAACTATTCGTTATTATCAACGAATTGGTCTCATGCGTATTCCTGAAACCACGCAAAACTATCGTTATTACAGCCAACAAGACATTGAAACCTTAAGCTTTATTCAAAAAGGCAAAGATGCAGGCTTACAGCTCAGTGAAATTCAAGATCTGTTGCATTTACAATTGAATGATCGCGAAAAAGTCCGTGACGTGATTCAGCAACGGCTGGAAAAAATTGATCAGCGGATTCAAGAACTGAATGCACTTAAACAGCGCCTTTCAAGTTGGGTGGATGAATGTAAAACCACCACCGACAGTTGCTGCCCAATTTTGCAAGAACTGAAAAAAGGTTCAACGACGGCACCATAAATAGAAGCTGTCTTTTTTACTTGGCAATCACTTTCACACTCACCTTTTTGATACTCAGGACTGCGTTCACCATGTCGATTGAACTTGCCCAACTCAGAAAACAGCTTCGCAAACAACGCAGACAAGTTTCCGCTTATCAACAGCAACAGTCCGAACAGCAAATTTTACAGCGTCTAAGACGTGTGCCCGAATTCAAACATGCCACCCGTGTCGGTATCTACTTACATGCTTTTGGGGAAATTCAAACCCATAAAATCATTGAATATTGTTTTCATCAAAAAAAGTCAGTGTACTTACCAATGATTTGCAATATGAATCAACGCTTGGTGTGGGTTAAAGTTTCACGCAATCAATTTCAAAATAAACGCTTTTCCCACCATCCGTTGGGTATGCAAGAGCCCATGGCAACACGTGGACAGCACGTTTCACATTTAGACCTGCTACTGATGCCTTTATTGGCTTGTGATCCTTATGGCACACGCATTGGCATGGGCGGTGGTTTTTACGACAAAACCTTGGCTACTGCACCCTATCACCGTCCGTTTCGCCTCGGTTTGGCCCATCACTTCCAGTTAGTACCACAGCATCTCATTCGCGAAAAATGGGATCAACCTTTAGATGGGCTACTCACCCCTCAACAATATTTACGCTTCAAGCGCTAAAATTGACATTTTTGACTGTTGAGAATACTCAAAAATCAAATGTTTAGTCATTTTTTATACAATTTGCTTTGACCAACCCTTGTATTTTTTAAAATACCCATCACTATAAAAAATATGGCAACACCGTTGTCACTCATTAG
Organism: Acinetobacter sp. ANC 4910; assembly: GCF_004331035.1. Classification (GTDB taxonomy): domain Bacteria; phylum Pseudomonadota; class Gammaproteobacteria; order Pseudomonadales; family Moraxellaceae; genus Acinetobacter. The sequence continues at coordinate 28,131 of NZ_SJNT01000001.1, forward strand.
GAGTGCCCATGTCTGAAATTATTATGAATCAAGAAACCTTAGAGCCTCAGGTTCCAAGTGTATTACCACTTTTAGCGTTACGTGATGTGGTGGTGTATCCACACATGCAAATCGCGCTATTTGTAGGTCGTGAAAAATCGATCAATGCAGTTGATGTGGCTCGTAACAGTGACAATCTAGTATTTGTGGTTGCTCAGAAAGATTCTCTTTCAGAAGAAATTGATCACGACAACTTATATCAATACGGTACTGTCGCGAAGATTGTGCAAGTTGTGAATCATGAGAATGACGAAAACTGTATAAAAGTATTAATTGAAGGCTTACATCGTTCAAAGCTAGAAAAAATCATTGATGAAAATGATTATCTAACTGCTGAACATGCCCTCAGCCCAATGTCTGTTCAGATTGATGAAACAACCCAAGAAACACGTGTTCAAGAGTTACGCGCCCTATTTGCTCAGTATGCTGAAGCGAAACTGCGTAATGCGCGTGAACTGATTGCTGCTGCGAACAAGATTGAAGATTTACTCCAATTGTTATTCTTCGTAGCGACCCGTGTTCCACTGAATATTGATGTGAAACAAAAGTTTCTCGAGCACGATGAATTTGAAGCACATTTACAAGAACTGATGACGTATTTATTGCAACAATCTGAAGAGCAACAGATTGAGCAAACTTTACATGACTCAGTGAAACGTCAAATGGAGAAAAATCAACGCGAATACTTCCTCAATGAAAAGATGAAGGTCATTCAGCGTGAGCTTTCTGACATGAACGGCGGTGCGGAAGATGACGTTGCTGAAATTGAAAAACGTCTTGCCGAAGCTGATTTGCCTGAACACGTGCGTAAAAAAGCAGAAAGTGAATTCCGTAAACTCAAAGCAATGCAACCTGCGTCTAGTGAAGCGGCTGTGGTGCGTAATTATATCGAGGCTATTTTAGATACGCCTTGGAATAAAGCCAGCAAAGTCAGCATTAACTTAAGCAAAGCGCAAGAAATTCTCGATGCAGATCATTACGGCTTAGATGACGTGAAAGATCGTATTGTGGAATATCTCGCAGTTCAATCTCGCGTGAAAAAACTCAAAGGTCCGATTCTATGTTTAGTTGGTCCTCCAGGTGTAGGTAAAACTTCACTGGGTGAATCCGTTGCTAAAGCGACAGGTCGTGAGTTTGTGCGTATGGCACTCGGTGGCGTACGTGACGAAGCGGAAATCCGTGGTCACCGTCGTACTTATATCGGTGCGATGCCAGGTAAAATTGTGCAGTCTTTAACGAAAGTCGGCGTAAAGAACCCATTGTTCTTGCTCGATGAAATCGACAAGATGGCGCAAGACTACCGTGGCGACCCTGCTTCTGCGTTGCTTGAAGTACTCGATCCATCACAGAACAATAAGTTTAATGATCACTATTTAGATCTTGATCTGGACTTGTCTGAAGTGATGTTCATCTGTACTGCCAACAGCATGAATATTCCAGAAGCATTGCTTGACCGTATGGAAGTAATTCGTCTACCGGGTTATACCGAAGATGAAAAAATCAATATTGCTGAACGCTACCTTGTTCCTAAAGCCATTAAGAACAATGGTCTACGTGCTAAAGAACTGACTGTTCATGAAGAAGCGATTCGTGACATCGTACAACGTTATACACGTGAAGCCGGTGTACGTAGCTTAGAACGTGAAGTCTCTAAAATTGCCCGTAAAGTGGTAAAAGAAGCGGTCAGTAAAAAGGCGAAAAACTTGCAAGTTGATGTGACTTCAGCCAATCTTCCAGATTACTTAGGTCCACATAAATTTGACTTTGGTATGGCAGAAGATGAAGCACAAGTCGGCCGTGTCAACGGTTTAGCATGGACTTCAGTCGGTGGTGAGTTATTGACCATTGAAGTTGCGGCTGTGAAAGGTAAAGGTAAATTCATTACTACGGGTTCACTTGGCGATGTAATGAAAGAATCGATTACTGCAGCCATGACCGTGGTGCGTACCCGTGCAGATGAGTTGGGCATCGAGTCGACGCGCTTTGAAGAGACCGATGTTCACGTCCACTTACCAGAAGGTGCAACACCAAAAGATGGTCCATCTGCTGGTTTAGCACTGACTACAGCATTGGTTTCTGCCTTTACAGGTATCCCAATTCGCCCTGACATTGCCATGACAGGTGAAACCAGTCTTGGTGGTCGTGCAATGCGTATTGGTGGTTTGAAAGAAAAATTGCTTGCTGCACACCGTGGTGGCATTAAATTAGTCTTCATTCCTCAAGATAATGTCCGTGACCTTGCAGAAATTCCTGAAAATGTGAAAGAAGGTCTTGAAATTAAAGCGGTAAAATCAATTGATGAGATTTTGCCTCTTGCCTTGACCGCTAAGCCTGAACCTTTGGTCAAAGCACCGATTGTAAAACCAGTCGATGATGGTAAAAAAGCAGCACGTCACTAATTTAAGCAAGAATGAGAAGAGAGCTACGGCTCTCTTTTTTTATTACAATTTACTGTTGATAACACCACATATCTTTATGCTTTTATCCCCTACAATAAATTGCATTCAAAGGATGATACAGGACAATTAAAATGAAAAACCCTGTCGGATGGTTTGAAATTTATGTCGATGACATACTCAGAGCCAAACAATTTTATGAAGCAGTATTTAATATTCAACTCTCTGAACTAACTCCTCCATCTGAGGGTAACTCACTTCAAATGTGGGCTTTCCCATCGGATATGCAAGCCTATGGTGCTTCTGGCGCTTTGGTGAAAATGTCAGGTATCACCGCTGGTGGGAATAGCACATTAATCTATTTTTCATGTGAAGACTGTGCAGATGAAGCTGCTCGAATTGCTGATGCTGGTGGCAAAATCCATGAAACAAAAACTTCCATTGGTGAGTACGGATTTATTGTTTTAGCTTTTGATACAGAAGGAAATATGATTGGTTTACATTCAATGAAGTAAACCCAACTCTAGCAAGTATTCTAAGATAACTGTGTTTTCGGACTTTCAATATTTCGCATATTTCCCTTCAAAAATTCGACTTGAAAAAACTAAAGAAAACCCAATATTAAATAATAAGAATACATATGTGCTGTATGTTTCTTATTCCTAAAGGTTATCTGTTTCTCCAGGCAGATAATCTCTTGATCGCAGTCCTTACACTATTCAAGGACTGCGTTTTTTATTGTTATTATTTACTTTTTCTACACAAACAATTATCCAGACCACTTTATCTTAAACCACTTACTTCAATATCGCTTGCACAAGCCCATCGATTACTTGAGTCATCTTTTCAAAATTTAAGGTCTTTAATGTGTCCGCAGTCGTATGATAATTCTTATTCCGATAAAAGGCCGTATCGGTCACCATAATGGCAGGAATATCATAATTCCAATAATTGCTATGACTGGAAAAATTCAGCCCAGGAGTAAATGATGGTGCAACCAAACGCTGACATTCCAATTGCTGCATAGCAGCACAAAAATTCTCACCAAGCCCCCGCGAATCGATATCACTCACCGCTGCAATAAAGTTGCCGTGGCTTGGATAAATCCATTTCAATCCAACAGGATATTCCTGCACCAGTGCTGTATCGTAGTAGCCAATCATTTCCAGAATATAAACCCCTCGAATCTTATCACGCTGCGCTTGTACGGACTTGGCATGTACATAACTGCCCATATATTCTGTATTGGTATATGGCGGTTCTTCAAGCGTATAAAAAGCAAATTCTACATTATGGTTCAGGTGGCTTTTTTCCTGTGACAAAATACGGGCCGTTTCAATTACGCCAGCGACTCCAGAAGCATTATCATCCGCTCCCTGTAACTGACCGAATACATCATAATGCGCGCCAACAATGACTTTTTCGGCACCGCCCACATTTAATGAACAGACTACATTGCGATAATTCTGCCGATTCACAATATAATTCTGGAATTGACAAGGAATACCAAACAGACGCATTTGCTCTTTAATCCAAGCCGAAACTCGATTTAATTCGGCAGTATTTTGATGGTTCCGAAATGAACCAGTCCCGATAATCTGTTGTAGATAGACTTGTACATTCTGGACGTCAGCTTGCTGACTGATCGCAGAATTGGCCTGACTCTGCGTAACCACCGAAATAGCCACAATCAGTAAACCAACCCAACCTACTTTAAAAAATTTATTCCTTTTCATTTATTATTATTCCACCGTCATCGCAATTTTTTTCATTCTTAAAGAGCATTAATGCAACAGCCAGTAATTATTTTCAATTGCAAAATGTATATCCACATTGGTTTGTGGGATTTCAACGCTATAATTCTGCTGAATTAGCATGTGATGCCAGATATGAAAATACGAATTCTGACCATCGGTCAAAAAATGCCAGCTTGGGTCTTGACGGGTTTTGAAGATTATTTCAAACGAATTCAACCCTTTGTACAAACTCAAATTATTGAGCTACCAATGGCAAAGCGTGGAAAAAATGATTCTGAAGCAGATATTTTAAAATATCGACAAATTGAAGGTGATAGCATTTTAAATGCGCTCAAACAGAATGAAACCCTTATCGCACTTGAAGTAGGTGGTCGTGAGTTCAGCACTGAAAAACTGGCAGACACCATGAAATCATGGATGTTGGAAGGCAATGATGTTGCCTTGGCGATTGGTGGACCAGATGGTCATTCCGAAGCGGTCCGAAAAGCAGCGGCATGGCATTGGTCGTTGTCTAAACTGACCTTGCCACACCCATTGGTGCGTGTCATGCTGATTGAACAGTTATATCGTGCTATGAGTATTAATCACAATCATCCCTATCATCGGGCTGGTTAAACCCATCTCCCATCATTCTATAATTGCAACAATACGTTGAATAGAAACTCTTTATTCAATTATTCGTATTTGGCATGATGAACATATTCTCTTATTCAAATTAGGCGCAAGACGATGAATCTACAAACTTTACCAGGTTTATTTATTTCACATGGATCTCCCATGCTTGCGCTTAACCCTGAACAAGTTGGCCCAGCTTTACACCGTTTAAGCTTAAATCTCCCGACACCCAAAGCCATTGTTGTGATGTCCGCACACTGGGAAAGTCAGGCACTTGAAGTGAATACAGGTATTCGACCAGAAACATGGCATGATTTTCGTGGTTTTCCACCTGCGCTGTATGAAATTCGCTATCCTGCTCCGGGTGAACCTCAACTTGCAGAAGATATTTTAAAGCGCCTGTCCGATGCAGGATTTGATGCACACGCCAATAATAGCCGTCCGCGTGATCATGGCGTGTGGATGCCATTACTCCACATGTTCCCAAATGCAGATATTCCAGTGGTTGAAATTTCACTCCCTATGCACATGTCCGCAGAGCAGATTTATCAAATTGGGCAAACTCTTTCAGCATTACGTGAGCAACAAGTTTTATTGATTGGTTCAGGCAGTATTACCCACAATTTGTCTGAATTGTCATGGCATGGGGAATCTCAGGATGTGCCTGTATGGGCATCCACCTTCCGTAATTACGTGGTTCAAAAACTAACGCATCAAGACTATGACACTATATTAGATTGGAACAATATTCCTTATGTACAGCGCAATCACCCAACCCTAGAACATTTTGCTCCTTTATTTTTTGCAATGGGTACGGGCACGCGATTCAACATTGTGCATAGCAGTTTCACAATGGGTTCATTGGGAATGGACATTTATCGTTTTGACTAATCCTTTATAAACATTAAAGAAATGACTACAAATGTTGTACATGTATTCATTTCTTTTTCTTATTAATCATTTAACCTTTAGTTTTGTATCTATCTAACTTAAGTGTTAATTCTAAAATGAAATTGAAATACCTTTTACTTGCTTTGTTGCCTTTTTCTCTTGCTGCTTGCCAATCAATTCAAACACCATCAAATTTGGATCAAGCCGTGAATGTACAATCGATTCCTGATCAAAATAAAACACTCGCTGCCTATGAATGGATCAGCACCACATCGACCACGCCTAAACCTTTAACGCTGTCGTTTAACGCACAAGGACAGTTGTCCGTAAAAACAAGCTGTAACGGTTTAGGCACGAGCTGGAAAATTGAAAGTGACAAAATTGTCACAGGTGCAATGATGGGCACGCAAATGGCTTGTGCTGAACCCGCGATGCAACAAGAACGCTTAGCAGCAGATTTACTCGGTCAACGTTCAATTCAATTTACGTTGAATAGCCAAAATATTGAAGCACCGACATTAACACTGGTTTCTGCGAAAGGCGAAAAACACGTTTTTGTGGGTCAAATGACACCTGAAACCAAATACCAATCTCAAGGCGAAACCCTCTTTTTAGAAATTTCACCAGAAACAAAAACTTGCTCTGCTGGTGTCGCTCGCATTGAGTGCTTACAAGTTCGTGAAATCAAATATGATGACAAGGGCGTAAAAACTCAAGTGAATAAAGATTGGAACTTATTCTACGACCACATCGAAGGCTATACTCACGATTCTAAAACCCGTCAAATTGTTCGTGTAAAACGTTTTGAACGTCAAAACCCTGCTGCAGATCAATCAAAATATGCGTATGTCAAAGACATGATCATTGAAACCGAAACTGTAAAATAAGCACATATAAAAAAGCCGATGCAATTGCATCGGCTTTTTTTTATCTAAACTACTATTTATTCAGCTTTAGAACACACCCTGTGACAGCATAGCATCTGCAACTTTTACAAAGCCTGCAATGTTCGCACCATCCACATAATTAATGCTACCGTCTGCTTTCGTGCCATATTTAACACAATTGCGGTGAATGTCTTTCATAATCGCATGTAAACGCTCATCGACTTCTTCGAAACCCCACCCTAAACGCAAAGCATTTTGTGACATTTCTAGACCTGAGGTTGCAACGCCCCCTGCATTGGATGCCTTACCTGGTGCATACAAAATTTTCGCTGCAACAAATTTTTCAACAGCATCGAGGGTTGAAGGCATATTGGCACCTTCTGCAACACAGAAAACACCATTAGCTAATAATACCTCTGCATCTTCACCCGTCAATTCATTCTGAGTTGCACATGGTAAAGCAATATCACAAGGAATCCCCCAAGGGCGTTTGCCTTCTAAATATTCAAATCCATGCTTAGAGGCAAATTCAGAAATACGACCACGGGCTTCATTTTTTAGATGCATCACTTCTGCAAGAAGTTCGTCAGTAAAACCATCTTTGACATAAACCGTACCATTCGAGTCTGAAAGTGATACGACTTTTGCCCCTAAGAACATGGCTTTTTCCGCAGCAAATTGTGCAACATTACCCGAACCTGAAATGGTCACGGTTTTTCCTTGGAAACTGTCACCACGCGTTTTTAGCATTTCTTCAGCAAAGTATACTGTGCCATAGCCCGTTGCTTCTGGACGTGCCAAAGACCCGCCAAATGCCAAGCCTTTTCCAGTAAATACACAAGAAGTATCATTACTGAGCTTTTTCATCATCCCAGCCATATAGCCAACTTCACGGCCACCAACACCAATATCCCCAGCAGGAATATCAGTGTTAGAACCTAAGTGACGGTATAGCTCAATCATTAATGCTTGGCAGAAACGCATAATTTCGCCTTCTGACTTCCCTTTAGGGTCAAAGTCAGAACCCCCTTTCCCGCCACCCATAGGCAAGGTTGTTAAGGCATTTTTAAAAGTCTGTTCAAAACCTAAGAACTTCAAAATAGATAAATTGACTGAAGGATGGAAACGCATCCCCCCCTTAAATGGACCAATTGCTGAGTTGTATTGAACACGAAATGCTCGATTTACATGGGTGTTGCCTTGATCATCTACCCACGACACGCGGAATTGGATGGCACGTTCTGGTTCAATTAAACGCTCAAGTAATCCATGCGCTGCATATTTTGGGTTCTTTTCAATGAATGGCCACAGACTGGTCATCACCTCTTCTACCGCTTGTAGAAACTCGGGTTGGTGTGCATCACGTGTTTTTACGTAATCCAAAAAGTCGTTTAGGCTACTGTATTTCAACACTTCATCCTCAGCAATTTATGAATCAAAATAGGTCAAAATTAAATTAAGTGATAAATTTTGGCGCAAAACATTAAATACTTTTTATCCACCTTCCACAATATTTATTTAAAATAACGTGATATTTTCAATATATAACAAATAATTATTTTAACTATTACATAAAGTTTGTCTTTCTTTTTTAAACCCTGACTTAACAATTCAACCAATATTCGCACCATATAAATACACTCAATGCATTAATTTGGAACACAAGATTAATCCACTGAATCATGCTAAAATTCGGGAAAATTTGGCTCTATTTTTCTAATCCTGTTTTAAAGACAGGTGTGGTTTTCGCATGATTTCGCAAATTGCTCTCATTCAACGCATCGACGCGCTACTTCCCCAAACTCAATGTGGTTTATGTGGTCATCGAGATGGTTGCCTTCCCTACGCCAAAGCGATTGCAGAAGGAGAAGCAGCCAATAAATGCGTCCCAGGTGGACAGCCTGTGGCTGATGCTTTAGCTGAATTGCTAAAACGTCCATCTCTAAAAGCCGAGGAAAGCGTATGGCCACTTCAATCGGATGGTCGTCCGCAACGAATGAAAGCCATTATTCGAGAAGATGAATGTATTGGTTGTACCAAATGTATTAGTGCATGCCCTGTCGATGCGATTATTGGATCAGGTAAACTCATGCACAGTGTCTTGGCTGATTTGTGCACGGGCTGTGAACTTTGTATTCCACCCTGTCCAGTCGACTGCATTGATTTAGTCGAAGACTTGAATAGCTTACCGAATGAGATTGAGCGTACAACTGAACAAAACGATTTACGCCAGCGCTATTATGCTCATATTCAGCGTGAAGAAACTCGGCGCTTGCACCGCAAAGGACCTGTGGTACGTGCCGAGATTGATACCTCATTATTTGCTCAATTCTCCACTCAACTTGATTCAGTACCTGTGATTGAGGTTGTAGATAAAACACCTACTGTAGCCAATCAAAATGCTCAATCAACTATTGAATTGGCAAAGTTACGAACACAAATTAAAAAATTAGAAAAACAACTGAGTGTTCGTGAAGATGTAGCCAAGCGCGCTCAGTTGCTAACATTGACCGAACAACTCAATGCATTGCAAGGGGTTTAAACATGACAACCAAAACGTCTACCGTTAAAAACATGACCAAGAAGCAAATTCAAACCTTCTTTGAACGTTTACGCGATCAACGCCCCAACCCAACCACTGAATTAAACTTTTCAACACCATTTGAGCTGTTAATTGCTGTGACTTTATCGGCTCAAGCCACTGACGTGAGTGTCAATAAAGCCACGGATAAATTATTCCCCATTGCCAATACCCCTGAAACCATTTTTGGACTGGGTGTCGAAGGACTCAAGCAATACATCAAAACCATTGGTTTATATAATTCCAAAGCTGAAAATGTCATTAAAACTTGCCAAATGTTAATTGAACGACATAACAGCGAAGTGCCCAATAATCGTGCTGACTTAGAAGCCTTACCCGGTGTTGGACGTAAAACTGCAAATGTAGTGCTGAATACCGCATTTGGACATCCGACCATGGCGGTGGATACGCATATTTTTCGATTAGGCAATCGGACTGGGTTGGCGGTAGGAAAAAATGTACTCGAAGTCGAACATCGACTGGTCAAAGTCATTCCTAAAGAATTTATGGTGGATGCACACCATTGGCTGATTCTGCATGGTCGTTACTGCTGTATCGCACGTAAACCAAAGTGTTCTGAATGCGTGGTGTCAGATGTATGTAATTGGCCTGAGCGCTTTGAATTTGGGGCTACCCGCGCGATTCCTGTTAACAATATTTAAGGAGCACAGCGCATCTTGTGCTAGATACACTGTCATCCAAAAATCACGCTCTTATTTTTTAGGCTGTTTTTGTTTCAATTTCGGATGTAACTGATATTGAGGTTTTTCCGCGGTTTTACTTTCTTCTTTTTGCTTTTGTTGGGTTTCTCTTAACATTTTAAAGCTGATATACAACAAACCTAACAACAGCGCTAAGCAAGCCACCACTAAAATGAATAAACCAATTTTTAACAAAATCGTATCCTCAAAAAGTTAGGACAAATAAAAAGAGCCCTAATATGACTTAGGACTCTTTTAAAGTCAAAAACTCAGGTTTGAATTATTTTGACTGATCTAAAATAGCGAACAAATCTTTTTGTACGTCTTCAATTGCACGTAAACCATTTAATTTGTCATAAGTCGGGGCATTTTCACCAGAAGCAGCACGACCTTGGTAGAATCCAACCAACTGTTCAGTTTCTGTATGATACGAACCTAGACGTTTACGAATAGTTTCTTCTTGGTCATCTGGACGTTGCACCAGTTCTTCACCAGTTTCGTCGTCTTTGCCTTCAACTTTAGGTGGGTTGTAAACAACATGGTAAACACGACCAGATGCAGGGTGCTGACGACGACCAGACAAACGCTGAACGATTTCTTCGTCAGGAACTTCAATCTCGATCACATGATCGATATTAATGCCTTCTTTTTCCAAAGCTTCAGCCTGCGGAATCGTACGCGGGAAACCATCAAAAATGCAGCCGTTCACACAGTCAGGTTGAGCAATACGTTCTTTTACCAGACCAATGATCAGTTCATCAGAAACCAGACCACCGCTTTCCATTACGCTTTTAGCTTTAAGACCTAATTCAGTACCTTCACGAATTGCAGCACGGAGCATATCACCGGTTGAAATTTGTGGGACATTGTAGCGCTTACAGATCAACTGAGCTTGTGTACCTTTACCTGCTCCAGGTGGTCCGAGTAAGATAATGCGCATAAAAAAACATCCTCATTTAAAACAATATGTATGATACTTCGAGCCAACAATTCTGCAGATCTAAACAGTCAGCATGAGTATCTAATTATAAGAAAGCCACAAACAAATGTATTGTACCAGCTATAAATCCAGTGACCCCACCTAATACAATCAGAATCCATTCGTCTTCCTGAAATGCAGGACGTAACAGGTTCTGGAACTCTTTCGGCGTTAACTCTCGAATACGCTCTCGGAACATTTGAAAGATTTTCTGTGCACGGCTCGCATTGAACGCAGGGTCGCATACTGGCACCATCGTAATTTCAATTGAGCGATCAATCAAGTCCGTCTTGAGTTTTGCGTACTCTTTTGGCCCTAAAGATAACTGTAATGATGTTCTAACCAGTGGAGTTTCCATAATCTGATTAATATGACGCTTGACGATACGACGCGTTTTGTCTTTTTTACTGCCATACATCATTTCAGTCATGATGGATTTTAACGTAATCAGGTCTTCTGTGACTACACTCGCAAATACATCCGATACTTCTTCCTGACGCTTCATGAACGCACCTTGGATATTATACGTTCCAATTCTAGGCCAGACAGGTTTAACCCAAGGAAACTTACGATCTTTAGTTAATTCAGTCAGTTGTGGGTAACGCACATAATGTGGCTCTATCGGGTTAAAGACCATCCAGATTGCAATCCAGTTGGTTAAAAAACCCCAAACTGATGCCCAAAACGGAACTGTCCAGTGCCAAGGCACCACAAACCACACAATCATTTGGAACACGCCAAAAAACATTCCAATTAGGGCACTAATGTGCCAAATGAAATTGATTTCTTTCTGTCCCACTTTTAAGAACATACGCACCATTAAACGACGATCACCCTCCATTTGGCTGACCACCATTTCACGCATGTTAACCAATGACTCGACGTTCACAGTTAATTCTGTTACCAGTTCTCTTAACACTTCTGGAAGCTGCTTGTGCGCCTGTGCATAGATACGGCGTTTAATGGAATAAGGTAGATTTTCCCAAAGTACGGCGTTGCGATCGACCATCACTTCATCAATTAGATGTTCCAGTTCAAAGCCAACCTGTTCACCGATAATACGCGCCATATCTTCAGGATCCATGGCATCTAGAAATTCGCGCAAAGAACCCAATTTAGACAAGGTGTTATCGGTAATGATGCCTGAGATGCGTCCTGCCTTTCGCGGTACAATCCCCTGCCAACCCACAGGCAAAGGTCCCAAATGGAATCCCCAAAAAGTAATTGGATAGAACACCATTTTTAACGCCATCCAGACGTGTGCCCAGGTCACAAATGCAGTTACAGGAATAATGCTCAGCACAGCCCAAAAATCGGGACGATTCAAAAAGGTTTGCCACAACTGATTGATGTACTCAAGCATGCATATTTTCCAAAATAATGACTAAATAACAGAGATTAATTCTTAATTTTTTAAACAGGTTATTTTCTGCCTAAGCCCATACTTAATGTATAAGAGAATTGTATTTTCGGTTCTATGTGTTCTACAACCACACCCTCACGATTTTTTAATTCTTCTCCTGCCCCAAGCCCGACACTGAATGTGCTAATACGATCTTTGTTCAACAAAACATATGCAAGATCCACACCCGCACCTAAGCGAGTTTCATCTTTATTGTCCACTTGCTTACTGGCAATGTGACCTGCATAAGCCCCCACATAATACCCGTTTTTATCCTTCCCCGTGAAATAGTAAGGATATCTAAAACCAATTTGTGTTCCAAAAGGCGAATCATCAGTAAGAAAAAAACCTGCTTTGGCATAGGCAATACCATAAGGATTGACCCATTCTGTATTTAAGTGAATCAGTTGTTGGGTTACCCCTGCACCCAGATTCCACATACTGGCACTTTCAGGCGTCAATTTAGCATCTGGTAAATAATGATCTTGTGCGTAAGCTGTATTGAATAATGTTATCAATGCTAACAAGGGATAAACTCTTGTCATTATTGTCACCTTTGTCCTTATTTTAATTGTGCATGCATTCCAAATTTTTTGCATGTTTTTGACTTTAACAGAATTGTTTCTATTCTTATATACAACACCTGATCTTTTTACTGTCTGTAAAGTCAAAACACCCTGTTGCAATAAAACAACCTCGCCCCGACTAGTTCCAACAGATAAGCATTATCAAAGCCTGTGACTTGAGTTAGAATAGCGCCTTCCTGATTCTCCCCCACAGTGTAAGTCAATCGCGTATGAAGCAGCACTTTCCTTTAAAAAATGTCCAACAAGAAAAGCGCATTTATCGCAATCGAGTGTTTATCTCTGTCGGGATTGTCAGCTTTTTTATGTTGCTGTTGGTGGCACGTTATGCCTACTTGCAGATTATGCAATATCAACAGTTTTCGACGGCATCGGATCAAAACCGTATTCGACTTCAACCGCTTGCACCTGCTCGTGGCTATATTTATGACCGTAATGGTATTTTATTGGCCGATAACTATCCTGTCTTTACGGCAACGATGAGCCGTGCAGATGTCGAAGATATTGATGACACAGTAAAGCGCCTTACGCCAGTTTTGAGTTTGACTGATGAAGATATTGAACGCTTCCTGTCTCGGATTAAAACCTCGAAGAAAACCGAACGTGTTTCGATTAAACTTAATTTAACTGAAACGGATATTGCCAAATTCAGTGAAGTTAAATTCCAGTTTCCTGGGGTCAATATAGAGACCCAAATGACCCGTTATTATCCACATGGCGAACTGTTTGCCCATGTGATTGGTTATGTGGGTCGTATTAATGACAAAGAACTAAAAAGTATTGATAAAGACTTGTATGCAGGCACCAACCTCATTGGAAAAATTGGGGTGGAAAAATCCTATGAGGAACTCTTGCATGGCGTACCCGGTAATGAATCTGTCGAAGCCGATGCACATGGTAATGTCCTGCGCCATTTAGGTCGTAAAGAACCCGTTCGTGGTAATGATTTATACCTTTCGCTCGATTATGGCTTACAGACTGTCGCTACCGAGCAATTGGCAGGACGTCGTGGCGCCATTGTTGCGATGGATCCCCGTACAGGAGAAATCCTTGCGCTGGTTTCTAGCCCAAGCTTTAACCCAAACTTGTTTGTTACAGGGATTAGCCATACCGACTATAGCGGTTTACGCGACAACCTTGATCAACCACTTTATAACCGTGCAGTACAAGGGGCATATCCACCGGGTTCAACCATTAAACCCATGTTTGGTTTAGGCGGTATTCACTACGGCTATATCGACTGGGGTACCGCAATTTCTGATCATGGCTACTTTACTCTGCCGGGTGACTCCCATAAATTCCGTGACTGGAAAAAATCGGGGCACGGTGTAGTCAATTTGCATAAAGCCCAAGTCGTCTCCTGCGATACCTTCTATTATGTGCTCTCTTACCGTATGGGTATTGAGAAAATGAATGCTTGGATGCGCCAATTTGGCTTCGGTCAAAAAACAGGGGTAGATTTACCGAGTGAAAGTGAAGGGCTATATCCAAATCCTGACTGGAAAATGCGTACTCGTAAAAGTAAATGGTTAAAAGGTGAAACAATTTCTGTGAGTATTGGACAGGGTGCTTTTACCGCAACGCCATTACAACTGGCTATGGCTACAGCAATCACTGCCAATCATGGTGCACATGTCATCCCACATGTATTACAAACCAGTAAAGGGGCTAAACCACATAAAGTTTTAAATGCACCCGATGGACATATTCAGTTTAATGGTAAAGATGAAGACTGGGTACAAATGCGAGATGCCATGGTAGATGTAATTGAAACTGGTACAGGTCGCGGTATTCGGACGCCAATGTATAAAATTGCAGGAAAAACAGGTACAGCACAGGTCAAAAGTATTGCTCAAGGGAAAAAGTATAATGAAGCTTTACTGACCGAACGTCAGTTAGATCACGGTCTCTTTGTGGGTTTCGCGCCTGCAGAAAATCCTGAAATTGCAATTGCTGTAGTTTGGGAAAATGGTCGTCATGGTGGTTCTGCTGCACAATTGGCACGACCTGTATTTGACTATTGGTTGATGCAACGTAAAAAGAACCCGATTAAACCTGAAGGGCATCAAATTAGTGGCGGATTGATGACTGCTGGTATTAAACCGGGTGAATTGCCAAGTGGTTCTGGCGCAGCTCCAACGTCTGCAACAACAGGCTCTCAGGCGCGACCAGCAAGCTCAACCACTCACACAGCTCCGCAAGCTGCTACTCCTACCACCCCAGCCGCTCCTGCGGCTGCAGCGGATGATGTCGAATAATGAAAAATCAACTCAGAATTATTGGCGGAGAGTGGAAACGCCGCCAACTCGCTTTTGCCAGTATTGAAGGACTGCGCCCAACCCCTGACCGCGTCCGCGAAACCTTGTTTAACTGGTTAATGTGGGATATTCAAAATGCACAAGTCCTCGATTTGTGTACAGGTTCTGGAGCTTTAAGTTTTGAAGCCCTATCACGTGGTGCAAAACATGTCACGATGATTGAACCTAACCAAACTCAGGCACAATTTCTAAAGCAGAATATTCAATTATTAAAAGCAGAAAATTGCCAATTAAAAGTGACCACTGCTCAACAAGCACTCGTGGCACTAAAGTCAAGTTTTGATCTGGTGTTTTTAGATCCACCCTATAGCTTAAATCTTTGGGAAGAACTGGCAAAACTCACTGATCCGCTGATTGCTGAAAATGGGTTGATTTATATTGAGGCCGACCGTGAGCTCAACATGCTGAATTTACCGCACAGTTGGCAATCTATAAAACAAACCAAAGCTGGTACAGTCCGAGCAGCCTTATATAAAAAAGTGACACGTTCTTAATGCATATGTAATTTTAAGCCAGTTATGCACACCCTGCTTCGACTGGCTTAAAATGATAAATGCAACAGCTCAACACCATACACTTGCATTAACGTTGTGGTGGTTGGTTATGATCATTATGCTGATTATAGGAGTAGTCATTCTGATTAGAATCAGGTCGATGATCTGAATCATGATGTGGAGAGGGTCTATTGTGCCGATGATCCCAATCATCATGCCACAGGCATCCAGTGAGTAAACTCACGGTTAAAACCAATAACACAATATTTTTAATCATTATTTTTTCCTAAGCTTTTATCCAATTTTTATTATTTCTGATTCAGAAATTCTAAATAGCAATATTTTTTTGCTGTCTATTCCCAGCCAACAATACCCAGCCTTGCAAGATAATGCTGTTCAATAACATTAAAGAAGTTGGTTTTAAAATAAAAACCAGATGGAAAAACCAATCTCCATCTGGTGCATTGATACTCATAAATCAATTAAAGGGTATCGAGTAAAGTCAACTTTAGGAGATGAACCATTATTGTCATTCATATATTTTTGATGAGATGGTTCTGGTTGATAATCAGTTTGTTGAAGCATTGGACTTGTATTTGAATGATCCATGCCTGTGCTATGTGACATACAACCCATCATCAAGCCTGTACTTAGTACTAGCAATAAGGTTGATTTTATCATTTTCCTTCCCCTTTTTACTAGGGTCGAATCTTTATTATTCTCCTTTAAAGCAATTTAGGGGTTTTCAATTTGTGCTTTTTTTGTACTATTTTTTAAAATACGTCTACTCTATCACTAATAGAAAATTGCGATAAATAAAAACGGCGCTAAAACAATTATGTTCTTGTCTTCAATTTTTCAAAAATTATCTCCTGCAACTCCTAGCATAAAGTTAAATAAGAAGAACATCCTCTTATTTAACGAGATCTTCAGCATCCTTGAAAATTCAGCTAATGTGGTAATGGTCTAGTCTGCTTATGATTTGGTCGATCTGGTCGATGATCAGGAGGCCTACCTTCAGGCGGACGGTGCTCTGGTGGTCTATTTTCTGGAGGACGATGCTCAGAAGGACGATCATGCGGAGGTCGATAAGCTGGACGCCCATCCCACCCATAACCATAAGATGGTCGATGATCATAGTCATATGAATAACGATGATCATGGTCATACCAATCATCATCATACCAAACACAACCCGACAACATAATGACCAAAAAAGTGGATAACACAATTAGTTTTATCATAATGTTCCCCTTGCAAATGGGAGTACTTGTTCATTATTCAGGATAAGCATGGATAAAAAACAAGCAACTTGTTCTTTTTTTGTTATGGCAAAATAAATGTACTTTTATGACTTAATGTCTGTATTTCCATTCATTAAAAATAGATGTTATTCCGTCACCTTAACGCTTTTTATCGAACAGTTATTCTTTAGGCTAGAGCAATAAGAGCTAGCTATTCAATATTCAAATCACGTTGATGAATACCCTCAATTAAAATACTTTAAAATATATTGTATTAATTAAATATATTTATTTTTTGTGCAATACATCACAACTAGAAATAATTTCTTACAAGTCTCGCTTAGCCCACCCAGACGTAAAACAGCGTTTGTCGCACAGGTTTGTGTGTTTTAAGTAAGTGAAAATTGTCTGATGACATCGCATTGAAATGTTTAAATACAAATTCTGCCGACTGTTTCACCCAGTCGTTACTCTAGCTACACAGTTTGCACATTATTGTATTATTCACGTAATTCATTCTGTTTCGCTTTGTTGTTTTAATTGATTGAATGCCTGTGAATACTTAGCATGAGTTCTGTTCTGACTTAAGTGATGATAAGTAGAACAGCTTTAATTTTATCTCGTTAATAACACAGGATGCCTATTATGAAATTAACTCATATCCTACTTGCAACAACCTTTGCTGCTGCCGCAACTACAACTTTTGCTGCAACTGAAAAACAACCTCAAACCGAAGAAAAAGTGATTGTTTCAACACAAGAACAACCTGAAACGTCTGCAATTGAAGGGACTGCGGCTCAACCCAGCACTCAACCTGCTGTAGATTCTGCAAGCGAAGCGACACCTGCACAATAAAGCATAGCGCACCAGTTTTCTAAGACCTTCACTCCACCTCATTCACTCGAAGGTCTTAGAAATTCTCAGGTGAGTCAGCGTATTCTGTCTCACCTGAATTTTCCAAGAAATATATAATTATCTAAAATTCCTGAATCATAAATATAGTTAATTATGATGATTCCCATGACATCAACTATGATTAAAATTTTAATAAATCTAATAAAATCATATAAATATTAAAAATATCAAACCCAACTCGAAACCTATTTATGCAAGCTATCCACTATGGCATAGCTTGTTTGCAGTCATGACTTCACCGTTAATAGCATCATTGTGAATGGATTGAATGGAATTCGCTGTGAGCACAAACAATACTGATTTTACCACTGAAGTGGCAATCCTTGGCGCTGGTCCTGTAGGGCTTACGCTTGCAAATTATTTAAGCAAGCAAGGGGTTCAAGTCACCGTCATAGAACAACTGGATCAACTAATCGATTACCCTCGTGCTATTGGTATTGATGATGAAGCATTACGCACGATTCAGTCTCTTGGGCTAGTCGAGCAAGTTTTACCCCATACGACCCCCAATCATGCCATGCGCTTTTTGACCCCTAAAGGGCATTGCTTTGCGGATATTCAACCGTTAACACGTGAGTTTGGTTTCTCGCGTCGTAATGCTTTTATTCAACCGCAAGTCGACAATGTTTTACTACAAGGGCTAAAACAATATCCACAAACCCAAGTTTTATTTGCACGTCAACTGACTGAGTTTAGCCAAGATACGCAATCAGTCACCTTGAATATGCAAAATAAACAGGGAGAAGCTGAGGTTGTAAAAGCCAAATATCTGATTGCCTGCGATGGAGGTAACTCTGTCGTGCGTCGTACCTTAAATATTGGTTTTGATGGTAAAACTGCCCCGAATCAATGGATTGTCATTGATATTGAAAATGATCCATTGGCAACCCCACATATCTATTTGTGCTGCGACCCTGTACGCCCATATGTATCAGCTGCATTACCGCATGGTATTCGTCGTTTCGAATTTATGGTGATGCCTGGTGAAACCCAAGAAGAGCTCAGCAAACCAGAAAGCATTAATCAACTGTTGGCAAAAGTTTTACCCAATACCCAAAACATTGAAGTGATTCGTCAACGTGTATATACCCATAATGCCCGCATTGCAGATAAATTCCGTGTAGATCGTATTTTACTGGCAGGTGATGCCGCCCACATTATGCCTGTCTGGCAAGGTCAGGGCTATAACAGCGGTATGCGTGATGCCTTTAACTTAGGCTGGAAAATGGCATTGGTTGTGCAAGGAAAAGCTGGACCTGAACTCTTAGATTCATACCAAATTGAACGTAAAGATCATGCCAAGGCGATGATTGATCTTTCCGTGATGGCGGGTCATGTATTGGCACCACCGAAAAAATGGCAAGGCTTTGTTCGTGATGGAATTGCTTACGCGCTCAATTATATTAAGCCAATTAAACAGTATTTATTGGAAATGCGCTTTAAACCCATGCCGCAGTATCATGATGGCGTGTTGATTCAAAATAAGCTGAAAAACTCACCTGTCGGTAAAATGTTTATTCAGCCCAAAGTTGAATTGGTTTCTGGTGAACAAGTTTTATTAGATGAAATCATTGGCAATGACTTCGCAATCTTGGCTTGGGGGGTAGACCCGCAATGGGGCTTGTCAGATGCAACCCTACAACAATGGAAAAAGCTGGGGGTAAAATTTATTCAAGTTTTACCTGCGGTTCAGTTGCAAAACGAAAAGCGCAAACAATTCGATGGTGTGATTTGTGTCGGTGATATTGGCACAGAAATCCGTAGCTGGTTTGGTCGCACCAACGACTCGATGGTCATTTTACGCCCTGACCGCTTTGTCGCAGCACTCGCGATTCCCCAAAGTGTAGATCAAATTAGCCAAGCACTATTTTCGAAATTACACAGTAAAGCTTAATGCTCTGCGCTACGGCCTTACGTCCTCTAAATCACAAAGCCCAGAAGATGTTCTGGGCTTTGTCTTCACGCTAAATTATTGTTCAAAGGCATCAAACCAAGCGATCCCTTGTAGTGAAGCGCGAGTTTTCATCTGTCTTAAAAATGGTTTTGCTTCTTCAAAATATGGAATCAACTTAAACGACATGGCATACACCAGCCAATACGCCAAATATAAGTCTGCCGCGGTGCACTTTTCTCCAAGTAAATAAGGTTTTGCCTGACTGAGACCTTGTTTTAAAAATTGAAATAACCGTTGCTCATCGCCAAAACTTAAGCCCATTTTCTTACTTTCAATCAGATCAGCTGCAACATTCAAATTTTTGATGTCCATATATTCAGTTAATGGACCATGAATGTAGAACAGCCACTTTAAGTAAGCACCGCGCTTCGGGTCATTCAGTGCAGGAGCAAAATCCTGCTCAATATACTTATCTGCCAGATAGGCAATAATTGCGGGTACTTCAGTGACGACAATATCACCATTTTTCAAACAAGGTACTTTTGCCATGGGATTAATGGCGAGATAAGTTGCCTGATGCATCTCTTCATAGCTGATATTAATCAGTTCAACCTGATCTTCAATCTTTAGCTCTTTGAGGAAAGGTAAAATGATATTACCTCGAGATTGCGGATTGGTATAAAGCTGCATCATTGTTATGGTTCCAGTGTTGTTATTTTGCGCTACCTTAGCATAGCTTGTCTCACAACTGCGTGGTGATTCTGTCATCCATGACCTAGAATTGGGGTATATTTTCAGTGCTGAATTAGAAAATTCCAGTATAGAATTGCTCTTTTAAGATTTTTAAAATAAGGTTAATCGCCTCATTAGGTTGCTCTTTGCGATAGCTGGCATACAGACCAATGGTCGGTAAAGGTTCAATGGTGTTTTTTACCACGATTTTATCGCCCAACAACGGAATGACATAGGCAGGCACCAAACTCCATCCCACCCCCATCCCAACCAAATTTACATTGAGTAGAATGTTGGTAGAGTGCTGAACCACATTCACATTAAGTTTAGATTGTTTGAAAAAATCCTGAATAATTTTATAAAGTTGAGGTGATGCACCTTCATCGCTGATAATAAAATCTTGCTGATTAAAACTTTTAATACTGACATGACGTTGCGCTGCCACAGCCGAATCTTTCGGCACAATCAGCGCCAAAGGTTCATTGAAAATTTGAACAAACTCCAATTCACTCGACTCATCAATATAGCGAGTGAAAGCAATATCAATGTCGCCTTTTTTTAAAGCCCTAAATTGATCCGCATCGGTCAAACTATGGAAATGAATTTTTAAATCGGGAAAATGTGCTCGAATATTGGGCATGATGTAAGGGAATATCTTCATCTCGGCCACAGGTACAAAACCAATATGTAATTGGTCTTTACTCATATTGGCCACTTTGCGTGCATCGTGAATGGCTTTTTCCGCATGTTCCAAACTAAGTAATGCTTCCTTTAAAAAGGCTTTTCCTTCTTCGGTCAACTCCACTTTTCGGTTAGAGCGAACCAGTAACTGTACGCCTACCTCTTGCTCCAGATCTTTGATTTGCTGGCTTAAAGAAGGTTGTACCGTACACATGCGCTGTGCAGCTTTGGTAAAATTTAACTCTTCAGCCACTGCAACAAAGTAACGTAAATGACGCAATTCCATCAGCGTTCTCCTTCATGTTGAACGGATACAACTTTAGCTGCCACTTTTACTCGATACACGACAAGCGTGACTAAAGTCATCATGGCACAAAACAAATAAGTCATGGCATAGCCCCAATAGGCAATTAAAATTCCCATGAACACTGAACCAACCGCCAAGCCTAAATCAAACAAGGTAAAATAAGTCGAAATGGCATGTCCAATCCGTTGCTTCGGTACACTCTGAATGGCAACAGTCTGCAAACATGGAAATAGCGTGCCGTAACCTATACCAATGAGAACTGCTGATAACCAGAGTACCCACGGCTGATTCAACTGACTGAGTACAGCCAAACCAAGGGCAAACAGAAGAAAAGATGGATAAATCACTACGCTGGCCCCTTTCTGGTCAAAGCAACGTCCAACCCATGGTCGAACCAAAATCATGGAACAGGCAAAGACCAAAAAGAAGGTGCTGGTATACGCCATCAGTTGCTTGGTTTCAGTATACGCCGCAATAAAACTCATCACACTCGAATAAGCAAATGCTGTCAAAAGTGCTACCGAACCCACAGCAAGTACGCGAAACTCAATAATATCTTGTACTGTCAAACGGGAGGATCGTTGCTCGACCGATAGTGATGTGTCATCCTCCGTAACCGGAATACACAGACAGAAAATAAATCCTAGCGTCATCAGCCCCGATAAAATGGCAAATAACACGGTAAAACTGGCATATTGAGTAATGGTTAAAGCCAATAAGGGACCAAATACTACCCCTAAATTGGTCGACATCACAAAGTAGCCCATCCCCTCACCTTTGCGATGTTCAGGGATAAACTCATTAGCAACAGGTACCGTGACTGTCGTTAAAATACTGAACCATATGCCATGAATAAAACGCACCAATAACAGGCTCCACATGCTGTCGATCCACAAATAACTGAATGCAAACAGCACAAATAAAATTTCTGAGCCACGAAAACTAAGCTTCTTACCTATTTTTTCAGAAATCAGTCCAGAGAAAGGACGTACCATAATGGATGAAATCAAAAACAAGGTCAGTGCTAAACCCGCTTCTTGAATAGACCCACCCAGATCTTTCATGATGTAGACAGGTAAAATGGCCAGTAAGGCAAAATAATAAGTAAATAAAAACAGGTTATTCAGAACACAAAATACAAATGCCCGATTCCACAGCCCCTCTACACGTCCATCCGATCTCATTTTATGGACTCACTTTCTCAGTCGTTATACGCGCAGGTTGCAGAACCATGTTCAGCAATGCTTGAATATAAGCTTCATCGGGCTGATGATTAAAAAAGATCATCTGATAATGAATAGGTGCATATAAAGTATCGAGCATCAGTTCAAATGGGTAATCGGCACGAATCTCTCCATTTTGAATCGCCAATTGAATCAACTTTCGGGTCGCTTCACGGCGGGGTAATAAATACTGACTAAAAAACTCCCCTGCGGCTTCACGATGCTCGGATAACACCACCAGTAATGCTCGTCCAATCGGGCGATTTAAAGCATGTGATAACTTGAGTAGTTGTTGCTTCAAATTAAATTCCAGACTTTGTGCATAGTCCAGATCGAACACCGAAGCCGTTTCTTGCTTGAAGGCTTCAAACACCAAGTCAGATTTATGTTTCCACCAACGGTAAATGGTGGACTTCCCGACACCCGCCCGAGCAGCAATCTCTTCAATCGTCAATTTGCTGTATTCATAATCTTCTAAAGCTGCGATCACAGCATCTAAAATACATTGCTTGCGACGTGAAGATTTTTCTAACTCAGACATAGCCCACCATAAAACGAAACGATACGTATCGTTTTATACTAATGTAATTTTACTGGCTAAACTAGAGGAATAAGACCAAGGACTATAAGTTCATATAATTTAGCCGCATAAAAAAACCCGTGAGTTAGTTACACTCACGGGTTTCGCTTGAACACAGCTAAATTTTAACTTGGTGTCGAAGACTTTTTATAAATGCTGCAAGATGGGTGATGGTTTTCTTGCAAACGAGCCACTTTACGTTGTTCTGCGGCCTCAAAACGACAACGCTTCCATTCATTGGTTAAGTCCAATGGTGGAATTTGTTTAGGTTGACCTGTTTCATCTACCGCAACCATTGTGAAATAGCAGCTATTGGTATGACGTACAGTACGTTTTTGAATATTTTGTGCTTCTACACGAATACCGATTTCCATAGAAGTACGGCCCACATGGTTTACACTGGCAAGAAAAGTGACCAACTCACCGACATGAATCGGTTCTTTAAAGTTCACTTTATCAACCGATAGTGTCACAACATAACTACCTGAATAGCGGCTTGCACAGGCATAAGCCACCTGATCCAGCAGCTTTAAAATAGTTCCACCATGAACATTACCCGAGAAATTTGCCATATCTGGAGTCATCAATACAGACATGGTCAACTCCGACTGATCATCTAAAATTGGAGTAATTTGATCTAATGGGGACATCGCGTTCTCTAGACTCTTGTAAAGATAGTAGAATATGTACACATTATTATATAACTTTTGCCATAAATAACATGTTCAAATCGGCAATTAGATCATCACTATTATTTATAGTGATTACCATATCATTCAGTAAAATATATATTAATACACCAAACTTCAATATAAGCCCATAATTTCATTATATTTATCATAAATTATTCAACAATATCCAAAACAGCTTGCAGCCGACCTCATCACTATCCAACTCAATTTTAATCCTAGAGATACTCTGTCAAAACCGAGCAGTCACTTTAAATGCGGCTGTTTGAAGTTTTTTAAAATGCTATTTGACTAAATTTAGGCATATTAATTGGAAGAGTCATCCCACTTAAATTGAGGAATTTCTTCACACGTTATTCTCCGCCTCTTCCTCTGGAAAGAATCAATGGAGACTATAAGCTCTAATATTTCTTATTACTACAACACTAGTTTTGAACAGAATATTGAGGAATTTTATAACCGCGTGAATAATTCTGCTGATCAAAAACTTTTAGGATATTACTCAATTGTTGATCCGCAGCATGAATACCGGCCTGCATGGTTTCTTCACGCCCTTTGACATCAAAGATATGTGCTTTTTCACGTAAATCTGGCTGAATGACAATATCAGCATGTTTTAATTCTTCTTGAGCCAAGTGATTCTGCATAATGTTGATATTTTGGTTAAATAGACCCCAAATATTCTTGGTTTCTGTGTGTTCGGGTTGTGCCAAAATATCTACAGCAATCACAATATCTGCACCTAATTCGCGGGCAACATTCACAGGTACAGGGCTGACCAACCCACCATCGACATATTCATCTCCCGCAATTTTTGTTGGAATGAACATGCTTGGAATAGAGACTGAAGCACGCACTGCTTGTCCAGTATTACCATAATTGAAAACTACTTTTTTACCTTCTTGTAGCTCGGTCGCCACTACATACATTGGCGTTTTTAAAAGTTCTAATGGTGTGTTGAGCACTTGTTCATTGACATAGTCTTGAACTTTTTGACCATCAAAGAAACCTGTCATTGCCAGTTTTACATCACGGACATCATTGGCTTTCATATTCAGCGCAATCTCACGTAATTGTTGGGCATTTTTCCCACTGGCATAAATTGAACCCACTACGCTGCCTGCACTGGTGCCCACAATCAAATCTGGATGAATCCCGTATTGCTCCAGTACCTGAATGACCCCAATATGTGCATAGCCACGCGCACCGCCACTGCCTAAAACCAATGCCACAATGGGACGATGCTCAGTCTGTTTAAGTTTTTTGAAATCGATACGATTCGCCTGTACCTGTGCTTCCTCAGCTAAAGGTATTGTTGACTGAGCCATACTCTGACCCGAGAACATTCCCAAAATAATTCCAATAACTAAACTAGATTGAAGTGGTTTCAATATGAATAAACTCTCTGATCGTGACTGATGGTTATTCTATGCAAAATAGATGGTTTCACTGTTGCATTTCGTAAAAACGAAAGCTGAGCTCATTAGCATAACGAACAAAAACCGTGAAATTATGAAGACTAGACTACATTTTCGAAAATTTTCTTCTAGGCTTGTTTTTTAAATCAATGATCCATACAGATCAAAAACCAAATAAAAAAGCCAGCCTTGCAGATGCAGACTGGCTTTTTATTATCAGGTAATCTTTTTTATGACCAAATATCAGAATCAACTTTTTTCTTCAATTCTGGATATTTATCAATTTTAAACTCAGGCTCTTTAATGCCTTTTTTCAATTGTTCACGGTAATCTTTCAACAATGTGCGTGCCATCGGTGTTAACAGTAAAATTGCAATCAAGTTAATGGTTGCCATGATACCCATAAACAAGTCAGCCATAGACCAAACGAGTGGAACACTACCAATTGCCCCGAAGTACACCATCACCAATACAAAAATACGGAAGATGAACATGACTTTCGGATTGTTATTAATAAACTGTACATTACCTTCTGCATAGGCATAGTTACCTAGTACAGCTGAATAACAGAATAAGAATAATAGAACAGCAAGGAAGTCCGCCCCCCAATGCCCAACTTGAGTTTCTAAAGCACGCTGTGTTAATTCAACACCAACAAAAGCTGTATCTTGGTAAACACCAGAAACCAAAATGATGATTGCAGTACTTGTACACACAATGAAAGTATCTACAAATACACCGAGCATTTGTACCAAACCTTGGTTTACAGGATGTTTTACATCAGATGCAGCCGCTGCGTTTGGTGCAGAACCCATACCAGCTTCGTTAGAGAACAAGCCACGCTTAATCCCTTGCATCATTGCCATTGACACTGCCGCACCAAAGAAACCACCTGCCGCAGCATTAAAATGGAAAGCGTCGGTTACAATCAGCTTTAAAATATCAGGCAAAATTGCATAGTTACTGATTGCAATATAGAGAGCAACAGATAGATAAAGACCTGCTTTTAAAGGTACAAACATCTCTGCAAATTTAGCGATACGCTTAATACCACCAAAAATTGCCAATGCCACTAAAACGACAAGAGCAAGGCCAACCCATGAAATTTCTAGATCAACGCCACCTAAATGAGCAATAAGATTGGCTTTGTCCCAACCCCAAGCATGTGAAGATGCATTAGCAATCGCATTGATTTGAACCGAGTTGAATACGAAACCATAGGTAAAGATCAATGCAAGTGCGAAGACCACACCAAAGGTTTTACTGCGTAAACCTTGAGTAATATAGTAGGCTGGTCCACCGCGGAACTGTTTAGTCTTACTATCTCTAACTTTAAATAGTTGAGCAAGCGTAGACTCAATAAAAGCAGAGCTCATACCAAGAACAGCTGTTACCCACATCCAGAACACTGCACCAGGACCACCAATTGCAATAGCAATTGCTACACCAGCAATATTACCTACCCCAACACGGCTCGCGAGGCCAGTTACAAACGCCTGAAAAGGTGTAAGACCATGCTCATCTTCCCCTTCTGTACGACTGCTTTTCATCACTCGGATACTTTGCAGGAACATGCGAATTTGCACAGCTCCTGTTACGACCGTATAAAAAATACCTACAGCCAACAAGAAAATAACCAAAAAATCCCATAAAGGGTCATTAAAAAATTTTACCCACGACATCAGGGTGGCATTGAGTTGTTCGTTCATTCTCTTATTCCTTAAGACTCAGCAGATAGTGTTTCGCAATTCAAAAAAAGGCCTTGAGAACAAGACCTTTTGCTTCCTCTTAAGCAAAGAACTTAAGAATAAGTTGAATAACAGTGGCGTTAATTAAGTCAACGAAGAATGCCCCACAAAGTGGAACAATCAAAAATGCTTTATGTGAAGCGCCGTACATATTGGTGATGGCTTGCATATTGGCAACAGCAGTCGGTGTTGCTCCCATACCAAAACCACAATGCCCCGCAGACAATACGGCTGCATCGTAATTTTTCCCCATGATTCGGAATGTCACAAAGGCTGCATAAAGCGCCATGGTAATGGTTTGTGCACCCAAAATGACAACCAAAGGACCAGCAAGGTCTGCAAGCTGCCATAATTTCAGCGAAAGTAATGCCATGGCCAAATACAAAGAAAGTGAGGCATTACCAAAGACATCAATCGCACGGTCAAAGATATTTACTTTGAACACGCTCTCAAGGATGTTACGTAAAATTACGCCACCACCTAATGTCCAAACAAAGGTAGGTAATTCAAACCACGTACCCTTACTAAAACCCGTCATAAACTCGGCAAATGCAAGACATGCGGCAAACATTCCTAAGGTGGTAATCGCATTATCCGCAGTAATCAAACGTACCTGATGTGGATATTCAAAGGGTGCGGATTGTTCTGCTTCTTGAGCTGTCATTGGCGTATGATCACGCTTTTCGATCTGAGCATTGGTTTTAGGCTCGGCAAGTTGATAACGGTTGATCAACATTTTCGCCAATGGACCACCAATTAAACCACCAATGATCAAGCCAAAAGTGGCACTTGCCATGCCCAGTGCCAATGCACCATGAATCCCATGTTTAACTTCCAGAATTTCACCCCAAGCGCCCGCAGTCCCATGACCGCCTGTCAGCGTAATTGAACCTGCAATAAGGCCAATCAGTGGATCAATACCCAGTAAAGTCGCAAGACTCATACCCACAAAATTCTGTAACACAATGAATGAAGCAACGGCGATTAAGAAAATCACCAAGCTCATTCCACCTTCTTTTAATTTTGAGAAATTTGCACTTAAACCAATCGAAGCAAAGAAAATGAGCATGAAGCTGGTTTGTAATTCATTGCTGGTACTAATACTAAAACCCCAAATGTTGTACACCACGAGGGAAAGAACAGCCGCAACCAAACCACCTGCAACAGGCTCTGGGATATTATAACGACGTAAAAAGTCGATGTGATTCACAAGGAATCGACCCAACAACAATACAATGACTGCCGCAATCAACGTATAAAACGCATTAAAAGTAAGTGCCATAATTCTTGTCCGTCAATTTTATCTGTTGTTATACAGATAAATAATAACGCTCTATGTAGGGAAAGCTGCAGGTAGCCTTGTACAAACAGTGAGATATGCTGTTTTTAACAAGCGTTTGCAGTCTGACTTTAGAGCAAGAGTTTTAGAAGTTGTAACGTGCCATAGCACCTACGCGATTATCTTTCCATTTTTAGCAAAGGAAGTTTCATGCTCGCTATAGATATATTCCATCCCTAGCGTGACTAATGCAGCGGAG
The DNA here is from genome assembly GCF_004331035.1 of Acinetobacter sp. ANC 4910. Classification (GTDB taxonomy): domain Bacteria; phylum Pseudomonadota; class Gammaproteobacteria; order Pseudomonadales; family Moraxellaceae; genus Acinetobacter. The sequence goes on from NZ_SJNT01000001.1 coordinate 56,744, forward strand.
CGATCGTCATCACGCCCTTTTTCTAAACCCAGAAAAAATGATGTATCTGCATTGAATTTATCGCTATAACGCACTATTGGGGTACGGAACGTACCAATTCCTAAGGCTGCATTAAAATCAAGCATTTCAGGTTGTAAGTCAGTGACTAGAAAGGTCGAGGTTGTTTGACCCAATAACCAGTTATTCAGGGTTAAATAGGGATGGTGAATGCGTAGTGAATCATTACTGCCACGAAAATCGACTTCGATTTTACCGCCGACATCTTGATCTTGAATCGGTGCTTTAAAAGCTAAACTTAAACGAGTTGGGATTGCGGCACTATAAAAACGATCTTCTGTTTTATTTTTATGTATTACGTCACTCAAGGCTACCGCATTAATACGGTTAAAAATTGCATCATCACCATCAAATTGGGAAGAGGCATCGCCACGGACAAATCCGTAGAGTTTAACTTCAGAACCACCCACAGTCTTAACCTGTAAAGGTGATGCTTTTTCAGTACTTGCGGAATGAACAGGTATTTTCACAACAACTGTAGATGTTGTCGTTTCTGGCTTTGTTGTATTGCTCACCACTGCTGATTGTTGTACTTGTGGAAAATTTTGCTGAATCAAAGCTTTTAATGTTTCGACTTCCGCTCGTAATTGTGCAATTTCCTCTTGCTCAGCAGATGCTGCGTGAGTCACTGTCATCATCGAAGTTGCAATGGTAATTGCCAAACTTTGACGAATCGCAGGCTTCTTCATGAGGGATAAACTCATTCCAAGCTCCTTGTTCGTTTGGTAATTTTCAAGTTATAAATCTATTTACATTGGGTAAACATAAATAGAGCTATACGACAATATCAATTTTTTAATCAATATCTATCGAAAACGAAAGCGCAACATTATGCTGAATTTTTGCCAAAAATCTTATTATTTTTTTTAAACTCTGATTTAAGTGTTTCTAATTTAATCTACTTTTTGTTCAATTATTCTCTTTTTGTAACTTTTAATTTCAGCTAACCATTTGTTTAAATCAATAAAAAAAGAGGCATAAGCCTCTTTTTTTATTTGAATAGAATATTTAGAAATTATACAGTGCAACCACGTTTACACGATTTTCTTCACCTGTTTTACTGGTTAAAGGCGTTGTTGCATTGGGCGCAGAGAAGGTTTCACGTTCACCGTAGGTGTATTCAAGACCCAAACTCACTGGTTTGATTGGGCTATAAAACACATTTGCCCAAGCTTGCCACAAGTCTTTATTCAAAGCACTTTGGTTTTTAGATGCATTGATATAATCCAAATCTGTATCATGCTTCATATAACCATAGCCCAATGTACCACGCAATTTTGGATTAAACTGCTGAGTAATGCCGACCGTAATTGAGTCAAATTCACTTTGTTGAATATTTTTATTGGCATCAATTGCATAGCCAGGGTTTGACCATGATACAAAACTACTATCCCCTTTGACATGGTAGTAATCTGCTTTTAACGTTGTGCTTGGCGTTACATTATATTTTGTTCCCAAGCCTACACCCCACGCTACTTTTTCATCGTCAGAAGTTTGCTTATCTGCCACCATGGTACGTGCCGAAATAATACCTGCATTGTTGGCAAATTTATGATTCAAACGTGCTGTCAGTGCTGGAATTCGCATTTGGTTATCTGGATCTGAACCCAAGGTCCAAGCGGTTCCAGAGACTGAATCCGAACTATATTTAGAATCTTCCAGAGCAAAGATTAAGTTAGTTTCTGGCGTAAAAGTACTGCTATAACGTACTTGTGGTGTACGTTTAACTGCACCACCGACATAGCCTAAAGCATCAATGGTTTCTGGCATATAATCAGGCACAGCAAAGTTTGACCATGTTTGACCAATGAGCCAGTTGGCATAAGTTAAGTATGCATGGCGAATACGTAAAGTATCATTGCTACCCAAAAAGTCGACTTCAACTTTACCAGCAACATCACCCGCCTGAGTTGGCGTCTTAAAGTCAAAACCTAAGCGTGTTGCAGCTAAAGTAGATTTGAATAGATCACTATTTCCTGGTGCTCCGTCTAAGGCAGCTTTATTGATTTGGTTATATGGATGCGCTCTGCTTGGACCACCATCAATTTGATAAGTCGCATCTGCGCGGACATTGCCGTAGAAATTAACTTCAGCCCCACCAACCGTAATCCCTAAGCCTTTTTTCTCTGCTACTGGTTTTGCAGGTACAGGTTGAGCAGTTGCCTGAACCTGATAACTCTGCTGCTGCGTGTTCATTTGCTTTTGTTGCTGTGCATATTGCTCTAACATGCCTCGCAACTCTTGAACTTCTTTACGTAATTGTTCAACTTCCGTATTGGTATCTGCCTGTACAGTTCCTGCTGCAACCACACCCATCGCTAATACTAACGTTTTTAAACGCACAGACATCTTTTGAGTCGTCATCCTAAATTCCCTATCCATCACAGTTTAAATTATTGTTTGTTCATTCCACTGAACATTTCTTGAGCCAAAATGTGACAGATAAGTCTTATATCGACTATATATGCTTTAGTCGAAGGCTATTTTTCTGTTTTTTATACAAATTACCATTCTGTTTGCAATGAAATTGCGACTAAGTCTTTGTCTTTTCAATATAAGTATCGAATTATTATTCATAAATAATGAATTATAATTCATTATTTTAAAAACTGGATTGGACTAAGCTGATGATTCCCCCTAGAGATAATACCTTTAAGGTATTGAAATCAACCTATTAGATGTGATTTTTTCTTAAAACCATACCCAGAAATTTCTTATTCATCTGTCTCATTATTATATTGTTGTATAATCCTGAACTCGTATTATTCACTCAAACCCGACAACACTGAAAAATCAAAATAGAGACTTAGCCTTTATTCAAAACACAGACTTTAATTTTTATCTTTACGCTCAATCTTTCCAAATTTTCTCTGTGGCTTCGCTACCTAATCTTACGAAACAATGCTAAGAGATTTTCATTTTAATCAATAACGATTAGGTCAATTGCCGTAGCTTTAAATCAAATATACAAAGCTGTTTGATGACAGCATTTTCATTGAATTATATTCAGGTCCATAGGTTTAGATTCATCATTTCAAGCAAAACTTTGTCAGTAAAACTTATACTGAATGTAAGCAGTCTGTGCATAAAACACACATAAAAAAGGCGTAATTTAAATTACGCCCTTTTGCACTCAGCTTAAAAATTAAATCGCTTGATTAAAGGTATCGCAGTCTTTTAAGTTGCCTGATTTAAGACCTGCTTGAAACCATTTCATCCGCTGCTGACTAGAACCATGCGTGAAGCTGTCAGGAACAACCTGTCCTGTTGATTGCTTTTGTAAGTAATCATCCCCAATTTTATGGGCAGCATCCATCGCTTCTTCAATATCACCCTGTTGTAAAAACTGAGTGCGCTGTTGGTTATGATAGGCCCAAATACCTGCTAGGCAGTCGGCTTGTAATTCTTGACGCACCGAAAGTTGATTCGCTTCAACTCTCGAAGTTTGTGTGCGCGCTTTATGAACCTGATCAGAAATTCCCAAAAGGTTCTGCACATGGTGTCCAACCTCATGTGCAACCACATAGGCTTGAGCAAAGTCGCCCGCTTGATCTTGGCGAGTCAGTTCTGTTTGGTTTTGTTCACCACCAATGCCCATCTGCTGACGCATATCTTTAAAGAAAGTCGTATCAATATAAACTTTCTGATCGACTGGACAATAAAACGGCCCCATAGCCGCTTGCGCCGCACCACAACCTGAATTCACAACCCCAGTAAACATCACCAGTTTCGGTGCGGTATACTGCTGATTCAACTGTTGCTGAAACACCACATTCCACGTGTCTTCAGTATCTGCCAATACTGTGCCAATAAAATCCATGGCTTCTTGCTGCTCTGGGGTTGGATTATCCAAACCTTTGGTCTCAGTACCACCCGAAGCTTGCTGTGTGACTTGCTGAGTGGCTTGATACGCCTGCTGTGGATCTACTCCAAAAAACTTCCAGGCGACAAATGCAACTACCAAGCCAAGAATACTGAAGCCACCCATTTTGCGACCTGCACCACCACCACGGCGGTCTTCAATATTGCTACTGACACGACGACCTTTCCAACGCATAGCCTTATTCCTTATTTTTATGAAGTAGACTTTTTAAGCTTAAGCCTGTTTTGAGTTCGGCCAAATCTTTTTAAACACAGTTAGTACAAGAATGACTGCCAAGCCTGCGGCAATACCAATCATCAAATTAATTAAAGTTGGCGTTAATGCCCCAACAATACTGCCAAAATTAGGAATTAACTCTAAGTGATCTACCGTATTTTCGGTAAAATGATGAATCAGTGGTACGGCATGGTTAATAATCCCACCGCCTACCAAGAACATCGCAATGGTGCCAACTACAGTTAAAGTTTTCATGAGCTTAGGTGCAAAAGCCAATAAAAAGCGTCCCACTTTCTGTTTCGCATTCGAGCCTTGTTGAGTTAAGTACAGCCCAATATCATCAATTTTGACAATCAATCCGACAAATCCGTATACACCGATGGTCATTACAATCGCAATAATGCTGAGTACAGTCAATTTACTGATAAAGGTAGCTGTCGCTACTGTACCCAAAGAAATCACCACAATTTCTGCAGACAGAATAAAGTCGGTACGAACCGCCCCTTTGATTTTCTCTTTCTCAAAGGTCACTAGGTCAGTTTCAATGGTGTGAAGCTCTTCTTCTGCTTCCTTCTCATTGCTCGCCTTGCGATGTTGCAAACTGTGTAAAACTTTTTCTACACCTTCATAACATAAGAATAAACCACCAATCATTAATAATGGATTGATCAGCCAAGGAGCAACCACACTAATTAGCAAAGCCAGAGGCACTAAAATTAATTTATTAACAAAAGAACCTTTGGCGACACTCCAGACTACAGGCAATTCGCGTTCTGCACGTAAACCGCTGACCTGTTGTGCATTGAGCGCCAAGTCATCCCCCAAAACACCCGCTGTTTTCTTGGCAGCCACTTTGCTCATGACAGCAACGTCATCTAATACGGTCGCAATATCATCTAATAATATTAATAAGCTACTTGCCATTATATTTATCCTAAGAAATTTGCTCTATTTTAATGGGATATGAAGAAAAAAACTGTATTTGCTTGATGATTTCTTTCCCAATTAATTTTTTTTCTACTTCTATTTTTTCTGACTGACATTAAAAAAAATTATGCCGTACAATGTAACCCATTAATTGACTGCAGATGTAGTAAATACACTACTTTTTGGAAAAGAAAATGAGTAATCAAGATAATCGCCCAGTCATTTTGACTGGCGACCGTCCTACAGGGCAACTTCACTTAGGTCATTTTGTTGGTTCGTTACGTTCACGTGTGGGTTTACAAGATTCGCATCATCAACATCTTTTATTGGCTGATGCACAAGCATTGACTGATAATGCCGACAATTTTGAAAAAGTACGTCGTAACATTATTGAAGTTGCTACCGATTACTTAGCAGTTGGTATTGACCCAACCAAAACTACCATCTGTGTTCAATCTTGCTTACCTGCATTAAATGAACTCACGATGTTGTATCTCAACTTCGTGACCGTTTCACGTTTAGAGCGTAACCCAACGATTAAATCTGAAATTCAGATGCGTGGTTTTGAACGTGATATTCCAGCGGGCTTCCTATGCTATCCAGTAGCTCAAGCTGCCGACATTACCGCATTCAAAGCGACTATTGTTCCTGTTGGTGAAGACCAAATTCCAATGATTGAACAAACCAATGAAATTGTTCGTCGTATTAACCGTCAAATCGGTCAAGACCTATTACCAGAATGTAAAGCACTGCTTTCTAATATGAGTCGTTTACCTGGCTTTGATGGTAAAGCAAAAATGTCAAAATCATTAGGCAACACCATTGTGCTTGATGCAAGCGATAAAGACATTAAAAAAGCCGTAAATGCGATGTATACCGACCCGAACCATCTGCGTATTGAAGATCCAGGTCAAGTCGAAGGGAATATTGTATTTACTTATTTAGATGCTTTTGATCCAAATAAAGAAGAAGTCGAAGAGTTAAAAGCACATTATCGTCGTGGTGGTTTAGGCGACGGTACAGTGAAAAAACGCTTGGAAGCGGTATTAAAAGAATTGATCGAACCCATTCGTGAACGTCGTATCGAGCTTGCCAAAGATCCTGATTATATTATGGACATTTTAAAGGCTGGCACAGATAAATGCCGCGATATTACCCAACAAACATTAGATGAAGTTAAATCAGGTTTAGGTGTATTCCACTTCTAAGCTCATTTGAACTACATCACAATTAAAGGTCTTTTATAAGGCCTTTAATTTTTTATAGCATAAAAAACCACCAACTTAATCACAAGATCCTCTCATTATTAACGTTATTTAACATGAAGTAACGTGATTGCTCATGATCTTGAAATCCATTGCGATTATCATTACCCCATGATTTAGGAAATCCTAAATTGATAACATTTCTCCTTAACCGAACTGTGCAAACAGATTCGTTGTTCTACGCAATGATCACCCCAATCGTTGCGTATTTTTTTTGTCTCAAAGTTTTTTAGACTTATTCTCATTTCGGTGCTATCTTAGACAATAAAGAACAAATTTGTATTTTATTTGTTATAAATAACATTAAAAAAAGAGAATTCGATCATGTGGGAACTTGTGACGCACCCGTCAAATCTCATTTTTAGCATTTCTATATGCCTACTCTTTCTCTTTGCCTTTTTTGAGCTGACTTTATTGTTATTGGGTGGTGGCACTCAAGGTATCCTCGATCAACTTTTACCCGCTGATCTCACTTCACCCGAAGTCGATATAGACACTGAAGCCAGTTGGTTGTTACAGGTTTTAGACTGGTTATATTTGGGGCGTGTGCCTTTATTAATTTGGTTTATTATCTTTCTTACCATTTTTGGTCTATTTGGGCTGTTATTACAAACAGTTGCTCACTTATTTACAGGAACCTATTGGAGTGCTTGGCTCTTAGCACCCGCCAGCTTCTTCTTGTGTATGCCATTGGTACGTTTCACTGCGAAAGTTGTCTCAAGAGTTTTACCACAAGACGAAACCACAGCAATATTTAGTGAAGAGTTGGTTGGTCGTACTGCGGTAATTGTCATTGGTATTGCTAAACCCCATTCCCCCGCTCAAGCCAAAGTCAAAGATCAATTTGGACAAATTCATTATGTTTTGGTTGAACCAGAACAAGCAGATGCTTTTAAACAAGGTCAGCAAGTGATTCTGACCCAAAAAACAAAAATTGGCTTTCAAGCCATACGTTCTGAAACTTAACAACACTTAAATTTTGAGTATACGATGCTAAATTCAAACCTTATCAATCTGTTAGTTATTGCAGGCATCATTTTTGTCGCAATTATTGCTATTGGCTTTATAGTCGCCCGCTTATATCAACGTTCAAGCAAAGAAATTTCATTTGTCCGCACAGGATTTGGTGGTGAGAAGGTCATCTTGAATGGTGGTGCCATTGTTCTTCCTGTATTGCACGAAATTATTCCAGTCAACATGAATACCCTTCGACTTGAAGTGGTTCGTGCAGAAGAACAAGCGCTCATTACACGTGATCGTATGCGTGTAGATGTAATGGCAGAGTTTTATGTGCGGGTAAAACCAACCGCTGAATCGATTGCTACAGCGGCTCAGACTTTAGGTCGAAAAACCATGTCTCCTAATGAACTGAAGAATTTGGTGGAAGGTAAATTTGTTGACTCTTTGCGTGCGGTCGCTGCTGAAATGGCAATGGAAGAGCTACACGAGAAGCGTGTGGATTTTGTGCAAAAAGTTCAACAAGTCGTATCAGAAGATTTATTCAAAAATGGTTTAGAACTTGAAACTGTATCTTTAACAGGCTTAGACCAGACCAGTTTTAAATACTTTAATCCGCAAAATGCATTCGATGCAGAAGGGCTAACCAAACTTACAGAAACTATTGAAGACCGTCGTAAAAAACGTAATGTAATTGAACAAGATGCAGATCTTGCAATTAAAACTAAAAACTTGGAAGCCGAGCAAGCACGTTTACAAATTCTACGTGAAGAAGAATATGCCAAATTACAACAAGAACGCGAAATTTCAGTCCGTCGAGCTGAACAACTTGCTGAAATTGCAGCACAAGAAGCAGCTAAAAAACGTGAGGCAGAAGAAGCACAAATTGCTGCTGAACGTGAAGTTGAATTAAAGCGTATCGCTTCTGCCCGTGATGTAGAAAATGAAAATATTTTGAAAGCTCAACTCATTCAAAAAGCTCAAGTCGAGCAAAAGAAAACCATTGAATTGGCGGAACAAGATCGCGCAATTGCCATTGCTGAAAAGTCCCGTGCAGAATCAGAAGCCAAAGCTCAAGCAGACCAAGCTCGTGCTCAGGCAGTTAAAGCAGAAGAAGAAGTTCTCACCGTCCGTGAAACTCAACGTGCTGAACGTGAAAAAGCCGTTGAATTGGTTGCAGCAAAACAAGCAGCTGAAAAAGATGCCATTGCAATTACGGTCGCAGCCGAAGCAGGTAAAAAAGCTGCTGTGGACGAAGCAGAAGCAATTCGAATTGCTGCGGAAGCGGAAGCTGAAAAAGCCCGCCTACACGCCAAAGGTGAAGCCGATGCTAAAGTTCTACTAGCACAGGCCATGGAAAAACAATATCAAGTAGATGCTGAAGGAACTCGCGCCGTGCACGAGGCGAATAACACCTTGTCGTCTGAGCAAGTTGAAATGCAAATTCGACTGGCTTTACTTAAATATCTACCTGAAATTATTCGCGAAAGTGTTAAACCAATGGAAGGCATTGATGATATTAAAATTTTGCAGGTCAATGGTTTAGGAAGTGTTGCACATCCTCATGGTCATGAATCGACGTCTGAACATTCAACTGCTTCGCTGTCCGATCAAGTTGTGAATAGTGCTTTACGCTATCGCTCTCAAGCCCCATTAATTGATAGCCTAATGAGTGAACTCGGGCTTCATGGTGGTGATATCAATGGTTTGACTCAACAACTTAAACCACAAAGCAAAGTATAAATTCTAGTTTTAAGTTAAGCGCAACTTCTGTTGCGCTTTTTTCATCAAAATATTACATATTGCTAGATCAGACTCAGTTAAAATTCAACCCTATAGGACCTAAACACAAGGACCATGCATGCATCTTACGATCTATCCTGCTTTGTGGTTTGATAATCAAGCGTTAGAAGCGTTTGAATTCTATTGCTCTGTTTTTCCAAACAGCATGATCCTTGAACATAATCCGACTGTCGTAAAAGCATCTTTGTCCAATCAATGCTTTATTGGGATTAATGGTGGTCCCTATTTTTTGCCTAATCCAGCCATCTCTTTTACCGTCATTTGTGATAGCCGCCAAGAAATTACCGCATTGTGGCAAAAACTCATTCTTGGTGGAGCAAGTCTTATTGATCTCGGGCATTATTCTTGGAATGCTTATTATGGTTGGGTTCAAGATCAGTTTGGCTACACATGGCAATTGCAATTGAATAACCGTGATAAAACGCAACAACACATTATCCCCAATTTATTATTTTGCGGTATCCATCAAAACCAGTGTTCACAAGCCTTGCAATACTATCAAAAAATTTTCCCAGAATTTCAACGTCATCAACTGCTTCGCTACTCTTCTGGAGACTTGAAAGGAAAAATCCAAAACAGTATTTTTAGCTTGAACCATCTCAAATTTATAGCAAAAGATAGTCCTGATCTGCATATTTTTGATTTTAATGAATCTGTTTCTTTTGTAATCCCCTGTAAAACACAGCAGGAAATCGATTATTACTGGAATTATTTTACTGAACACGGTTCGGAAAGTTGGTGTGGTTGGTGCAAAGATGTATTTGGTATTAGTTGGCAAGTGATCCCCGATAACCTTGCACAAATCTTAGCGACTCACCCCCAAGCCTATTCAACACTTACACGTATGAAAAAAATTATTATAGAAGATCTACTTATTTCAGAAATTGAATAAGAAATGATTAGCGCATTTTAGAATAAACGAACCCAAAAGAATCGGATTAACTGTCCCCGATCATGGGGAAAATTTGACAGATATTCATAGCCGAGTTTATTTCGCTTATTCATTTTAATTTCAATACCATAACCAAATGATATTTTTAAGGCATCTAAATCTGAACTACTGAACTGACCTGTGCCAAGTTTGTTCGTGAAATTATCAGAATTATAAGCGGTGTAATTAAACACCCGAATATATTCATTTTCATAAAAGTCATTTTTGACTACGCTGTAATCATTTTCTTCTTCATTATGCTGCTCTGCAAGATGCTGATAATAATTGAAAATTTCATCACCAATAAATTTATCCATTTGTACATCTGCATTTTCAGCCATAGCAACATTCATCAATAGAAAAATCAGAATGAATAGCCGAAAAAAGAACAAATGAACCAGTCTTAACATTTGCAATACTGTGTCTTGAAAATATAATTTTATGCATAAATATAGCATAGTTATACTGCATCACATACAACGCTTGATTAAACTACAACCCTGATTTTACAGCGAATAAAATTGCTTTTTTCAACAGAAAAAGCTTCATAAACATGAAGCCTTTTCTAACTTTAAAATAATTGAATTTATTTAGATTAGAATGGTTTGGTCAAAGAAAATACGACACTTCCTTTCATGATATTGGCATCGTTATCGATATTATTATCAATCCATACCAACTCTGAATTCAACCCTAAAACTTCTGCACCTAAACCAATTTTATAATCGAAATAATCATCTTGCTGACCATCGCCACCAAATGCTTTAGCAAATTGTTCATTATCTTCCAGTTTGGTATAACCCAAGCTCGAAACGAGTTTAATGTTCTTATACACTGGGAATTTATAACTTGTATTTAAATAAATTTCTGTGCCTGATTTAAATGCAAATTCTGGTGAATAAAACACGCCAGCTGTGAAATAGTCACCACCTATCATTAAATCACTATGGTTGTAGTTCACACCAAATTCACTAAAATCGGTGTGAAATTCTTTAATCGTGCCAGGATAATTCACATCGGCATAGTTAATATCTAGAAATGATTTTTCCGTGAGGGGTAGAATATAACCGACAAAAAAATCTGCCTCGACATTTCCACCAGCCCCTACATCCGCATTCGAAGCCCATAAGCTTAGATATGCCCCTGATTTATGCGAAAAAGTCAAAGCACCTTGAATAGCAGGATCACGATTTGACATTGAAACACCGCGGAAACGGTAGTCTGTTGCCATGGTCAGCGAGCCAGAAAGACTGACCGCAGGAACTACTTCTGGTGCATCTTCAGCAAAAGTCGCTGCCGAAGCCATTAAAAGTGACGCTGTCAACAACTGTTGAGCACATGATTTAAACATAGATTTCCCCAAATCTTCAGATTTGCCACATCAAGGTTTTGATATGGCATGTTTTGTTGCTGTCCTAGCATTAATGTTGATGTGTCGAGCTGTCTTTTGATGTATTTAAATTTAATGTTGGTGTTTCATCGAAGAAGTTCCATGGTTTAAGCAACACATTCACCCATTCAGTTGGCATGATTGGCCATTCTTCTGCACGAGCGACATGCGTTGTACCTGTGGTTAACCAAACCACCAAGTCTTTGTTGTCGATGTTGTCGTTATTTTTAACGAATTGCCCCAAGCCTGTATCTTTGTCAGAACGGTTTGGATATGCACCCTCAGGATATAACTCTGTAGGATTATATTTGGTGACCCAAATTTGCTTGTCCATGAAGTTCAAACGCTTGAACAACCATTCATCTGGACTAAAGTTTGCACCTTTGGCAATTGGGTGTGTACCACCAGCAAATGGAATCAGTTGATAAGAAACTGGATTGCCAACTTTGTTCTCTTTCGAATAATTACTGATTAAACGAATGGTCGATGGATTAAATTTCTCTGCTGCTTCTTGTTCGTTATTCACAACATGCTTTTCGATTTCCATCGCACTTTTACGAACACCTTTTTTATTGACATTCACCACAGGATTCATATGGGTCAGTGTATTGTTCTCACCATCGACATCTAAATCTAGACGGAAGTTATAAATATGCTGATGGGTTGTTCCCACAATATTATGATCAATCAAAGTACCGTAACGGGTGTCTTCTTTGGCTGTTGCATCATGCATAGTTGATGCTTTTACCCCTTTAACCGCTTCGATACCTGTAGCACCCGCATTAATCCCCATGGTGCCATTGTCTGAGAAGACCCAGTCAAACATGTAGTCATAGTTACCGACTGTACTGATCCAACGGACAACTAGCTCACGGCGTTCTACGCTGACATTTGGCTGTCCCATTTCCTGATGTTTAAACTCTGGCCCTGCATAGCGTTCGAATACGGCAATTGCATTTGGAATGGTAATCGGATTGCCTTCATAGTCGGCAATCACTGCATCCAATAACACCGCATTTTCAGGTATATCTTTACCACGCTCAATGGATGAGGTTAATGTTCCCATACCATATTCACCAGAATCGAGATAAGACTTGAAGTACCACCCCATATCTGGATCGCCATAAGGTACAACCATGCCGCCAAGGTTACCTTGGTACATGACCTTACGTTTTACACCCTTATCTTTAAAAGTGACTGTGCCAACTTGTAAACCCACACGTGAATCTAGGCCTACATGGAAGCACCAGTTACCCCAATGAATATACTGCCCCGTGATGCTGTAGTTTTTACCCTCAGGTTCCACAATATTTAAAGGCTTACGTGTTTCTGCCTTTTTATCACGACCATCATAAGGACGTGGTGTCATGGGTACAGGCACTAAACTGCCTTCTTCAATTTTGACGATTTTCTTTTTATTTAAATCAACGACTGCAACCAAGTTTTCAATTGGATGTGCCCAGTAGTTACCATCACCCACATCGAGATAGCTGACAATTTTCAGTAAGCTAAGTTCTTTGTTTAAACCATCTTCACCACCAAAGTATCCTACAGTCAGCGGTGTAGCAACGACTTTGGTCACATCTGTAATGCCACGTTTTGCTAATGCAACTTTGTACTCTGGACTCTTCTGAATAACCTCTTGTACCATCATAAAGTCATCCAACAACACCATCCCGTGAGTTGCAGGCAAGACCTTCCAAGCCGTCACTTGTTGTGTGTTCAGATCAACCACACCCTCAATAATATTATCGCTTTGTAATAAACTAAATTCGGCTAAGCGTGGGCCTTTATATTCCGTATGATTCAACACACTGTTCCAAACTGCATTTTTTTCAGGTTCTTGTAAACGAATACGACTGAAACGTAAGGCTTTTGGTGCTCGTTGATCTACCTGAATAATTTTAGTCACTGACTGAATTTCTTCTGTCGTTAAGGTATTTAACGGATGCTTTACCGTTTCCACTTGAAAGGTTTGATCAAGTCCAGATTGGAAAATTTCATTCGCCAATGTTGCCGATGCCATAGCTTGACCATCTTTTACAATAATTGGCGCTGAAATTTTTAATGGCTTCCCATTCACCATAATGGTCGTTGAATTAGGTTTTGCTCGGACTAAGGTCGAGTTTTTACTGATGGTATAGACATTGGCATATTGGTCTTGCTGTACCGTTGCACCAACCGATTGCATGGCTTGTTGTAGCGGTAACATTTTCGCCGCTTCACCATGTGCCATTGCTTGAGTTGCACATGCACCAATTGCCATAACACCAACAACATTTGATATTTGTTTAAGATATTTTTTCAGCATTTGTGAATGTAATGTTTTCATCTCGGATTTCCTTAGCCTTACAAACTGTTTTTCTATGCTGAAAAATTACGCTGTTCCCTATACAAAAAAATCATCCCAAAGGATGATTTTTAAAATTGAAGATAGATTGCACTTTTATCGATTAAGGATGTAAGCCAGACAGTACTCGGCTCATTAATTCCTGACGGCTTCTGACTTGCGTTTTTTGATAAATATGCTGTAGATGGGTTTTTATGGTTGATATTCCACAATGCATTTCATTTGCAAGCGCTTGATTATTTAATCCTTTGCATAACAAGCCTAATACTTTAGATTCTTGTCGCGTCAGTGACTCGGTTAAACCTTCATTAAATAGGCCAACCTGATGGCTAGAAACATTATAAATTTGATTAAAACAACATGCTGTTAAATCATAAAATGACTCTATCATTTTTAATTCTTGATCGGAAAATTCGGCATAAGCTGAAGAGCGAACCAAACTCATACCACGTACTGGAACCCCATTCTGCCTAAAAAAAAGTTCAATCGTGTCTTTTACATCCCATTTTTTTCTAAAGTCATCATATTCTTCATTCGATTCAACTGCTTGTAATACACTAAACTTCATATCGGTCTGATGGTATGCAAAACGAAAATGAACAGGGTCAAAATACTGCATATGTCCCAAATAGTCATTCACCGCTTGATAAGGTATGCCCTTGAACGAGTATTGACTCGCTGTTGTTTCAGAGTCGATCTGAAATGCGACCAACCCATCAAATGGCAGCACTTTCTGGATATTACGGGTGAACTCTTCGCTGAACTGATTCCAATTTACCGCTTGCATCGTATCAAGACACTATTTTGAATGAATACTTGCTCAGAGCAATTTATATACCAAACGTAACGCGATAACCGTAAAAAAGCGCATGCTACCTAAGTAACACACGCTTTCTATACGCAATCAGTCTGAAAAAAATTAAGCTAAACCTTTTTCTTTCAATACTTGCAACATGGTAGAACCAAGCTCGGCAGGACTTCGTGTATACGCCATTCCAGCGCGTTCAAAGGCTGCGAATTTTTCTTCAGCCGTTCCTTTACCACCTGAAATAATCGCACCAGCATGTCCCATACGCTTACCTTTTGGTGCGGTTACCCCTGCAATGTAACCAACTACAGGTTTAGACACATTCGACTGAATATATTCAGCTGCTTCTTCTTCAGCCGAGCCCCCAATTTCACCAATCATGATAATGGCATCTGTATCTGGGTCATCTTGGAACAATTTTAACGCATCAATTTGGTTCATCCCTGGAATTGGGTCACCCCCAATACCAATACAAGTCGATTGTCCTAGACCCAGTTTAGTGGTCTGAGCAACCGCCTCATAAGTCAATGTTCCTGAACGAGAAATAATTCCGATACGACCCGGTTGATGAATATGACCCGGCATAATTCCAATCTTACATTCACCCGGTGTAATCACACCCGGACAGTTTGGACCCACTAAACGTGTTCCATTGCCATTCGTTTCTAAATAACGCTTGGCTTTTAACATATCTAGCGTCGGCACGCCTTCGGTAATCACAACAATCAGCCCAACCCCTGAATCGACAGCTTCAACAATCGAATCAAGTACATAAGGCGCGGGTACATAAATCACCGACGCATCAGCTTGCGTTTCACGCACAGCATCTTTCATGGTATTAAAGACGGGTAAATCTAAATGGGTCGTGCCGCCTTTACCTGGGGTCACACCACCCACAACTTTGGTTCCATAGTCTAGTGCTTGTGCAGAATGGAAAGTACCATTTTTACCTGTGAAGCCTTGTACCAATACTTTTGTGTTTTTATTAATTAATACGCTCATGATGGCACTCCTTATGCTTTTACTGCTGCAACAATCTTTTCTGCAGCATCAGCCAAGCCGTTTGCAGAAGTTAATTTCAAACCTGATTCATCTAGAATTTTTGCACCCAATTCCGCATTGTTGCCTTCTAAACGAACCACGACAGGAACACTGACATGTACTTCCTGAACCGCAGCAATAATGGCTTCCGCAATCATGTCACAACGAACAATACCGCCAAAAATATTAATTAAAACGCCCTGTACCGAAGTATCTGCCAAAATCAATTTGAATGCTTCGATCACGCGTTCTTTAGTTGCACCACCACCAACATCAAGGAAGTTTGCAGGTTGCCCACCATACAGTTTAATGATGTCCATGGTTGCCATTGCCAAACCTGCACCATTGACCATACATCCAATATTGCCTTCTAAAGCAACATAGTTCAGATCAAATTCAGATGCTTTTAATTCACGTTCATTTTCTTGTGATTTATCTCGAAGTGCAGAAACTTCTGGCAAGCGATATAAAGCATTTGAATCAATACCAACTTTGGCATCGACACATAAGATTTCACCATTTTCACGAACAGATAATGGGTTAATCTCAAATAAAGCAAAATCATTTTCAATAAATGCTTGGTATGCAGCCGTCATAATTTTGACAAATTGTGCAATCTGGCCATCTTTTAATTTCAATGCAAATGCAACTTCACGTGCTTGAAAAGGCTGTAATCCTACTAATGGATCTACTTCTACTTTGATAATTTTTTCTGGGGTTTCTTCTGCAACTTTTTCAATTTCAACACCACCTTCGGTCGATGCCATAAACGTTACACGGCGACTTGAACGATCAACGACTGCACCCAGATATAACTCACGTTCTACTGGATAGACATCCTCACAAACCAAGATACCATTCACGGGCTGACCATTAGCATCAGTTTGATAAGTCACTAAACGAGTACCGATGATATGGTTTGCATAATCTGCTGCTTCAATACTGGATTTTACAACTTTAACACCTCCAGCTTTACCTCGACCACCAGCATGCACCTGCACTTTCATGACCGCGAATTTTCCGCCCAGCTGCTCGAAAGCTTTCACTGCTTCTTCTGCATTGGTTGCCAATACACCTTCTTGAACAGGCATACCATATTTTTTTAATAACGCTTTGGCTTGATACTCATGTAGATTCATTGACTAACCTTTTACTACTTCTTTGCTTTGTTATGGACTGACTAATCCCTAGACTCACGTCTTATTTGGTATTAGTCCTTATTACATTTTTTCTTTCTTATTTGTAGTAGATTGTTCCGGTAAAAACAACCTTTAATCAAAAAAAAGAGCGGTTAAAACCGCTCTTTTCTAGTCTTATTTACGCTTACGCTGAATTGCGTGAATTGCTCGACCATCAACGGCCAATGCAGCTTCATGAACAACTTCAGAGAATGTTGGGTGACCAAAAGTCATCAACTGTAGATCTTCAACAGAAGATACAAACTCAAGTGCGATCATACCTTGGTGTACGATATCAGACGCAGCAGGCCCAATCACGTGCATACCGAGTAAACGATCTGTTTTTGCATCAGCAACAAACTTCACAAAACCAGCATTTTCACCAGCAGCCATTGCACGGCCGTTTGCAGCGAAACCGAATTGACCGGTTTTCACTTCGTGGCCTTTCTCGATGGCTTGCTGTTCTGTTAAACCTACCCACGCCGCTTCTGGATGTGTATAGATCACAGAAATGATGGTGTCATAGTTGACTTGAGCTGCATGACCGTGAATACGCTCAACAGCCATTACACCTTCTTCCATTGCTTTATGTGCAAGCATTGGACCGCGTACTAAGTCACCAATTGCATAAACGCCTTCAACAGACGTTGCACACCAATCGTTCACTTCAACTAAACCACGTTCAGTTAATTTGATACCGCAATCATCAGCCAATAGACCTTCAGCGTATGCACGACGACCTACACAAACGATCAACTTATCGAAAGTTTGAGTTTTATCTTCGCCACCTTGAGTATATTTAACAGTAACTTCTGAACCATTGACTTCTGTACCAGCAACTTTAGCGCCAACACGAATATCAAGACCTTGTTTCGTCAAAAGTTTTTGGTAGTCTTTTGCCAACGCTTTATCAGCCATTGGTAAGAATGCATCCATTGCTTCAAATACAACAACTTCAGCACCCAAACGACGCCAAACAGAACCAAGCTCTAGACCAATCACGCCTGCACCAATTACGCCTAAGCGCTTAGGGACTTCTTGGAATTCTAGTGCGCCAGTTGAATCAACAATAATGTTTTGATCAACTGGTGCTGATGGAATGTTAATTGGCACAGAACCGGTCGCAAGAATCACGTACTTAGGCTCTAAAACTTGAGTTTCACCTTCGTGAGATACAAATTCTACTTTTTTACCTGCAAGTAATTTACCTGTACCTTTTAACCACTCGATACCGTTACCTTTTAGAAGACCATCAATACCCATAGTAAGCTGGTCAACAATTTTGTCTTTACGTGCAAGTAATTTTGCAAGATCAAAGTTCACATCACCTGTGGTAATACCGTGATCAGCTAAGTGATGCACTGTATCTTCATAACGATGTGAAGAGTCAAGTAATGCTTTAGAAGGAATACAACCCACGTTTAAGCAAGTACCGCCCAAAGATGGTTTGCCTTTGTGAATACGTTTTTCGATACACGCAACTTTAAAACCTAATTGTGCTGCACGAATCGCTGCTTCATAGCCACCTGGGCCACCGCCAATTACAACAAGATCAAATTGTTGAGACATGTTTATCTCCAAATACAGGCTTAAAGGATCGCTCTAAGCCTGTTATTTTTATTCTATCGATTAAAGGTCAAGGATCAATTTAGCTGGTTCTTCTAACAATTCTTTGATTGTTACCAAGAAACCTACAGCTTCTTTACCATCAATTAAACGATGGTCATAAGAAAGCGCTAAATACATCATTGGCAAGATTTCTACTTGACCATTTACAGCCATTGGACGCTCTTGGATTTTGTGCATACCCAAAAT
Organism: Acinetobacter sp. ANC 4910; assembly: GCF_004331035.1. Classification (GTDB taxonomy): domain Bacteria; phylum Pseudomonadota; class Gammaproteobacteria; order Pseudomonadales; family Moraxellaceae; genus Acinetobacter. The sequence goes on from NZ_SJNT01000001.1 coordinate 75,365, forward strand.
CGCAGTTTGTGGTGTATTCAAGATCGGAGTCGATAACAATGAACCGAAAGTACCACCGTTCGTGATTGTGAACGTACCGCCAGTCATGTCTTCGATGCCTAATTTGCCATCACGCGCTTTGTAAGCAAAGTCACGGATACCATTTTCAACTTCAGCATAGTTCATACGATCTGTATTACGAAGTACAGGTACAACTAGACCACGCTCAGAAGATACCGCTACACCGATGTCGTAGTAACCGTGGTAAACAATGTCATCACCATCAATTGAAGCATTAACTGCTGGGTAGCGTTTAAGCGCTTCAGTTGCAGCTTTAACAAAGAAAGACATAAAGCCAAGACGCGCACCATGACGCTTCTCAAATGCGTCTTTATATTGTGCACGCATTTCCATGATTGGCTTCATGTTCACTTCGTTAAACGTCGTCAACATTGCTGTTTCTTGAGTTGCCGCAAGCAAACGTTCAGCAACACGCTTGCGAAGACGTGTCATTGGAACACGTTTTTCAATACGTTCACCCACTGCAACGCTTAAAGGTGCTGCCGTGGTAGCTGGTTTAGCTTGGTGATTTGAAACATCTTCTTTGGTGATACGGCCACCGCGACCTGTACCTGCAACGTCAGCTGCAGCAATACCAGTTTCCGTTAATGCTTTACGCACAGCAGGAGCTTGATCTTGAACTTGTTGAGCACGTTCAACGACTGGTGCAGCACCCGCTTGAGTGTTTGCAGCAGCTTGTTCAACTTTCGCTTCACCTTGAACTGCTTCTGTTGCAGCAGCACCAGAAACTGCACCTTCTTCAAACTGAGCAATTACTTCAGCAGAAAGAACGGTGTCACCTTCACCTTTAATGATTGTAACGATTGTACCGTCAGCAGGAGCAACTACTTCTAAAACAACTTTGTCTGTTTCAATGTCACAGATCACTTCATCACGTGATACTGCTTCACCTGGTTGTTTGTGCCAAGTTGCAATCGTACCGTCTGCAACTGACTCTGGGAATACCGGTGCTTTAATTTCGGTTGCCATTATTTAGAATCTCCTGATTGTTCAGCTACGATCGCTAAAGCGTCATTAACCAGCTGAGCTTGTTGTTTTGCATGCAAATATGGTGAACCACAAGCCGGTGCAGCAGAAGCTTCACGACCTGCATAACTGATACGTACTTGTTTACCTGATTTCATCACATCATCATATAAACGTGGTGCGATGAATAACCAAGCACCTTGGTTCTTCGGCTCTTCTTGCGTCCAAACAATTTCTTTTACGTTTGGATATTGAGCCAGAACTTCAGCAATACGTTGTTCTGGGTATGGATACAATTGTTCGATACGAATAATCGCTGTGTTATTCAACTCTTGCTCACGACGTTTTTCAAGCAAGTCGTAGTAAACCTTACCACCACAAAGTACCAAACGAGTTACGTCTGCTTTGTTGATGTTGTCGATCTCATCAATCACTGTTTGGAATGTGCCGTTTGCAAGTTCACTTAAAGTAGACGTTGCAAGTTTGTGACGAAGCAAAGACTTCGGCGACATGATAATCATTGGCTTACGAATTGGACGAATCGCTTGACGACGTAAAGCATGGAAAATCTGTGCAGGCGTAGTCGGTGTCATCACTTGCATATTATCTTCAGCACATAGCTGTAAGAAACGCTCTAAACGTGCAGATGAATGCTCTGGACCTTGACCTTCAAAACCATGCGGAAGAAGTAAAGTTAAACCACACACACGTTCCCACTTGGTTTCACCTGATGCGATGAACTGATCAATCACAACCTGTGCACAGTTTGCGAAGTCACCAAATTGTGCTTCCCAAATCACCAAGCTCTTAGGAAGAGTGGTCGCATAACCATACTCAAAACCTAACACCGCCATTTCCGACAATAATGAGTCGTAAATTGCAGTACGTGGTTGGTTTTCTTTAATGTGACAAAGTGGAATATAGGTTGAACCATCCACTTGGTTATGTAACTTCGCATGACGGTGTGAGAAGGTACCACGACCTACGTCTTCACCTGTTAAACGAACCAAATAACCATCATCTAAAATAGATGCATAAGCCAAAGTTTCAGCTGCACCCCAGTTTAATGGCATTTCACCAGTTTGCATTTTCAAGCGATCGTCAATCACTTTTGCAACTTGACGCTGCATCACGAAGCCTTCAGGAAGCTCACGCATTTTGCGACCAAGTTCTTTTAAGCGATCTTCAGAGAACGTTGTATCCCAAATATCTGTGTATTCATGCCCTAAGTACGGCGTCCAATCTACAAACATTTTTGTATTTGGCTCAAGTACCAACGCATTCGCAACATGCTTACCCGCTTCTAAATCAGAACGGTAATCTTCAACCATCTGATCAGCTTTCGCACGGTCTAACACATTTTGCTGAACCAATTGGTCTGCGTACAATGCACGTGTCGTGGTTTTCTTGTTGATGACTTGATACATCATTGGCTGTGTTGCAGCTGGCTCATCCGCTTCGTTATGACCACGACGACGGTAACAGAACATGTCAATTACAACGTCTTTACGGAATGTATGACGGAAGTCATGCGCCAATTGAGCAACAAACAATACTGATTCAGGATCATCACCGTTCACATGGAAAATCGGTGCTTGGATCATTTTCGCAATGTCCGTACAGTATTCTGTAGAACGCGCATCACGTGGATCAGAAGTTGTGAAACCTACCTGGTTATTCACAACAATGTGAACTGTACCACCAACGGTATAGCCACGAGTTTGTGACATTTGGAAGGTTTCTTGGTTAACGCCTTGACCTGCAAATGCAGCATCACCGTGCACAATCACTGGCAATACATCGTCACCGCCAATGTCTTTACGACGTACTTGACGTGCACGCACCGAACCTTCTACTACTGGTCCAACGATTTCTAAGTGCGATGGGTTAAATGCCAATGCCAAGTGAACTTCACCACCTGGAGTCATGACATTTGAAGAGAAACCTTGGTGGTATTTAACATCACCAGAACCTTTCTTATGGATGCTCTTACCTTCGAACTCACCAAATAGGTCTGCTGGGTTTTTACCCATGATGTTCACAAGAAGGTTCAAACGACCACGGTGTGGCATACCAATGACAACTTCTTTACAGCCTACAGAACCTGCACGTTGAATCAAAGCATCAACCATTGGAATGAAAGATTCACCACCTTCAACACCAAAACGTTTTGCACCTACGTATTTATTACCTAGGAATTTTTCTAGGCCTTCAGCCGCAGTTAAACGCTCTAATACGTGTTTTTTCTGGTCTGCTGTGAAGTTAAATTGCCCACGTGCACCTTCAAGGCGTTGTTGAATCCAACGTTTTTCTTTGGTATCAACAATGTGCATGTATTCAGCACCAATCGAAGCACAGTAAGTTGCTTCCATGGCTTGAACCATTTCACCTAAAGTTGCTTCGTCTTTACCAATCAAAAGATTACCTGTATTGAATACAGTGTCTAAATCTGATTGAGTTAAGCCATGTGCAGCAAGATCAAGATCTGGCACGATTTCACGTTTTGCCAAACCTAGTGGATCAAGCTTCGCTTTCTGATGACCGCGGTTACGATACGCTGCAATAAGTTGTAATACGCCAATTTGACGACGCTCATGTTCAGTACTAACTGTGCTTTGAACCACTGCCTGAACACGGCTTGAATTGCGGCCTAATAAGAGGAATTGCTCACGTACATTGCTGTGTGGTTGATCACCTTTCGGGAATTTATCGAAGTATACACGCCAATCAGCACCAACTGATTCAGGTGACGTTAAATACTGCTCATAAAGTTCTTCAATATACGCTGCACTATCAGCGGAAAGTTCAGTGTCAAGACGCAGAGCGTCAGCAACTTCTTGCATTTGTGGACCCATTTCCTATTGCAAAAATATTTCAGGTGCCTTTTAAGCAACCCCATGATTGATAATGTCAAATTGGTAACATGACATTAGTCCCTAGCAGACATCAGCCTCAGGGCGTTATCACCACATTAGGAGTAACCTGATGTGAAAAATGAACAACAACACCCTCAATGGCATCATCACTCATCCATATATACTCGACCGAAACCGAGCAATTTTTTGCAAAATCGTTTTAGAAAAGATAAATTCTTGATTTAGCTTTTCTAAAACCACTTAGAAAGTATGTAAGCACCCAATTTATATTAAAAATGTGCATTAATTAACCACAGTTTTTTTCAATATAACGATGTATCAAATCGTAACATGTTCCTCTTTCACCAATTGATTTTTTTGACACATACCATTCATAAATCAGCGAAATACACATAATATTTTATGCTGTAAACTACGGTGATTTATCATCAATCGACATTAAATCTAGACCAAAGTCCTATTTAAATTTAGCAAATAATAAAAAAGAGCATCTTCTTACAAACTGCCCTTTTCTAACGTTATATAATAGCATTTATTCTACGCGACAAACGCTTTTTCAGCATAAATAATCCATCTGTTTTTACATGAATTGCACAAATTATATTTATGTTCTTGCTCCTTTCCAGCAAAACAGTATTACGCACGATAATTTTCAGGTTTCATAAAAAAAGCACACTCTTAAGTGTGCTTTTTTAATCATCTTTAATTTCTAAAGATTAGCCTGCCATATCTAAAAGCATGTTACGGATATGACCGATTGCTTTAGTTGGGTTCAAACCTTTAGGACATACTGATACACAGTTCATAATGCCTTTACAACGGAACAACGAGAATGGATCGTCAAGACGAGCCAAACGCTCTTGAGTTGCTGTATCACGTGAATCGATGATGAAACGGTAAGCATTCAATAACGCTGAAGGACCCAAGAATTTATCAGGGTTCCACCAGAACGATGGGCATGAAGTTGAACAACATGCACAAAGAATACATTCGTATAAACCATCTAAGTGTTCACGCTCTTCAGGAGCCTGTAAACGCTCTTTTGGTGGCGCAGGTTGGTTGTTGATCAAGAATGGATGAATTTTGTTGTACTGATCGTAGAACTGATTCATATCCACAACTAGATCTTTAACCACTGGCAAACCTGGTAAAGGACGAACAGTAATCACTTCTGGTAAGTCGTTTAGGTTCCAAAGACACGCTAAACCATTTTTACCATTAATATTCACACCATCTGAACCACAAATACCTTCACGACATGAACGACGGAACGTTAAAGTTTCATCTTGTACTTTCAATGCAAGAAGTGCATCAAGCAACATACGGTGCTTATCAGTCAACTCAAGCTTAAAAGTTTGCATGTATGGTGCTGCATCCTTATCAGGATCGTAGCGGTAGATATTAAATGTACGAGTACCTCTACTCATCTTACTTCTCCCAATTAGAATGTACGTGGTTTAGGTGGAATTGCAGCTACAGATAGTGGCTTGTAACGTACTGGCTTGTATTCAAGATGGTTATCGCTAGAGAACCATAATGTATGCTTCATCCACTCATCATCACGACGACCGTAAGGGTATTCTGGATGATCAGGAGATTCTTCAAAATCTACAACTGTATGCGCGCCACGGCATTCTTTACGTGCAGCAGCTGAAATCAAGGTCGCTTTAGCAACTTCATATAAGTTTTCAACCTCTAAAGCTTCAATACGTGCTGTATTAAATACTTTAGATTTGTCTTTTAAATGAATGTTACGTACGCGCGACTCAATCGCAAGAATTTCTTTCACACCCTTGTCAAGCAATGCTTCTGTACGGAATACACCAGCATGGTCTTGTACGATGTCTCGAATTGCATCAGCAACTTCTTGTGCATTTTCACCTGTTGTTGACTCATCCAATTTACGGATACGTGCAACAGTTTGCTCAAGTACAGTTGTAGGAAGTGGTTGATATTCATCACCGTGGTGTTTAGTCACGTAATCGATGATGTGCTCACCGGCTGCCTTACCAAATACAACCAAGTCAAGAAGCGAGTTCGTACCTAAACGGTTTGCACCATGTACAGATACACAAGAACACTCACCAATTGCATAGAAGCCTTTCACAGGTTTCGTAAAGTTACGATCACCCGCATTGGTAGAATAAACATCAGTTTCTTTGTTGTAGTTTGCTTCAAGCGGTGAAACTTCAGCACTTTCAGGCACAACAACTTGACCATGAATATTCGTAGGAATACCACCCATTTGGTAATGGATTGTCGGCACTACGGGAATTGGCTCTTTGGTGATGTCAACGTTCGCGAATTTCTTACCGATCTCAAATACAGACGGAAGACGTTTCATGATTGTTTCAGCACCCAAGTGCGTCATATCAAGCAAGATGTAGTCTTTCTTAGGACCACAACCACGACCTTCTTTAATTTCTTGGTCCATTGAACGTGATACAAAGTCACGTGGTGCCAAGTCTTTTAAAGTTGGTGCATAGCGTTCCATGAACGGCTCACCAGCATCGTTACGAAGGATCGCACCTTCACCACGACAGCCTTCGGTTAACAATACGCCTGCGCCCGCAACACCCGTAGGGTGGAATTGCCAGAATTCCATGTCTTGCAATGGAATACCTGCACGAGCCGCCATACCAAGACCGTCACCAGTGTTGATATATGCGTTAGTAGATGCACGGTAAACACGACCAGCACCACCTGTAGCAAACAATGTCGCTTTGGCTTGGAATACCGCAATTTTACCCGTTTCTTGGTCGTATGCAGTTACACCAAGTACATCACCCGCTTCGTTACGGATAAGATCAAGTGCAATCCATTCAACAAAGAATTGTGTGCCCATTTTCACGTTGCTTTGATAAAGCGTATGAAGAAGTGCGTGACCTGTACGGTCAGCAGCAGCACATGCACGTGGAACTGCTTTTTCACCGTAGTTTGCAGAGTGACCACCGAATGGACGTTGGTAAATCGTACCATCTGCGTTACGGTCAAACGGCATACCCAAATGTTCTAACTCATAAACCACTTGTGGTGCTTCACGCGTCATAAACTCGATCGCGTCTTGGTCACCTAACCAGTCCGAACCTTTAACAGTGTCGTAGAAGTGATAGTGCCAGTTATCTTCTTGCATGTTACCAAGAGATGCACCAATACCACCCTGTGCAGCAACTGTGTGCGAACGTGTTGGGAATACTTTAGTCAGAACCGCAACTTTTAAACCAGCTTGAGCAAGTTGGTAAGATGCGCGCATACCTGAACCACCACCACCAACGATGACAGCATCGAAAGTTTCGTGTGGAATATTTGTGTAATCTTCTTTAGGGGTTATAGCGCCCATGATCTCTTCCTATCAATTCGCCCAAAAAATCTGGATTGCCCAGATCGCATATGCAAATACAGCAATAATTACTGCTGAAGTCAGTACAAGGCGTAAACCTGAAGCTGAAGGCCCCATTTGACGAGTAGTCACATAATCCGTGAATACTTGCCACATACCAATCCATGCATGTGCAACAAGAGATAAGACTGCTAATAAAGATAAGATCTTCATTGGAGCTGTCATCATAAAGCCGTACCACTGTTCGTAGCTAAAACCGCCATTGCATAGGATCCAACCTAAAACAACAACAGTATAAACTGCTAATACGACAGCACTTACGCGTTGGATAAACCAATCACGAGAACCTGAACCCGTTAAACCAGTAGCACTTTTCATTAGATAACAATCCATACAAATGCCGCAATGATACCTATTGCAGACAAGATCAATGAAATAGTAGCTGCGACACGACCACTTTGCAGTTCTTCAGCAATACCAAGATCCGCAAGTAAATGCTTAACACCCGCAATAAAGTGGAAAATTAAGCCGGCTACAAATACCCATACGATAAAGCGCACGATGAAGCTATTAAAAATAGCTTGCACTTGCACAAAACCTTCAGGAGAAGACAATGATTTGTCTAAAATCCATAAAAGTACCGGTACGAGTAAAAATACGATAACGCCAGATAGGCGGTGTAAAATTGATGCAATAGCCACAGGGGATTTTAAGTTTACTTCTAAAACTTGACCCATGGACAAATTGACAGGTCTGTTGCTTTTCACAGCGGGCATCCTGTAAGTAAAAACTCCATCCGGAGTTTGTTGGAATTAATTCGAAGGAAAGCTGGCATTGTCAGGCAAGTAAATGCCTAAACTTAAAACGACATCGAATTATAAAACGCGAAAAGTCAAAATACAAACAATCAAAGACTGGTTTTTTAACAAAAACCTTTAAATAAGAATCATTAACAAAAACAACATTCTATAAAAACCAATAATTTAGCTCAATTTTATTGCTATGCTATTGGTTTATATCACTTATCCATAAAATACCCCCTTTTTAATCGTCTTCTGTGATTTTGCATTTTTAGACTAAAGATAAGGAAGATATTTTCTCTATCTGAGAATCTCTTCCTTTATATGGAGAGACTTGCATTTCCTATCAAAATGTTCACTATTTATTTAGAGCAATAATTTTATGATATAACGTGATTAAATAATGACTTAGCAAAAACAATATACAGATCACGTATAAATATTAAGGGTTTCATTTGCTCAAAAATTGCAAAAAATTACGCAAAAAGATTAATTTCCAACCGAAATCCAAAATCTAATTAGTCATTTTTTGATCAATCAAACCAGTCTTTAGGATTAGAATTTAATGTCAGGTTTGACTCAAAAACGAAATAAAATATGAACAAAAATGAATGTAAGTTATGAAAATTAGATGAATTTCGATTCAGTTTGCTCGCACCATTTGTTCAAAAATACCCTCTCTATAATTTTTATAAATATTTACAATTAAGATGGAGTTCTATTTTTTTTCTGCACCTCAAGAATATTTTGACATATTATAGCGCGGCGGTGCTGTGATTTTATTCATTCCTCTAAGGACGGATTTGACTAAACCTCTGTGAGGACGTCAGTTTTTATCCATAAGTATAATTGACAAAATTTCAGTACACTCTAATCTAAGTAGCAAATTTTTGATCCGTCTGATTCGCGCATTAGAAGATTAGTACTACGAGTCAGATTAAACATTCACCAGGACAGGAGATCTTTGAATGTCTGAAGCAACTGGCAAAAAAGCCGTATTACAGCTTGATGGCAAAGAAATTGAATTACCAATTTACAGCGGCACATTGGGCCCAGATGTAATCGACGTTAAGGATGTGTTGGCCGCGGGTCACTTTACTTTTGATCCTGGTTTTATGGCAACAGCAGCTTGCGAATCAAAAATTACCTTCATTGACGGTAACAAAGGTGTACTTTTACACCGCGGTTACCCAATTGACCAACTTGCAACTAAAGCAGACTACTTAGAAACTTGCTACTTATTATTAAATGGCGAGCTTCCAACTGCTGAGCAAAAAGCTGAATTTGACGCTAAAGTACGTAACCACACGATGGTTCACGACCAAGTTAGCCGCTTCTTTAATGGTTTCCGTCGTGACGCTCACCCTATGGCAATCATGGTGGGTGTAGTTGGTGCACTTTCTGCGTTCTATCACAACGGTTTAGACATTGAAGATGTTAACCATCGTGAAATTACTGCTATTCGCTTAATTGCAAAAGTACCTACACTTGCAGCTTGGAGCTACAAGTACACTGTAGGTCAACCATTTGTTTACCCACGTAATGACTTAAACTATGCAGAAAACTTCTTGCATATGATGTTTGCTACTCCTGCAGACCGTGATTACAAAGTAAACCCAATTCTTGCAAAAGCAATGGATCGTATTTTCACGCTTCATGCTGACCACGAACAAAACGCGTCTACATCTACTGTACGTTTGGCTGGCTCTACTGGTGCTAACCCATATGCATGTATTGCTGCTGGTATCTCTGCACTTTGGGGACCTGCTCATGGTGGTGCGAACGAAGCTGTTCTTAAAATGCTTGATGAAATCGGCACTGTAGAAAACGTTGCTGGCTTCATGGAAAAAGTAAAAACTAAAGAAGTTAAACTTATGGGCTTCGGTCACCGAGTTTATAAAAACTTCGATCCACGTGCGAAAGTAATGAAAGAAACTTGTGATGAAGTTCTTGCTGCTTTAGGCATCAACGATCCACAGCTTGCTCTTGCTATGGAACTTGAACGTATCGCGCTTTCTGACGAATACTTCATTAAACGTAACTTATACCCTAACGTAGACTTCTACTCAGGTATCATCCTTAAAGCGATTGGTATCCCGACTGAAATGTTTACTGTAATCTTCGCGCTTGCACGTACTGTTGGTTGGATCAGCCACTGGTTAGAAATGCACAGCGGACCTTACAAAATTGGTCGTCCACGTCAGCTTTACACTGGTGAAGTTCAACGTGACATCCAAGGTCGTTAATTCGAAAGAATTAAGGATTAAAAAAACCACCCTTTGGGTGGTTTTTTATTTCTCGTGGAATAAAACTAAATATCAAGCAATATCATAATCAGCCAAGTCTAATTTTTTCAGCTTTCGCTTCAATTGCTTAAGTGACCACGGCCAAGCTGCAAAATTTCGCCCATTTTGATCTAGATAATAAGATTTACAGCCCCCAAGATTAAAAACCGTCTTCTGCAAATGTTTTTGTACCGCAACATTATGTTCATGCAATGCTTTTGGCTTAATTTCTATACGCTTAATGCTCTGATCCCGCATTTGCAGTAAACCGCTAACAATGTAATCCAGTTGCGCTTCAGCAATCCCAATAAATGAATCATAGACCAGAATATTTGGGCCTAGCACTAAAAAGGCATTTGGGACATGTTCTAAACTGGTACCTAGAAATGCCTCTGGTGAACTTTCCTTCCAACGCTCTGCCAAGAGTTGCCCATTCGCATCATAGACGCGCTTACCTATAGGCGGATGTGAAACTTCAAAGCCTGTTCCCCAGATAATCACATCAACTTGGCACTGCTCACCATTGGCAGCAATCAATTGATTCCCTTGAATTTCAATCAAACCCTGTGGCACAAGCTGTACATTTTCTTGTTGTAAGGCAGGATAATAATCATTGGCGAATAACAGCCGTTTACAACCAATTGAGAAATTAGGGGTCACATTTTTTCGTAATGTTTGATCTTGAATTTGCAGTTTTAATAGCTGTTTGCCCAGCAGATTAATCGGCTCTAATATTTGAGGATGACGTAATCCAAAGTTAATCCCATTTAAAATCTGCGTAACACTGTTACGCCACAACTGTTGAATCAAAGGATATTTGGCCATGATGCCTTTATCCACATCATTCAATGCCAGATCGGCTTTAGGTAATACCCACGGTGCAGTACGCTGAAAAACAATCAACTCCTTAACGAGAGGTTGAATTTGAGGAATAAACTGAATTGCAGATGCACCTGTACCAATCACCGCAACTCGTTTACCTGTTAAATCGTAATGATGTTTCCAACGTGCCGAATGAAACATTTCTCCCGCAAAAGTATCAATTCCCTTAATCTGCGGTACAGACGGCTCTGTAATAGGGCCAGTAGAGAAAACCACTCTTTGAGCGAGAAACGTCCCTTGTGTGGTTTCTAAAACCCATTGTTGCTGCGCTTCATTCCATTTGGCGGATATAAGTTCATGCTTAAATTTAATTTTGTCATACAAATTGAATTGCTTCGTGACCTGTTCCAGATAGGCCAAAATTTCTGTTTGCTTAGCAAATAAATGACTCCAAGCATGGCTTGGCGCAAACGAAAAAGAATATAACGCGGATGGTACGTCACAACCACAGCCAGGATACGTGTTATCACGCCAAGTTCCACCGACGCGATCTGCTTTTTCAAACACTAAAAAGTCAGTATAACCAGCTTGTATCATCTTATAAGCAGCAGCAATACCAGATATTCCTGCTCCAATCACAACACAATCATATACACGCGTTGGCTGTGGTTGTTTCGCTTTAATTCGTATTCTGGCTTTTTGTTGAATCACGGAAGTTTGGTTTTCCTCTACCCCAATAGATTCAGCACCTTCATCTAAGGCGGATTCAATTTTTTGATCTGAATTTTCCGCTAAAATATTTTCTGTCATGTTGAATCTCTTATTTTTATTTCACATATTTTTGGAACAACGGATAGCCCACGCCAAGCAGCTTGGCATACAGACTTGGAGCAGCTCGTTTTAACCACCAAAACAACTTGGCGTCTGGCTGTGGAATGGTATACAGCTTATTCGCATCTAGCCGATCCAAGGTTTTAACTGCGACTTGATCGCTATTAATAAAAGCATGATTCATCAGCAAATGATCCGCCAAACCAGAGTAATGTTGTGGTAAACGCCCATTTTTCATAATGTTGGTTGGCACTAACGTTGGACAAAGCACATTGACACGAATATTGGCACTGCGAAGTTCTGCTGAAAGCGTTTCAGACAACGCCAAAACGCTCGACTTGGTGACGTTATATGCTGTCATTTCAGGCGCAGCAGTAAACCCTGCGGCAGAGGCTACATTAATAATCGCACCATAGCCTTGCTGTTTAAATTGGGGGACAAAATAATGGCATCCATGAATTACTCCCCATAAATTGACATGCATACACCATTGCCAATCTTCTAGGCTGACTTCATCAAACTTTCCACCCAAACCAACTCCCGCATTGTTAATAATTAAGGTGGTCGCGTGTCCCATTAATTGTTCGGCTTGCTCAGCTAATGCTTTGACTTGCTCCGCACACCCCACATCACATTGCACAGCAAAAGCATCTGTTTGATATTGATTTTGAATCAAGCTCACGGTTTCTTCAGCAGCGCTGAGTTGGATATCTGCACAAACCACCACCCCACCACGCCGAGCAAGTTCTAGTGCAAAGCTCCGCCCAATGCCACTTCCCGCACCTGTCACCACAGCATAAGCGTGTTCACTGGGTTTACATTTTTTATTAAAAATTTTCATTTTAAATCCCCGCTTTGTTATGAACGTAAACTAGGGGTAAATTCCCGAGTAAAATATGGCGTTAAAATGCCATGTTCGGGATGTAATAGCTTTTCTTTGTAATAACTTAAATAAGCAGACGTATCATGATCATTGGGATGAAAATCAGGGCGCAAATAGTCAAAAATATGCTGTATGGTACTGCCATAAACACCATCTTTTAAGCCAAAAATCAGACCAAAACTATAAGGCAGTTCTTTCCAGTAATGCCAACGAATCAAATTTTTCGGTTCTCGGTAAAATGGCACCATAAGTGAAGCTGCTGAAATTAAAATAAGAATCGTGAAGAGCGCAGGGAAAAAGCCTGCAATACGCAGTACATAATTATTAGATAAGGCTTGGAATACATCATAAGCAATATCCTTATGCTCAGACTCTTCGAGCATATGCCACATCCAAATGGCGCGCTGCTTTTCATCTCGGGAATGAAAGAAAATTTCCTCATGCTTCATCATATATTCCGCCAATACAGCAGTGAAATGCTCAATACCTGCCATGAGCGATAATTTCATGGGTTGCGGTAAACGATTAAATCCATAATCAAATGCCCAACCCGCCCACGTGCGAAACAACTGCACCGGATAATCTACTTCTAGCAATGCATCATTTAACTCATTGTGCATTTTAGAATGGATGGCTTCTTGACCAATCAAAGCCGTCACACGTTGTTTCAGCAGCGGATCTTGTACCAAGTCACGATGATAACGTGCAGTATCAATCACCAAGTCCTCTCCAAAGGTTAGAAAAATGGAAAGTGATGCAAAATATGCACTAGCCAATTCTGTATTGAGATAAAACTTGGGATCAATTTCTTTGGGATCAAAGTCAAACCGCATGTGCCGAATCGGAATCATGGGAGACTGTTTCAAAGCATCAAAAAGAGGCCCAGAAAATACATGATTCAATGTATTTTTAAGTGGTGTAATGAATTGCATGACCATTCCTTATTTTTCTACTGTAAGTGCAACTTTGTGGTACTACACATGCTGCTTAAGCATGTACCTACAGTAAAAAACTAAGTGAGCCTATGCGGCTTGCCACTAGCAATTCAGGTCATTTGATTTGCAATTTCTGCCTTTCCGCATGCTTGTCCGACAGTTTTCTGACAAAATTATCTGTATGGGACAAAATCACGCTTTGGGTGCCAAAAAAGGAATGCATTGTTCATAGGCATTGCAGTCCTGTCCTTGTGTTTTTTTAATAAAATAATCTTGCACCATTTGCGCCTGCTGCTCTATTCCATAATTTAAAAACAATTTTCCTTGCTGGATTACATAGTGATAACGGCGATCAAATAATGCCTTACGTACCACAGCTATGCCTTGCTGATACTGCCACACATGCGTCATCTCATGAATAAACCAAGATTGCAAACCAAGTGAACACTTTGAAAAGTCATGACAGTAATTTTGTGCATGAAAATAAATATATCCATTCGGGCTAATCGCATGATTTTTAAGTACTGCTTTATGTGCAATAATTTGAACCCGATCCAACTGAATTGTGTCTGCAAAAATCCATCGAACCAATGATTTTTCACCTTCGGTCAAAGGGCGTCGAGACAAAACGCCTACGCTTCGAATAGCCTGAATCAGCGTTGATAAATAGCGCGACATATCTTTAACCTTTTCAGTGAAATATAAGTAACTTCCCATCTACAATTATGAATTGTTTTTCTAAATGCAAATAAGAATTTTTTTTGAATTTATACACTACATTTGTCGCAATTCGTATATAGTATCAACGCAAATTATTTATTCATTATTTTGTCGTTGATTACACAGTACTGAACCGATAACCATAAGAAACTCAGTCATCTGTGTACACATCCCTATAGCTTTAGGATTAAGTTGGAATGAAAAGTTTTAAAATTGCCCTAGCACAATTCTCTCCGCATATTGGTAATATCGAAGCAAATGCTGAAAAAATGCAACAATTGGCAAATGAAGCCAAAGCGCAAAAATCAGATTTAATTATCTTCCCTGAATTAGCAACCATTGGTTACCCTGCCGAAGATTTACTGTTGCGTCCAAGCCTGTCTAAACGCACACAACTAGCGTTTGAACAGCTTAGCCAAGTGAAAGACATTGTCATGGTCTTTGGTTTTGTCAATCAAACTGAAGATGGTCAACGCTATAACTCTGCCGCAGTAATGAAAGACGGTAAGATTCTCGGGATTTACAACAAGCAAAACTTGCCAAATTATGGCGTGTTTGATGAAAAACGTTATTTTAACGAAGGCCATCAGCACTTGGTATTTGAATACCTCGGACATAAATTCGGTGTACTGATTTGTGAAGATATCTGGTCACTGAATACCGTTCAGCAACTCGCTCAACTTAATGTAGAAACTGCTTTAGTCCTAAATGCTTCACCATATGAAGTGGGTAAACCACAGCATCGTGTTGAAACCATGTCTGCTCTTGCGAAACAAATGAATCTCAATTTGGTTTATGCCAACCAAGTGGGTGGTCAAGACGATTTAATTTTTGACGGCACCAGTTTTGTCATTAACAAAGACGGTGCTGTTGCACTACAAGCACCAAGTTTTAAAGAAACATTGCTCTATTCGGACTATATTGCCGAACAACAAAGCTATCAAGTTACTGAAAGCAGTCCAACCCTCGAAACCATGGCAGAAATTTATCAAGCTTTGGTCATGGCAACGCGTGACTATGTTCAACGCTCAGGCTTCCCTGGTGTCATTCTGGGTCTTTCTGGTGGAATTGACTCTGCACTGACCCTTGCGATTGCAGTAGATGCAATTGGTGCTGACAAAGTACAAGCGGTCATGATGCCTTACACTTATACGTCGCAAATCAGTGTAGAAGATGCAGCGGCACAAGCGAAGAATATGGGCATTACCTTTGGTATCGCGGAAATTAATCCGATTGTGAACAGCTTTATGCAAACGCTTTATCCATTCTTTGGTAATGCACCTGCTGATGCCACTGAAGAAAATTTACAAGCACGTACACGCGGTACGTTATTGATGGGCTTATCCAATAAATTTGGTAACCTTGTCCTTTCTACAGGCAATAAATCAGAACTTTCTGTCGGCTATTGCACACTGTACGGCGATATGGTTGGCGGTTTTGCTGTTCTGAAAGATGTGTATAAGACCATTGTGTTTGAATTGGCGAAATATCGTAACAGTATCTCTGAAACACCTGTAATTCCAGAACGCGTGATTACTCGTCCACCTTCAGCAGAACTCCGCCCAGACCAAACCGACCAAGACTCATTACCTGCTTATGATGTCCTCGATGCGATCTTGTATGCCTACATCGAAGAAGACATGAGCCAAGATGACATTATTGCCAAAGGCTTTGATGCAGACGTTGTGAAAAAAGTGATTCGCCTCGTCGACTTTAATGAATATAAACGTCGCCAAGGCTCTATTGGTCCGCGTATTAGCTCACGTGCCTTTAGCCGCGAACGTCGTTACCCAATCATCAATGGTTGGAAAGCTGGTCTATAACCGTAGATAGAAACTTGAAAGCCCAAACTAAAGTTTGGGCTTTTTTATATGCAAAATATTTTTCTATTTTTTCACGCACAAAAAAAAGAGACCAAGCTGAGAGCTTGGTCTATAAAAATGGTGGCTATGACGAGACTTGAACTTGTGACCCCCGCATTATGAGTGCGGTGCTCTAACCAACTGAGCTACATAGCCATAAAATGTGTGCACATTATCTAAATTTCATGTCTATGCGTCAAGCCTTTTTATTCATGAATGTTCAGAGTTTAAACAGTTAATCTATTTTGTCCGTAAGTTCATCCATATTTGTATAATTTTCATCAAATTAGTATCACAGCGACAAACACAGAGTTCCATTTTTAATGATCTTTTATACGCTCAACGGACATCCACTGTCCCGAACATAGATGTAAAGAACAAGAATGAGCTATATCGGGTCCATTAAATTAAATGGATAGATGATGCCACAACAATCAACTTTATACATGTGGGTAGATGAACCATCTCAGTAACGCTCTTCTAATCCTCATCCTGAAATCACATTTTTACTGAAAAATTAAATGGCTTAAAGACCGAAGCCCCACTTATTATTTTACCGATATGATGTCTAATCATAAATTTTAGACAAAAAAAATCACGTTATAGGAACGTGATTTATAAAATGGTGGCTATGACGAGACTTGAACTTGTGACCCCCGCATTATGAGTGCGGTGCTCTAACCAACTGAGCTACATAGCCGTAAACTGTGCGCGCATTATGTGATTTTATCTTTAGTACGTCAAGTACTTAATGCGCTTAATTGATCAAAATTTGGTGAAGTGAGCCGATAAGCCGGGTTCTGTCGTGAACGATCATTCCTCTAGGCGTATAATCACTCATACGCTCCAGCGACCTACCCGGATCCAGCATGGGCCATGCCTAAAGGATCCCTATTTGGTCTTGCTTCCGGTGGGGTTTACCATGCCATGAACTGTTACCAGCCATGCGGTGCGCTCTTACCGCACCCTTTCACCCTTACCTCCGATTTCGATTGCTCGAAACCATAATGAAGGCGGTCTACTCTCTGCTGCACTTTCCGTCGGCTCACGCCGCCCAGGCGTTACCTGGCACCTTGCCCTATGAAGCCCGGACTTTCCTCCCCTGCTTCAATCACGGAGATCTCCACAGCAGCGATCGTCTGGCTCACTTCGAAGCGCATAGTATCAAATCTTAGACTTAATTGCTTGCGCTTTTTTGAGCAATCAGCTTTTTATATTTATCCATCAACTCATCCTCAGTTTCAGCATGATTGGGATCCAGTGGGATACAATCTACAGGACAAAAGAGCTGACACTGCGGTTGGTCATGATGCCCCACACATTCAGTACATAAATCTGGGTTAATTTCGTAAATCAATTCACCCATAAAAATTGCTTCATTGGGGCAAACAGGTTCACAAACATCACAATTGATGCATTCATCAGTTATATATAAAGACACTCTACCAACCTTGTTGATGCTTTTGCTCAAAGGCTTTCACCACCGCTTCAGGAACGAATTTGGTGACATCGCCTTTCAGACGAGCAATTTCACGAATTAACGTGGAAGAAATAAATGAATATTGTTCCGATGGCGTTAAAAACACCGCCTCAAAGCGTGAATCGAGTTGACGGTTCATATTCGCCAATTGAAACTCATATTCAAAATCAGACACTGCACGCAAACCACGCAAAACCGCAGTTGCATTCTGTTCACGGAAAAAGTTTACCAATAAACCATCAAATCCTACAAATTCTACATTAGGTAAATGACTCAGAGAAGCCTGTGCCAATGCCACGCGTTCTTCCAACTTAAACAATGGATTCTTATGATGCCCAATCGCAATTGCCACCACAACTTCATCAAACATTTTTGATGCACGCGTCACAAGGTCGACATGCCCATTGGTAATTGGATCAAATGTCCCTGGATAAATTACGCGAGTTTTAGACATCCATTTGTACTCTAATTCATTTTATTGGGATGTATTTTAACAAAATCTTGTTTTGTTGGTGAAGAAACTGCATAAATTTGAAAAATCTTCACTATTCGTGCAAAAACTATTGGGCTGTTTCATTTGCGTAAAATAGCCGTGTGCTATTTGGTGGTGTATTTGATTTACTTTAAAGCTTTTCAATCCGATTTAAGAATTGTCAGTCGGTTCATGTTGGGGCACAATAGTCATAACTTTGGAAGTAATTGATTATGGCGAAAGCAACTGTAGTTAAAAAACATAATGGCGGTACGATTGCTCAAAATAAGCGTGCCCGTCATGATTATTTTATTGAAGAAAAATTTGAAGCAGGACTCTCCTTACAAGGTTGGGAAGTTAAATCATTACGCGCAGGTCGCATGACCCTGTCAGAGAGTTATATCACCTTTAAAAATGGTGAGGCTTTCCTCTTCGGTGCACAAATTCAACCATTACTCAGTGCGTCTACGCATATTGTTGCTGAATCGACCCGTACACGTAAGCTACTATTGAACCGTCGTGAACTGGATAAGTTACTCGGTGCAGTCAATCAAAAAGGTTATTCATGCGTTCCGCTTGCCGCTTACTGGAAAGGCCCACGCGCGAAATTGGAAATTGCTTTAGTAAAAGGTAAACAACTCCATGACAAACGTGCTACGGAAAAAGATCGTGACTGGCAACGTGATAAAGCACGCATCATGCATAAGTAATAAAAAACCTCCAATTTGGAGGTTTTTTTATTACTAGAAGTGTTAATAGTCAGCTTTTAACTCAACTAAATACTTTCCAAACTTTCGTGCTGTTTCCAAGTCACCTTCTGGCGGGGTAACTTCAACACTGGCATTATCGGACTGGGTCATTAAACCTAAAAAGCTCGACATACGGTTAATATCTTGCTGGCTACGACCCGTTGGCATAAACGGCAAACCCGCCCACAACATACCATGCTGCATGGCAAATAAATTAATCTGCTGCAAGACTGCCAATTTATCACCACTTAAGCCACCACCATTGGTAAAACCAGCAGCAAGTTTTCCTTGCCAAGCACGAGCTAACCAGCGCTTAGACGAATCTTCCATAAACTGTTTCAGTGCAGAAGTCAGGCTTCCCATATACGTTGGGCAACCCATAATAATAATATCAGCCTGATCTAGAAGCTCCCACTGTACTGCTGCCACAGAAATCAGGTGCACATTCGCGCCCGCCTGCTCCGCACCTTGTGCAATATACTGGGCTACCTTGGCCGTATGGCCATAAGGACTATGATAAACCACACATACATGTACAGAAGCAGAAGAAACAGGATCAGTGACAGACATGGAAACTTTTAAAACCAAATAATTAAGTCAAGTTTAACACTTTTCATTCGCATGAGGGAGTGTATAGCTAAATGTAAAAATCAGTGGGCCAATCAAGCTAACCATACTTATTTTAAAAATACAAAGGTCGCCATTCTTCCAGTTTTAGCATTACGGCGATAAGAATAATATTCTTCAGTTTGTCTATAGGTACACTGGTCTCCACCTAAGATCTTGGTTATACCATGCTGCTGCAAAATATAGCGCGCAATCGCATATAAATCAGCAAAGTATTTTCCCTGTTCTTTCGATGGCTCAAAGGTCGAGGCTAAGGTAGGATACTTGCTACAGAAGATTTGTTTGACTTCAGCCCCTACTTCAAAGCAAGGTTGGCTAATAGCTGCCCCTAACCATGCCCAAGTAGGAGGATGCTGCATAGTTGCAATGGTGTTTTCCACAATTCCATTGGCCAGTCCACGCCAACCTGCATGTAGATTTGCGACCTCAATCGCTTCAGCATCGCCAAGGACAATCGGTAAACAATCCGCAGTCATCATCATTAAGGCATGCTGCTTCTGTTGAGTTACCAAGCCATCACCTTCGAGTGCCTCGAAGTAGATCTGTTCATTCACAGTGTGACAAATCGTGCTATGGGTTTGCGTCATCCAAGTTATTTTTTCTACGCCAAAAGCAGAGAATTCCTCAAGTAACTGCATTCGGTGTTGTTGTACTCGATGAGCATTATCCTGAACATGCAATGCCAAATTAAAACCATCAAGTTCAGGTTTATCCGATGCCTGAGTATGCTCATGTTGCACACGCGTTTGCCCGACAAAAACACCTTCTGGAAAGCCTTGAACAAATTGCATGTTAAATTCCTTATTCAACTTAAATCATCTTTGCGTTATTCCTTTTACCATCAGAAACTTCGCAAAGATCACCTCTTCAATTGCTTTTAATAAGCTTTATTCTCGCTACGCAATACATCAACCAATGCTGCAAAATCTTCTGACCATGGTGCTTCAAACATCATGTCCTTACCCGTACGTGGATGAACTAAACCCAATTGCACAGCATGTAATGCCTGACGTCTAAAGCCACGCAAAGTATCATTTAACAATTCAGATGCCCCAGCAGGAACACGTACACGAGGCATATAGACCGGATCGCCGACCAAACCATAACCAATGTAAGCAAAATGCACACGAATTTGGTGCGTCCGTCCAGTTTCCAAACGTGCCTGTACACGGGTGAAATGCTGAAAACGCTCTTTTACATTGTAGTGGGTTACAGCATCTTTCCCGCCCGGCAATACGGTCATTTTAACGCGATCAACTGGATGGCGTTTAATCGGCTCATCAATGGTACCGCCTGCAATCATGCTGCCATAAACGATCAAATCATAGACACGATAAACCGATTTATCTGCCAGTTGTTTGCTTAATGCAAACTGAGCTTCCAAGGTTTTTGCAACCACCAACAAGCCGCTTGTGTCTTTATCAATACGATGCACTAGACCTGCACGTGAGAGTTCAGCCGACTTTGGGTAATGATAAAGCAGCGCATTCACCAACGTGCCTGTGCTATTTCCAGCACCAGGATGCACCACCATTCCAACAGGTTTGTTAATCACAATGATGTCATCATCTTCATAAACAATATTGAGTGGAATGTTTTCAGGTTGACTCGTAGTTTGTGCTTCTAGCTCGACATCAAGAGTAAGCTGCTCATATCCTTCACATTTGTACTTTGGTTTAACAATGTTACCATTTACCAACAAATGCCCATCCTTCAGCCACTGCTTGAGTTTTTCGCGTGAGAAATCGCTCCAAACATTCGCCGCAACCTGATCAATACGTTGCCCGATATAGCTTTCATCCAATTGAAATTGCAACGATAAACGTGTTGCAGTTGCATCAGAAGTATGGTTATCTGCTTCGTCTATTTCTTCAAGTAAATTGAAATCAGTTTCTGCAGAATTTGTATTAGTAGATTGTGCTTGGGTCATTTGATCATTCAAACAAAAGTGGTTTAATAGCGCAATTGTAGCTCATTGCCCGTATTAACAGAGGAATTTTTATGTCGCTACCACGTTATAAAATTACAATGCTCGCTCTTTCTTTAGGCATTGCGTCTGCAATGGTGGGCTGTAGCAGTAATCCAAAAAAAGAAGTGGTGGATACAGGCCCACAATTAAGTGAGCAAGTGTATATACAAAAAGCCGAGAAAGCGCTAGATAATGGTCAATATACTGATGCAGCCAAGTATCTAGAAGCAATTGATACTTACTACCCAACGGGTGATTATGCACAGCAAGCCCAGCTTGAGTTGTTGTACACTAAATTTCAGCAAAAAGATTATGAAGGCACAATTAGCCTTGCAGAGCGTTTTATTCGCTTAAATCCGCAGCATCCAAATGTAGATTATGCTTACTATGTACGCGGTGTAGCGAACATGGAACAAAACTATGATGGTTTAATGCGTTATACCTCATTAAAGCAATCGCATCGTGATACCAGCTATCTAAAACATGCTTACCAAAACTTTGTCGATTTCATTCGCCGCTATCCATCGAGCACTTATGCAGTAGATGCAGCACAACGTATGAAATATATTGGCAATGAACTGGCCGAAAGTGAAATGAATGTCGCGCGTTTTAACATTAAGCGTAAAGCTTGGTTAGCCGCTGTTGAACGTTCGCAATGGGTGATTGAACATTATCCACAAACACCACAAATTCCAGAAGCATTAGCAACCGTTGCCTATGGTTACGAACAACTGGGGGATAAAGCCACTGCACAACAATATATCGATGTTCTAAAACTAAACTATCCGAATCTAGTGAAATCTGATGGTAGCGTGAATTTACGTGCTGCACGTAAAGAAGGCAGTTGGATCAACCGTGCAACTTTAGGGGTCTTTGGTCGTGAAGAACAAAGCACTGTTGAAACGCCAAAAACAACAGCACCAACTGCACAACGTAGCCTTACTAACCGTATGACTTTTGGTTTGCTAGGTCGCCCAGATGTTTCGAGTGAAGCTCCTGCTTCGAGTACATCTGGCGAATAAAACTCGCAAGTTTTGATGCAATTTCATGAAGGGCAAGTTATCATACTTGCCCTTTTATATTTTGCATTTGGCTTGATCTGATTGATTAAACCCTATACAAATAAATAGTTTTCTTTTGCAAAAGTTAGATTCAAGCAAATCTCGCTTTGCATTTTCATTTTGCTAGATGTATCACGATAACGACTATGGCCATTCCTCAGCACACGATAGATCAAATTCTCGATCGAACTGATATTGTCGATTTAATTGGCCAACGCGTGAAACTTAAAAAAACGGGACGTACCTATTCAGGCTGCTGCCCGTTTCATCAGGAAAAGTCGCCATCATTTCACGTCTACCGTGACAAGCAGTATTATCATTGCTTTGGTTGCCAAGCCAATGGTAATGCCATTCGCTTTCTCATGGACATCGACAATCGGAATTTTGTCGATGTCATGAAAGATTTGTCTAGCCAAGCGGGTATTGAATTACCTAAAGACAATCAAGATTCGAAACGTCTCTCCTACAAACGAGAAACTAAACCTGTAGCAGCAGATCCAGTTGTTCCTACAAATTCTGTTCAGATTCCAACACCTCACAACCCGCAAATCGATCATGATCCATTTGAAGAATTTGGTAATATTGAGGATCCTTTTGCCCAGTTTGAACAATTTCAAGCATTCAATGAAGCCCCTACTCAAGAGGGTAATCTTTATGATTTGCTGGAGAATGTCGCGCAGTTCTATGAACGACAACTCCCCCAAAGCCAAAGTGCACAACAGTACTTTAAACACCGCGGCTTAGGTGCAGAGACGCTTCAATTCTGGCGTTTAGGCTATGCACCTGAAGATTGGCAACATTTGGAAAAAGCCTTCCCACAAGATGTTCAGGGCTTAAAATTATTGGGTCTAATCCGTACCAGTGACAGTGGGCGTGATTTTGATTTACTGCGTGATCGGGTGATTTTTCCTATTCGTGATGCCAAAGGTCGTGTGGTTGGTTTTGGTGGTCGTGCCCTGAATGACCAAATTAAACCCAAATATATCAATTCACCCGACTCGGAAGTGTTTCATAAAAATCAGTTACTGTATGGACTGTATGAGGGACGCAAACAAAAAGCTCAAGATTGGCTGATGGTTGAAGGCTACATGGATGTCATCGCGCTACAACAAAATGGCATTTATGGTGCAGTCGCAACACTGGGAACCGCCAGTAATACAGAACATTTAAATATTCTGTTCAAACAGAACAACCGTATCACCATTGCCTTTGATGGTGATACGGCAGGTCAAAAAGCAGCACGACGTACTTTAGACATTGCCTTACCCTTATTAAACGATGGTCGTGAACTGAAGTTTTTTGTGCTCCCCAATGATCATGACCCAGACTCACTGATTCGACGTGAAGGTTTAGAAAATTTCCAACGCTTATTACAACAAGCGCCGCTACTCTCGGACTTTGTGTTTGCACACCTTACCCAAAATCAAGATATCAGCAGCCCCGAAGGTAAAAGTCTGGTCATGGCGGAACTGCGCCAACTGACTGAACTGTTACCCAAAACGGGATCTTTTCGTTATCTTTTAAATCAATCATTTAAAGAAAAATTAGGGTTTGGTAAACGTTGGACACCACAACTCAGTAATGATGCATCTTTATCTTTTAACATTCGCACCAAAGACGAAGACTTTGCTATCGCCATCCTGATGAATCATCCATTTTTGTATATTCATTTTGAAACTTTACGCGCATTTGTGCCAAGTCAGGAATTACTCTCGCATGTACTCAACATCCTCAATCGGATTTTTGATAACTTACCTGATGATCAAGAGCTAGCAACCTATTACGTATTGGGTGCTTGTAGCACGTATAGTTTAGAAATTGCTGATATTATGCAACGTACCAATATTGAAGTGCTGACCCATGCACCTGAAATGGCAGATAAACTCGCGACTGAATATGCTTTGGGATTACAAGAAAAATATTTACGGCAGAAATTAAAAGACCCAAATTCATTACTTGAGTCACGTAATTTACGTCAACAATTGAACGAACTCACCAAGAAAATTGGGCTGCGTCTATTATCTTAAACCACAGAAATCATTGTTATTTTTTTGCTTTACGTCGATGCGCTGCAACATTGGCTAGACTTTGCTGTAACTGTTCAAAATAAGCAGGATCTTCTGCCTTGGCTGCATCACGTAACACAATAGAGGTTGGATGTAGCAATTTCTGCGTTAGACGATGAGCAAAATCTTGCATAATTTGTGCAGCATTTTCCCCTTTTGCTAAGCGAGACAAAGCCAACTGCAATTCTTCTTGTTGTAATTCATGCCCATGTTGACGATATTGATGAATAGTTTCGCCTGCTTCATTGACCCGTTCATGGGTAATCAGCTCAATGGCTAATTGATTCACCATCACTTCCGCTTCAACAGCCGCCTGACGACGCTGTGCAAGATTTTCATCAATAACTGACTGTAAATCATCCACACCGTAGAGATAAACACCATCTAAAGATTCAACTTTAGGTTCTATATCACGCGGTACGGCAAGATCAACCAAGAGCATCTGTTGATAACGGCGTTTCTTTAAGGCACGCTTTACATCTTGATAGGAAATAACCTGATGCAAACTTCCCGTACAGCTTGAAATCACATCTGCACGATATAAGTTTTCAGCCAGCACTGCAAAATCAATAATCTCAACATCAACCTGATGTGCAATTTCTTGTGCTAACAATTCAGCACGCTCACGGGTACGGTTACAAATCAGCACTTTGCCAACACCCATTTCCGCCAAATGTTTAGCTACCAAGCTATTCATTTCACCTGCGGCCACAATCAGCACAGTCATTTTTTCAGGTTGGCTAAAGACTTGTAAGGCTAACTGAGCTACGGCATAACCCATTGAAACAGCATGGCTACCTACCGCTGTTTCAGAGCGGACTCGTTTTGCAGCATAAAAGGCATATTCAAAAATTCGGTTTAAATTACCTGAAACCGTATGTGCATCTTTGGCTAAAGACAGTGCCGATTTTACCTGTCCTAAAATTTGTGGTTCGCCGAGCATTAGAGAATCTAGCCCGCTAGCCACACGCATTAAATGCGTTACCGCTTGTGCATCTTCATAACGATAGACATGATTGACTAATTGCTTAACATCTAAATGATTTGCTTGGGCGAGCCAACTGAGTACCATATCCGCATTTTCAGATATGGCATAAACCTCGGTGCGGTTACACGTCGACACAACCACCAAATCATTTAATTCAGAGTTGTGACTTTGCTGAGCAAGCAATACACTAAGCTTTTCAGCATTAAATGCAATTTGCTCACGCAACGCTACTGACGCGGTTTGATGGTTGACCCCCAATGCAAAGAAAGACATATCAAATCATCAATTCACTAAATTTATGCTATTGTGCAACATCGGTGTCATAAAAAGCATTACTTGGATCAAGAAAAAATTGCGTCAAACAAACAGCCGTATAAACGGCACGACGATAAAGCAGTATTCTACCACATTCTTACTGCTTGGTAGCATGGCTTCTGGTACTCATGTACGAGCATCAGAGGTTGTTTATCATGCAAATTCAAATAATAATGCCATAAAACAAAGCATGATTGCCGAATTTGCTTTGGCTTATCACAATATTCCAACCGCTTTGCACAACTACACCGTTCTGGCCATTCGCAGCAATTCTACTCTAGTGAAACAACGCGCACTCAATATTGCACTGGAACAAGATGATCTAAAAGCGGCGCTTGATATTGCGACACATTGGGTTGTTCAAGAACCTGAAGATGTGCCCGCGCTATTTTATTTATCGCATATCGCCCTAAAAGCGCATGAATACGAGCTGGCTGCAGAAACGCTCGATAAAATATTAATGATTGATCCTAATGCGGATTTAGAGCAAATTTTGGCGGGTATTTCACCTGAATCACAAGCAGACCGTGAAGTTCTGCTCAAGACTTTGTCTACCAGTAAAGAAAAAGACAACCCATCCATTTTGGTGCTAATTGCAGGCTTAGAAGCACAAAATGGTCAATTCGATCAAGCGTTAATTACCATTAACCGTGCCTTACGCAAGCGCCCGAAAGTCACTGGCTTTATTCTCATGAAAGCCAACTTGCTGACTGTCTTGGGTGACGAACAAGAAACCTTGAAATGGTATGATAAATCTAGTCGTAAACATCGTGATAATTTAGAAGTTCGACTGGCAGAAGCCAAATATTTAATTAAATTAAATCAGTCAGATACCGCACTTAAAAAACTCGAGAGCATCTTAAAAAAGTGGCCCAAGCAAGAAGAAGCACTCTTTCTGGCTGGGCTGACCAGTATTGATTTAAAACAATACGAAGATGCAGAAAAATTTTTGGTTGAACTAAGATACTCAGCTCAATATCAAAATGATGCCTACTACTATTTGGCCGTCAATGCAGAACGCAAGCAGCACTTTGAAACAGCCAAAGCCTACTACCGTTTGGTTGATGGCAACCTCTATCCTGTCTCTAGACGCAGCATGATTAGTATTTTTGCACAGCAAAATAAGCTACAAGATGCCTTACGTTTTTTGACTCAGGAACGGGTCAATTACCCACAACACGCCAGTTTCCTCTATCAGGCACAGGCAGATATTTTAAAACGCATGAGCAACACCAAAGCTGCGCGCCGTTTATTGGATGAAGCCATTAAAAATCTGCCAGATGATCCCGACTTAATTTATGCTGAAGTATTATTACTTGATCCATTTCAAGATCGTGCCAAGTTAGAACAACTCCTCAATCGCTTATTAGAAATTGAGCCAAATAGCCCAACCTATTTAAATGCTTATGCCTATACGCTTGCTTTACAAAATCGGCGTTTAGATGATGCACGGCATTATGTTGAACTCGCATTAGAATATACCCCCGATCAAGCATCAATTTTGGATACGCTAGGATATATCACTTATTTACAGAATGACTTTGCGACTTCTGCACAAGTACTTAGCAAGGCCTACACATTAAGCAATAGTGTTTCAATAGGTGTTCGATATGCCAAGGCATTATATATGCAAGGAAAAATTACTGAATTCAGCACCGTGTTACAACAATTAAAACAAAAACACCCAAATGATCCTCAATTGGAACAACTGAATTCGTTACTGTTACCTCAACAAATGAAAAAGAGCTAATTGATTTTGATGCGTGTATTTTCAAAAGTCGGTGTGACCGTATTTGTCAGCAGTGTTTTATTTTTAACAGGTTGTCAGCAATTTACCAAACCGCAAATTCCTGCTGAAGGCCCAAATGCTACTGAACAGAATCATTTTAATTTGCAAGGCAAAATTGGCGTGCGTACCCCACAACAATCGGGTAGCGCCTTTTTTACATGGCAGCAACAACAGCAAGAATTTGATATTGAACTCAGCGGTATTCTTGGCGTAGGTAAAACTCAAATTACAGGAAAGCCCGGCGCTGTAAGCCTAAATAGTGCGAAAACAGGTTTAATTCAAGCCGCCACACCAGAAGAATTACTGCAACAAGCCACAGGCTGGCAAGCACCAATTACCCATTTAATCGACTGGGTACAGGCTCGACCAGCAACGCTACAAGCACAAATCAATAAGGATGCAGCGAATCGCCCGCAAAAAATTATTGAAGATGGCTGGCAAGTCGACCTTAGTTATAACGATACTGCTCAACTACCCAATAAATTAGTTCTGAAACAAGAACTTGAATCTGGTAAAGAAAATCGTATTACAATGCTCATTCAAAACCGTTAATTCTGGCTGGCTATGATTCGCGTACCCTCTCCTGCAAAACTCAATCTGTTTTTACACATCACTGGACGTCGTGAAAATGGATATCACGAGCTGCAAAGTATTTTTCAACTGATAGACTTATGCGATTGGTTGGAATTTGAACCTACTCAGCAAAATGACATTCAGATCGAAGGCTTAAATGCCGTCGATCTGGAGCAGAATTTAATTTACAAAGCCACACAGATGTTAAAACCGTTGGCAAAGCATCTCACTGGCTTGAACATCAAAATTGAAAAAAATATTCCGATGGGTGCAGGACTCGGTGGTGGATCATCTAATGCTGCGACCACCCTTATTGTTGTGAACCAACTCTGGCAGTGTGGCTTAACAATTGAACAATTGGCTGAACTGGGGGTAAAACTTGGTGCTGATGTGCCTATTTTTGTACATGGGCAAAATGCATGGGCAGAAGGCATAGGTGAACACTTAACATTCATCAACTTAGATCAAAAACAGTACATAGTGCTAAAACCTGATTGTTTTATCAGCACTCAACTGCTTTTTTCACAAAAAACGTTGACAAGAAACTCGAAGCCATCTAAATTTTGCGCCTATCAGATAAAGCCATCTGACTTTGGAAATAACTTTGAACCTTTGGCAAAAAGTCTATATCCTGAAGTCAATGAAGCAATGCAATATTTAGATCAGTTCGGTGTTGCAAAACTTACAGGTACAGGTGCTTGTGTTTTTACTGAAGTAACTGCTGAAATGCACGTAAATGAAATTCTCGAACATGCACCATGTAAAGCTTACTTGGTAAACAGTTTAAATGAATCTCCATTACGTCATTTTAAAGTTCAATAGGGGCGTCGCCAAGTGGTAAGGCAGCGGGTTTTGATCTCGCCATCCGTTGGTTCGAATCCAGCCGCCCCTGCCAATTTCACCTGTAGATGTATGTATTAGGGGCGTCGCCAAGTGGTAAGGCAGCGGGTTTTGATCTCGCCATCCGTTGGTTCGAATCCAGCCGCCCCTGCCATATACACACATCAAATTTAGGGGCGTCGCCAAGTGGTAAGGCAGCGGGTTTTGATCTCGCCATCCGTTGGTTCGAATCCAGCCGCCCCTGCCAATTTCAAGCTTAAAAGACAGAACAACACTTTGCATCTTCTTGTTAATTTACCTTGACATGAACGCGCAAAAATATTAAAGTTCTGCCGCATTAGGGGCGTCGCCAAGTGGTAAGGCAGCGGGTTTTGATCTCGCCATCCGTTGGTTCGAATCCAGCCGCCCCTGCCATCTAATTTCAAACACACCAACCGCCAAGGGTGCTTCATGCCCAATCTTGTCGTTTTTAGTGGAACTGCTCATCCACAATTCGCTCAAAAAGTCGTAAGCCATTTGCACATTCCTTTAGGTGCTGCTTCAGTTTCAACCTTCTCTGATGGTGAGATTGCTGTAGAAATCACTGAAAATGTTCGTGGTAAAGACGTATTTGTCGTACAACCTACTTGTGCGCCTACTAATGATAACCTTATGGAAATCTTAGTGATGGCAGACGCCTTACGTCGTGCAAGTGCTGGTCGTATAACTGCTGTCATTCCTTACTTCGGTTATGCCCGTCAAGACCGTCGTCCTCGTTCATCTCGTGTTCCAATCACTGCAAAAGTTGTCGCAGACATGCTGACTACTGTAGGTATTGACCGCGTTGTGATGATCGACCTACATGCAGACCAAATCCAAGGTTTCTTCGATATCCCAGTAGACAACATTTATGGCACTCCAGCATTACTTGCTGACTTACGCCAACAGTCTCATGACAACCTCATGGTTGTTTCTCCAGACGTTGGTGGTGTAGTTCGTGCTCGTGCTGTTGCTAAACAAATGGGTGATATTGACCTTGCGATTATCGATAAACGTCGTCAAAAAGCGAATGAATCACAAGTGATGCATTTGATTGGTGATGTGAAAGGTCGTGATTGTGTCATTGTTGATGACATGGTAGATACAGCAGGTACTTTATGTAAAGCTGCTGATGCACTGAAAACTTTTGGTGCTCGTCGTGTTGTTGCCTATGCAACTCACCCTGTACTTTCAGGCAAAGCAATTGAGAATTTGAAAAACTCTGTCATCGATGAACTCGTAGTTACAGATACAATTCCGCTTTCTGAAGAAGCACAACAGCTTGGTAAGATTCGCCAAGTTTCGGTTGCCAGTATGGTTGCTGAAACAATTCGTCGTATTAACAACGAAGAATCTATTAGCGCAATGTTCGATAGTTATCTATAATATAGCGCTAAAATTCCAAAGCCCTGCCCAGTGCAGGGCTTTGTCTCACTAGGTCGGTCGCAGATCTAGTTTATTTAATAAACTTAAATTAAGGATGTCTATCATGGCAAACTTCGTATTAAACGCACAAGCACGTGAAGCAGCTAACCAAGGGAAAGGTGCGAGCCGCCGCCTTCGTCACGCTGCACAAGTTCCAGCAATCATCTACGGTGGTAATGCTGAACCTGTAGCCGTTACTTTAGAACTTCGTGAGCTTGTTAAAGCTTTAGAAAACAACGCTTTCTTTGAAGAAGTTGTTGAAATCAAAGTTGGTGAAAAAGTTGAAAACGTTAAAATCCAAGCGTTACAACGTCACCCAGCTAAAAACACACCTATGCACGCTGACTTCAAACGCGCATAAGTGTTGAATGGTGTAATTAGTGGCTAATATATCGCTAATTGTTGGTTTGGGTAATCCTGGAAAGGAATATGCCCAAACCCGCCATAATGCAGGCTTCTGGTTTGTAGAACGCATTGCAGAAAAATATGGCATTACATTAAAAGCCGATCCCAAATTCCATGGAATAAGTGGTCGTGGTAATATCGAAGGTCAAGACGTTCGTCTGCTTTTACCAACAACCTTTATGAACCTTTCGGGCAAAAGTGTTGTTCCCTTCTGCAAATTTTATCAAGTTGCTCCTGAAGCAATGTTAATTGCCCATGATGAGCTTGATATGAACCCAGGTATCATTCGCCTCAAAACTGGCGGTGGTCATGGTGGTCATAATGGATTACGTGACATTGTTCCACACCTCGGTCCAAATTTTCATCGTCTACGTATTGGTATTGGTCATCCTGGTTCTAAAGAACGTGTCTCTGGACATGTGCTTAGCAAAGCGCCAAGCAGTGAACAAGGTTTAATGGATGATGCAATCGATCATGCACTATCACGACTCAAGTTACTCGTGAATGGTGATATTCAGCAAGCAATGAATCAAATCAATGCTTATAAACCCAACTGAATTTATTTGAATTGTTAAACAATCGTTCTTGCCATGTTGTTCATTTCAGAGCAGAATGCCTTTTTTGCCGATTACTGATCTTGTAAGAAGCGATTGATTCAAACAAAAGATAAAGGTCTTAGGTCCACTCAGGAGACGCTCGCCATGCTATCTCGTTTACTAAAATGCAAAATTCACCGCGCTGTAGTTACCCATGCTGAACTTCATTATGAAGGTTCATGTGCAATTGATGGTGTGTTAATGGATTTAGCTGGTATTCGCGAATACGAAGAAATCCATGTTTGGAACGTGACCAACGGTAAACGTTTCGCAACTTATGCGATTCGCGGTGAAGACAATTCTGGCATTATTTCTGTGAACGGCGGTGCTGCCCACCAAGCAGATGTTGGTGATCTTGTGATCATTGCAACTTTTGGTGCATTTACCGAAGCAGAAGCCAATGCACATAAACCTCGCTTGGTCTATGCCAACCCAGACAATACAGTCAATCACACCGCAAACTGTATTCCAGTTCAAGTGGCATAAGATAAATAAGAAGCTCGCAAATCGCGAGCTTTTTTATTCCGAACATATCTAAAAGTCTACGTACAATTCTCGTTCTTTGCATTTGCCACTTCCCTTCTCAATATGCTTAGCAAATTTATTGCAATCATTGTCAGAAATAATGATGATGCTAAAGTTAGATGAAATATCACATTTTCTGTAAAAAAGTTTATACTAGCAGCACATCGCTTCAGGGCGGGGTGCAATTCCCCACCGGTGGTAAGTTCTAGTCTCTAATACTAAGAACAAGCCCACGAGCGTGTAGCCTTAAAACTACATGCAGATTTGGTTCAAAGCCAAAGCCGACGGTATAGTCCGGATGAAAGAAGACGACGTGACTAATAAAGTCTCAGGTGCAAGCCTGCGATCATTTATTGCTACGCCAATTTTTCAAAGTCCTGAAATGTTCAACCGTATCTTCAACTTACGCGAGCGTTTCAATGTCTAGTTTAATTCAACCAGAACTCTTTTTTTCAGCACTTCCCCCAGCAGAACAGCGTATTCAACAAGCATTAGCTGACATTCGCCAAGGTAAACCTGTTTTGGTAATGGATGATTTTGATCGTGAAAATGAAGCTGATTTAATCATTTCAGCAGAAACATTAACGGTCGAAACCATGGCTCGTATGATTCGTGACGGTTCTGGCATTGTTTGTTTATGCCTCACCAACGAGCTCGCAGATCATTTAGACTTACCCCCTATGGTCAGTGACAATTCAAGCCAATTTAAAACTGCCTTTACCGTGACTATTGAAGCTGCTCAAGGGGTAACAACTGGGGTTTCAGCGCAAGACCGTGTAACCACTATTCAAGCAGCAACACGTACTGGTGCAGTAGCCAGTGACTTGAACCGTCCTGGTCATGTATTCCCATTACGTGCGCGTGATGGCGGTGTCCTCACTCGTCGCGGGCATACCGAAGGCACAATTGACCTTGCGCGCTTGGCGGGACTGAAACCTTCTGGGGTTTTATGCGAATTGACTAATCCAGATGGCAGCATGGCTTCTGGTATTCAAGTTTTGGCTTATGCAGAAATGCATCAGCTTACGGTCATTACCATTGAAGAACTGGTGCAATATCGCTTAGCTCATCACGTATAAATGACACAGTCCCAGTCTTCATTCTGGGACTTTTTAAATCTGATCAAGAATCACATTTAAAACAATGTGGCATAAATACCATAAAGTGCGACAGCAATTAAAATCACACCACAACAAGCCAATAGATGCTGATACATCTTGGAACGTGAAAAACGATTAAACATTAAATATACAAATGATAGTGTTGCAAAATCGAGTGCAATCCAACTTACGGTCAGGATACTTAAACTCAAATTTAAATTTGGCGTAATCTGTACAAATTGTGGGAAGAAAGACGCAAAGAAAATAATATCTTTAGGATTTGAAATGGCGACAAGGAAACCTTGCTTAAATCCACCATTAGCAACTGTGCCTGAGGTATTTCCAGTACCTACATCACCCTGCCACACTTCTCTTAAAATTTGTATACCCAAATAAACAATATACAGACAGCCCAAAATCTTAATGACATTAAACCATTGCTCGCTAATGGTTAAGAAACCTTTGAGAATTGCAATGGATGCAGCAATTAACATTAAAGACGCCAGATTCGTACCAAAAATGGTTTGCAAGGCACGACGATAGCCCCCTTTTAAACCCGCACTTGCCACCAATAGCATAACGGGCCCAGGTGTAGCGATCATAATCACAACAGCAAAACAATATAAAAAGTATTCAATATAATTCACAAGTCATTACTTTCTTTTATAAAAATTAAAATAAAGCGCGCGTTTTAATCTTCTTCATCATCACGTAATAAGCTATGACTAATTCCATCAGCACGTAAAAATGCCAGATCATAACTTGCAGTCGCCAATGCCAACACGCGACGCTCAAACTCCTGCCACAAACCTTTCACTTGCAGTTGAGTAATGCCCAAACCACTTTCTTGAGTAAAATTTTTGTTTTTTTCACAAATTTTCAGGGCGTGATACAACTTACGTCCTTTAGAGGCTTCTGGTCGTAACCGTACTCGCTTGGACAAGACAAAACCTTCGACATGTCGTAAATCTGCAAAGGGGAGCATGGGAACTAGAATCTGATCTAATTGAGCATCTAAACGAATCCAAACTGCATTTTGCTGCACTGTTGAATAAGTATTCCACTGAATGACTTCATGATTAAAACGACGACATCCTCGACAAACTGCATCACCAAAGACCGTAGAACAACGCCCTGCACATGGCGTGAGTGAAGCGATTCGACGACCATTACTCAAAATAAACTCCTACAATCATATAGATAACTACTAGAAAACAAAATTTAATTCAATCAATTTTCAATTAAAGTTGCTTAAGCATCATACAGTTTATCACCTAATTTAAAAACCATAATTCTTGACGGGTTTTCTCGCTTATTACAGTAATTCGCGCTAAAATATGCGCCTTAAATTTTGTCCTATCGTTTATATTTGGAGTACTCCATGAACGCTACTGTAGAACAGCTTGCACCTGTAGAACAGCAAGCGACCGCTGATTGGGTTGTTGCCGCACTTTATCAATTCAAAGAAGTTCAAGATTCTGCTGATTTACAACAGCGTCTTTTAGACTTGGTAAACTCTATCAACCTATGTGGTACTCTAATTGTTGCAGATGAAGGAATTAACGGTACAGTTGCGGGTGACCGTGTAGCCATTGATGCTATACGTCAATTTCTATTAAATGAAGGCTTTAACGCAATGGAATATAAAGAGTCAACCAGCTCTGAAAAGCCATTCCGTAAAATGAAAATCAAATTAAAAAAAGAGATTGTCACTCTGGGTGTAGAGGTTAAACCACGTGATTTGGTCGGTCACTACTTAGACCCTAAAGAATGGAATGATCTAATTGCACGTGATGACGTGATTCTGATTGATACGCGTAATGATTACGAATATAAAGCGGGTACTTTCAAAGGCGCAATCGATCCACAAACTGAAACTTTCCGTGAATTCCCAGAATACGTAAAGAAAAATCTTGAACAGCATAAAGACAAGAAAATTGCGATGTTCTGTACAGGTGGTATTCGTTGTGAAAAGTCGACTTCTTTGCTTTTACAAGAAGGCTTTGAAGAGGTGTATCACCTGAAAGGCGGTATTTTAAAATATTTAGAAGAAACCCCAGCTGAAGAAAGCATGTGGGAAGGCGAATGTTTCGTATTTGACGGTCGTACAGCGGTAACTCACGGTGTTGAAGAAGGTCAAAATATTAAATGTCATGCATGTGGTTGGCCATTACTTCCAACTGAAGTGGAAGAGCCAAGTTATGAACATGGCGTGTCTTGTAAATATTGCGTAGATAAAACCACGGATAAGCAAAAAGATGGTTTCCGTATGCGCCAATCTCAAATTGCGGCGGCAAAACGTAAACGTCTTTAATTATTTCTCGATATTTTAAAAAGCCTCCTCTCTTGGAGGCTTTTTAACACTTAGATCAATGCAAACAAATACAAAACAAAGCTTTACCGCTGTTTCAAATCCTACTAGGATAAATTGTCTTCACTTTCATAAACGTATATGAACCTGACAGAATGGATTATCTTCGTTATGGAGAAATTGGGCTATCTCGGGATTGCCCTCTTAATGTTCCTCGATAATATTTTCCCCCCTGTGCCTTCCGAAATTATCATGCCTTCCGCAGGTTATTCCGCCTCATGCGGTGACCTACTGCTCATAGGAGTGATTATTGCAGGTTGCATCGGCTCTCTAGTTGCCGCAGCAGTTCTATATTGGATTGGTTATAAATTTAATCATGCAACTATCTTTCGCTTCGTTGACCGATATGGCAAATATTTCTTTGTTAAATCAAGCGATGTTAAAACTGCCCTAGACTGGTTTGAACATTATGGGCACCGTATCGTCTTTTTTGGTCGTATGGTTCCTGCTGTCCGTTCTCTGATTAGTATTCCTGCGGGCATGAGCCGTATGCCATTTTGGAAATTCATGTTCTACAGCAGCTTAGGTACCATTATTTGGACCAGTTTCTTAGCCTGCGTAGGCTTCTATTTCGGTGAAAATCAAGCACTCATGCATCAAATTTTTAGCCAAGTAGGCTATGTGATGCTTGGTATTGCCCTGCTCATTATTTTATGGATTTTCTATCGACGATATCAGAGAAAAAAACAACATTTTAAAGACTAAATTGATTTAATTTAAGGATTTACATGAAGCATTATTTAAAACATTTTGCTGCAATTTACAGTATCGCTTTAGTGATTCTTGTGGCTATTCTGATTTTTGGTTTACAGTTAGGCGGAATTACTCTCATTCCTGCTTTGATTGCTTCCGCTTTACTAAGCGCAAGTCATTTTGTCAAAAAAGAACAACGCCTACCTAGCAGTGATGAAAAAATTCAATTGGTTTGGGGCTGTAGTGCCATTGCCATTATCATCGCGAGTTTCTTTGTGTTCTTCTTGGTACTGATGAACCCCAATGCAGAGCAAATTTTAAAAGCTGCGGATGAGGCTGGCCTCGGTCTTTCAGCACTCATTATGCTGTGCTTAATAGCAGTTCATGCTGTCATTTTTCATTTTGCCTATGGTTGGTATACAAGCTTTATCGCAAGAAAACAGCACCTAATGTAACACTCTCGTCACGTTAAGCTCAAAATGAATGAGATGACTTCCAGTACATAGTTAACACAAAAAAAAGCACCTGACGGTGCTTTTCTTTTAATACTATAGGGTTAGTTTGGTGTGTGATACATGAGCCGCGATTGTAGCAGCGCAAGATGCAACATCACGCTGGCGTGTGGTACATTAAATAAATTTCATTTAAATTGTCTGGAATTTCTTCCGCCAATTCATCCATTAATTGACCATTGCGACGGAAAGATTCCATTTGTGGATCTTCATCATCAATGCCACTGAACACCATGATTGGTAAAGTTAAATCAACCAATTGTTCTTCGTATTCTGGCGCAAACCATGCTTCTTCATTTAGGAACATCGCATCGACAAAGCCAACACTCCAGTCACCCAAACTTGATTCCACATCAGCTTCTTCAATTTCAAAAGGAAATTCAATTCCTTCTTCATTCGCCAAATTCTGACGAATACTGTCTAGCCAAGATTTGACTTGTGCAATAATCTCAGCAGGAACTTTTTTCTGATTACTTTCAAAAAGCTCATCTAACCAGCGATCAAATTGCGGACCAACCGCAATTGCACATAAAAAACCATGAGTCGCTGCGAAATCTAGACCATGCTCATTTTGGTCACCATCTAGATATTCACTCAATAGGTCTAAATCTAAAGCACTCATTTTATATCCAAGCTTAAAATTGTAAGACGTATCATAACATTTTCAACACACGATTCTCATCGTGAGTTTTAATCATCCTCATCATCGAAATCGTCGTCATCGTCTATATCGTAATCAAAATCTTTTAACTCGCGCTCTAAACGGCGTTGTGCGAGTAAGTCATCAATTAATCGACGTTTTTCCAGCGACTCTTTTGCGCTAATCTTGCCTGATGCTTCGTCAAAATTGACGTCATCATCACCGTAGTTATCATCTAATTCAAAATCTGTTGAAGACACTCAAACTACCTCAGAATAAAAATATAATGGGTCTAGGCGCTATTTATCGTTCTTCCGAAATCTTGTCAAGTTTTATTTAAATTTAATGCATTTTATTTGAATTTTGGCCTTTATTTTTAACTAATTTTTGTGGCATGATATAATCCACCCTGCGTCTTTTAGTTTTGTGATATTTTTAATATCAAATCCAAGATGTTTTTTGATTCCAAATTTTGGATTTTGAACTGACGAACGCAAGGGATGAACTTGAAAATAACAAATTCACCCCCATCTTTATCCTTAAATTTACATTAAATATTTTATCAGGCGGCTTATTTGCTGATTATTCCTGATGAGATACATTGCAATTTACAGATAAGTTTATGAAGTAAACTGCGCTATCCAGCACGGTTTGTTACAGTCACAGATTCAACCAAGAGTAAGCAAAGATGAGCGATATGACTTCCCCTACTTCGCAAGTAGCGGCTCTGATTAGCCGAGGCAAAGAGCAAGGTTACTTAACTTATGCTGAGGTTAACGATCATCTCCCAGACTCGATTACTGAAAGCGAACAGATTGAAGACATTATTCAGATGCTTCAAGACGTTGGTATT
Source organism: Acinetobacter sp. ANC 4910 (assembly GCF_004331035.1). Taxonomy (GTDB): domain Bacteria; phylum Pseudomonadota; class Gammaproteobacteria; order Pseudomonadales; family Moraxellaceae; genus Acinetobacter. The sequence goes on from NZ_SJNT01000001.1 coordinate 113,812, forward strand.
CCTGTACACGAACGTGCACCCGAATCTGACGATACAATGTTCGAAGACAATGCAGAAGCTGCCGATGAGGTTGCAGAAGAAGAAGCTGCTGCCGTTCTTGCCTCTGTAGAAAACGAACCTGGTCGCACCACCGATCCTGTACGTATGTACATGCGTGAAATGGGTACTGTTGAGCTTTTAACCCGTGAGGGTGAAATTAGCATTGCGAAACGTATCGAAGAAGGTATTCGTGATGTTCTGCATTCTATTGCCTACTGGCCAAATGCAGTTGAAGTCGTTTTACAAGAATATAATGATTTTCTAGAAGGCGAACGTCGTCTTGCAGATATTTTATCAGGCTATTTAGACCCTGAAACTGATGAAGAGATTCCAGAAGTCTTGGAAGAAGAAGCTGAAGAAATTGAAGAAATTGCAGACTCTTCAAGCAAGTCAACCAAAGATGTCAAACTTGATGATGAAGATGAAGATGAAGAGTCTGAAAGTGATGATGATTCTGAAGGTGATTCTGGCCCAGACCCTGAAGTTGCGAAAGTACGTTTTTCAGAACTTTCAAATGCGTGGGAACAAACCAAAACCGTAATTGCTAAACATGGTCGTAATAGCGATGAGGCTAAAGCTGCGCTTGAAGCCCTTGCAACTGTGTTTATGATGTTCAAATTTACTCCGCGTCTATTTGATATCATTTCAGAAATGATTCGTGGCACTCACGACCAAATTCGTACGTCTGAACGCGAAGTAATGCGCTACGCAGTTCGTCGTGGCCGTATGGATCGTACTCAATTCCGTACCTCTTTCCCAGGTCAAGAATCAAACTTTGCTTGGTTAGATGAACAAATTGCCAAAGCGCCAGCTGAGCATAAAGCGCATTTAGAAAAAGTGCGTCCTGATGTGCTTGCTTTCCAACAAAAAATTGCCGACATCGAAAAAGAATTGGACTTGAATGTCAAAGACATTAAAGACATTTCTAAACGTATGGCTGTGGGTGAAGCAAAAGCGCGTCGTGCGAAAAAGGAAATGGTTGAAGCCAACCTTCGTTTGGTGATTTCGATTGCGAAAAAATATACCAACCGTGGCTTACAATTCTTGGACTTGATTCAAGAAGGTAACATCGGCTTGATGAAAGCAGTCGACAAGTTTGAATACCGTCGTGGTTACAAGTTCTCAACTTATGCGACATGGTGGATTCGTCAGGCGATTACTCGTTCAATTGCGGACCAAGCACGTACCATTCGTATTCCAGTACACATGATTGAAACTATTAACAAGATCAACCGTGTATCCCGTCAACTTCTTCAAGAAATGGGTCGTGAACCTACACCTGAAGAATTAGGCGAACGTCTGGAAATGGACGAAGTTAAAGTACGTAAAGTCCTCAAAATTGCCAAAGAGCCGATTTCTATGGAAACGCCAATTGGTGATGATGAAGATTCGCATTTGGGTGACTTCATTGAAGACAGCAACATCACTTCACCTGTTGATGCTGCAACGTCTGAAGGCTTAAAAGAAGCAACACGTGAAGTGCTTGAAAACTTGACTGAACGTGAAGCGAAAGTCTTGAAAATGCGTTTTGGTATTGATATGCCAACCGACCATACTTTGGAAGAAGTGGGTAAACAGTTTGACGTGACACGTGAACGTATTCGTCAGATTGAAGCCAAAGCACTTCGTAAATTACGTCACCCTTCTCGTTCTGAACATTTACGTTCATTCCTAGAAAACGACTAATTTGTATAGATACAATGGAGACTTGAAATTTAATTACGAGTCTCCATTATGTATTTAAGAGCAACACCTAACGCCTGCAGTTTCGCAGGCGTTTGAAATAAGGGGGACTGACGCTCATGACTATGTTAGACCGCACACCATCTCGTGAATTACAAGAACATCTTTGGGTGTTCCCAATGGACTACCCGATTAAACTCATAGGTCTTGCTGGCACTGAGTTACATGTTGCTGTAGTTGAAATTTTAGTAAAACATTTCCCTGAATTTGATGGTGATTCGATCCAAGTACAACCATCACGGACAGGTAAATATCACTCTCTCACTGCACAATTACGCTTTGAAGAACTAGAACAAGTCCATCAGTTATATGCAGATCTTGCGGCTTGTCCGTTAATTAAAACTGCACTATAAGTACTCAAAAAAAACACGCGAACTGCGTGTTTTTTTATATCAATTTTTATTCCATTTCAGATATATCTCCCTATCCTATTCAGTACGGCTTATAATTTAACTCACATTTAAATCTTGTTAAGGGTGCTGTCGACATGACTGATGCTGTACTCAAACCGACTTTAATCATTCGTCAATTTAATCAGCTTACCCCTTATGCCGATCGCTTTCAGGACATGAAACAATTGACTGAACAGCGCGAGGCTGAAACGCCTGACGAACTGTGGCTATTACAACATCCCGATGTACTCACTCAAGGTCAAGCAGGTAAACCAGAACACATTTTAATTCCTTCAAACATTCCTGTGGTACAGACAGATCGAGGGGGACAAGTGACATGGCATGGCCCAGGTCAATTGGTGGCTTACTTCATGTTTGATTTAAATCGTCTTGGTTGGAATGTGCGAACCCTAGTGTCCTATGCAGAAAACTTGATGATTGAGTTACTGAAAAAATACGGGATTAACGCCTATGCCAAACCCGATGCACCAGGCGTGTATGTAAATGAACGCAAAATAGGATCTTTGGGGTTTAAAATTCGTCGTGGGCGCAGTTACCACGGACTAGCACTCAATATTAATTGTGATTTAGCTGGTTTTCACACCATCAATCCATGTGGTTATGCAGGCCTAGAAATGGTACGCATTCATGACTTAATTCAACAAAACCCACCAAGTTTTGAAAACTTATGCGTCGATATCATTGAAACTTTACAAAACAGCGGGTACTTTAATAAAGTTCAAATTGTTCAACAATAAGCACTTTACTTTACATAGCGAAATAAATTAGAGTATTTACTCTAAATAAAATAAAAGACTCTTAAACTAAGGGATAAGCAAGTGATTTTAAAAAAATCAGTAAAACCTGCTTTACAGCTCGCCTATGTCAAACTCATGATGGATGTGATTGGCAGAGGATTGGTTATGGCAAGTCAGGTGGATGATGAAGTTCGGCAGGAAGTTGCAAAATTCCCTGCAAATTTCGTATTGTCCATGAAGGTATTCCCGCATGGTCCCGCTTTTATTGCCAAAGTCACCGATAATCATCAATTGTTATTATTGAACGACACTGAGCAAAAACCAGACCTTACCATTACCTTCAAACATCTCAGTCATGCCTTTTTAGTCTTTTCTTTTCAGGAAAGTACAGCCCAAGCATTTGCCAATGACCGAATGATTGCGGATGGTGATTTGTCTTATGCCATTCGTTTGGTTCGTTGCTTGAATAAAATGGAAGCATTGATTTTACCTAAATTACTGGCTGAACTTGCAGTTAAACAATACCCACACGAACTTAACCTAAAAGAAAAGCTTACAGGCGCAGCCAATATTTATCTTAAAGTGGCTCAATCATATTTCAAACGGAGTGCATAACATGGCAAAGCCTTATTACGAATTTTTTTGCCCAGTTAAAGTTATTGCAGGTAATGCCGCGTTAGAGCACATTCCTTTTGAACTTGCTACATTGGGTGCCAAACGCCCCATGATCATTACCGACAAAGGCGTGCGTGGTAACCAATTATTGGCACCCATTGAAGCGGCTTTTGAATCGACCGATGCAGTGATTGGCTGTATTTTTGATGATGTACCGCCAGATTCAAGTTTAGATACAGTACGTCAAGCTGCTGCCTTATATCGTGAAAACCAATGTGATGCGATTATTGCCGTTGGTGGTGGCTCTGTGATTGATACATCTAAAGCTACCAATATTTTAGTCAGTGAAGGCGGTGATGATTTACTGCAATATTCAGGCGCACACAACTTACCTAAGCCGTTAAAACCGTTCTTTGTGATTCCAACCACATCAGGTACAGGTTCTGAAGTGACCATGGTTGCGGTGGTATCCGACACTTCCAAGAATGTAAAAATGGCATTTGCTTCATACTACCTTATGCCGCATGCTGCAATTCTTGATCCACGCATGACGCTTACTTTGCCACCGCATTTAACTGCGATGACGGCAATGGATGCACTTACTCATGCAATTGAAGCCTACACATGCATGGCAGCCAACCCAATCAGTGATGCTTATGCAACGGCTGCGATTAAGAAAATTAGCGCTAATCTATTTAATGTTTTAGATAACCTTAATGATTCACAAGGTCGTTTAGAACTGGCGCAAGCATCTACTATGGCAGGCATTGCCTTCTCTAATTCTATGGTCGGTCTGGTTCATTCTTTAGGACATGCACTGGGTGCTGTAGCTCACCTGCCCCACGGTCTATGCATGAATCTATTCCTGCCATATGTGTTGGAATACAACAAAGAAATAAATGGCGATAAAATTGCAGACCTACTGCTTCCGCTTGCAGGAGCTGATATTTATGCACAAACCCCAGCACATTTACGTGCAGATAAAGCTATCATGACCATTCAAGCCATGCGTGATCGTTTGTTCAGTCTGACCAAACTACCAAGAACGCTACAAGAAACAGGTAAAGTCACCGAAGCTCAACTAGATGAAGTGGCCGAAAAAGCCTTAAATGATGGTTCCATCATTTATAATCCGAAGGAAGCATCTTTTGAAGACTTAAGATCTATTCTTCAAAAAGCATGGTAAAAATGCAATAAATAATGAAGCCTGATGTTCTAACATCAGGCTTTTTCATAAATGACACATTGGTCATTTATTTTTTACCTATTTGGCAGAGAATTTGCTAAAAGTTCTACAAAAATACTGACAAGTGACATCGATTTAGGATAGATTGGCGCACTTTATTTTATTCATAGGGGGGATCGTTCGTCTCAAACGATCCTTATAAACATGACTGATCCTTGATCAACGATTAAGAGGATAACGCCGTTGACAAATAACTCTGGGACTCAATCGGCAGCTAAACTGCAAAAAACGCTTGGATTTTGGCACATCGTCATTATTGGCTTAGCATATATTCAGCCAATGACCTTGTTTGATACTTTTGGTTTAGTATCGGAAGAAAGCCATTATCATGTTCCAACCTCTTATATTATTGCCTTGGTTGCAATTCTATTTACCTCTATTAGTTACGGACACATGATCCGTCGCTACCCATCCTCAGGTTCCGCCTATACCTATGCCCAAAAATCCATTCACCCGAATGTCGGCTTTATGGTGGGTTGGTCATCTTGGTTAGACTATCTATTATCGCCAATGGTCAACATTGTTCTGGCGGTAATTTATTTAGAGGCCTTATTCCCAGATGTAAACCATTGGGTTTGGGTTGTGGGTCTGACTGCAATGATGACAGGGGTAAACTTACGCGGTGCGCGTTTTGTTGCTAACTTTAACAGTCTGATTGTTTTCGTTCAGTTGGGGGTAATCGCATACTTTACATGGATGGTGTATCAATTACTGGCTGGTGGCGTGAATGCAGATGGCACGCTGGTCAATGCGAAATATCAGCTTTGGAGCCTTGAACCATTTTGGAACGAGATGACCACTGTTGGTGCATTAATTACAGGTGCAACTTTACTCTGCTTCTCTTTCACAGGGTTTGACTCTTTAAGTTCGTTGGCAGAAGAAACCAAAGATACTGAAAAAACGCTACCTAAAGCTATTTTCATGACGGCATTATTTGCAGGTGTGATTTTCATCATCAGCACCTATTTCATGCAAATTTACTTCCCGAATGATCCAAAAACTTACTTTGAAGATGTTGCTGCAACTCAACCAGATATCTTACAAGCTGTAGGTGGTGTCGCCTTCAAAACAGCGGTACTGTATTTTGCGATTGTGACGGTAATGGCATCGGGTATTTCTGCACATGCGGGCGTATCACGCTTAATGTATGTTATGGGTCGTGACGGCGTCATCAATAAAAAAGTATTTGGTCATATCAGCCCAAGAACATATACCCCATCTTACAATATTTTAATTGTCGGTTTAGTGGCTTTAACTGCTGGCTTTATGGACCTTGATATTGTGATTTCAATGATTAGTTTTGGTGCTTTAACCGCGTTCACTTTTGTGAATCTATCGGTGATTTCACGTTATGCACTGCGTGATGGTCGCACGAAATCAACCAAAGAAATTATGAACTTCGTGGTTATTCCAATGCTTGGTTTCCTGAGCATTTTTGCTATGTGGCTTGAAATTGAAGAAACTGCTTTGAAATATGGTTTGTGGTGGGCAATGTTTGGTATTTTATACTTAGGTTATAAAACCAAAGGTTTCAAACAACCTGCTCCGCAACATAATGAATTTGATGATCATCATCATTAATTCTCATAAAAAAAAGACGCATTATGCGTCTTTTTTTTATGTTGGTTTATGCCAAAAACTTGTTGGTAATCTTGGCAATACGCTGTGCATAAGCTTTAGCAGTTTTGAGGTCACCAGTAGGAATTTCATCAACACTCGCATCTGAAGGTGTTTGGACCAATAAGCCAACGGAACCACCTAAATTATTCACATCTTCACGGGTCGCTGATTTACTATTTGCAGGCAATAAGCCCAAACTCACCCAAATTCCGCCATGCTGAGAAGCAAGGGTTTGTAACTGAATTAACGTAACCTGTTTATCACCATTTAAACTGGCGCTATTGGTAAATCCACCAAAAATTTTATCTTGCCATGCACTAGTGAACCATTTTTTTGACGTTGCATCAGCAAACTTTTTAAATTGCCAAGGTGCAGTTCCCATGTAGGTCGGGGCACCAAATACAATCGCATCCGATTGATCGAGTGTCTCCCAATCCTGTTCTTGAATATCACCATTTGCATCAATTTCAATTAAATTTGCTGAAATTTCCTGAGCAAAAGTTTGTGCAATCACTTTGGTATGACCATAACCAGAAAAATAAACCACCGAAATATTAGACATCTTGTTTTCCTCTATTTAAATCAAACATTTTGAGACTTCATTACAATCATGAAGCCACACAATTACTGTTCACTAAATCTGATCGGGTTCGAGTTTGACATAACTTGCCACGACAGCACTCAAACCTTGTTTTAAACTTTGTGTTCTCTCCCCCACCAGAACTTCATAAGCATTTTGTTGAATCCCCGCAAAGATCTGTTCCGCAACAAACTCAGGGCTAAACTTAGCAATAGGTAAACCCCGTGTTAAATCTGTATCAATAAACCCAACATGCACTCCCATCACCTGAATATGAAACTGAGATAACCATTGGCGACTGGAGTTGGTATAAGACCACGCAGCCGCTTTAGAAATTGCATAACCTGTTAATGACGTACTGGGTTCCCAAGAGACATCCGACAAAATATTCACCACATAACCCTGTCGGTTTTGCTGCAAAATGGGTGAAAATATTTGTGAGACCCGCATCATGCCAAACAAATTGGTTTCTAAAATTTTATGTGTTGTTTCAATAATATTGACATCTACAGGATGCGTATTTAACAGTGCAATACCTGCATTATTGACCAATATATTCGTATCAGCACAAGTTTGAACTGCATGCTGGATAGACTGTTCATCATTCACATCAAGTTGAACAGGAATTAAACCTTCTTCTTGAAACCCAACGATCTGGCGCATTGCGACATATATTTTTTTAGCACCTTGTTTACGTGCTTCACGTGCAATTGCCAAACCTAGCCCGCGATTAGCACCTGTAACAAAAACAACGGCATCTGTAATGTTCATTGCATGACCCATCCCCAAAATGATTGGTGATCGCAATACAGCCTCTATTCACAACAGCAGCGCAATCTTCATTTACTCATGATACACTTATGAAACCTAGTATCAATTAGTTACCACAAGGTAACTGGTATAGAAATTGATATTTAAAGTGGTGAAATGTAAGCAATGAGGTCGTAAATTTATGAATAAACCACTGAAATTTAATATTTTTCACCCTGATTGTCCTGCGCGACTTTTTTTTGAAAAATTTGCAGATAAATGGATCTTATTAATTGTATATACGCTGGATCAGGAATCTCAGCATTTCAACGAATTGAAAAAAAATATCTTAGGAATTTCACCTAAAGTACTCTCGCAGAAATTGAAAATATTGGAACGCGATGGATTTTTAACGCGCACTATTCACGAAGACAATGTCATCCGCGTTGAATATGCACTGACAGAAATAGGCAAAGATTTTGTGCAAAATGCCTATCAAATGAAAGATTGGGTCGAAGCCAATATGGGGAAAGTCTTAAAATCTAGACATGGATTTGATCAACGTCAAGAACAAGCAGAGTCCGTTTAAATCGACTCTGCCATTTTATTACTTTATTCTTCTACTAGTTGCTTAAAGCCTTGCTGACGCCATGCTTCATAAACGATTACCGCAGTGGCATTAGATAAATTCAAACTGCGCGAATTAGCTGCCATCGGTAAACGAATCCAATGTTGCTGTGGAAACATTAAACGCACATGTTCTGGTAAACCACGTGTTTCTGGTCCCATTAATAATGCAACTGGTCGATTCAAATTAGAAGTATGTGGTGTTTCAGTTCCTTTAGTGGTTAAAGGATAGATGGCTTCTTTGTCCACACCTTGCGTTGCCAAAAATTCAAGACATTGTTCAATGTTGTCCCAAATTTGCATACGTGCCCATTCATGATAGTCCAAACCCGCACGTTTGAGTTTTTTATCATCCAACTCAAAACCTAAAGGTTTGACCAAGTGTAGCTGCGCTCCAGTATTGGCACATAAACGAATGATATTTCCTGTGTTGGCAGGAATTTCAGGCTCGTATAAAACAACATGGATCACAACATTTCTCAACTTAATAATTTTGCTCTACCTTAGATGAACCGTTCAATATCAGAACAATTCAATCTTCGATAAATAGCAGATGGAATGAAACAATGGCAATCATATTACTGCCACTGTAATTGTTCGCGTAAACTCACCACCTCACCAATGATGGTTAAAGTCGGTGCTTGAATATGATGTTCGCTCACTTTACTCGCAATATCCGCCAACGTACCTACAACCACTTGTTGCTCTGGTGTTGTACCTTTAGAAATCAAGGCAACAGGCATATTGGGGCGTTGTCCATGAGCAATTAATTGCTGACAGGTATTTTCCAACCCAACCAAGCCCATGTACAACACTAAGGTTTGATTTTCATAGACCAGCTCATCCCAAGGCAACTCAGGTGAACCTTCCTTTAAATGCCCTGTTAAAAAACGGACACTTTGGGCATAGTCACGATGCGTCAGCGGAATACCTGCATAAGCCGAACAGCCTGATGCCGCAGTAATACCAGGTACAACTTGGAAGGTAATGCCTGCATCAAACAGCTCTTGAATTTCTTCGCCACCACGACCAAAAATAAAAGGATCACCGCCTTTTAGCCGACAAACACGCTTACCTTGACTCGCGTACTTGACCAATAACGCATTAATACCGTCTTGAGGTACTGAATGGTGAGAGCGAGCTTTGCCTACATATATTTTTTCTGCATCACGACGACATAAATCCATAATCGGCTGTGACACTAAACGGTCATAAATGACTACATCCGCTTGTTGCATTAAGCGTAATGCTTTTAAGGTCAATAATTCAGGATCGCCAGGTCCAGCACCCACCAAATAGACTTCCCCTTTCGGAGTTTTCCATTCTTGTAGTGCCTGCTCAATCAGTTGATCGGCTTCAGCTTCATTGCCATTAAACACCTGCTCTTTGAGTGGACTTGCATACAAATCTTCCCAAAAAATGCGTCGTTCGTCAGGATTGATAATTTTCTGTTTAACCGTCGCACGCCATTTACCCGAAAACTGCGCCAGTTTACCCATACCATGTGGAATTAGGGTTTCCAACTGCGTTCGAATTTGACGAGATAAAACAGGAGATGTGCCATTGCTCGCTACAGAAATAATCAGTGGTGAGCGATCAATAATGGCAGGGACCATAAAACGACAATGGGGTGGATCATCTACACTATTGACCAACACCTTTTCAGCTTCACAGGCTTCAAACACCTGCTGATTCACAAAAGCATCATTCGTTGCAGCGATCACGAGGCGATAATCGCGTAAATTGACCTGTTGCCGAAAATCTTCAGCAATATACTGACCTTGAGTTTGCTCAAGCAATGTTAATAAATCAGGTTCAATTTCAGGCGCAATTACATCCAAAATTGCCCCTGCTTTGGCTAATAAAACCGCTTTACGGTAGGCGATACGCCCACCGCCGACAATCAGACAGGGTTGCTGTTGCAGCTTTAAAGAGATTGGAAATATTTCCACGGAATACCTCTAATATTTACATCTGATCGTCTTAAAGCAATTTTCGTGCACAAACGCACACCCATCGAAAAATTAATTAATCGATGTATTCGGCACCGCCCATATATGGACGTAATGCTGCTGGAACTTCAATTGATCCATCAGCGCGTTGATAGTTTTCCATCACAGCCAACAAGGTACGTCCTACCGCCAATCCAGAACCATTCAAAGTATGCACAAACTCTGTTTTCTTCTGATCAGCGCGGTAACGTGCTTTCATACGACGTGCTTGGAAATCCCACATGTTTGAGCATGAAGAAATTTCACGATAGGTATTTTGACTTGGTACCCAAACTTCAAGGTCGTAAGTTTTTGCTGCACCAAAACCCATATCGCCACCACACAACGTGATTTTACGATAAGGTAAGCCCAATGCTTGCAAAATACCTTCTGCATGGCCTGTTAATTCTTCTAAGGCTTGCATTGAATCTTCAGGTTTTACAATTTGCACCATTTCAACTTTATCAAACTGATGCTGGCGAATTAAACCACGCGTATCACGACCATAAGAGCCTGCTTCACTACGAAAACATGGCGTATGCGCTGCATATTTTAATGGCAAACGATCTGCATCAATAATTTCATCGCGCACAAAGTTAGTAACTGGCACTTCAGCAGTCGGAATTAAGTAGTATTCTTTTTCGCCCTGTAATTTGAATAAATCTTCTTCAAATTTAGGAAGTTGCCCTGTACCACGCAAAGAATCAGCATTCACCAAATATGGTACATACGCTTCGGTATAACCATTTTTTAAGGTATGCGTATCGAGCATAAATTGAGTTAATGCACGCTGTAAACGTGCTAATGGTCCTTTCAGAACGCTAAAACGTGAACCTGTTAATTTGGTTGCCGTTTCAAACTCTAAACCACCCATCCATTCGCCAAGGTCGGTGTGATCTTTGACCTCAAAATCGAAGCTACGTGGTGTACCCCATGTATATACTTCAACATTATCACTCTCGTCTTTACCCTCTGGCACAGACTCATGTGGCATGTTTGGAATTGAAAGTAATTTTGCTTCAAGTTCCGCTTGTAATTCTGCTAAAGCAACTTCAGCGGCTTTAATTTCATCACCAATAGCGCCCATACGCGCCATGATTTCGGATGCATCACCGCCCGCTTTTTTAATTTGACCAACTTGTTTTGCGCCCGCATTACGCTCAGCCTGTAACGCTTCAGTTTTGGATTGTAAATCTTTACGGCGAGCTTCTAATGATGCCCACTCGGCTACATCCAATTGAATACCACGTTTTGCCAAGGCTAAATTTACAGCCTCAATATTTGTTCTGATTAATTTCGGGTCGATCATAGCCAGTCTTTGCTAAAGAAAAAAACTGGCTATAGTGTAAGCTGTTCATACCAAAAAATACAGTCGGCAACGTTCAAGCGCCTCCACATTCAGGTAATAATCCATCAATTAGGCTTATTCATGTGTATTTTAATGCTCAGGATATTGCGGCAAGCTTGGTAAATATTCAGGGCGTACAAATTTTTTCAAGCTGTAGTACGGTAGTGTCAACTCACTCATTCCTTCAGCATAAGACGCTAACTCATAAAGTGGATACACAAATACCAAACCATTTGCACCATAATAAAAGTTATCGCTGAGCTGTAATTTTGCCATTTCAATATTATGTTCTTGCAGCCAATTTATATTATTGTCATACAGCGCATCTAAAACTTGTGCATCAACACCTTTAATTAAAACATCTTGCAGGGCTAAACGTTTTTTCTTGTTCAGATCAAAATTCACGAATTCCTGATGGTATATGCCATGTGCCGCGCCTGCTGAATAGCTATAACTCTGCATGGCAAACGTTGCGAAATTATCGTTTTGCCCTACATAACGTACGTAGGTTGAACTTTGATTCAAACCCGGCTGAGCACCTTCTTCAATACGTACTTTTTGATTGGGCTGATCCGAAAATGCAATTGGATCGGCTTTTTTAAGCCGATCCATAAAATACTGATCAATCCACTTAAAATTGGTTGCAACCGTTTGAATATCATATTGCGTACACCCTTCCGTTTCACACGCTTCGGGTTTAGCCAATTTGACTGCGACTACTTTTGCCTGAATTGCAGGAATAATTTGAGCCGTCGATGCTTTCGGTGCTGTAGTTTTGGCTTCCGCAGAGTTCTGTGAGGTGTCTTTAGGCTGACAACCCACAAATAAAACCATTGAACAGAGTAATGGCAAAACCAAATTTCGTTGTTTTAATTGGAAAGTGTTCATAAATAAACCTTATATTCGGTATCTTCAAACGATGTATTTCACTATACAAACTCTCACTTTAAGATGAAATTACAAAATGTAGCCCGACGTATTGACTACATATTTTGATGAATATTTCAATCGGAATCATTTATTGGATTATTAATGTAAAAAAATGCAGCACTTAGGCTGCATTTTTTATCACTCGTCATTTGATGGAGATTTTCAGATTTATTGATCAATAATGTCTGTACCCTTCGGTGGAGTAAAATTAAAAGTTGATGCAGGAATTGCCGCATTCACCTTAACATTATTAAATTTCACATAAGTGGTTTGACCCAAGGAATCTTGTAAGATCATCAAATTCGGAGCTTTATTCACACCAAAACTAATAGTTAAGCTTTGGAAGGCACCATCATCACTCTTTGGATAAAGGGTGTAATAGGTTTTTCCTTTATTCGGTTGAGTAACACGGTAAGACTTCATAATCTGGTTGGTATTACCCGATAATAACAACGCCGGCGTATTTGCAACTTGCTCATCTAAACTTTGACGAACTGCTTGTTGTAAGTCAGGGTCATAAATCCATACCGTTTTACCTGAAGTTACGATAGTTTGTTTTGCAGGTGTTGTCGTTTCCCAATAGAATTTTCCTGGGCGTGCAACTTTCATTGTCCCTTTAAAGGTTTGATTCATGTGTTGTGCAGTTAAACCTTTTTTTTGCGCCTTGTTCGCACCACTTGAAGCTTTTGTTGTTTGCTCAAAATTAGCCGATAAACTTTGAATACCACTTAACTGCTTAACCAAGTTTGCAGTTGCTTGTTGCTCCGATGCCGCTACAGGTGCTGCAAAAACAGTAGTACTCATCATCGGTGCGAGTGTCGCTGCACCCAATGCCATAGCACACATGGTTTTACGAAGCATATTCATGTCATCACCTTTTTTATTTGCTATTTCGCAATCTATTGAAAGCCACATATTAAACCAAATCCAATGGCTAATAATTGAGAAAATAAGAAGATTTGTATAAATATTAATGTTTAATGTAGTAACACATCCATCATGATGAAGATCATTTTTTTAGCTCATATGCAAAAAAGCCCCTGAAGTTCAGGAGCTTTTCTGCTTGAGCTACTAAGATCAATTTATACTTACTTCCATTGATAACCTACAGAAGCACCGCCACCAAAGTCACCTTGGCTATTGCCAGTCAAAGCAACTTTATAGACATATTTATTATTTGCGGTTACACCACTGACACCGAAAGCATAACCTTGCTCACCTTCCCAGAATCCAACACCACCACTCACCATACTCATGCCTGCTTCAGTAGGTTGTGGTAAAGAAGCGATTGCGATACTAGAAGCTACAGCAGCATATGTTCGATCTTCCAAATCTCGCATGTCTCGATTCAATGCATTCACTCGACTATCAGTATAAGCTTTCGCATCATTCAGAGTTTGCTGACCAACTTGATTTATGTAAGTTTTGGCTTGGTTCAAGATAGTGGTATCCGCAGCAGCCATTTCCTCTGGAGTGATACCATTTGTACCATCGGCACCATCTGTACCTTTAAGACTTGCTAGCCATTGAGTAATAGTTCCAGCATAACCATTGTTTAATGCTAGCTGATAAGCACTAATACCATTGGTTCCTGTAGTACCATTTACCCCTTTAAGACTTGCCAACCACTCAACAACCGTACCATCAAAGCCATTTTCTACAGCTTGTTGATAGGCATTTAGACCTTGAGTACCTATCGCACCCGTAGCCCCTGTCGCACCAGTTACACCTTGAATACCCTGTTCACCCTGAGCACCTGTTGCTCCAGTTGCACCTGTGGCTCCGGTAGCACCTGTGGCTCCCGTTTCACCTTGAATGCCTTGTAAACCTTGAATACCTTGTTCACCCTGAGCACCAGTTGCCCCTGTAGCACCTGTGGCTCCGGTAGCACCTGTGGCTCCCGTTTCACCTTGAATGCCTTGTAAACCTTGAATACCTTGTTCACCCTGAGCACCAGTTGCCCCTGTAGCACCTGTGGCTCCCGTTTCACCTTGAATGCCTTGTAAACCTTGAATACCTTGTTCACCCTGAGCACCTGTTGCACCTGTGGCTCCGGTAGCACCTGTGGCTCCCGTTTCACCTTGAATGCCTTGTAAACCTTGAATACCTTGTTCACCCTGAGCACCTGTTGCTCCAGTTGCACCCGTTTCACCAGTTGCCCCTGTAGCACCTGTGGCTCCGGTAGCACCTGTGGCTCCCGTTTCACCTTGAATGCCTTGTAAACCTTGAATACCTTGTTCACCCTGAGCACCTGTTGCTCCAGTAGCGCCTGTAGCACCCGTTGCCCCTGTAGCACCCGTTTCACCAGTTGCCCCTGTAGCTCCGGTAGCACCTGTGGCTCCCGTTTCACCTTGAATACCTTGTTCACCCTGAGCACCCGTTGCGCCTGTGGCTCCGACAAGTGATGCCAACCATTGTTCTTCAGTACCTACAAAACCACTATCAACAGCAACTTCATATGCACTTAAACCATCAGCCCCAGCAGGACCAGTTGGTCCTGGTATTCCACTCTCAGGACAACTACCTGTGTCTTGATTAGAATTACATGAAGTTGCAAAAACATTTGTATTCGCTGTCATTAAAATTGCACTTAAAAGAAGCACTTGCACAGCAAACTTTTGTTTACGTAGATAACGGTTTGGCTCAAGTGTTTGTAGATTCATTGCAGCAGATACGGCAGCACTAATATGGGTTTGTTCTTTTTGTAGCTTATTTTCTAAGGCTTTCGTCATTTGACTATTCGGAACACCGAAGACATTTTGATTTAATTTTTTCATGTCCTTCTTCCTTATCCTTCTCCTATTTCATCTATTACACGCCCAAATTAATGTGACGTACATCACTATTTTTTGGTATTTTGTGACTAATAATATTTTAGTAAGACAGAGTACGGTAAAGAACAATGCACTGGTTCATCTTTTGGCTTAAATCATTTCTAGAAAAATTCATCTTAAAAATATAAAAAAAAACCCGCATAAAATGCGGGTTTTTTCGGAACTTTTAAAACTTATGCAGTTTCAACAGTTACATAGCGACGGCCAAATTGACCTTTCACTTCAAACTTAATTACGCCGTCAGCAGTAGCAAATAAAGTATGGTCACGGCCCATACCAACATTTGCACCAGCGTGGAATTCTGTACCACGTTGACGAACGATAATGTTACCAGCAGTCACAGCTTGACCACCGTACATTTTAACACCTAACATCTTAGGATTTGAGTCACGACCGTTCTTAGTCGAGCCACCGGCTTTTTTAGATGCCATGTCTATATACTCCTAGTGATTAGCCTGCAATCGCAGTAATTTTCAACTCAGTAAACCATTGACGGTGACCTTGTTGTTTACGGTAATGTTTACGACGACGCATTTTAACAATACGGATTTTGTCGTGACGACCATGACCAACCACTTCTGCAGTTACTTTCGCGCCAGCTACAACTGGAGCACCGATTTGAATGCTTTCGCCATTCACAACCATTAATACGTCATCAAACGTAATAGTCGCGCCAGTTTCAGCTTTCAATAATTCAACTTTAAGGGTTTCACCCTCAACTACACGGTGCTGTTTACCACCGCTTTGGATTACTGCGTACATATGTACTCCAACTTGCCCGTGTCGCCGTGTCGATAAAGGGATATATCGAGCTTAAAACGACCGCCACTGGGGTTATATAAGGGGACAGATTTTAAGTGATTATTGCATAAACAACAAGCCATCTTCACAAAAAAAACCAAACTTAGCCCTAAGTTTGGTTTGAAGCCCCTACATGCTAAATTAAAATAGAATGAAACACATACGACTGTGTAATAAACAATAGATTTTTAAAATCAATTCGCTACTATAGTCAGCAGATACATTTTTGATGTCATCCAAAACGTCGTTTAGGTGTCTATGGTAGTCAATCAGTCCAAATGATCGCACATCAGCAACCTTGTTTACTGTGTCATTTTTTTGATTCTAATTTTTGATTACACTACAAATAACGACGCTACCGTTGAAAACATCACTTAACCAATAGAGGTTTCTATTCCTATGTCTATCGATTTTAAGCAAGATATTCTCGCCCCTGTAGCTCAAGACTTTGCTGAGATGGACACATTTATTAATGAAGGAATTACATCTAAAGTTGCATTAGTGATGGCCGTCAGTAAACATGTGGTTGAAGCAGGCGGAAAACGTATGCGCCCAATTATGTGCTTACTTGCAGCCAAAGCCTGCGGTGCTGAAGATTTAGCACAACAACGAAAATTGGCTGCCATTATTGAAATGTTGCACACCGCAACGCTTGTGCATGATGATGTTGTAGATGAATCTGGTTTACGTCGTGGCCGCCCGACCGCAAATGCAACATGGAACAATCAGACTGCGGTTTTAGTTGGTGATTTTCTAATTTCACGTTCTTTCGACTTACTGGTCGATTTGAACAACATGACCTTATTAAAAGACTTTTCTACAGGAACGTGTGAAATTGCTGAAGGTGAAGTATTGCAACTGCAAGCTCAACACCAACCCGATACCAACGAACAAACGTACTTAGATATTATTCATGGCAAAACTTCGCGTTTGTTTGAGCTGGCGACTGAAGGGGCTGCAATCCTGACAGGTACACCAGAATACCGTGAACCTCTTAGAAAATTTGCTGGTCATTTTGGCAATGCCTTCCAAATTATTGACGACATTTTAGATTACACATCTGATGCTGAAACACTGGGTAAAAATATTGGTGATGATTTAATGGAAGGTAAACCCACTTTGCCACTCATCTCTGCACTACAACACACCACAGGCGAGCAACACCAAATAATTCGTAAGAGTATTGCAACAGGTGGTACTACACAACTCGAACAAGTGATCGAAATTGTGCAACAGTCTGGCGCTTTGGATTATTGTCGTAAACGTGCTACTGAAGAAACTGAAGCTGCGTTGGCAGCACTTATGGCTTTGCCTGATACACAGTATCGTCAAGCATTATCAAACTTGGCACAATTAGCCTTACACCGAATTCAATAAAGTAGACTTGCTTATTTGCTTATGCATATACAATTTAATGATGTATTGCGGAACATGCAGCAACAGCTTGAGTTTCCTCAGGCTGTTGATGATCTTCTGCTGATTGAGCTGGTGAATCACATTCGACCCAGTGACAGTAAAAACATAGACGAAATAGAACAAAAATTTCAGCAATTTATTCAAACTCTTTTACTTACGCCACATGCTGCAATTACTTTACAAAGTTTCCTTCTGCGCCTGATCAATCAATATAAACAGACCAGCTTATTTGCTGATACAGGGATTTTATCGCTTGATGGTTTTTGGAATCAGTTGGCTCAGCGCGTAGGCGCTCACTTTTTACCCTTAATCCATGATGGAACCCAACTCCAAGAATTGGTTCGACGAGTATTTCATCAACCAAGTGATCACTACTGGCTAGATCAAATTTCTGAAAAAAATTGGCAGCAGTTATTTCAACTCTTAAACCAAGGTCATAGCAATCAGAAAGAAAAGCTCAAAATTAAACATGAGCTGATTAAAGCGATTACCGTGATTTCATATCGAATTAGTGGCATTGGCTTATACCCTGAATTTATTAATGCACAACCCGAACTGACTGAATACGAATCTCCGTTCTTAGAACAAAATCGTGAAATTATTGAATTTATTCAGCATTATAAAAAATTGCATCAAAATCGGGATGAATTTGCTGTTATTGCGCCACCCGATGCTTCACAAGCCTTGGTCATGATTGATCAATGTCGAGAAG
This sequence comes from Acinetobacter sp. ANC 4910, assembly GCF_004331035.1. Taxonomy (GTDB): domain Bacteria; phylum Pseudomonadota; class Gammaproteobacteria; order Pseudomonadales; family Moraxellaceae; genus Acinetobacter. The sequence goes on from NZ_SJNT01000001.1 coordinate 132,214, forward strand.
TGGTCTTAAAAATTCGACGTGCCACCAAAAGGATTGGGGTGAGTATTAGTCTCACCTATTTGCTCTCTTTATTAGAGCAATGCCTTGATCGAATAGAACTGCTTCTGCAATTGATTGTTGAAGAAGATAAGGTTCGTTACCAAGCTATAGGTAGCCTACTCACCAATATTAGCCAAGCGATTTATAATGAACGCAGTGTCCGTGCATTATTGGCCAATAACAGCGAACTGATTGCCTTACAAGTGACTGAAAACGCCAGTAAAACAGGTGAACACTATGTAAGTACGGATAAAAAAAGTTTTTGGTCTATGTACCGCTCTGCTGCAGGTGCTGGGGTAATTATTGCCATCATGGCCACTTTAAAAACCCTAGCATCTCGTGTCGTGATGGCACCCATCATGCAAGCGTTTGTGTATAGCATGAATTATTCTTTTGGTTTCATGCTTATTCATATTGTGCATTGTACTGTCGCAACTAAGCAACCTGCGATGACAGCAGCAGCACTCGCGTCAACGGTACAGCATCGTAAAGGCTCTAAGACGGCACAAATTGCTGAGTTAGCAGCTTTAATTATTAATATTATTCGCACCCAATTTATTGCAATTATTGGCAATATTTCTATAGCCATTCCAACAGCGGCATTGATTGCTTGGTTATGGCAAACTGGACTACATGAACCGTTAATGAATCATGCCAAAGCGGCAAAGACATTACATGATTTAAATCCATTTACGTCTTTAGCTATTCCACATGCAGCTATTGCAGGGATCTGTCTTTTTCTATCTGGCTTAATTGCGGGATACTTCGACAATATGGCAGTTTACCGAAAAGTAGGACCCAGACTTAAAGCACATCAGCAGTTGAAATCATACTTAGGACAAGAACGCCTGAATAAATTTGCAGAATATGTAGAACGGAATTTAGGTGCGCTCGCGGGTAATTTTATTTTTGGGATCATGCTCGGCAGCATGGGCACTATAGGTTTTATTTTAGGTCTGCCCTTAGATATTCGACATATTGCCTTTGCCTCTGCCAATTTTATACAAGGTCTCATAAATATTAATGATAGCCCTGATATTGGCCTAATTATTGTATCTTTTTTAGGTGTCCTTTTAATTGGTTTGACTAACTTATTTGTGAGTTTCACACTGACCATTATTGTTGCTTTGAGGGCGCGTCGCGTGCGTTTTGAGCAATGGAAACCGTTGGCAAAATTAGTACTGACCCACTTTTTAACGCGTCCAAGTGATTTCTTTTGGCCACCAAAATCGCCTTTAGTCGTTGACGAAACTACAAATTCTCACAAAACTTTAAGTAAATGATTTGTTATATTTCCACCTTACTATAGAAAAATTTAACCGAGTTCACACAGACTTGAAAAAAAGTGTACTGGCTAGTACACTTTGTCCCAGATATTAACTGGGAGGAGGCCCGGTTAAACGAACAAGAGGTTAATGCATGCCGTACTTGTTGCTTATTATTGGTTGTTTTTTGTTATTTTTCAGTGTCTTGATTTTAAACACTCCCACTCTGCTTTCATTCGATTTGGCTATAGTCGAATGGGCAAGTCATCATCGTACTGAGAATCTGAACCAAATAACAACGCTACTATCAGCAATTGGGGGGATGCCAGCTGTACTTTTTTTTACCACTTTATGGAGTTCCTACCTAACTTGGTATAAAAAATACACTGATATATTACTAATTTGTTTAGGACTGATTGGAAGCGGAGCCTTTGCTTGGCTACTTAAATACGGGATTGCAAGACCACGCCCACCTGAAATATTTCATTTGGTTCAAAGTTATGGTTCTTCTTTTCCAAGCGCGCATAGTGTTTATGCTGCTGCTTTAAGTGGCCTGGTTATTTATGTATACCGTGAACACTCCAAATATTCATATATTTGTTGTTTTGCAATTATATGGTTCGTTTTAATGGGGTGCTCAAGAGTGTATTTGGGCGTACATTTCCCTTCCGATGTTCTTGCAGGTTGGGGCATAAGTTTTATTTGGATTACCCTGCTATATATAGTGTTACAACACACTATTCAGCAAAAAATAAATTAATTTTAGATAATAATCTAACTGAGGTGGAACAATGATGTCTGCAAAGCTTTGGGCTCCAGCCCTCACCGCTTGTGCATTAGCAACAAGTATTGCACTTGTTGGTTGTAGCAAAGATCAAAAAGATGTGCAGCAGGCTGGTGCATCTCAACAAATGCCACCAACGGAAGTTGGTATTATTGTTGCACAACCGCAAAGCGTCGAACAATCTGTAGAGTTATCTGGCAGAACCATAGCATTTGAAGTATCAGAAGTCCGCCCGCAAACCAGTGGTATTATTCTGAAACGCTTATTTGCAGAAGGAAGTTATGTCCGTGAAGGTCAGGCACTGTATGAGTTAGATTCTCGTACCAACCGAGCTACACTCGACAATGCAAAAGCAGCACTCTTACAACAAGAAGCAAACTTAAGTTCTCTTAAAACAAAGCTCAATCGTTATCAACAGCTGGTTTCAAGCAATGCCGTTTCGAAACAAGAATATGATGATTTAGTCGGGCAAGTTAGAGTTGCTGATGCACAAGTTGCGGCTGGACGTGCACAAGTCAAAAATGCCGAAGTGGACTTAGGTTATTCAACTATTCGTTCTCCTATTTCTGGTCAAACCAACCGTTCAACAGTAACGGCGGGTGCGCTTGTCACTGCAAATCAAGTAGATCCATTGGTGACGATTCAACGGTTAGACCCAATTTATGTGGATATTAACCAATCTAGCACCGAATTATTGCGTCTACGCCAGCAACTTAGCAAAGGCAGTTTGGACAGCAGTAACAACACGCGTGTGAAGCTGAAACTTGAAGATGGTAGCTACTACCCAATTGAAGGTCGTTTAGCATTCTCTGATGCCAGTGTAAATACAGAAACAGGCACAGTCACAATTCGTGCGGTATTCCCAAATCCAAATCACTTGCTATTACCAGGTATGTTTGCCAATGCACAAATTGTACAAGGTGTGATTCCTAATGCAATTTTAGTCCCTCAAGCGGCAATTACGCGTACACCAACAGGTCAAGCGATGGCGATGATTGTGGATGCGAAAGGTGCAATTGAGTCACGTCCTGTAACCACTGTGGGTGTTCAAGGTCAGGATTGGATTGTGACTGAAGGCATTAAAACAGGTGAAAAAATTGTGGTGGATGGTGTTGCGAAAGTAAAACCGGGACAATCCGTTTCTGCGAAACCATATCAACCTCAAACTGAGGCACCAAAAGCATCTGCGCCAGCATCTGCTGAAAAACCGCAAGCGAAACAAGCAGAATCAAACACTGAACAAAAAGCTACTTCACACGCATAAGGGGTAGACTGAATGGCTCAATTTTTTATTCATCGCCCCATTTTTGCGTGGGTGATTGCACTGGTCATTATGCTGGCGGGTATTCTAACCCTCACCAAAATGCCCGTTGCCCAATATCCGACGATTGCACCACCAACGGTGACAATTGCTGCGACTTACCCTGGTGCATCTGCACAAACTGTAGAAAACACAGTCACTCAAATCATTGAGCAACAAATGAATGGTTTGGATGGTTTACGTTATATTTCATCTAACAGTGCGGGTAATGGTCAGGCATCCATCAACTTGAACTTTGAGCAAGGGATTGACCCTGATATTGCACAAGTTCAAGTACAAAACAAACTACAATCGGCAACAGCGCTTTTACCTGAAGATGTACAACGTCAAGGGGTAAAAGTCACCAAGTCAGGTGCGAGTTTTATGCAGGTTCTTGCATTTTACTCTCCTGATGGAAGCTTATCTGCTGCCGACATTAAAGACTATGTGAACTCCAACATTTCTGAACCACTAAGCCGTGTTGCAGGTGTCGGTGAAGTGCAAGTCTTTGGTGGTTCATACGCCATGCGTATTTGGCTTGATCCTGCCAAAATGACCAGCTTACAAATCACACCGAGTGATGTTGCTGCTGCCATTAATGCACAAAACTCTCAAGTGGCGGTTGGTCAGTTAGGCGGTTCACCATCTGTAGAAGGTCAAGTACTGAATGCGACGGTGAATGCTCAAAGTATGTTGCAAACGCCTGAGCAGTTTAGAAATATCTTTCTGAAAAATATGGCTTCAGGTGCCCAAGTTCGCTTAGGTGATGTTGCACGTGTTGAACTCGGTTCAGATAACTATCAATTTGACTCTAAATTTAATGGTAAAGCTGCTGGCGGTGTTGCAATTAAACTGGCAACAGGTGCCAATGCACTCGATACTGCCGCGGCTGTTGAAAAACGCTTAAGTGAACTTCGTCAAAACTACCCAGACGGTTTAAAAGATCAACTGGCTTATGACACCACACCATTTATTAAGCTTTCAATTGAAAGTGTAGTACATACTTTAATTGAAGCCGTATTCTTGGTATTCATTGTGATGTTCTTGTTCTTACAGAACTGGCGTGCAACCATTATTCCGACGCTTGCCGTACCTGTTGTGGTATTGGGTACATTTGCAGTCATTAATATTTTCGGTTTCTCAATCAACACGCTCACCATGTTTGCGATGGTCTTAGCGATTGGTCTTCTGGTCGATGATGCGATTGTAGTCGTCGAAAACGTCGAACGTGTAATGCAAGAAGAACATCTCGATCCTGTCGCTGCAACTGAAAAATCAATGCAACAGATTTCTGGTGCCTTGGTGGGTATTACCAGTGTGTTAACTGCGGTATTCGTTCCAATGGCATTTTTTGGTGGTACAACGGGGGTTATTTACCGTCAGTTCTCCATCACGCTTGTGACCGCGATGATTTTGTCACTGATTGTGGCATTAACCTTTACCCCTGCCCTGTGTGCAACCTTGTTAAAACAACACGATCCGAATAAACCGGAAAGTAACAATATTTTTGCGCGTTTCTTCCGTTGGTTTAACAACAGCTTCGAAAAAGTTGCCCTGAAGTACCAAGGTGGTGTCAATCGTATGACCCATCATAAAGTCTTCTCGGGTGCGGTTTATGTATTGGTGATTGCAGGTTTAGTAGGTCTATACAAAGTATTGCCTTCTTCGTTCTTACCAAATGAAGACCAAGGCGTCGTTATGACTCTAGTTCAGCTTCCACCAAGTGCAAGCCTTGAACGTACCGACAAAGTCATAACCACCATGACAGACTACTTCTTGAATAAAGAAAAAGAAAATGTAGCTTCAATCTTTACCGTTTCTGGTTTCTCATTCACTGGTGTAGGTCAAAACGCAGGTCTTGCATTTATTAAGCTCAAAGACTGGGACGAACGTACTTCTCCAGAATCTCAGATTGGTGCAATTATTCAACGCGGTATGTCATTAAATATGATCAAAGATGCCTCTTACATCATCCCATTGCAATTACCAGCAATGCCTGAATTAGGTGTAGCATCTGGTTTTGATGTTCAGTTGAAAGATGCAAGTGGTCAGGGACATGACAAACTGATTGCTGCACGTAATGCGATTTTGGGCATGGCTGCACAAGATAAACGTCTTGCAGGCGTACGTCCAAATGGTCAGGAAGATACCCCTCAATACCAAATTACCATTGACCAAGCACAAGCAGGCTCAATGGGTGTCAGTATTGCAGATATTAATAGCACCATGAGCATGGCTTGGGGTGGTTCATATATTAATGACTTCGTTGACCGCGGTCGTGTGAAAAAAGTCTATGTTCAAGGCGAAGCAAGTACACGCATGATGCCTGAAGACTTGAACAAATGGTACGTGCGTAATAACGTCGGTACGATGGTTCCTTTCTCAGCATTTGCAACTGGACAATGGACGTATGGCTCGCCACGTTTAGAACGTTATAACGGCATATCTTCCGTGAACATTCAGGGTACTCCTGCACCAGGTGTAAGTTCTGGTGATGCGATGCTAGCGATGGAAGAAATCATTGGCAAATTACCATCTATGGGCTTACAAGGCTTTGACTATGAATGGACAGGTTTATCTTTAGAAGAACGTGATTCAGGTAGTCAAACAGGTCCTCTACTTGCTCTTTCGATGCTGATTGTCTTCTTATGTCTTGCAGCATTATATGAAAGCTGGTCTATTCCTGTTTCAGTATTGCTGGTTGTACCACTGGGTATTATCGGTGCATTTACTTTAACGTGGTTGGGTATGATCATTAAAGGCGATCCAAACCTATCGTTTAACATCTATTTCCAAGTCGCAATTGTTGCAGTAATTGGTCTTTCAGCAAAAAATGCCATCTTGATTGTAGAATTTGCGAAAGAATTGCAGGAAAAAGGTGAAGATCTATTTGATGCAACTTTACATGCTGCAAAAATGCGTTTACGCCCAATTATCATGACCACTCTTGCCTTTGGTTTTGGTGTACTTCCACTTGCGCTTTCTACAGGTGCCGGTGCAGGAAGTCAGCACTCTGTCGGCTTTGGTGTACTTGGTGGTGTGATTAGTTCTACACTTTTGGGTATTTTCTTCATTCCAGTATTCTTTGTTTGGATTCGTAGTATCTTTAAATACAAACCTAAGAAACAAAATAATCAGGAGCAAACATCGTGATGCAAAAAGTATGGTCTATTTCAGGTCGTAGCATTGCGGTATCTGCACTTGCGCTTGCTTTGACTGCATGTCAAAGCATGCGTGGTCCAGAACCCGTCGCTCAAGCGGATATCCCAACAGGATACATTGGTTCAACAGCAGGCCCTTCTGTTGCGGAACAAGGCTATAAAGACTTTTTTGCTGATCCACGATTGGTACAAGTCATAGAAATGGCTTTAGCGAATAACCGTGACTTACGTACCGCAACGCTGAACATCCAACGTGCACAGCAAGCGTATCAAATTAGCGAAAACAACCAACTGCCAACCATTGGCGCAAGTGGTAGTGTACTTCGCCAAGATACCTTCAGCAGCAACAAACCGATGACAACTTATAATGTTGGCCTCGGTGTCACTGCTTATGAGTTAGACTTTTGGGGTCGTGTTCGTAGCTTAAAAGATAATGCTCTAGACAGTTATTTGGCGACTCAAAGTGCACGTGATGCAACGCAAATTTCATTGATTGGTCAGGTTGCACAAGCATGGCTAAGCTATTCGTTTGCCAATGCCAACTTAAAACTGGCAGACCAAACCTTAAAAGCACAGCTTGAATCGTACAACTTGAACAAAAAACGTTTTGATGTGGGTATCGACAGCGAAGTCCCTGTACGCCAAGCGCAAATTTCGGTTGAAACCGCACGTAATGATGTTGCTAACTACAAGACTCAAGTTGCACAAGCACAGAACCTGTTAAACCTGTTGGTAGGTCAGCCTGTCCCTGCAAACTTATTGTCTCCTCAGCCTGTTAAACGCGTTACCCAAAGTACGGCGTTGACAGCGGGCTTGCCAAGCGACTTATTAAATAACCGTCCTGATGTCCGCGCTGCGGAATATCAATTGTCTGCTGCGGGTGCCAACATTGGCGCAGCAAAAGCAAAATTGTACCCAACCATCAGCTTAACGGGCACAGCGGGTTATGCATCGACAGATTTAAGCGACTTGTTTAAATCAGGTGCCTTTGTATGGTCACTCGGCCCAAGCTTGGACATTCCAATCTTTGACTGGGGCACGCGTCGTGCCAATGTGAAGATTTCAGAAACTGACCAAAAAATTGCGTTGTCAGATTATGAAAAAACCATTCAAACGGCTTTCCGTGAAGTGAATGATGCCTTGGCAGTACGTGAAAATATTGGTGACCGTTTGGCGGCACAACGCCGTCTTGTAGATGCAACCAACACCACCTATAAGCTTTCAACTGCTCGCTTCCGTGCAGGTATCGACAACTACCTCACTGTACTGGATGCACAGCGTACATCTTACGCTGCGGAACAAGGTTTGTTATTGCTTGAGCAAGCAAACTTAAACAACCAAGTTGAAGTGTATAAAACTTTAGGTGGTGGTGTAAAAGCCAACACGACGGATCAAGTGGTGAAACAACCTTCTTCTTCAGATGTGAAATACAACAAAACTGCAAACTAAGGTTTACGCCATGAAAAGCTCACTTCGGTGGGCTTTTTTATTGCTTTTTGGCAGGCTTTTTCCTATCTTCAAACATAATCAAATCATTTAAATATTGAATATTATGCTTTTAAGTAACCTTGAGTCTGTTCCTGGACATACGATTTCCCAACAACTTGATGTGGTCTATGGCAGTACGGTTCGGAGTAAACATGTGGGGCGCGACTTTCTGGCAGGTTTAAAAAATATTGTTGGTGGTGAACTCACTGCCTATACCGAGCTTTTAGAAGAATCACGTCAAGAAGCCATGAATCGTATGATTGTAAAAGCACAAGCTTTAGGCGCCAATGCCATCGTAGGAATCCGTTTTTCAACCTCAAATATTGCCCAAGGCGCTTCAGAATTATTTGTTTATGGCACTGCCGTCCGTGTCACCCCATTAAACAACCATCTCCCTGATCCATTTCCAACACAGGCTTAACACATGGAAAGTTTAATTTTCCAGTTACTCATCTTTGTGGTGTTATTTAGTGTCGGTTTTGGCTTTGGTCGTTATAACGAACGCAAACATTTGGCAGAACTGGAACACAATGAAAAGCGCCTTGCCTACATTACCGTAGGGAATTTACGCAAAGTAAGTTTCGAACAGTCTGGGCACATGATCAGCAGCAATGTTGTAATTTCTCACGATTATTTCAAATATGTACTGGCCACCGTACAAAACTTTTTTGGGGGTAGACTCACAAGCTATGAAAGTGTCGTGGATCGTGCCCGTCGTGAAGCCATTGTCCGACTCAAATTGGAAGCAGAGAAATACGGCGCAACGCATATCGCTTGTATACGACTGGCGACTACCGAAATGGGTATGCAAGGCGGCATGGTTGAGGTTTTTGCTTATGGCACAGCTATTTTGAAGTCGTAAATCATCTTCCACATTCACCAAACTCAAACAGCATGAGCTTTCTAAATAACTCATGCTCTTCTCTCACCGACTATTGTGCATTTGGCATGATAGATTACTCGCTAGCGTATAACGCTCTACACTGAACAAAAATAAAATGGATATCACCTACCCTGCAAATAGGTCACAGATCATGAAATCTTTAGTACTGAAAATAAGTATGGCTGCATTCAGCATGATTCCACTTGTAGCCAAAGCTGAATTAATTGTATTGGCCTCTCCGCAAAATCATGATGCTTACTATGCAAAAGTGATGGATGATATTTTCGACTTTCACGTCGATTATGCAAAAAAAATTATTAAAAATGGAGATGATGTCATTGTTCTAACCGATAAACAGCTCTACCCCGACTATGTCAAAGCCTTGGGCAAAAAGCATGTCGCAATTGCCCCAATGCAGGACATTTGGATGCGCGATTTCAGCAGTGCTAATCCTGCTCAACCTATCATGTTTCGCTACACTGCCGCAGGGCAAGGCGGAGGAAAAAAAGGACAAGCCATTTCAGATGAGGTACAAGACAAGTTTAAATCCTATAGTCAGAAAGCGGGTTTACAGTTTACTCAAAGTAAGCTGTTAAATGATGGCGGTAATTGGGTTGAAGACGGTTATGGCAATGTCGTACTGAGCACCAAATTTTTAACCGACAATAAGCTCACTGAAAATGAAGCTCGTAAGAAATTAATGGCATTAACAGGTGCAAAGCAGATTGCCTTCATTGAAGCTGATGAACAAGGTGGCTTGGAACATGCCGATGGTGTGGTCAGCTTTATCGATCAAAATACTTTGGTGATTAACACCTATCCTGAAGATCCTGACTATGCCAAACAACTTAAGGCGGATTTAAAACGCGGTATTCCGAATCTCAAAATTCATGAAATCATTACTCCTTATGATGGCAGTGAAATCTACGATGAAAAATTTGGATCAGCTTGTGGACTGTATACCAATATGCTGGTGACGCCTGAACGGATTTATTTTCCGCAGTTTGGTATTAAAGCAGATGCCGTAGCTTTAAAACAAATTCGGAGCATGACGAAACGTACTGTTGTGCCAGTACAGTCCGTAAATGTGTGTCATATGGGTGGCGGCGTACGTTGTATGTCTTGGCAAGTTCGTGGCAAAAATGCAGAATTGTTGTTAAATTATTTAAACAAAATCAATCAATAAATCATTCATTGGTTTTTATAGTTATGATCAAAAAAGGAGAAAGCATTGCTTTCCCCCATAGTTCCCCATTTACTTTACTTTCGCTTTACGAATCATACGATACAGTGCACTTGGTGATAAACGTGAAACCAGCACGCCTAATTTTTCTTTACGCCCACCAATCACAATATATTCATCACCTTGCATCAATGCTTTGACTGTGTGCTGTGCAAATTCATCTGCTTCTAAACCATTGGCGGTTGCTTCATTATCAAAACCTTGTGCCTGACCCGCTCCATTTAAAGCATTAATGGACACATTGGTTTTTACAAAACCAGGGAAAACCACCGAAACATCCACCCCATTCTCTGCCACTTCTGCTCTTAAACTGTTTGCCCACATATGAATGGCTGCTTTTGCCGCAGAATAAGAGGCACGATATTGCGTCCCTAAGAGTCCAGCAATACTCGAAACAAATACCACCCGCCCTGACTTTTGCTTTAAGAATGTGGGTAAAACAGTTTTGGTCAAAAATATCTGTGAAAAGTAATCGACTTCCATAATGGTGCGTTCTGTTTGCATGGTGGTTTCTGCAATCAGGGCACGCTGACTTAAACCCGCATTATTAATGAGCCAGTCAATGTGTCCTTTGGCCGCTAAGACTTGTTCATACGCATGTAATACTTGAGCTTCGTTGGTAATATCGGCGCAAATAGAAAGATGCAAATCTGGATTTAACAATCCAACACGAACCTTTTCCAATTCGTCAATGCGGCGAGCGGTCAACACCACTTGTGCACCTTGTAATGCACACTCTTGTGCCAAGGCCTTACCTAAACCTGAAGATGCCCCAGTAATCCATACCACTTTATTTTCTAAACTGTCTAGCTTGGCCATTGTTGTCTACCCTGATTCAATTACGGCGAGTGCCTAATTGTTGGTTGAATTTCCTAAAAAAACAAGAAAATGATTGAAATAATGACTCATGGTTTTGGCATCATATTGCGTGCCCAATTTATCAAAACGCTTATAGCCCATTTGTGTAGTGACATGAATGACCCCGTTCAAGGTCTTATCCACCACTACATTAAATTTCAGCATTTTTTTCGGAATCCGAATTAAATGCGTCACCCCCTGATCCACAATTTGAGTAAATGCCTGTAAAGCTGGAATCACCGCGGAATTATTGCCTTGTTGCATTTCTTCGGCGCAACTGAGCAAAGCTTGAACACTGTCTTCATCGACTGGATAGGACAAATAAAATTCACCCTGTTTTTGATACATCAGTTCGTGCAGATAATTCACCATCGGCAGCAAGCGTTCATTACCAAAAAATGACACCGACCATGGCATATATTTACGCGTGGTTTCCATAATGTGTTGAATTACTTTGGCAGACTCATTATCCCCCGAATGCGAAACGCGGGTAATCTCACCAAAAACTTGATCAATCACTTCATAGGAAATATCTGCCAGCACCTCACCCAATGCTTTAGACAAACTCTCAGTTTGCCCTTGATTGAGTTGTTGATGAATATCCTGAAAACGTTGATGGGTTGCTGATTTCAACTTAAGTGAAATAACATAACTCATTCTATTTTTTCCTTTTTATCAAGTTCTACGATCTTGTACGCGGTCGTTATACAAGCTTCATCATAAAACCTCTCACTTGCTGTGACAATTGCAGAAACAAAGCATTTGACGAACATCCCAAAGCAGTTATTTTTTTGCTACACTAGCTGCAATTTTTTATTCACTTTTTATCTGTTCTGACTATGACTGATTCTGCGCAAAACATTGCTACGACTTACGATCCGACTGAGATCGAGAAAAAATGGTACCAAACTTGGGAAGAGCGTGGCTATTTCAAGCCCTCTGAAAAAGGTGAGTCATTCTGTATCATGATTCCACCACCAAACGTCACCGGCAGCTTGCATATGGGTCATGGTTTTAACAATGCCATTATGGATGCCCTCACACGCTACAACCGTATGTCAGGCAAAAATACCTTATGGCAACCGGGTACAGACCATGCGGGTATTGCCACGCAAATGGTGGTTGAGCGTCAGTTGGGTGCTCAAGGTGTCAGTCGTCATGACCTTGGCCGTGAAAAATTCATTGAAAAAATTTGGGAATGGAAAGAGCAATCAGGTAACACCATTACCCGTCAAATCCGTCGTTTAGGTTCATCTGTAGATTGGTCTCGTGAACGCTTTACCATGGATGAAGGTTTATCCAATGCCGTGAAAGAAGTATTCGTGAAATTACACGAAGATGGCTTGATCTACCGTGGCAAACGTTTGGTGAACTGGGATCCTAAGCTACAAACTGCACTTTCTGACCTCGAAGTTGAGTCGGATAAAGAAGAAGCAGGTTCACTATGGCACTTCAAATACTTCTTTGAAGACAAATCTCTACGTACGCACGATGGCAAAGATCACATCGTTGTTGCAACGACTCGTCCTGAAACATTGTTAGGTGATACAGCCGTTGCTGTGGCACTGGATGATGAACGCTATACACACCTTGTGGGTCAGAACATCATTCTGCCAATTACAGGCCGTGCCGTTCCTATCGTGAAAGATGAATATGTTGATAAAGAATTCGGTACAGGCTGTGTGAAAATCACCCCTGCACACGACTTTAACGACTATGAAGTCGGTAAGCGTTGTGAGCTGCCTATCATCAACATCTTCAATAAAAATGCAGAAGTGTTGGCAGAGTTTGAATACATCGCGAAAGCGGGCGAGCAAATTTCTAAAACCATCCCTGCTCCTGCGGACTATATTGGTTTAGAGCGTTTTGCTGCACGTAAGAAATTGGTTGAACAAGCTGAAGCTGAAGGCTGGTTAGACCAAATTCAACCGTATACACTCAAACCACCTCGCGGTGACCGTTCAGGCGTAATCGTTGAACCATTATTGACAGACCAATGGTATGTAAAAATTGCACCGCTTGCTGAGCCAGCTATTAAAGCGGTGAAAGATGGCGACATCAAGTTTGTTCCTGAGCAGTACAGCAACATGTACATGGCGTGGATGAACAACATTCAAGACTGGTGTATCTCTCGTCAACTCTGGTGGGGTCACCGTATTCCAGCTTGGTACGATGCTGAAGGCAATATCTATGTGGGTCGTGACGAAGCTGAAGTACGTGCCAAAAACAACATCCCTGCTGATGTTGCGCTGAGTCAAGATGAAGATGTACTCGATACTTGGTTCTCTTCTGCGCTTTGGACGTTCTCAACCCTTGGTTGGACTGGCGATGCCAAGAAAGATGCGGAAAACTATTTCCTCAATACTTTCCACCCAACGGATGTGTTAGTGACTGGTTTTGACATCATCTTCTTCTGGGTTGCTCGTATGATTATGTTTACGATGCACTTTATGAAGAATGAAGATGGTACGCCACAAGTACCGTTTAAAACGGTATACGTTCACGGTTTAGTTCGTGATGGCGAAGGTCAAAAAATGTCGAAGTCTAAGGGCAACGTGCTTGATCCTTTAGACCTCATTGACGGTGTAGACCTTGAGACTTTGGTACAAAAACGTACTACAGGTCTGATGAACCCGAAACAAGCGGCGAAGATTGAAAAATCAACCCGTAAAGAGTTCCCAGAAGGCATTCAAGCCTATGGTACGGACGCAGTGCGTTTCACCTTCTGCGCGCTTGCCAACACAGGTCGTGACATTAAGTTCGATATGAAACGTGTTGAAGGTTACCGTAACTTTGCCAACAAAATCTGGAACGCAACCCGTTTCGTAATGATGAACTGTGAAAATCAAGAAATTGGTAGCGAAGTTCGTCAAGACCTTTGGGAATTGCCTGAACAGTGGATCGTAAGCCGTTTGCAAAAAGCAGAAGCTGCGGTACAACAAGCTTTCGCAACTTACCGTTTAGACTTGGCTGCACAAGCGATTTATGAGTTTATTTGGAATGAATACTGTGACTGGTATGTCGAGCTGACAAAACCTGTTCTGAATGATGAAAACGTGTCGGTTGAGCGTAAAGCTGAAGTTCGTCGTGTACTCCTTGCGGTGATGGAAGCGTCTTTACGTCTTGCACATCCATTGATGCCGTATTTGACGGAAGAAATTTGGCAGACGCTTGCACCGAAACTTGGTATTTCTGGCGAAACCATTATGCTGGCGCAGTACCCTGTTGCTAACCCTGAGCGTGTAAATGAACAGGCTGAAGCAGATATGCAATGGCTTCAAGGTTTGATTGGTGCGGTACGTAACATCCGTGGTGAGATGGGCTTAGGTAATGCGCGTTTATTACCAGTGCTTCTACAAAACACGACGGAAGCAGAAAAAGCACAGATCACACGTATTGAAGCGTTGTTTAAAGCCTTGGCGAAAGTGGAAAGCATTACGTTCTTGGCTGATGCTGAACAACCGCCATTGTCTTCTTCTTCTGTGGTTGGACATGCGTCTGTCTTTGTTCCAATGAAGGGTTTGATTGATCCGAAAGCGGAATTAGGTCGTTTACAGAAAGACTTAGACAAAGTGCAAAAACAGCATGACGTCATTGCAGGCAAACTTTCTAATGAAGGTTTTGTAGCGAAAGCACCTGCGGCTGTGGTTGAAGGTGAGAAAGTGAAACTGGCTGAGTTTGCTGATCAGTTAGTGAAAATTAAAGCGAATATGGAGCAAATTGCTGCGCTTTGATGCTTTCAAGTGATTAATAATTAAACTAAAATCCCTTCTAATTAGAGGGGATTTTTTATGTCGTTAAAACCACAACCAAATAAAATAATTGAATCAAATGAAATTCACTGGAAACTAATTAAGCAAATCAATAGTGGCGGAAATGGGTTAATTTGGACAGCTTATGAGCAAGATAATCCATCCCATATATGTGTATTTAAATTTTTACCTAAAACAAACCGTCCAATTGAATTTTCACGATTAAGAAGAGAATTTGAGGTCCATACCGCTCTCTACCAATCTCAAGAAAAATATAGTGTATTGCCCATTTTTGATTATTCATTAAATGAAAATGATTACTCTTGGGTACGATTACCTTTAGCAAAAACATTTGATGAAGGTATTTCTGAAACAGCATTTTTACAAAAAATTCAACTTATTATTAAAGTATGTAATGATATTAAACACTTACACTCAAAAAATTATTGTCATCGAGATATAAAGCCTAATAATCTTTTATTTTTGGACAATACATTATATTTAGCTGATTTTGGTTTAGTGACAGATCCACAGGAGACTACAGGGATTACTCCTCATGGAACACGTATGGGGAACTACCAAACAATTGCCCCTGAAATGCGAAAAACTGATAAGGACTTAGAAACAGAAGATTATAAGAAATCAGACATCTATTCTATTGGCGTAACAATTTGGATGATTTTAACTCAAGATGAACATGGATTTGATGGTGAATATTCAGCCTCTCAAAGAGAAAAATTAGAACAGATTTTATTTAAAGAAAAAATTATTTTGACTAACATTCACATAATTATAGAAAGGTGTACTAAAACCAACCCATCGGAACGCATAGCTTTAGAAGAAATAATTTATATATTAAATCAAGTAGAGGAATCACTGAAAAATTATTCTAAATATATAGATGGTAAATGGAACGATGTATGCAATAAATTAAACCCTTACCAAGCTTGTAAAGTTGAGCTTACAGATATACAAGCAATATATAATTTTCTGAATACATTTTATAGTTTTGAACCTGATTTACATCATGCATTTTTCCCTAATGGTGGTGGACTTGATATTCACGGTATTGAATTATATGAAATACAAGAACAAAAATTTATTATTATTAACATGAGTGGCTTTAAAACATGGATTAAGCCTAAAAGATTAGTTTATCGAAATTTCTCAGCAGATATTACGAATAACTACATATATTTAGAAACCAACACAATACCCAATATTAAAAATTACTCTCAATCCGAAACTACTGAATACACTCTTATCAATAATGATTTCATCACTGATGCCAAGCATTGGGAGTACAATTTATTCGAAGAACAACCGCTTCCTGAAAACTCACCAAGAATAACCTTTGTTCATAAAGGTAGTTTTTTATTCGTAAAAAATGATAGTTGGTATAATAAGGTAAGCTCCACGTATGATGGACGTCATAATAAAAAATTTTCCTGCTTTGAGGAATTTGACAAGTATTTTTGTGAAAGCTTCTTGAGCTATCGAGAAATTCCTAAAGCAAATACACTACCTTTTGATTTTAAATATGAAAGATTAAGTATTTCTCCTAAAGTAGATTTTTTGTACCTAACTATACAAGAAATTCGCACTATTATTAATGGACTAAAATTTGACGAATCTGATGATGAACTTGGAATAATTCCTAGTGGAAAACTATTGGAACTTCTCCTTAAATCAGATGTTCTAGAAATAGAAAATAAAGTTTTCTTACAAAAATACAGTATTGAAAAAATAAGAGAATTTTGGTGCTTATATAATTTAGGTAAACAATATGGGTGGAAAATCGAAATGAGCGCTCAGTTCTATCAGCAGTTTTATGAAGAGTATATCTCATACAATTGGGAAAAGTTAGCAAATAAAATTTCCTCAAGAAGTA
Source organism: Acinetobacter sp. ANC 4910 (assembly GCF_004331035.1). Taxonomy (GTDB): domain Bacteria; phylum Pseudomonadota; class Gammaproteobacteria; order Pseudomonadales; family Moraxellaceae; genus Acinetobacter. Next base: position 148,878 of record NZ_SJNT01000001.1, read on the forward strand.
CGAGTGCAATCATCGATTTTATTAACAGAGCATTAAAAAACCTTAAACATACTGAGTTTGTGGATGATTTAAAGTCGAATACCACTTCAGAATAAATTTACTGTCATATGACCCTCACCCCAGCCCTCTCCCATAGGTAGAGGGAGCATCCTTTGTGTATTTAATAATTATTCGATACACAACGTTCCCTCTCCTTCTAGGAGAGGGTTAGGGAGAGGTGCTTTTAAAGGCTTACAAAACCCCATGCCCCAACAACATCTCCACCCCACTCACCTTTTTCATATGCTTTAAACGTTCTTTTTCCCACTTCACCTGCTGCTTTAACTCAGCAGCATCCTTATCAATCACCTTATACACATCACTCATTTTGAGCTGTTTAGTGTTGATATGACTACTCAAGTGAAAAGATGCAAATATCTCCTCTAACTGGCTTTGTAAGTTCTGACTCTGTGCTTCCAAAGACAACTGGTAAAACTTCACTTGCTCAGAACTTAAAGCTTTTGAGCTTAAGCCTTTATTGGTCTCTAGCTGTAATTGAAGTTTCAGTAAATAAAATAAATCCTGCTCTGCATAAGCTTCATTGACCTTCTGCAAAAGTTCGGTCTTCTCTAACTTCTTCTCTTCATCAGGTTCACGGTCAGGGTGAATCATGGCGGTTATTTTTAAATACACGGTTTTCAGCGACTGCGCTGCCATTTTGGCTGCTTGCTCACGTTTTTCTTGTTGTTTTAACTGCTTGGCACGTTCTCGCTCTGCTTCATACTGGGCAGAATTATATTCATAATTTTCCCAGTCTACATCCACGTTTTGTTCTACCGTTTCAGCGCGGTCATGATTTTGTATTGAGTTCGCTTTAGCTTTCTTCGCGCGTACATGCTCTGCGTGCTGCTTATAGAAAGTGTCAATTTTCTCTACCTGTTCTTGTTGCACGGAAGTTAGCCTCTGTGATTTTTTTAGCATCTTGGCTAAAGCGGCTATTTTGGTGTCAATCTGTGCCAAGTCTGCTTTGCTAAAAGCATCACTGGCTAAGTGATTCCATAGGGTATCGAGCTGTTCAAATAAAATCGTATTTAACTCTGTATAAACAGGTAAAAGCTTACTGCGCGTATAGTTTTGAATGTCGGCTTTGGCGTTTTGCCATGTCGCCAGTTCTTGTTTTTGTTGTTCAATCTGATCAATTAAGCGATTTAATTTTTTCTGTTGTGGAGACTGTTCAGCCCTGTGCTCTAAGCTGATTTTGAGATTGAAGGACATACTCATCCACACGCTGCAAAATAAAAGCACTATAACAAGATTACCCCGATGATAGAATGTCCATCCCCGATATCGCCCAATCTAAATCATTGATTTACTTCAACAGAAATAAATGCACAATCACAGTACCTTGCATGGTGCGACATACCAATAATGGGTTTTAAATATCATAGGTAGATCGTTGTATTGATCTTGTTCTCATCTGTTTTTATCCGAACAGTGACCTATACATATATACGCGTGTAAGTAACTCCAATATTTAAAAAAAGCACATTAAAATCAAATAATTATATTTAAGTTAAAATCCAGAATCTATTTATCACTCTAGAATGTTCCAACACTAAATTGTTTATTTTTATTAAACACAGTATTTTATTAAATCATACAATGCTGCACAGGCACGGATTCTGCTTTGTTCACTCTAGATTCTATCTATTGGTCTTAAATTTGTTTAAAACTTAAAGATTTATCGTTAACAAAGCATCAACAATCTGACCTGCACAACTGACTAAAACTCGCGCTAAGATGAAGTTAAATCTGTTTGTTAAACAAGCAGCCAATAATGCAAAAACAAATAAGCTGATGGATATTCAGTCAATAAATAAAGTGAATGATGAGAACAAAACACAAGGAGTTTGACTTATGTTATTAAAACGGCCCCTGACTTCCCTGCTCTGTGCCAGTACGTTGGTATTCGGTTTAAGTGCCTGTAGTGGCGACAAGACACCAAGTGGTAGTGATTCTGCGGGCAAAGAAGGTTCCACATCGGGAACGCTACAAAAAATTAAACAGTCAGGTACCATTGTATTGGGCTATCGTGACTCTTCCATTCCATTTTCCTATATAGCCGATAATCCGAATCAACCTGTGGGCTATGCACATGATTTACAACTTAAAGTTGTAGATGCAGTCAAACAAAAACTGAATATGCCCGATTTAAAAATTCGCTATAACTTGGTCACCAGCCAAAACCGTATTCCATTGGTCTCTAATGGTACAGTCGATTTAGAGTGTGGTTCGACCACCAACAACAAAGAACGCCAGCAACAAGTTGATTTTTCTGTGGGATATTTTGAAGTGGGTTCGCGCTTACTTACCGCTAAAGACTCTGGGGTTAAAGACTTTGCCGACTTAAAAGGCAAAAAACTGGTAACCACCGCAGGGACCACTTCAGAACGTTATATTCGCCAACATGAAAAAGAACTGGGGATTGGTGAAATTATTTCTGCCAAAGACCATGCTGAATCTTTCCTCATGCTACAAAACGGACGTGCTGCAGCATTTATGATGGATGACATTTTACTTGCAGGGGAAAAGTCAAAAGCCAAAGACCCAAATCAATGGGTGATTGTGGGCACTGCACCTATTCATGAAATTTATGGCTGTATGCTCAGAAAAGGCGACACTGAATTTAAACAAGTGGTAGATGATGCAATTAAAGCAGTCTATAGCTCAGGTGAAATTAATAACATGTATAAAAAATGGTTCGAACAACCTATTCCACCTAAAAATATCAACCTGAACTTTGCAATGTCAGAACAATTAAAAGCCCTGATAGCATCACCACATGACCGTGATCAGTAATTTATGCTGATCATTCTCTCAATGATTCTCAGGTAGTGCTTTTCGCCTACCTGATTAAGAATATGGAGCTCCTATGAACTATAGCTGGAACTGGGGCGTACTATTTCAATCTACAGGTGTCGGTGACAGTAGCTATTTCAACTGGATTTTAACAGGCTTAGGTTGGTTACTGTTTATTGCCATCGTGGCATGGTCTATCGCATTTGTCTTGGGCAGTATGCTCGGTATTATGCGTACGCTTCCAAATAAAACAGCGCGTGCTATAGGCACGGCTTATGTGACCATTTTTCGTAATATTCCTTTATTAATACAACTGTTTATTTGGTTTTATGTAGTACCTAATTTTTTACCTGCGGGACTGAAAGATTGGTGGATCAATGATTTAAGTGCCAGTACCAGTGCCCTGATTTCTGCCAGTATTGGCTTGGGACTCTTTACGGCTGCACGGGTCTGCGAACAAGTCCGTACAGGGATTGAAGCCTTGCCCAATGGGCAAATTAATGCAGGCTATGCCATGGGGTTCAGTACTGCACAATTATACCGTTACATTATATTGCCGCAGTCCTTCCGTACCATTTTACCTCCACTCAGCTCCGAACTGACCAACTGTGTAAAAAACACCTCGGTCGCGTCACTGGTGGGTGTAGCTGAAATTATTTCACAGATGAAAACAATCAGTGAGTACACGCAAAACACCATCGAGATTTATACCTACGTCACCATTATTTTTATTGTGATTAACATCTGCTTAATTCAATTCATGACTTTTCTGGAAAAACGCTTGCGTATTCCTGGCACGATTGCAGGAGATAAATAATGGACTGGCTCACTGCATTTATTCAAGATTTACAGCTCTCTGCACCTGCCTTATGGCACGGTCTCAGTATTACCTTGAAAGTCGTCAGCATAGCGACCGTCGGGGGGATTTTTATTGGGACGTTACTGGCTTTAATGCGTCTATCTTCAATTCGGATATTGAATCTAATCGCACAAGCCTATGTCAATTTATTCCGCTCTATTCCCCTGCTGTTGGTACTGATGTGGTTTTACTTTGCGGTTCCGTTTTTCTATACCGCAATTACAGGCAAGTATTTGACCATCGATACCGCTTTGGTTTCGAGTATTGTTGCCTTTATGCTGTTTGAGGCAGCCTATTTTTCAGAAATTGTCCGTGCAGGTATTCAGTCTATTCCCAAAGGGCAAAGCGCCGCAGCTTATGCACTAGGCATGAGTTATGGTCAATCCATGCGTCTCATTATTCTGCCGCAAGCCTTTCGGAAAATGACGCCATTACTACTTCAACAAACCATTATCTTGTTCCAAGATTCGACCATGGTGTATGCAATTGGCTTGCTCGATTTTTTCCGTACCAACTATGTTCGTGGCGACCTGATGTCATTATTGACCCAGTACATTCTATTTGCTGGTCTGGTTTACTTTAGCATCAGTCTCTTGGCAACATTTATTGTGAAAAAAATTCAAAGGAGATTAAAAGTATGAGTGACCAAAAAATAATGATTGATCTCCAAAATGTCAGTAAATGGTATCAACAGTTTCAAGTCCTGACCGATTGCACCACGCAAATTTGCCAAGGTGAAGTCGTGGTGGTTTGTGGACCTTCAGGTTCAGGCAAATCAACCCTCATTAAAACCGTCAATGGTTTAGAACCCTTTCAAAAGGGTCAAATTTTGGTGGATGGTATCCCCATTGCAGATCCCAAAACCGATTTAAATAAGCTGCGTAGCCGTGTAGGCATGGTGTTCCAACACTTTGAGTTATTTCCACATTTAAGTGTGACTGAAAACCTAACCATTGCCCAAATTAAAGTTTTAGGGCGTAGTGCGGACGAAGCGAAGAAAAAAGGACTGGCTTACCTAGACCGTGTCGGATTAAGTTCGCAAGCGGATAAATTCCCAGCACAACTTTCTGGGGGGCAACAACAACGTGTCGCGATTGCGCGTGCTTTGAGTATGGACCCGATTGCCATGCTGTTTGATGAACCAACTTCCGCACTCGACCCCGAAATGATTAATGAAGTACTCGAAGTAATGGTCGGTCTGGCAAAAGAAGGCATGACCATGATGTGCGTCACTCATGAAATGGGCTTTGCACGCCAAGTGGCGAATCGAATTATCTTTATGGATCAAGGCAAAATTGTCGAAGATTGTTCCAAAGATGAATTCTTTACCACGCCGCGTAGTGAAAGGGCACAACAATTCTTAGAAAATATTTTGCATTAATTTCGTGCACATTCATCAAGAGGGACTCAACCCGCTTGATGAATTTTTTTTCTCATCCTTGATCAATAAAAATGCACTTCAATCTGCTGATCTGGCGAATTTAAGTGACCCGAAAAATTCTGAACAAACATTCAACTTATATCTATGATTTTTAATTTAATTAAATAGAAATGACAATTTTGCATTATTTTTAATTGCAACATAGAGCACTCTTTTAAGCCGATATGCACTATTTTCCACCGAATAATTCATGATTTTATCTGAATTGGTGCATTTTTTGCTTAATTATATGCATGAACGGAGTATTTGGTTGCTGAACTCCAATTTTTAGATTTACTAAACTATTTTGGTGCAAATCCTCTTCCCAAATTTGTACCTAAAGTCGTATTTAGCACTTTTTTCGAGCAAACTATGCAAGATATCGATTTACTTTTTCTGCTGCTAGGAGCAGTGTTGGTACTGGCAATGCATGCCGGTTTCGCATTTTTAGAACTAGGAACAGTTCGACATAAAAATCAGGTCAATGCCTTAAGTAAAATTCTGACAGACTTTGCGCTTTCAGCAATGGCTTACTTTTTCGTAGGTTACTACATCGCCTATGGACATCATTTCTTCCATATGGGAGCAACTTTGGCGGCAGATCACGGCTATAACCTGATGCGCTGCTTCTTTTTACTGACTTTTGCTGCCGCTATTCCTGCGATTATTTCTGGTGGTATTGCAGAACGTGCCAAAATGCGTTCCCAAGCACTGGCCACACTACTCTTAGTCGCATTGGTGTATCCATTCTTTGAAGGCATTGTTTGGAATGGTAATTTTGGTATTCAAACATGGTTAGAGCACACATTTGGTGCACCATTCCATGACTTCGCAGGTTCGGTGGTTGTCCATGCGATGGGTGGATGGATTGCTTTAGCCGCTGTAATTTTACTGGGCGCACGCCATGGTCGTTATAAAAAAGATGGCCGCGTCAGTGCACATCCGCCTTCATCCATTCCCTTCCTTGCCCTAGGTTCTTGGATCCTCATAGTCGGTTGGTTTGGCTTTAACGTCATGAGTGCACAACGTTTGGATGCCATTTCAGGCATGGTTGCCATTAATTCATTAATGGCTATGGTGGGCGGAACCATTACGGCCAACATGATGGGTAAAAATGACCCAGGTTTCTTGCATAATGGGCCACTTGCTGGTCTGGTTGCTATCTGTGCAGGCTCCGATATTGTGCATCCTTTTGGTGCGCTTGTGATTGGTGCCATTGCTGGGATTATTTTTGTGAAGTTCTTTACCTATACCCAAAACAAACTCAAAGTGGATGATGTACTAGGGGTCTGGCCATTACACGGAATTTGCGGTGCCTTTGGTGGGCTAGCAGTGGGTATATTCGGTCAACAATGGTTAGGCGGTATTGGTGGCGTGTCCATGATGTCACAAATCATTGGCACCCTATTCGCGATTGTGGTCGCACTTGTAGGTGGATTCGCGGTGTATGGTGGTTTAAAAGCCTGCATCGGTATTCGCTTATCGCAAGAAGATGAATTCCGAGGTGCTGATTTGTCCATTCACAAAATTTCAGCAAATTCGGACGACAGTATGTTTTAAGTTTTCTCAATTTTCGCATATTACGAAGCGATTCTCAGGAATCGCTTTTTTTATGCTTTAGATTTTATAATTACTCTAAATAAGCATATAACTCATGTAACTGTTGAATACGGGGAACGTGTAAACGTTCATCTTCAGGGTGAAAACCTTGCAACCAGATAGCCTGCATCCCTGCTCGTTGCGCGCCTCGAATGTCATTTACAGGATGATCTCCAATGAACAAACATTCTGACGGATGTACCCCCAAGTTTTCCGCAGTATGCAGAAAAATCTGCTGATGGGGCTTACTCATTCCTGCCTGCTCAGAACTCACAATCACATCAAAATAGTCCTTGAAGCCAAGTCCAGTTAAAATATTCAAGCGAGTTGCATGTCCACCATTCGACACCACAGCCAAAGCGTAATCTTGCTGCTTCAAGCTTTGTAACAACTCTAATGCTCCAGACATGGCAACGGCACACTGTCCAAAATACTGAAACCAGAAATCGGTTAAATCATCAAAATCCACCTCTGTTTTCCATTCCAATTCTTGCAATAAAGTAAATGCAACCGATGCCCCAATGCTCGGGTGAGTCAGTTGTTCTTTTTTAGGATAGCCGCCATTATCAATTCGGCGGATAATGTCTTGAATTTTTTGTAAGTCTGGGCGCAATAAAGCTGAGTCAAACTGCTGTAACACATATGCACTATAGCGCTGAATACTTTGGTCACGGTGGGTTAAGGTATTATCCAAATCAAATAATACGGCACGAATAGGCATAACATTCTCGGGTGACTTTTGCCTTTTAATCTAGCATTTTAGAACATGTTTACATTACAGATTATCTGCTAAGTTCTACATCAAATCTGTTAAATATATCAGCTCATCTACCTGCTTTTAAGATTCAATTAAGTCCGATTTAAGTTTGCTTTGCTCTAATCAGAGTCATCCAAATCTCGTTTGTACGACCATGTCTGAATTACAACGCTTTAGCCTAAAACAAGGATTGATTCTGCTAGGCTGTTTTATTCTTTTACAGTTCTGGTTTCCTATTGGCGGACAACTCGACCAAATGTTGATCCAACCGTGGACAGGCACTCATGGACAATTTCCATGGCGTTATGACTGGTTCTTGGAAAAGCTGAATCATAAATATGTTAAAAATCTGCTCATTCTCTGTGATATCAGCTTTGTTAGCCTTTGGCTTGCGAGTTTTAAAATTGAACGTTTGGCAGCAAAACGCTGGCAGTATGCTTATCTGTTCTGGATTTTAATTTTGAGTACCAGTGTGGTGGGTATTCTTAAATCACAGTCGGAGCATGCCTGCCCTTGGAATATGACAGAATCCACAGCAACTGGCTTTCTCTGGAATTTCACTCTTAGTCATGGTCACTGTTTTCCTGGCGGACATGCAGCAACGGGGTTTGCCTTAATGACAGGATTTTTTGCCTTCAGACAAACAGCGCCTAAACGGGCTTATTTCTATCTTGTTGCAGGCTTGATTTTAGGTTTTGGCATGGGTTGGGCACAAATGATGCGTGGTGCTCACTTTCTCAGTCATAATTTATGGACAGCATGGGTCATTTGGGGCTGTAACGTCGCACTTTATCCATTCTTTTATAAACGATTGGTTCCTGCTCAAACTTTAGAGTCAGAGCAACCTTCTGTTATTACTCAACAACCTGAAACAGTAAACTCTCAAGAAGCAGCTTAAAATCCTTTCTAACGATAATTGTAATTATGATACAACTGTCAAATTAATGATGTCTCTAGACCCTTCAATTCGCTCAAGTCAGCATGTATTTTTCGTACTGACCACCTATTGAATAAGTGCCTCATTCAAAAATAACAGCACACTTTGAAGTATGTTCGAACTGAAAAAAATTTATTAAAAGCAATCTCAACTAACTTTTGCACGAGTTAAGCCAATTGCCAAATTACAGCAATCATTGATCTGACTTCACCTGTTTAGGGAACTGCACTTGCACAAATAAACCACCCAGAGTTTGGCTCTTACCAAACTGAATTTTCCCACCTAAATGTTCCGCTGCCTTTTGCACAATCGAGAGACCTAAACCACTTCCCATCTCTAAATGATGATGAATGCGATAAAAGCGCTTCATAATCTGTTCATATAAAGCAGGATCAATTCCGGGCCCACTGTCTTCAACTTGAATAATGGCCTCATTGCCTTGTGAAAAAATCGAGACATTAATCACGCCATTTTTAGGCGTGTATTTAATCGCATTATCAATCAAATTATAAATAATTGAGCGTGCAGCAGACTCTAAACCCTTAACCAATACTTCCTCTTGGCGCTCCATACCCAAATCAATCTCTTTATGCAAAGCCACATGAATCAATTGTTCTACACAGTTTACTGCCACTTGGTTTAAGTAAAATGGCTGTTGCTGCATGGTATGTAAGCTACTTGCATCTTGCTTGGCTAAATCAAGTAACTGGCTAATTAAATGCTGAATACGAATTAAACCTTGGCTCAAATTTTCCAATGCCGTGTTTTCTGGAAATTCACGTAATAAAATCTGCATTTGTAAATTAAGCGCGGTAATTGGTGTTCTTAACTCATGTGCTGCATCTGCAATGAATTGACGCTGCTCTTGTTGTGCCGACTCAATCCGTTCAAATAAATAGTTCATCTCTTGAATGGTGGGAATTAACTCAACAGGATAACGACTCAATTTAATCGGGGTTAATTCATCTAGATCACGGCGGGCTATTTCTTGTCTAAACTCATCCATTGGTCTTAGACTGCGTAAAATCACCCAGCCCAAACCCCATAAAATAAACGGGATCATCACCAGATATGGTACAAACATACTGGTGGCTAGTTCTAAAGCTAAATGGCTTCTTGCAGAAAAAGGCTGGCTGACCTGAATTTGATAATGTTCTGTTGGTAATACATACATGCGCCACACCCCTTGCGTGGTGGAGCGGTCATAAAAACCTGCCTGATCTACATTATGTAATAACAAATTAAATTGATGTTGAGGATGTTCCTGTTTTTCCCAGACATCAATAAACAAGTCTTCTTCATGATAGCGTTTATGAATATCAAAATGGCTTTTGATTGGCGTGGGATCATGTACAGCAACACGTTCCGCAAGATTTTTCATTTGTGCATCAAGAATTTCATCCAGTTCACCCAATGAAATCCAGTATGCCGTTGCAATTAACACACCTCCCAACAGCAAGCTAAACCCCGAAACAAAAATCAGCAATCTTTTCTTTAAAGATGTTTGTGTTGGCATTGCGTGCAATTGCTGCATAAAACCCCTAATCCAATTTACCTAAGCGATAACCCATACCACGAATTGTGCGGATAAAATCTTTACCCAATTTTGCACGCAGGTGATGAACATAAACTTCAATTGTATTGCTATTTACTTCGCTATCGAAGTCGTACAGCTTATCTTCTAAATTGGCTTTGGAAAAAATCTTATTCGGATAACTGACCAACGGCACCAGAATTGCCCATTCACGATTGGAAAGTTCCAACTCTTGCCCATGTAATAAAGCAATGTGTTGCTCAACATCTAGCACCAAATCACCGTAACGAAGCATCAATGTTTCACTTGAGGGTGCTTCTTGAGTAGTGCGACGCAATAAAGCTTGAATACGTGCCAAAAGTTCTACAAATTCATAAGGCTTGACCAGATAATCATCTGCGCCCTGATTCAAACCATCGACACGATTCTGCACCTGATCACGCGCAGAAATAATCAGTACAGGTAAACTCGGAAAACTTTGCCGAATTTTTGCCAATACCTGCATGCCATCCATCATAGGTAAGCCCAAATCTAAGAGCACCACATCAAAACTTTGCTGCTGTAAAAGTTTTAATGCATCAAGCCCATTGTTCACCCACTCCACCTGAAAATCATGCAATTTCAACAAAGTCTTGCTGGATTCTGCAATCATGAAGTCATCTTCGATCATTAAGATTGTGGTCATTCTGCTTATCCTGATTTATGCCTTTCCTGTTGGATTGATTTGACATTGTTTTAACATATCATTTTTATCATCAATCACTTGAGTTTTAATTTCAAGCAACGACAATAAGGTCGGAAATAAATTATCCTGACTACGAACAGCTTGTTTTTGCTGTTGTAAACAGTTCACTTGAGATGAATTACCTTGTTGCCAAGCTGGTGAAAACCACATCATCATCGGCACGTGAGTTTGCTGAATTGGTGCAATAGCATACGGTGCTCCATGCAAGTACATGCCACTTTCACCTGTCGACTCACCATGATCCGATAAATACCAAAATCCTGTTTGATAATTTGGCACATCTTTAATGGTTTGAATGACCTGATTTAAAACATGATCTGTGTACACAATTGAGTTGTCATAACTGTTCAACAATTCATCTCGGCTACAACCTTGAATGGCATTGGTTGAACACATTGGCTTAAAGGGCTGGAACTGTTCCGTAGAACGCTTGTAATAAGCCGGACCATGACTTCCCATCTGATGCAACACAATGAGTTGTGGTGTTTTATCTTGGGCTGGAATGCTAGCCAAATATGACTTCAAGCTATCCACTAAGACCTCATCCATGCACTCACCTTCTGCATCACACCATTTTTGTTTTAATGGTGCTGGAATTTCAAACTTATGCACGCGATCACAAGTCCCTTTACAGCCCGAGTTATTATCAATCCATGTCACTTTATAGCCTGCACGCTGTGCAATATCGAGTAAACCTTCACGGTGACTTGCCAATCGCTCATCATAATCCTTACGTGGCATACCAGAGAACATACAAGGCACCGATACCGCAGTTGCCGTACCACAAGAACTCACCTGACTAAAGTTAATGACATTTTGTTTAGACAATTCTGGATTGGTGTTTTTCGCATAACCATTTAAGGAAAAACTCTCCGCACGTGCTGTTTCACCCACTACAAGTACCATTAATTTTGGCATTGCTTGCTTACTGGTATTAATGACTCGATGTGCGTCAGTCCCATAGGTCACTAAGGGTAAATTTTCTTTTGGTGCTTTCTTTTTATAATACGATATAAATGATGCAATCATATTTTGTGGAGAAATCATCGCTTTCAAATCGCGGTTTCCACGAAAAATCGCTGCAAAATCAACGTAAAACACAAATAACAGACTACATACAATTGCAATAGAAACAACTGAAGCAATACCTTTCTTAACGATTTGACGAAGAATAGGCTCTGGTTTGAATTTAACCATTAAAATAGCAATGATCGGTAAAACCGTCATTCCCAAAGTCCAAACCACTAAATGCCATGACCATGTATCCTTTGCTTCAGAAATATCCGTCTGCATCAAATTTTGGATCTGATCTGGAGTAATTAAAACACCTAAACTGCTCACTGCATAAGATGCAAAACCCCCAATAAATACCAAGGCAATCGCAATCGGTTTTGCAGTCCATTTCCAATTCAAAATTTGAAAAATGAATGTATATGCAGCAACCAGAACGCAAACTGAAGCCGCAATAAATAAACTAGACTTTATGCCTGTATATGGGGTAAGCGATTGGATTCGCTCATAAAATGGTACATTTAGAACAGCGGCTAACCATATTGCCAACAATAGGTTAAACGTAAGTAAAGACATCGACTTTATTTTGAGTTTCTGCAGTAACATAATCATCACGATCAAAAAAAGGAAAATCCTAGCTAGACTAAGATATAAATTAAAACTTAAAACTGACTTAAAATAAAAAAAGGACGCTACTTTTGCACCGTCCTTTTGGATGATTTTTTATTTACACTTAGAATTTGAATTCTAAACCAGTACCAACTACAGGTTGTTTAGTTTTATTGCTTGCTTGCTCAAGTGTTAAGTAACCACCGTAACCATACAACTTCACTTGCTTGCTGAATGCATAATCTACGCCAGCCATAATTTGGTCAGCATCATAGTCATTTTTACTCGATTTGAAACTAGTTGTGTTTGCACTGTACTGTGCTTTAACAGTCCATGCTTTTGCAGATGGGATGTTATATTCTGCACCCACTAACCAACCATCAGACTTATCAATATCCGCTGCTGCTGCATCATTGCCATTCGCAGCTTCAACTTCAGACGTTTGATACAACGCTTTCAAAGCCAAACTGTTGTCGAGCACATTTAAACGACCAATCGCACGTAAAGTATTTGCTGCTGCAAAAGCTGTACCTGCTACACCGCTCGTGACTTCTGGTACAGATGCATTTGTCATACCACGACCTGCAAATGTCGTTGGAACCGCTTTATCATATGCTACACCCGCCACAACAACTGGGCTGTCATAGACTAAAGATGCAGACCAAGTATCGCCTAAACCACGACCCGCTGCTTTAGAAGCACCATTGCCTTTTGCAATACCACTGTCTTCACCAGTTGCAAGTAAAGCATTAAATTTGATTGCACCTGTAGGTAATGTCAGTGCTGGCGCTTCATAGACCACAACATTCGCAAGACGTACTTCACCCGTCATAATGCCTGTGACATCTGCTTTATTCGCAACATAGTTATTGAACGTATCGACAACACTTGAAAGCTGTTTCAATGGAGTATCATGCGTACCAACTTTCACAGTACCCAATTTGGCATCTTTTAAACCGACATAACGGTTACGTGCAGACCAATCTGTCCCTTCGCCATCTGCGTTAAATGCCCATTCAGCTAAATACACCGCGCTTAAACGGTCATTTAATTTTTCATCACCTTTGACACCAAGGTAAGAACTGTTTGAACTGACTTCGACTACATCTTTATCAGAAACAGGTGAAGCATTATCTTCTGGTAAATAGTCCACACTCGCATCAATCTCACCATAAAACGTTGGTGCCGCAAAAGTTGAACCCGCTAACAAACTTAAAGCAATCGCTGCTGCAATTTTGGTTTTCATTAAATCATTTCCCTGGTGTTAATTTTGTTACAAATATTACATTGCAGTCACATATTACAAAAGGATTAAATTTTTATTTATATATATGTTTTAATACTTTAGGCTAACTACAACTAAGCAGCTGAATTGTAATATTATTTTTCATACTTTGCCCATCGGAAAATTGTAACAAGGCAGAAAATCGCTATAAAAACGATCAAAAATAGATAATTTGCATAGCCTAAAGCATCAGCAACCACGCCACTGACACTATATAAAATCCCGCTCACCGTTGCCATAACTGCAACCTGAAAGGTGAAATCTGTGGCTGCGTACTCAGCACGACTATATTGCATCACGACCGTTAGCATCACCACTAACAACAATGCAGCAATCAAATCCTCAGCAGCGTTAATGACATAAATCACCCTAGGCGCCACGGCCTGTTGCTGTTCATATTGATAAGCCAACCAAGCATAGGCCGCTAACGACATAATTTTAAGCCAAGAGAAAAACCATAATGCTTGAGCACGGCACATCGTTCTGAGTAACATCCCTGCCAAACCAGCCCCACATAAAGCTGCTATTGCGCCCAACATGGTCACATACACACCTATTTGACTAAAACTTAAACCTAAGTCAACCATTAATGGCTTAAGTAAGGGGCCAGCAAGCCCATCTGCGACTTTAAACGTCAATAACACCCAGAGCCAACGCCATAACACAGGGCTACTTCGGTAATAGACGACATAATCGGTCATGGCTTTCCATTTTTGCTGTCTTGAACTTGAAATTGGATGTTGAACCCGATGATGTGAACGTTCCTGATACAGCCAAATGGGCACGGTATTCAGAAGAACTATCACCGCCATTATCCCAAAGGTGCTCCGCCACTCAAGCCAGTCCAGCATCCAAAGCATGGCTCCGCCACCGACAATAAAACCCAAACGAGAACCGATCACCTGAAAGGTATTGCCCCAATGTTGCTGTTCAGATTTTAAAATGCGAACCGCCAGACCATCTGTTGCAATATCTTGCGTCGCACCTAAAACGTTCAAACTCATTAAGACAATAAAAAATAAAAATAAATATTGAGGTTGATCTAATGCATGAATGGGTAAAAAGGACAGTGCGATCAATGCCATGACCGTGAGCAACTGTGTAGGAATAATCCAACTCCGATAATGCCCCTGCTGACGATTTCCGAAATGATCTACCCACGGCGCCCAAAAAATTTTGACTGACCAAGGCAGCATCAACAAGCCGAAACCACCAATATGTGCCAGTGAGACGCCTTCTGCACGCAGAATGACAGGAAGTGCATGGGTCATAAATCCCACAGGCAAACCTTGTGCCCAATACAAAGAGAACAGCAAAAGATAAACATTTTGTGTAATCGGCATCAACAGTAATCCTACGATGGGTCCATGATGTACCGCAGTGAGCATTTTTGCACATCGAAGCTTACATTTTGCCAATGAAGCCCTAATTCTGAAAGCGTAATATCAAGAAAAACCAAGAATATTTGTCAGGATGACAAGCCCATGTCCGCTTCATATTTCCCTGTGCTTCCCCCTCACGTCCCCACACGAGGTAGCACATTAAGCAAGCGTTTTTTTCGGCAGCTTTTTCTGGCGCAAGGCTGGTCTTTTTCTGGTGAATTTCCAGATTTACCCAAAGCGGTCGCCATTATTTCACCGCACACCTCCAATATTGATGCTTGGCATGGCTTTACTGCACTCTTAGGTTTAGGCATTCAAATTACAGTGTTTGGTAAACATACCTTATTTAAAACACCGCTCAAACCACTGTTAAAATGGATTGGCGTGATTCCTGTTAATCGCACCTCCCCACATGGTTTAACAGAGCAAATTGTTGAAATCATTCAAGCAAAAGAGCAGATTTGGGTGGGCATGGCACCCGAAGGTACACGAAAAAGTGCCACTAGCATTAAAAGTGGTTTTTATCGTATCGCGGTCGCTGCCAATATTCCAATTGTCATGTTTGCCTTTGATTATGATCAGAAAACTATTCGTTGTTTAGGTGTGTTTTATCCAAGTGGTGACTTTAATCAAGATTTACCTAAAATTTTAGCCTGTTATGCAGGGCAATTTTCTGCGAAAAATCCTGAATGGCTGGCAAAACCGTTACAAACTTTCGTCAAAAAGTGACTGGTAATATGTGTCAAAATTTGATCTGATGTGCGGGACTTTTATCCTGTTTAGAGTGCAATGACTCAGCTACGCTTTTTTCAATATGGCTTAATTGGCTTACTTGGTTTTACCCTCGCAGGTTGTGATAAAACCGCAACCAAACCACCTGTAACCACTCCAATCAAGGCTCGCGAACCTGTAATTGCGATTGCTCTCGGTGGCGGTGGTACCAAAGGTTTTGCCCATATTGGCGTGCTCAAAGTCTTAGAGTCACATGGCATTAAACCCAAAATTGTCACAGGCACCAGTGCAGGTAGTTTTGTTGGCAGCATCTATGCCAGTGGCAAAAGCCCCTATCAATTGCAACAGCTCGCACTGCAATTGCAAGAGTCAGACCTGCGTGATTTAACCTTAAATAGTCAAGGCATTGTATTGGGGCAAAAATTACAGAACTACGTCAATAAAAATGTAAGTAATCAGCCTATTGAAAAATTCCCAATACGCTTTGCCGCGGTTGCAACACGCTTAGACAATGGTAAAAAGGCGGATTTTATTTCTGGTAATGCGGGTCAAGCTGTGCGCGCCTCGTGCAGTATTCCGAATGTCTTTGTTCCTACAACCATTCGTGGCAGCAAATATGTTGATGGTGGCTTGGTCAGTCCTATTCCTGTAACTACCGCAAAAGCCATGGGTGCAGATATTGTCATTGCGGTTGATATTTCTGCCCGCCCTGTCGGCAATAAACCACTCAATATGTGGGGCTTACTCGACCAAACCATTAACATTATGGGACAGCAAAGTATTAATACCGAGCTGAATCAGGCCAATATTGTGATTCAACCCAAAGTCGGTCATGTTGGTACTTTAGACTTGAAAGCCAGCAATGCGTCCATCCTTGAAGGCGAAAAAGCAGCACAACTCAAAATTAAAGCCATTGAAACGGCTATTAGTAACTTTAAAAAGTCACCCGCAGCATTTAAACCTGCGCCAAAAGCAAAATTTTAAATAAGTACTTTTTTAATTTTCATCATCTTAGACATCTGTTACAGTGAATAGTGATGCCTTTATAAGCACTATTCACTGACACAATACACGAGTAGATGTATGGAATTTGTTTTTGAACCGTGGCACTGGTTTGTCCTCGGTGTTTTATTAATGCTGTCTGAATTAGTCCTGACTGCTTTTGCAGCGTTATGGTTTGGAATTAGCGCAATTTTGGTGGGTATTTTATTGTGGCTTTTTCCAGCCCTCAACTCAACAGCCCAATTGGTGCTGTGGATGATTCTGTCCATTCTTTGTACCGTCGCATGGTTTAAATTCATAAAACCACTCTCCATTGATAAAACCAAAGCTGGACTTTCACGTGAAGCCACTCTTGGTCAAGTTGGGATGGTGATTCAAGTTAATATGGAACATGAACAAATCCGTGTACGATTTCCAATGCCTGTTTTAGGCTCCGATGAATGGAACTGCCGTACCCTTGCTCACGTCAATGTAGGCGATCGAGTACGCGTGGTCGATATTCTGGGGAATGATCTTGTGGTACAACCACATCGTCCAAATCATGACAATCAATAAAAGCGAGTAAAACTATGTCAGCGGGATCTATTATTGTTATTGCGTTGTTGGCCTTTGTCGGCATCACGATTTTTAAGGGGGTTCGTATAGTTCCCCAAGGCTACAAATGGATTGTACAACGTCTAGGTAAATACCATACGACCTTAAGTCCTGGTCTTAACTTTGTTATTCCATATGTAGATGAAGTGGCTTACAAAGTCACCACCAAAGATATTGTGCTGGATATTCCATCACAAGAAGTGATTACCCGTGATAATGCGGTAATTCTGATGAATGCGGTTGCCTACATTAACTTAACTACACCTGAAAAAGCAGTCTACGGGATTGAAAATTACACGTGGGCAATTCAAAACTTGGTACAAACCTCACTTCGTTCAATTGTCGGTGAGATGGATTTAGATGATGCACTTTCTTCACGCGATCATATTAAAGCCAAACTGAAAGCAGCTATTTCAGATGACATTGCAGATTGGGGCATTACCTTAAAAACCGTCGAGATCCAAGACATTCAGCCTTCACAAACCATGCAATCTGCCATGGAGGCACAGGCTGCCGCCGAGCGTCAACGTCGTGCAACAGTGACCAAAGCCGATGGTGAAAAACAAGCAGCTATTCTTGAAGCCGATGGACGTTTAGAAGCTTCGCGCCGCGATGCAGAAGCACAAGTGGTTTTGGCCGAAGCTTCACAACGTGCCATTGAAATGGTGAGTTCAGCCGTGGGAGATAAAGAAATTCCTGTGGCTTATCTGCTCGGTGAACAGTATGTCAAAGCCATGCAAGAGATGGCGAAATCGAATAATGCCAAGACTGTGGTATTACCTGCGGATGTTTTAAATACTATTCGCGGTGTCATGGGTCGTAACAATTAATTCAGACCAATAATATCCTTTTGTGTTTCAAATAAATAGGCAGTTTATGACTGCCTATTCTTTTTTTAAAAACAAAAAAAACAGAAAACTTTGTGAATTTATGTTTAAATCCCGCCCTTATTTTCATCATATTGTTTGCTTTTTGTAACTATTTTAGCAAAAAGCTACATTCTAGTTCGTGATTTAACTCCCAAGGATAAGCGTATGAGTTCACTGAATCCGACCTTAATCACTTTTTTCTTTTATATCATTGCCATGGTTTTTATTGGCTTGATGGCATACCGCGCAACCACCAATTTTGATGATTACATCTTGGGTGGTCGTAGTTTAGGAAGTTTTGTAACTGCACTTTCGGCAGGTGCATCCGACATGAGCGGATGGTTACTCATGGGTCTACCTGGTGCAATTTACTTATCAGGTTTATCTGAAATGTGGATTGGTATTGGTTTAATTATTGGTGCTTGGCTCAACTGGCTATTGGTCGCAGGACGTTTACGTGTGCATACCGAAGTGCAATATAACGCATTGACCCTTCCCGACTATTTTTCCAATCGTTTTAATGACCATAAGAAAGTTCTGCGTATTGTCTCTGCCTGCGTCATTCTTATTTTCTTCGCGATTTATTGTGCTTCTGGCATGGTGGCTGGTGCACGATTATTCGAAAACATGTTTGGCATGTCTTATACAACCGCACTTTGGGTCAGTGCCATTGCAACAATTAGTTATGTCTTTATTGGTGGTTTCCTTGCAGTTAGCTGGACAGATACCATTCAAGCAACTTTAATGATTTTTGCCCTCGTGCTCACGCCTATTGTTGCCGTATTGAGTTTTACGGATACGCAACAACTGACCATGGCTCTTGAAGCTGCACGCCCACAAGCCATGAACCTTTTTGGTGACTTAAGTATTGTAGCCATCATTTCATTAATGGCGTGGGGCTTAGGCTACTTTGGTCAACCCCACATTCTGGTACGCTTTATGGCAGCGGACTCTGTGAAATCAATTCCAAATGCTCGTCGTATTGGTATGACATGGATGATCTTCTGTTTAGGTGGTGCTGTCGCTGCGGGATTCTTCGGGATTGCCTTTTTCCAGCAACATCCAGAATATGCTGCTGTCGTCAGTGCCAACCCCGAAACTGTATTTATGGAGTTAACCAAAGTTCTGTTTAATCCATGGATTGCAGGTATTGTGCTTGCTGCAATTTTAGCGGCAGTCATGAGTACCTTAAGCTGCCAATTATTAGTGTGCTCAAGTACCTTAACTGAAGACTTTTATAAAGCCTTTTTGCGTAAAAATGCGTCGCAAAAAGAATTGGTTTGGGTTGGTCGCCTCATGGTGCTATTGGTCTCTGTGCTTGCCATTTGGATGGCTGGTAATCCTGATGCCAAAGTATTAGGACTGGTTGCTTATGCTTGGGCTGGCTTTGGTGCTGCATTTGGTCCACTGATTATCTTGTCTTTATTCTGGAAACGCATGACTTTAACGGGCGCACTTGCAGGTATGCTTACAGGTGCAGTTATGGTTATTGTGTGGAAGAATGCTTTTGCTGCAACCGGTATTTATGAAATCATTCCAGGTTTCATCTGTGCAACAATCGCGATTATTGTGGTCAGTCTATTCAGCAAAGCGCCTGAACAAGACATCACTGATCGTTTTGAACAAGCTGATGAGCTTTACAAAGCATCTAAATAATTGCTGTAAAAAAACGCTATATCTTCAAAGATATAGCGTTTTTACATTTCAAATGTCTTTAAAACTTATGTTCAATACATGTCATTAAAATTGACGAGCCAATAAGAACTGAGAAATTTGCTGCAATTCTTGCGCTTGCCCTTCAAAAAACTGCAAAGCTGCAAAAGCTTGGTCATGTAGTTTTTGTGCATAAGCTTTGGCTGGTTCTAAGCCCATCAATGCAGGATAAGTCGACTTATCGACTTGCTCATCTTTACCTGCGGTCTTACCGAGTTGTTCTGTATTGGCAATAATGTCTAAGATGTCATCTTGGACTTGAAAAGCCAGACCAATATTTTGCCCATACTGACGTAATTGCGGAATTGCAGGATCCGTGCCCTGAAAAATCGTCACCGCTGCCATCATAATTGCCGCAGTAATTAAAGCACCCGTTTTATTACGATGAATCGTTTCTAAAGCCTGCTGATCAATTTGCTTACCTTCAGCCTGCAAATCTAAAACCTGCCCACAGACCATTTTCGATGAAGCTGTCGCCAGAATTTGCATTTGCTTAAGCACGATAGACGGGTCAACTGCTTCACCTTGGTCAAATAAGCGACTACCCAAAACTTCAAATGCCATAGATTGTAAAATATCACCGGCTAAAAGCGCAGTATCTTCCCCATACGCGACATGACAGGTGGGTTGACCACGACGCAACTGATCATTGTCCATGCAAGGTAAATCATCATGCGCCAAGGAATAGCAATGAATGAGTTCTACCGCAACGGCGGCGCGGCGCACTGCCGCCCCATTCTGATTTGGACGAATTGCTGCTGTGGCATAACATAAGGCTGGACGTACTCGTTTTCCGCCCAACATCACCGCATGATGTACTGCACTTTTTAAAGGCTCAGGTAAAGAAAAAGCCTGTAATGCGGCAAGAAGATCTTGCTGAATCTGCTGTTGCGCTTGATGCAACGTATTATTTTGTACGTCAGTTAAAGATGACACATTTGCCTCGAGTATTTTTGCTATACAGCGCCACAAAGATGCTGCATGACCATCAAAGTTCGGATTGCTCGTGATTGTACGCTAAATGCGAAGCCTGCCATACACCTTGATCTAGATTTGATGCAAGTTAATTTTATAAAGCGCGATGCGATAGGCTGTATGCTTCATTTAAGCCAATCAACTTAAAGTATTCTTTACCTAAGACCATGTGTTTTCACACATAAGATTTAACCCTATCGCTCATAAACACGACTCACCTTCCTGACATCGCTGCTGTTTTGGATAGGAATAACATTCAGTATGGTTGCTATAATACACACTGTTTTTAAGTCCTTTTTTAGCACAATACAGGGCTTGATCTGCCAACTCATAAAATGAGCGAGCAAACATAAATTCCCGAGTACTCACCACTCCAACTGAAATAGACAACTCATGCAAAATTTGACCTCGGAAATGCTGTCCTAAAATCTCCACTGCACTTCGATAAACTTCTGCCTGCTCACAACCTTGCTGTAAGGAAAAGTTCGGCAACAAAATTGCAAACTCTTCTCCGCCAATACGATAAATATGCTGTGAAACTTCAATCGGGCTTACATTGAATAAGGTTCTTGCCAAAGCTTTGAGCACATTATCTCCCAAACTCTGCCCATAAAGATCATTAATGTGTTTAAAGTTATCGATATCAATCAGCAATAAAGTCAGTTCGGATATTGCATGCTGCGTCATGCCATGCAAATAATGTTTTAATTTCAAATCAAAAGTACGACGATTCGCCAAACCCGTTAAATGGTCCTTTTCACTGATACGCCGAAGTTCCAAATGACTCGCCTCAAACTGGATTTGCTTGTGCATTAAATTGGAAATATCTGAACTACATAATAAAATGGATTGAACTTCACCATTTACACTATAATTCGGCTTCAACATGACCCAATAATATCGACCAAACACCTGATATTCAAAAGGTTCTACTGAAAGTCCTTGTCTAAAACGTAGCACATTTTGGCTAAACACCTGAAAGCATGCTTCAGAAAACTGTGCGAGATTTTGTAAATACATCTGCTCAACTGAAACATTAAAGCCACTCGCGAAAAAGCGATTGGCAAACAAAATATCTCCTGTAGGAGAGAGTAATGCTGTTGCCAAAGGCAAAGAATCTAACACTTCATGGGTATCGATATTCAGGTTATTTTGAATAGAATGTGCATCCATAGTACATACATTTTTTTAGGTTAAAGCTACGCAAAATGCTATCAAAAATTGTTTTCCCTTCATTCAAATATAAAATGAATAGCTTATAAAAATATAATATATATGAATTTATGAATTACTTATTCGTATTTAAGTAATAGCCAATAAAAAAGCCCCTATCAAAAAGATAAGGGCTTAAATGAGGTGCTAGAAATAGCTTATTTTAAACAATCTTCGGGCACACGTACCCAGCCTTCCATGAGTACACGAGCACTGCGACTCATCATGGCTTTTTTCACTTGCCACTGACCATTTTCCAATAGAGCTTGTGCACCCACCCGCAAAGTGCCTGAAGGATGTCCAAAACGTACCGCTTCACGCGCGCCGCCACCCGCAGCCAAGTTCACCAATGTCCCTGGAATGGCAGCCGCTGTACCAATGGCAACCGCAGCAGTCCCCATCATGGCATGATGTAGTTTACCCATCGACAATGCGCGAACCAGTAAATCGCTATCCGCTTCGGTAATGGCTTTACCACTTGAAGATACGTAGGCTTTCGGTTTGGAAACAAAAGCTATTTTGGGGGTATGTTGACGTGTTGCCGCTTCTGAAATGTCCTGAATCAATCCCATTTGTTTGGCACCATAGGCACGAATGGTTTCAAAACGCTTTAATGCAGCAGCATCACCATTAATGGCCTCTTGTAACTCTGTGCCGGTGTAACCAATATCTTCTGCATTTAAGAAAATGGTTGGAATACCCGCATTAATAAAAGTCGCAGGAAAAGAGCCTATCTCAGGTACGTCCAAGGTATCCACGACATTTCCAGTTGGGAACATGGCACCACCATCTTCACCATCATCCGCAGGGTCTAAAAATTCAATTTGGACTTCTGCCGCGGGGAACGTCACGCCATCGAGTTCAAAATCACCCGTTTCTTGGACTTGTCCATTGGTCATAGGTACATGGGCAATTATGGTTTTTTGAATATTAACCTGCCAGATTCGTACCGTACATATGCCGTTTTCAGGAATACGTGCTGCATCCACCAAACCATTCGAAATAGCAAATGAGCCCACAGCAGCGGTTAAGTTACCGCAGTTACCACTCCAATCCACAAACGGTTGGTCAATAGACACTTGTCCAAACAAATAATCGACATCATGCTCAGCTTGCGTGCTTTTCGCTAAAATGACAGTTTTACTGGTGCTTGATGTTGCTCCACCCATCCCGTCAATTTGTTTTGCATACGGATCTGGACTACCAATCACGCGCAGTAAAATTTGATCACGAATTTTACCTGCCACCTGAGCAGCTTCTGGTAAATCATCGCGTTTAAAAAATACACCCTTACTGGTACCGCCACGCATATAAGTCGCTGGAATTTTAATTTGAGGAGCAAAAATCATTGTGCTTCTATCCTTCCTGATTCATTTTTTTAACGAATTACTTCATTTAAGCCTTATCCATCATACTGCTTTTTATGAAAAAAATTTGTCTTGCAGGACTTAAGTATAAAAAATCAACGTTCGATCATTTTTTTTACAGCATGCAGAACGATAGAGTCATTTTTTAAATAAATCTAAACAATTGATTCATCATTCAATTTTATATGTTAAAAAAGAAATACACATAGCGAAATGATTTGACCGATCGTTCATCTACTAGGCTAAGTGTAATCAATCCTTTACAATCCATATACATTCATTGTCGGGCTGAGAACTTTGAACAATAACTCTTCACAACTTCAGCGTGGCTTAAAGAACCGTCACATCCAACTTATCGCCATGGGTGGCGCAATTGGTACAGGCTTATTCTTAGGTTCCGCACAGGTTATCCAATCTGCTGGTCCATCCATCATTTTAGGTTATGCCATTGGTGGTTTAATTGCATTTTTAATTATGCGTCAGTTGGGGGAAATGATTGTCCATGAACCTGTTGCAGGTTCATTTAGTCATTTTGCTTATCAATATTGGGGCAAATTCCCTGGCTTCCTTGCTGGTTGGAATTACTGGATTCTATATATTTTAGTGGCGATGACTGAGCTTACCGCAGTCGCTAAATATATTAATTACTGGTGGCCTTTTATTCCTGCATGGGCTTCGGTACTGTTCTTCTTCGTTGTCATTACCCTCATTAACTTGGGTAATGTAAAGTTCTATGGAGAGTCGGAATTCTGGTTAGCGATTATTAAAGTTGCTGCAGTAATTTCCATGATCGTATTCGGTTTATATTTATTATTTACCGCAGACGCAAACTCAACGGCTTCATTTAGTAACCTTTGGACACACGGTGGATTCTTCCCGAATGGCTTTGAAGGTCTATTCTATATGTTGGCTTTCCTGATGTTCGCCTTTGGGGGAATTGAACTGATTGGGATGGCAGCGGCAGAAGCGAAAGATCCTGAAAAAACTATTCCTAAAGCCATCAATCAAGTTGTGTTCCGTATCCTTATTTTCTATATCGGTTCATTGACTATTCTGTTGTCTTTAGTGCCTTGGAACCAATTGGATTTAGGTGGTTTGGACAAAAGTCCATTCGTGATGATTTTTAGCCAAATGGGCATTCAATGGGCTGCACATTTACTGAATTTCATTATTTTAACCGCTGCTTTATCTGTATATAACAGTGGTATGTACGCAAATAGCCGTATGTTGTTTGGTTTAGCGGAACAAGGAAATGCGCCAAAAGTTTTCTTGAAAGTGAACAAACAAGGGGTGCCAATTCCTGCGGTATTGTTCTCGGCATTGCTCATTTTCGGTTGTGTATTGTTGAACTACTTTGTACCTGAAGATGCGCTTGGTCATTTAATGTATATTGTTGTGGGTGCATTGGTATTGAACTGGGCAATGATTAGTTTGACACATTTAAAATTCCGTCAAGCCATGAAAGCCACATCAACTCAAACTAAATTCCCTGCACTTTGGTCACCAGTAAGTAACTATTTAGTCCTGATCTTTATTGCGACTGTGTTATACATTATGTGGACGCAAGGCTTTAAAGAGTCTGTACTGATGATTCCTGTGTGGATTGTCTTGATGCTGATCTTCTTTAAAATGATCAAACCAGCCAAGAGCTAAGCAACTTTGGGTTGAATTAAAAAAAGTTATTGTTTTGGCAATAACTTTTTTTTTGCTTTAAAATCAGGTACATTATTTCCACTTTAGCGCCCTTAGCTTAACTGGATAGAGCAGTTGCCTCCTAAGCGACCGACGTGGGTTCGAGTCCCGCAGGGCGCACCAAATCATTAAACGCATATAACTTTATTTACACCACAGTCAATAAAAATCAATAACTTAAACAACAATCATGGTCTTTCTTAACTCTATATAACTTGATATAGCCTTAAAAAATAAGTACCTTAATGAGTACCTAGCCCGATTCTATCAACTTTCAGGTACTCATTCTCATGGCTAAACTGGTTAAACCCCTTACAGACCCTCAATGTGGGGCTGCAAAACCACGAGATAAGGATTACACCCTATTTGATGGTGATGGGTTGATATTGCTTGTACGCACATCGGGCACAAAGACCTGGCGATATAGATATAAAAATCTATTGGGTACTCAAATCATCACAATAGGTACTTATCCGGCTATCAAACTAGCAAAAGCTCGAGAGCATCGAGCAAAATATAAAACCATGCTGGCCAACGGATTGGACCCTAAAGAGCAAATAGCGATTGAACAATCTAAGCAAGACAATAAATATCACTTTGAACCTATAGCAAGGGCTTGGCATGTTGCCTACAAAGCAAGTGGTAAATGGGGCGAAGAAACGGCGGAACGTGCGTTAAAGAACCTAGAGAAATATGTATTCCCTCTTATTGGGACCCGTCCGATTGACAGCATCAAGCCTAAAGACCTCAATTATGTCCTGAGCCAAATTGAAGAAACAGGCTTTCTTGAAGTGGTCAAAAAGACACGCCAGCGTTTTGTCAGTATTTTTGCTTATGCCATTTCTAAAGGATTAATAGAGTTAAACCCTGCATCTAGTTTAAAAGATGCCATAACAGTGACACGTAAAACTAAGCACCACCCTAAACTACACCTGAGCCGATTACCTGAGTTTTTACAGAAGATAGAAGCTGATAAAGGTTATCCAATTACTAAGCTGTGCTTAATGTTCGCCCTACACACTTTCGCCCGATCAAGTGAGATACGCTTTGCGCGCTGGTCTGAATTTGACTTAGAAAAGGGACAATGGATTATCCCCCCTGAACGGAAAGCATCGAAGGGTAGCAAGTATGCTCATCGTGGAGCAAAAATGAAAACTGAGCATTTAATCATGCTCTCCCCTCAAGCCTTAGCCATTTTAAAAGAGTTACAAGCCTACAGCGGCATGTATGAAAATGTATTCCCTAAACACGGCGACCCTTACGGCTTTATCAGTGAAACCACCATAAACAATACATTAAGACGTATCGGTTACGATACCAATGAAGATGTGTGTTTGCATGGCTTCAGAGGCATGGCTTGCGGTGCCTTAGTTGAAAGTATGCTATTCACTGAAGAAGCCGTTGAGAAGCAAATGAGCCACCAAGAACGCGACCAAGTGCGCTTAGCTTATACACATCATGTTGAGTTCTTAGATGAACGTAAAAAGATGATGAACTGGTGGAGTAATTATCTTGATAAGAATAAGAGCGAATATATCAGTGCTTATGACTATGGTCAGGAAATCAAAAACATTGAGCAAGATAATCTCATTCAGTTTAAAAAGACCAAGTAAATAAACCCTATCTTACTTAGAAAAGCGGCTTAATGGCTTAATAGGCTTGAATCCCTTATACGACAAGCTACTCCATTAAGCAATGCTATAGAAAATGTACTGGCATAATGGCTTAATCAATATATTTCCCCTAGAAACCCTGCGATTTTGCGATTTGGCTTTACCACCAGTGCTGCATAAGACTTTGGACTTCGCAAACTATTTGCGATTCACTTGCGGTGCGCTGCGATTCCCCCATTTTATAACGCCGTGATTTGTCGCTGTAATGAGCTTATATGCACATATATGGTTATTTATCATTTATATTCAGTTTGCTAAGTCTAGGTTTGCTCCCGAAAGTCGGATACCCAATTCGATTGGCTTAGCTGTTTATTGGGGATGCTGTGGGAGGCATGTATGAGATTTTTGGACTATATTGATAGTGATACCAGTAGTTATATTTCACTAAAAGAAGCAATATCCCTTTTAGTTGAGAAAACAAATTGGGCTATAAATGAAGTAGCTATCTATTTATTAAACAAAGAAGTCCCAGAAGAACTAGCTTGTCTTGTAAGAGGTTCTGACTACAAAATAAAAATTTCTAGTGGTAAACATTTTAGTTATGGAGTTTTTAGACCATATGGCAAAGATTGGGCTTTTGAATATCTAACCAATATTGCTGAATTATCTAATGGTACAACATGGGAAACTATAGCGAAATACACAGCTCACTGGGATTATTGGAACTCTGCTTTTATTTGTGACAGTAATTTAAAACTCCTTGAAAATGTCTATTGGTACAAAGAGGCGTTCTTTGATGCATATCCTATTAAGTCTTTAAATTTGCTTGATGATGATCAAATTCCATTAAATCAGAACTTAACTCCTATATGGGATGTTCAATATCTAAATATCTTGAAAGATGATATGCCCAATATAAAAACAATTGATCCAGATTTTTTCTCAGGTGCAAATTTTGACTTTGAAGATTCAAATACAACCAGTCAAATACAAAGTAAAGAGACTCTGTCTCAAAATGAAAATAATACAAAGCAATTAGACAACCAGTTACCGCTGCATATCAAAATTTTAGCAATGAATGATTATTTCACAGTTGTCGAATCGGCTTGTTTCATCTCTTTTGATGAGCCTGAAAAAATGCAGACACATATAGATTCTGGAAATTTAGCCTATAACGCTTGGAATTATGGTGAGCATATGCAAGCAGTAAAAATAATTGAAAATGGCATTAGAGCGAACAAACTTGATATAGAAAATGATGGCATGATACCAAGAGCATCATTACAGCGATTTCTATGTGAGCGTAATCATGTAATTAGTGGTTTTAACGACAATCAACCATTATTAATTCTGCCAAGGTATGGAGACCCATCAATTGGATATGCCTCACCAGAAAGTTATCAAAAAGAACGCTCTCAACTGTTAAAAGAATTCAAGCAGCTCAAAAGTGAGTTAGAGCAAGAGAAACTTCAGTCATCATTACTCATTTTAGATAATCAATCCTCGCTATCTGAGACCAACCAGCTAAAAGCTAGAATTACAGAACTTGAAGCTGCTCAACCCAAGTCAATAGATTCTGATGTTCAATTAAGTCCAGAACAGGAAATCCCTAATTCAAGACAAAGAAATAATATTCTCAAAATTATTTCGATTTTGTCTGGCATGGCAGGTTTACCGCCAGAACATTTCAAGGCATTTAATATGATGGATGTCCATGCAGCTCAAAATAATATAGATATTCCAAGTAAGCACACAGTCGCAGATTGGTTAAAAAAGGCTAGGGATTCTAACTAGAACGTAAGTCATTCTAACTAGAATTGGAATGATTCTAACTAGAACAAAGTAATCAAAATCATAAACATACTAACTCCACGATATACAACTATGTGGAGTTATACACATGCAACCCATCCGAATTACTTACAATCAGGCTTGTGAGTTATTGAGCATAAAGCGCAATGCTTTACGTGAACTTACATTGAATGACCCAGAGTTTCCAAAACCGTATAAAGCTGGTCCTACTCGTCAAGCTCCTGTGTATTTCGACTACGCCCAGCTTGTTGAATGGCATAACAAGCAAATGCAAAGCCTTGCAGTATTGGAGGCTTAAAGCATGAATAACCATCAAACCCAAGTCCTCAACCACCTCAAGCAAGGCAAAACCCTCTCACAAGCAGAGGCAATTCATTACTACGATTGTTTCCGTCTTAGTGCGGTTGTAGAACGCCTACGTAAGCAAGGTTATGACATTGTGACCCATGCTGAACCCAACCTAAATAATAAAGGCTCACACGCACGTTATGAATTAAGGGAGTTCGAGGCATGAAAGAGCTCTTTCACAACCCCCTCAAACTGTTTTTAGTCTGGGTAATAACTGTTTTTCTTGTTGCAAGCTATGGACGTTTTGCTTATGCTTACGGCGTTCACCCACATGGTGAATTAGCTTTGGTCGGCTATTACTATAAAGGCGCATATAGTCCGCTCAGGGCTTTTTTTATGCGTTATATCTCTATGCGCCTGCATATCGTTATGGCAGAGCTGGAGGGGGACACTTTCGAGTGTGCTGGGTTCCTTTGTAGCCAGTCGACCAACCCCTTTCAGTTTTGCCACCCTCATTTGGTCGTGAATGGCAAAGCTCCAATCTACAAAGGAGCGCATTAATCATGCCTAACTCAAATCAAAAATCGAAATCAATTAATAACGATTATTTCCCATCTCTAAGCTGTACCAGCGCATTTTTCACACCACATAAAGATGCAAACCATCTCAATGCTCAAGATGTTATTCATAACCTTGTTGGAAGTGCTAAAGACATTTCAACCGTTACTTTCAACTGTTTTGAAAATGGTAAGGAATTAACCATTAACGGTGAAATTGTTGCAAACCTGATTTTTGAAATCCAAACCAAATTAGAAATGATTGAGAAGATATTGCCTTTGGCTTTTGAATGGCAAGAAAGTGAAAAAGGTGGTGCCAAATGAATAACACCACCTCCATCAAACCCGACACCATCTTAGCAAATTGCACATTACTTAATCCACTGGATGATACCTATATCAATCATCCAGTCATTCAGCGTTTTGGCAGTCCTTTACAGCCGATCTATGTGGACCAGTGCCATGTAGATATCAACGGCGTGAGCTATGATAATCCTTTAATTCAGCCGATCTATAACGCTCAATTAGAGCTTGTTCAATGTGCCGTATTACAAGATAAACAACCCTTACGAGTCATCCCCGATGGAGTGGCCAAAGGCTTTGCTGTGTTGGGGGAGTTACACCAGGATAAACCTGTCATCATCACCTACAGCCTAGAGGCATTCTTTAAGATTGCTCAAACTGGCTACGCCGTGGTATTGGTAGTATTACCAAGCCTATGTGATGCTCATCAAATCGAGTTAAAGCCATTTGATTTTGAGCAAATGCAGTTCGTGATTAATCAGCTTTCAAAGTCAGGTTTTGACAGGTTGTATATGCCAGTACGCCCTGAGCATATACAGCTCGAGGCATTCCAAAACCTTGAGAAAAATAGCCCTGTTCAATTGCTCAATCAATTTCAGAAAGCTGGTGAAAGTGAGTTTTTAACTGAGCTTTTAAAGGATGATGATGCAGAGGAAGTACAGGCTTTTCTTGATTATGCCATTGAGCAATTACCATCATTAAACCAATGGGGTGAGTTATTACCTCTGGAGCAAGCCGGTACGGCGTTAAATAGCCCTTATCCCATTCATGCCCTGCCACCACTGGCAAGGGATGCCGTGATAGCAATTGCTGAGCATGTACAAGCGCCAATTGGTATGACAGCTCAATGTGTCATCGGTGCCATGTCACATATTGCCCAAGCCCATGTAAATGCACCACATCCATTTAGCCCTCATGGTGAGCCATGTAGCCTCTATCTACTCACTGAGGGGCAAAGTGGAAGCCGTAAGAGTACCAGTCGAAACATGGCAGACAGAGCCATTATTGAGCATGAACGGAAACAATACGAGCAATACCGCCGTGAGCTGGAGCAATGGAAAAGTGGCCAAGCCTCTTTAAATAAGAAGGATAAAGAAGCCTATTGCGCTGAAAATCCCCCACCACATGACCCGAGTACTTTATATAGCGATATCACGCTGGAATCGATTGCAGGGCTTTATGTTGATGGTGTGTTGAATAATGCCTCCATTGCCAGTGATGAAGCTGGACAATTCTTTGGTGGCTATACCATGAAAGGAGACACAAGGACGCAAGCTATTGGAGGCTATGCCAAGCTATTTGATGATGGTTTTGTGGAGCGTACCCGATCAAAATCGAATTTAAACGGTAGTGGTCGTGCTTATGACGTTCGTTTGACCTTCAATCTACAGGGGCAGCATGAAGTGTTATCCGAAGCCCTTAAAGATCCTGTGTTACGTGGTCAAGGCTTCCTGCCTCGCTTTATTTTAACCATCCCTGAGAACTTGGCAGGGACACGCCTACAAGATGCTATTTACCGATCTAAGAACGCCAATCATGACCATCGGCTTATCGCTTACTGGACACGGTGTGAATACCTACTGGATGACTGCCCTAGACCACAAGGAGGGCAAGAACTTCATAATGGGCGTTATGTTATTCCTATGAACGATGAGGCAAAGGAAATAGATGCATCGTTCTACAACATGTTTGAGGAACTACAAGGCAAAGGTAAGCGTTATGAGTACCTACAGGCATTTGCCAGTCGAGCCAGTCAATTAGCACGGCGTTTAGCGACTGTATTCGCTTATTTTGAGGGCATACAGTGGATAGATGCCAAAACCTTAACAGGGGCCTGTGAGGTCGTTAAACACTCGCTGAATGAATGGGCGATGTATGCAGATATTGAGGTCAAAGCGGAAAGTGATGGTGAACGTCTGATTAAGTGGCTGGTGCGGAAATGTGCTGAACAAAAGACCAGTAGCCTTTCTAAAACCTTGGCCATGAAAGGTGCGCCGTCACATCTGAGAAAAGCCAAGGAGTTTGACCCTTGTATCAATGAATTGATCGAATTTAATTATGTTCGATTGGTCACTATCAACAAATCCACATACATTGAATTAAACCCTTTACTACTGAAATAAGCGCGATTTTGCGATTTTAGGCTGTACCCCTCGCTATATAAGGGGTTAAGAATCGCAAATGGCTTGCGATAGCACTGCGATAGGCTGCGATTCCTTTGCGATTGATACGAGGAATCGCAAATCGCAAAACCGCAAACAATATGGCTGCGATAGTGAAAGCCTTACTACATAAGGACTATAGAGTGAAATCGCAGAATCGCAGGGCTTCTATAGATAAATATAAATTTAAATAGCCGAGTCAAAATTAAAAAACACTAATTGCTACTTTATGAAGACGCTGCCAAGCTATAGAATTCTTAAGTACAGGTTTTTCCTTGACTATTTTTTCTAGTATTTTAGCTAACGAATTATCATAAGACTCAATTCTTTGGCCAATCACTCTGTCTAACAAAAGAAGGACCTCTTGAGGGTGCTTCTCAGTCAGTAAATATTTATCTTCATTGTTAGTTAACTGGTATAGGAAAATTGAAGTTGGTTCAATGTTTCTTAAATATGGTTCAATATTTTTAACGATATCTGTGAAATGCTCGGATGTTTCTATAGCCAAATCTAATAACCTTTCAGATGTTTTTGACGTTTGACAAAAATTTTCTTTAGGCCAGATATTTTTAAAGAAAAATCTGCCAAAACTTAACCAGGAATTTTCTTTATGAACTATATCTGAAAGTATCCATAGACTATGAGATAACATATCACTATCGAACTTTCTTAAAATTTTTCTGATTTCTACATTAGTAAATAATGTCTGTTTAGGGTAGGAGAAATAGCAAAACTGTATTAACAATGATGCTAAATTATTTTTCAAGCTCTCACTTTTTGTCCATTCTGGCTTTTTTTCGAATAAATCAATAAAGAATGATTTTAAAGTCAAAATTGATTGATTTGAAGGTCTACCATGTATGTAAAAGAAACTTTGCCAAGCAGCTTCACTATTCTTATTATTTGGATTAAAAATAGGTATTAAATGATATTTAGACCATGACTCATAATTTTCATACATAAAATTAAAATTATAAATAATCATACTGATAGCATGGTGAGATCCTTCTCCTTTACTTTGGATAGCTAATTCTAATCTCCACAGGACTGCATTTTTGAATTCAAGAGGCGAGAGCTCCCAAGCAGAATAAATATTAAAAACAGCCTCTACTAGTTGGCCTACTGGAGAATTTATAGCATGTTCAAATGTTTTCCTTGATTTTTTAACTTGACGTCCCTGTTCGTAAGTATCTCCAAATGCACTATCATTGGCTTCTAAACCAATAAGATTCAATGTATTAATAATATAGTCCCATACTCTCCAAAAAAGATCTTGTTGATTTTTACAAGCATCAATAAATTTCCCTTCTAACCATCTGGTCAAAGAGAAGCGACATGTAAAAATAATTTCTTTTGGCAATTTTAAAACGGCGTTGCCAATTGCAATTAAATTCTCTGAATTTGCATCTGAAGGGATATTCTCAAATAATTGTAGCCAGTATTTTTCTCGATTATTATTCCTTTCTAATTCTTCTAAAAGCTTATTTAACGATTCACTTAATTTCTTTTCTATAAATTCAATAAAAGGCTTGTTTTGTTTAAACCGAATACTTCTATCTGATTCTAATAACTCAACTTTTTCAAAAAATTCAGTACTATCATTGATTGCATCCAACTCTTTACTGGAAGTGTTGATTGAAATCCAACCACTTTGAACTCCAGCTATTAAACTCTCTTGCTCTACATAATCTTCTTGCCAATTATCAGTACTTTTAATTTTTGTAAACTCTTTATATGCATAACTAGATAGACCTACTTTCGTTTGGGCTATTTTATGTAATAGACGCCCGACCTGATAATTTTTGTAATCTGCAAAACTTTCACAAGTTTCATGATCAGATATTTGTCGATAACCAATGATTTTATGCTCAATGAGCGATCTACTATCTTCATCAAGGTTATCCCATTGATTGGATATGAAAGATATAATCTCAGACTCAATGTATCTGTTCCAAAAGAAATCATCAGATAGACATTTAATACCTTCATCTATAGGCCATTTATCAATGCTTTTAGAATTTGCCCAAACAAATAACTTTAATCTGCTGAAAATTAACTCATCATTTTTAGGCCACTCTTCAACGATTTCTATTAAGAATGCTTCATTAAATATTGATAGTTTTTTTAAAAGATCACACATCCATAGTATTAATTTTCCAATTTTTTTATGGACATCTCTTTGTGGTTTTAGTGGGTTATCAAAATTAATTGGTGGGAAATAAAGGCTGTGAAAAAGAACTTTAATTGACTCATCATTTAAGTTATTAACAAGATTAATATATTGTATAAATTTTTCAGAAAGAATTTTAATGACATCTTGAAGATTGTCATTATGTATTTTTATATTTTCTGATCTATATTCAGGAAAATCTATTTCAAATTTAGAAAATAAATATTGTTCATTTGTTCTGGTAGGGATGTATGATTTCTTTAAATTATATTCTGATTGCATCGATAATATTGGACTTAGAACATCTTTCAGATAAGTAAAATATAAATCCAATAAAGGATTCTGGTCTTTTTCTAAAACTCTTTTTATTGCATACCACTCATGTTGATTAGAAAATTTTTTCTTATCAACATGAGTTGTTATATTCTGGATCCAAAAATTCAAATCACGGTCTAGAAAAACTTCTGGAGTATCTAGTATTCTTTTCTTTACCTGATCTATGATTGCTGGATGTAAATTGGTTTGTTTTTGTGCCCACCATATTGCAGCAGGTTGTTCTGCAACCTTTGAAAACCAAATTGCTAAAGCATATATTCTTGATTGAACATTCCATAAATTTTCATAACGTATATTTGACAGACCCTCAGTTAAGATTGTTCCATGTTCATCAGAGAAAACACTTATATAATCTTTACCAACTTTGTATTTCAGATTTTCTTTTAAAGAATCCAGCTCACTACGACTTGGATCTATATCGGTTCTATATAAATCAATAGGATCAATTGCCAGTTTTTCACCACTAGTATTTTTTATTTCCTCCACTTGCCCTAATCTTATTTTCTTATCAAATACATAAATCCATTCTGAACTTGGTGTAGGCTGTAATCCCATAAATTTATATGCACCTTCAGCTGTGGAAATATAGTTAGTAATAATTCCTCTTTCAAAGGGCTCTAAATCTTTTGGAGATTGTTGAGATAATTGTCTAATATATTCATCCCACTTTTGTTCATCCCCTGCATATTTTGCCCACTCTGCGATCGTATTCCATAGATCATTGTGGTCAGGATATGAAATACCTGTTGCACCGAGTTGGGACCATTTGGTCTCTATATAACCCTGTTCCCCTCGTTCAAAGGCATAAATGTTATTTGCATTTGACCCTTCTGAATTTAACCCCTCAAGCAAATAGCGCACTAAAGTATCATCTCCTGAATAGCCAATGAGTACGACAGTTCTGCGTGTTAATAAATTTGAAAGAAATTTTGTTGCCCACCCATGCGATAAATAAGCACTACCAAAATTTTGAGAAGAAATAATTAAATTATTGAGTTTATTTTTTTTAGGATTAATCCATTTTCCATGAAGATACACAATACCTGATAACGGTTCTTTTGATTGGATATCTGGTAGATATGGGGGAACAAATGATCGAATTTTTTTATTGACTCTTTCAAAGAGCAAATCAAAATTTGTCGTAATAATAAAAGGTTCGTTTTCTTCATTTATTGAAAGTTTTAATAAATTTTCATGATTATCTAAAAGTGGGCCTTTAGGCAGTTTCAATTCATTCAATAAAACTGAGTCTACGATTTCATCTCCATAAATTCTCTTTAAGGCAGTAAAAGTTCTATCAAATTCCTTATTAAATAGTAATTTCGATATCTCATTGTCATCACTATCAAGGGCATATAATTTTTCAGCAACATTCTTGGTTAATTTTTCAAATGAAGGCAAACCAGCTGGAACAGAAACTCCTGCACCACAGAAAAATAGCAACTCTCCACGCTTTTGAGCATCTATTAGTTCATTTGGAATATTTGGACCCGTTGCAGTAAAACGCATTTCAACCCTCAACTTTTTAATAAGCAGATGTATTTTAAGTAATTGTTATATAAAGCATATATTAAATATTCTATTGCCTAATTTGTCACTAAAAACAATTACTTTTTCATGTTTAAGTAGGCCTCGTTTATTCAAGCACCTTTAAAGTATCCCCAATACCTTGGCATTCTAAGTTCTTGTCACTAATGAAAAATCTATTCTTTACTATGACTGAATTACCAGACCTAGTATATCTCTTAGTATGCTCAGTTTCCTTGATGGGACACAAGTAGAAAGCCTAGTAAAATGACCTCAAATCTATATACAGCAAGGTTTACGTCTAATTTGACGATTACCGATTTCATCAAGGTACATCAAGGTAAATAATCAAATGGTTCTTGGTAGTATTCAAATGTGACCAAGTTTTCACGATAGCTGGGCGGCCATTATCACCGCACCGGTACAACAAGAATCACTCCCCATCAAGTAACGAATACCAGATGCATGTATTCATCTATAGTTATGTTTTATGTGTTTTCTCTGAGCAGCTACCATTTTTTTATTCAATTCTAACCTAAATCATTAGTAAAATAGTGCAACGTGTTTTGCATGTTTTTGATCTAATATATTGATTAATATTAAGTAAATTGATTTTTAATTACCTTGACATACATCCTTCAAAACATGGTGTTTTATGTATAAATAAGGGTGATTGATGTGGTTTTTAAGCTGTTTTATGCATTTTTTATGCTTAGAACGGTCTTAAAAATGCAATTGAGGGGTATCTGCCTGTGAATTTTTTGGCAATTATTGCGGATTTTATGCATGAAAAGAGAAAGTAAGGGTACGGTTGAAGATTGTTTGAATATAGATAGCCGAACTATGGCTAGATCCAATACATTTGTAGATGGTGCTTCTGGTATTTGGGGGTGGAAACAAGATAACGAAATTAGCTCATCTATGAGCTATGAGTATCGTCACGGCGCTTTAATTCTGTCCTTTATGCAGAATGGTACCAATCACTGTCAGCATATCGAGGTGACTACTACACCGTGCCATTATGGTAATCATCGGTACTGGTTCATATGTCCTGGTAATGATTGTGGCAACCAGGTAGCAAAATTATATTTGGTTGATAGCCAATTTAAATGCAGGAAATGCCAAAAGCTTAACTACCTCATTCAGCAGTGCAACAAGGAGCATGTAGCAAGAATTAATATGCAGCGAATGCGAATAAAGCTTGGATGGCCATTAGATCGTGAAGCGATACCATTTTTAAGAAGGGTCTATAAGCCACTTAATAAAAATAAAAAGACATTTCAGGCCATAGTTGAGAAGCATGATATGTATGAACGTAAAGCTAATGCTGCTGCTATAGCATTCCATAATGCATTCATGGATAAAATAGAAAAGTTTATTGAAAAATAGCTGATTGGATTAACACTCTGTGAACGTACGTTGAAATCCAGTTTATACCTCACCCAATACGAATTTATAGGCTCACCTTTGTATCTGTATGGGGGTATCCCACTAGTATAAGGATGGATATTTACCTTGAAGGATATCACT
Organism: Acinetobacter sp. ANC 4910; assembly: GCF_004331035.1. Classification (GTDB taxonomy): domain Bacteria; phylum Pseudomonadota; class Gammaproteobacteria; order Pseudomonadales; family Moraxellaceae; genus Acinetobacter. Next base: position 186,308 of record NZ_SJNT01000001.1, read on the forward strand.
CAAAATACACCTTAAAGCAATATCAAGACCATATACATCGGGGGATATAGAGTTTTTCCATAATGTTAATTTCATCAAGGTACATCAAGGAAAAGTTTGAAAAACTCCATAATTGAATAAGGTACAACAAGGCAAAAGTAGAGAAATGTATTCTTGTTCTAACCTTCGTCATTGGTAAAAATTGAGAAGTACGGTATTTCATTCAAGTAAAAGAATAAGAGATTAGTAAAATAAAACCCCATCGTTATTGATAGGGCTACTGGTGAGGTTATGTCTTGCGGTTTGTTGGGTGATTTATTCACATCAATTTTTATATTTGTCTAAAATTTTTTGAAACTCAAGTTCGATAACATTAAATCCATTAGATGCTTTTACAAATTCCTTCATTTTCTGGTTTAGAGAAAAACTATATTTCTCTAAATCTTCGACTCCTAATTGATCAGGTAATCCATATATTCTTTCTAACTCAACTTTTATGCTCTTTAAAGATTTTTTAAAACTCTGAAGATACGGTAAATACCGATCAATGATTGCAAGTTCCTCTTTAGTTAACTCATCTATTTCTTTTAGTATTTTGTTCATACCATCCAATTTTCTACTTAATTGCAAATATTTAATATTTTCTCTATATGCTTCATGCAATAAATTTATAAAAACCATTTTGGAGTCTACAGATCGATGTTCTAATAATTTCGCATACCCCTTATAGGCTAACCAAAAAGCAACTCCCCCGATAACAGTCTGAATCTGCCCCGAATTAGCCCCTAGTAATGCCCATCCTGCACAGATGAAATCCCCTATGATCAATATCTGCTGACCAATCCATCCAAATATACACATAATCTTATCAAGTAAATTTTTGCCGAGATTATAACCAAAATTGGAGATTTTTCACCTCCAATTTCACTCCCAATCTCCTGATGTAATGCTTCAATAAACTGATTACAAAATCCACCATCATCCAAAAATAGATCTACCTGCAATATGCTGTACTTGTAATCGTACTTACCTTCACGTGAGTAACCATCTTCACCAATTTTCATACGCTACAACTCATTCAATGCATACATCAGTTCGAATCTTAAATAGGGACTCACACCGACATTCAAATAGCATTAGGTTTAGGCATTTTCAGAAATGAGTACCTATATGAGTACCCAATACAAAGATAGAATTATTATAATATTTTATTATCAACAACTTAAGTCAATAGTTCTAGGCGCGCAGGGCGCACCACTTTATTGTTTGTTTTAATCTTTAATGTTCCAATGTTTTATTAAAAATAAATAAAATTCAATATATTATCTAAAAAAAATATCTAGATTAGTCTATAAGATTCTAACTTAATGTGGCCTTGTTGCAAAAATCTATTCTTAAAGATTTCTTCAGCAATATAATTTCAAAATGAAGAAGGCTGCACCGAAAATCTATCGTACAAACCAATTGGTCCTCCTATAACCGAGCTTTAATTAATCGAGGCAACATTTCCATTTGGTTTGATCCCAAAATGCAATGCTATGCTCAGCCACACGGCAAGCATGGTCGAAATCAGACCTATTCCGATACTGCTATTCAATGTTGTTTGATGATCAAATCTCTATTTAGACTTTCTTTAAGGATGGTTAAACTCAATGCTAGAAACTTCGATAATCAAGTGAATAAGACTCATGCCCGTATAGCAGTACTCAATAAGTTTGCAGAATTAGGCCGACCTCATGCCCAAATTGTCACTTAAATTTGAGTGACTTAGAAACGCTCTATCTTTAAAGGCTTTATGCAACAAAGTCATCTCTGGTTCATATCCATTTGGTATATATTCTTTGCAGAAATTATGATCTAACAATTTAAAAAATAGAATATACTAAACAAAATATGTTGAGTATATAACATGAATATATCTTTACTCATCTCTTCACTTCCAACACAGAATACGACCACTCGTATGAGGGTATGGCGATCTCTGAAGGCAAGTGGCGCTGCAACCCTTAGAGATGGCGTCTATTTACTTCCAATTGCTCATCGCGAGAAATTTGATCCTATTGCTCATGATGTCATTTCAGAACAAGGAACTGCTTATGTATTTCACGCGGAGTCCGCTTCAAATCTTGATCTTTCGACAATTTTCAGTCGAAAAGAGGAATACGATGCCCTTTATAAACAACTTAGAGCGCTAAAAGACCGCTTGACCAAAGATGAAAAGAAAGAACTGCTCAAGCAAGTTCGTAGACTCAGAAAAAATAGCAATGCGCTTGTAGAAATTGACTATTATCCTGATGAGACTCAAGCACAAGTGCTAAATGAACTTGAATTATTAGAATGCTCTATTGCCCGACTCGGTGAAGTTAACGAACCCCAAGCAATACAAACCCACATTCAACTTTTAGACAAAACAGATTATCAAAACCAAATTTGGGCAACTCGAAAAAGACCGTGGATTGATCGCCTTGCCTCCGCATGGCTGATTAAGACTTTCATTGATTCTAAACCTACATTTATTTGGTTAGAAACTCCCGATGATTGCCCTGAGGCAGCATTAGGATTCGATTTTGATGGCGCGAGGTTCAGCCACGTGAATCACTGGGTCACCTTTGAAGTTCTGTTACATAGTTTTAGTTTAGAAACACCCGCACTCAAGAAAATCGCTGAAATTGTGCATTACCTTGATATCGGCGGGATTGAACCACCCGAAGCAATGGGTATTGAAAAAGTCATGCAAGGTCTTCGCAGCCAAATCAACAATGATGACCAATTATTTGCATTATCCAATCATATTTTCGATGGCTTATATGCCAATCTATCCAGAGAATAATCATGGAACAAGAACTGAGTATGTCGCCAAAAGCAGAAATACAAACGGTTTCATTTTGGCAGGCTTTTCTGTTTTGGCTTAAATTAGGCTTTATTAGTTTTGGTGGTCCCGCAGGTCAAATCGCGGTCATGCACCAAGAACTGGTTGAACAAAAGCGTTGGATTTCTGAGAAGCGTTTTTTACATGCACTGAACTATTGCATGCTCTTGCCCGGGCCTGAAGCACAACAATTGGCGACTTATATCGGCTGGTTAATGCACAGGACGGCTGGGGGGTTAGTTGCAGGCATTCTTTTTGTACTCCCATCGCTCTTTATTTTAATCGGCCTTTCATGGGTCTATGTCAAATTTGGTGATGTCCCTATTATTGCTGGACTGTTTTACGGTATTAAACCCGCAGTTGTTGCCATTGTTTTTCATGCAACACATCGTATTGGGAGTCGATCACTCAAAAATAAATTCTTATGGCTGATTGCAGCGCTTTCATTTATTGCAATTTTTTTCTTCAATTTACCCTTTCCTTTAATCGTTTTCTCTGCGGCAATGATTGGATATCTGACCAGTAAAAAATATCCAATGCTATTTTCTGGTGGCAAAGCTCATCAGCAGAGTAAAAAAGATTATGGGCGTGCGTTCATTGATGATGATACTCCCACACCAGCGCATGCGATCTTTAGCTGGAAACGTTTGGGCAGTATTGTGCTAATCGGTGGTTTACTGTGGTTTCTTCCTATCCTGAGTCTAAGCTTAATGCTTGGGTGGGATCATGCCTATACTCAAATGGCTTGGTTCTTTACTAAAGCCGCGCTGCTTACTTTTGGCGGTGCATATGCCGTTTTACCTTATGTTTATCAAGGGGCAGTAAACTATTACGGCTGGTTAAGTCCGACTCAAATGATCGATGGCTTGGCATTAGGCGAAAGCACCCCTGGCCCTTTGATTATGGTGGTCGCATTCGTTGGCTTTTTAGGGGCATTTAACCAAGCCCTCTTAGGTCCAGATCATCTATTCTTGGCAGGCGCCATTGGAGCAACAATCGTCACTTGGTTTACTTTTCTATTTTCCTTTATTTTCATCTTGGCTGGTGCACCGATTATTGAGTCAACGCATAATGAGCTGAAATTTACGGCACCATTAACGGCCATTACAGCAGCGGTTGTTGGTGTGATTCTCAATCTTGCGCTATTTTTTAGTTATCACGTACTCTGGCCGACTGGATTTAGCGGCTCTTTTGATATCGTTGCTGCTTCAATCGCACTTGCAGCCCTGATTGGACTGTTCTATTTTGAGCTTAAAGTGATGTATGTCCTTGCTGCTTCAGCATTAATTGGCTTAGTTTGTTTTACATTTCTTTAATGTATATAAGAAGTTGAATGAAGCTCTTCTTTTGTGGGATTTGATTGAATCAATCCCACACTATTTTTAAGTCCTTCATATTCTTATGACGCTATGTTCAAGGTGATCCATACGATTCCCCCAGAAAACGTAAACCAACCCCTGCAATGGTAAAAATATATTTTGGAGTGACCGCAGAATCGCCAATTTTGCTGCGGAGTTTTTTCACCAAGATTCGCAGATAATGGGTATCTTCTTCATGCGTAATGCCCCATAACTCCGTCATAATTTGTTTTTGCGTCACAATTTTACCCTGATGTCGAATCAGCAGGGCTAACAGTTGAAATTCCTTTTTGCTGAGGGCAATTTCTTCATTTGCGAACTTCACCACATGTTCAGCCACATCCACAGATAATTGACCATCATCAAATACAATATTCTGTTCAGCCTGCTGCGGTTTATTGCGAAACATCACCCGAATACGCGCACATAATTCCTGAATGCTAAACGGCTTGGTCACATAATCATTTGCACCTGCATCCAGCAATTTAATTTTTTGATTTTCATCAGGACGTGCAGATAACACAATCACAGGAATGTTTGACCACTGTCTCATCTCGGTTAACACCTGCTGCCCTTCCATATCAGGCAAACCTAAATCTAAAATCAGTAAATCCGCCCCACGGGTTGCCAAGGTCTCTAAGCCTTGCATGCCATTTTCAGCGACATGTACCTGATAGCCTTGTGCACGTAAGGCAATGTCCAAAAATTTTCGAATTTGAGGCTCATCATCAATAATCAGAATTGATGCATTTGGATGGATTGTTTGCGGCATAAAAGTTCATTTTAACCCTGATGTAACGGTAATCGTATGCGAATTAAGGTGCCTTGACCATCTGTTCCGCCAAAAGCTTCGATACTGCCCATATGAGCGCCAATAATGGCTTTGACAATCGCCAGCCCTAAACCTGTCCCCGTTTTGCCTCGATCACCGCGCTGCATGGTATAGAACATATCAAAAATTTGTTCACGTTCATCTTCGGGAATACCAATCCCTCGATCGATAATGTCAATTTGCAGAAATTGTTCCTCTTGCTGAATCTTTATTTCAATTGGAACATTCTCTGGTGAGAACTTGGCGGCATTTTCCAAGACATTAAAAATGGCTTGCTCAATCAAAGCAGGATGCACATACAATTGCGGAAGTTCTTCCGCCAAAGCAACTTCGATTTTTACCTCAGGCTGATAGCGTTTCAGTCGTTGCGTTGCCGAACCAATCAGTTCATCTACACCAATCCAAGCACGACTTAAAGTCAAACCTTGATGACCTAATCGAGTCATATCCAACAGGTTTTGAATATAACGATCGAGTCGTTCGCCCTCGATGTGAATGGTGTCTAATAATTCATGCCGATCGTTTTCTGGCATCTGTTCACCATAATATTTAAGCGTATCTGCTGAGCCAATCATCGCGGCTAAGGGTGAACGTAAATCATGCGATACTGAAGAAAGTAAGGCGGAACGCAACTTTTCCGTTTCAGCCACCACACGAGAATTTTCTAACTGTAAAGAGAGTTGTACCCGAGCAACAGTTTGTGCAATATCTTCAATCATCAACTCAGTTAAACGTTGCAATTCAAAACTGATGCTTTGAGCATTTTGATTAAACCGAATTGCAATCACGCCATATTCTTTCACCAAATTTAACGGAATAAACCACCATTCAGAATTGGTTAACGTATTGGTAAAGCGTCCACAGGGTTTCGCATTCTTCTGCGTCCAATCTGCGGCAATCTGATCTTTTTCATTTAAAGCAGAGACATCACCTAAAGACTGATTTTCAACTTTTAACCAAACCGTGGCATTTAATGAAGTTTCCAAATGTTGTTTGGCGACGGTTAATACCTGTTCAATATCTACACAGGTCGATAGCTTGCGCTCTAATTCTTGTAACTGTAACGACACTGAATTTGCAGCGCGTAAACTCAACACTTGAGCACGTAATTGATTAGCTAAGCGACCCACCAGTAAGGCTGAAATAATGAACGTGATAATGGTAATCACCCCACGTTCAGCACTGATCATAAAGGTAAATCGAGGTTCGATAAAAAAATAGTTGTAGAGTAAAAAACAGATGAATACGCTGATAATTGTAATCAACATTCGGGCACGTATCGCAACCAATAATACAGTCACAATAAAAATTAAGGCTAAGTCGCTATACCCAATAAAATGATCACTGATTGCCGCCACAATCAGTCCTAGCAATACAATGATGATACTTTCGAATACTTCACGTCGATTAAAAGCCAAGCCTTGTTCTCGCCAAGATGAATGAGCTGCATCGTTCTGTGGGCTGGTCTGATTATTTTGAGCTTTTAAAGGCTGAACAAAGGTGATTTCAAAAGGGTGCTGTTTCTCTAACAGTTGATCGGCAATATGATCTGAAAATAAGCGTTGCCATAGCGATTTTTGAGGGCTCTTGCCGAGTAAAATATTGGATGCACCATAATCATAAGCCGCTTGTAAAATGGTCGATGCAATATGATTGCTATACAACAAATAGGTATCTGCACCGAGCTTACGCGCTAGGTTAAAAGCTTTCGTCACCGTAAAAATTTGCGTCGTTTCGGCTTTACTTTTTTGAATCGAAATGACGCTCCACGTTGCATTGCGCCTTTCCGCAATCCGATGTGCACGGCGTACCAAATCTTCTGAAAACTCAGAACCATCTATCGCCAACATGACATGATTTTGAATCGGGATAATCTGCCCTTGTGCAACAAATTTTTCTCGATAATCAATATCGACTTGTCCTGCAACAGTTTGAATTGCCAGATCACGTAATGCTGTCAAATTTGCAGCTTTAAAAAAACCTTGTAATGCATGGGGTGCAACATCGGCGAAATAAATCTTGCCATGATTCATGCGTTCTAATAGTTCGGGAACGGATAAATCAACCAGTCGAATATCTTTCAATCGTTTTAGTAAAGCATCGGGGACGGTTTCACTCACCCGAATCCCAGTAATTTGGTAAACCACATCATTGAGGCTTTCCAAATGCTGAATATTTAAGGTGCTATAGACATCAATGCCTGCATCCAACAACTCATTGACATCTTGCCAACGGTATTCATGTCGACTATTGGGTACATTCCGATGGGCCAGCTCATCGACAAGCACAATTTGAGGTTTTAACTTCAGAATTTGGTCAAGATCCATCTCCTGCAAAACACGGTCTTGATATTCCACAGACTTTCTTGGAATAACATGCAGTCCTTGAATCAAAGCTTCAGTATCAGATCGACCGTGGGTTTCTACGACCCCAACCACCACATGCTGCCCTTGTTGCATCAATTCATGCGCTCGGGTCAGCATGGCATAAGTTTTCCCTACTCCTGGTGCTGCACCCAAGAAAATAGTCAAACGTCCAGATTGTTCACGTTGACTATGTGCCAACCATGCATCTGCTTTGTTATTACGGTCAATCTGCATAATTAGGCTCTATCAACGAGGTGTAGATGACAATTGATCTAAGGCTAAATTCAGCTGCAACACATTCACTCGTGCTTGCCCATATACGCCAAACTGTGCAGGCCGAATCTGTTGTTGTACCAAATCACGGACTGGTTGCTCAAGTAAATGACGTTGCAGTGCCACTCGTTTCACCTGTAAGAAAGCACTTTCAGGTGAAATATCTGGATCAATCCCGCTTCCTGATGCCGTCACCATCTCATTTGGCACCTGCTGCTCAGTAATCTGATTGTTCTGTGCAAACTGAGCAGTTCGTTCCTTGATCTGTTTTTGCAAATCAGGATTAGCAACTGCCAAATTACTACCTGCCATACCATCTACACTGTAACTTACCGCACTCGGTCGCCCATGGAAATATGCTTCACTGACAAAATTTTGCCCCACCAAGCTTGAACCCACAACATTGCCATTCAGTTCAATGACACTGCCATTGGCTTGTTTGGGAAAGATCAACTGTGCAATCGACACACTTGCTGTAGCGTACAACATGCCCGCAATCAAGAAACCAACCGCAACCAAACCAAGACTTGGACGTAAAACTGAATGAACTGAATTCGATAATTGGGAATTTTGTTGATTCAATTGTTCATGCTTTAATAAAATATTCATCGCTCGCTCCTAAATCCACAATGACACAACAAGATCAATTAACTTGATGACAATAAACGGAAAAATGACCCCACCAACTCCATAAATCAGCATATTGCGGCGTAACAATTGCAACGCACTGGCAGGTTTGAATTGAACACCTTTGAGGGCCAATGGAATCAGCATTGGAATAATCAAGGCATTAAAAATCAAAGCGGAAATCACCGCGCTACTTGGGCTACTGAGTTGCAAAATATTCAACACACTAAGCTCAGGAATCGCTACCGCAAACAAGGCAGGTAAGATAACAAAATACTTGGAGACGTCATTTGCCAATGAAAAAGTGGTTAACGCGCCACGGGTGATGAGTTGCTGCTTACCAATTTCGACCACGTCTAGCAATTTGGTTGGATCTGAATCCAAGTCCACCATATTGCCTGCTTCTTTGGCTGCTTGAGTACCTGAGTTCATGGCTAAACCAATATCTGCCTGCGCCAAGGCAGGTGCATCGTTGGTACCATCACCCACCATTGCGACCAATTTCCCTGCTGCTTGCTCATTACGAATACAAGCCAATTTGTCCTCAGGTCTCGCCTCCGCAATATAGTCATCCACCCCTGCTTCAGCCGCAATCGCAGCCGCAGTTAGTGGGTTGTCTCCCGTGACCATAATGGTTTTGATGCCCATCTCACGTAGCAGCGCAAAGCGTTCTTTAATACCTTGTTTGATCACATCCGAAAGTTCAATCACGCCTAAAATATTGTGATTCGAAGCCACCACCAATGGCGTTGCACCTTTCGAAGCGACTTGTTCTACCCGAGTTTTCAGCTCAATATTGTCCTTAATTTCTTGATGGGTAAAATGAAGAATGGCATCGACAGCTCCCTTACGAATCGTTTGTCCTGTGACTAAATCCACACCCGATAACCGTGTTGAGGCGCTAAACTGAATGAATTCGGCATCTTTTGGCTCTTGGATACTTTCACCTAACTCTTTCCCAAGGCTGATGACCGACTTCCCTTCAGGCGTTGGATCGGCAAAAGAAGTGAGCATTGCTGCTTGGCGTAACTCACTTGGTGTCACACCTGCCAATGGATAAAAAGCAGTGGCTTGGCGATCTCCATAGGTGATCGTGCCTGTTTTATCCAACAACAACACATCAATATCACCCGCAACTTCAACCGCTTTCCCTGATTTTGCTAAGACATTGGCTTTTAAAGCACGGTTCATTCCCGCAATCCCAATCGCAGGCAACAAGCCGCCAATCGTGGTTGGAATCAAACAGACCAATAGTGCAATCAGTAAGACCACACTGATTTTGATCCCGACCATTGAACCAATAACAGGTAAGGTCAGCACCACTACAATAAAAGTGATGGTCATAATATTCAGTAAGATACTGAGTGCGATCTCATTCGGTGTTTTCTGGCGATTAGCACCTTCTACCAAGGCAATCATGCGGTCTAAAAAGCTATGCCCTGCTTCATTACTGACTCGAATAATAATTTCATCTGACAAAACCTTAGTCCCACCAATCACACCTGAACGGTCGGTATTGGCTTCACGCAGTACGGGCGCAGATTCACCTGTAACGGCTGATTCATTGATGGTCGCAAAACCTTGAATAATCTCACCATCCGCAGGAACAATTTCACCTGCTTTGACAATGACGAGATCATCTTTTTTCAGTATATTTGCAGAAATCACAGTCGGCACAGCATTCAGATCGGCAATACGATTTGCAGTTAAGTTTTCACGTGCCTGACGTAAAGATGCAGCTTGTCCGCGGCCTTTGGCTTCTGCAACCGCCTCGGCATAATTGGCAAATAAGACCGTGACCAATAAAATCAAGCTCAGGACTAAACCAAAACCTAAACTGGCATTACCCATCAAAGTCGCAATAAGGGTTAAAATTGTTCCCACCCACACACATGCCATCACTGGATTTTTAAAAGCGTGTTGAGGCAGCAATTTATGGAAAGTTTGCTGAATAATTTCTTTATTCAAGATATCCATCTGTTGTGTCGCATTTGAATGTTTCATTGTTGTTGCTCCACGCTTAAACTTTGATCGACAAATAGTCAGCAATTGGCCCAATCACCAACACTGGCATGAATTGCAACAAGGTCAGAATCAGCACGATCCCAATTAAGGTCAACGCAAAGGTTGGCGATTCAATCTGTAAAGCTCCTTTGCTTTCTGCTGCTTGCGGTTTGGTTGCTAAACTCACAGCAATCAAAATAGGGATGATCAACACGCTATAACGGCCTGCCAATAAAGCGACACTGGCACTCAGATTCCACCATAAAGTGTTATCGCCTAAGCCTTCAAAACCCGAACCATTATTGGCATAAGCAGAAACATACTCATAAAACACTTGGCTAATGCCATGAAAAGCTGGATTTGAATTCCCTGTAATGGATGGGAATGCAATGGCGATGGCCGTCAAACCAAGAATCACCACAGGTTGTAAGAGAATCACCAGCGCCAATAACTTAATTTCAGTCACTTCAATTTTTCGCCCAAACAATTCAGGGGTACGTCCTGTCATCAAACCTGCGATAAATACCGCCAGAAATAGATAAATAAAGAACTGTAATAGACCGCAACCAATCCCGCCCCAAATGGCATTGATCAGCATATTGCACAGTTCAACCAGTCCAGTGAGTGGTGAAGCCGAATCATGCATCATATTGACTGAGCCGTTATTCACTTGTGTGGTCAGGCTTCCCCATAGTGCGGATGCCTCAGCACCAAAGCGAGTTTCCTTACCCTCCATCAAAGCCGTATTTGGAATTAGCGAAGATTGTTCAGTCCACAGAGTGAATAGCGTTGAAGATAGAGACATCAACAACATGGTTCCAAAAATCATCCACATGAGTTTTTTACGTTGAATAAAGCGCCCAACCATGAACACCGCAGAGAGTGGAATCAGTAAAATCGCGATCATCTCAATCACATTGGACAATGGGGTAGGATTTTCTAAAGGCACACTACTGTTGGGCCCATACCAGCCACCGCCATTACTACCGAGTTGTTTAATCGCCACCATCGGTGCAACGGGACCCAATGGAATATGTTGAGTTTTGACTTCTGTGCTTTGCTCTAAGACTTGCACTGTTGGACCCGCAGATAATGTTGCAGGGACGCCTTGAAAAGTGAGCAGCAAAGAAAAAATAAATCCTAAAGGAATGAAGAATCGAAATAAGGGGCGGATGATATCCATCCAATAATTGCCCAGATTAATACGATTCCATTTGTTTTGATCTGAGTCTTCTGCTTGAGCTGATTGTAAAAATAATGCTCTTAACATGGCGACCAGTAAGGCAAGTCCCATAATTGGCGACAAATATTGCAATCCTACAATCAAGGTCATTTGTGATAGATAAGACAGTTGCGCTTGCCCCGAATAATGCTGTTGGTTGGTATTGGTCAGGAAGGAAATGGTGGTGTGTAAAGCCAAGTCCCAATTCATATTGGGAATATGATCAGGATTCAAAGGTAACCATGCCTGTGTCATCAAGATTGTGACGCTTGCTCCAAGCAACAGAACATTACTCAGAACAAAAGCACCCAAATATTGCCGCCAGTTCATACCACTGCGCTTGACACCGAGCACAGCATAGATCGGTTGTTCGATCCATTTAAACAAAGCGTCGCTTTTCATTGGTTTGGCTTGCATGACATCCGCAAGATAAGCACCAAGCGGATAAGCCAACAGCAATGAAAGGACAAATACAGTAATAAATTCCCACATAGCAAATGCCATTTAAAAATAGGTCAGCTTTAGTATGGAAATTAAGGGCGTAAATTCTCTATATTGAAAAACGAGTGGCGCGTAAATTTTGCGTAAATTTTTTAAATACCCAAAATTATGGATATAAAATTAACATGAAAAAATAAGAAGATACCCTCAATTGTGTGGCCACCAGCAAAGTGTATAACTTGAGTCCTGACAAGCTAATGCTCTTAATATTATGTAGGATTGGTGATTGCTCGCTGAACGTGAAATATTTGAAGTCAGATATCAACAAGCGTAATAAACCTAATTTATTCTCAAATATCTACTCATATATATTCATCACTTTAACGCAAACTTATTCATGCCTGAAATACCAGAACATGAATAAGTTTGCTAAAAGCTTCCCGTATTTTTTAAGATTTATGAACAGTATTCATCATGCTGGTTTTCAATCAGAGAAAGCGCAGCATTCCATGCTTTCAACATCACCACTTCAATAATTTCGCTTTCAAATTGTTGAGTGGTATGTTGGCGTACGGCTTCTGATGGAAAATGTAATTCTGAGCCACCTGCCATCGCTTTAATTTGTGCTTGGCAAGCGCGCTCTAAGAAATAGATTTCATGGAAAGCACGCTGAATACTATCACCCACGGTTAATAGACCATGATTACGTAAAATCATGGCACGGTTTTGACCCAAATCTTTTACCAAGCGCTCACGTTCTTCTGTGCACAATGCCACGCCTTCATATTCGTGATAGCTCACTTTGTTATAGAATTTTAAGGCATGTTGAGAAAGTGGCAATAATCCATGTTTCTGAGCAGAAACTGCAATACCATCCGCAGTGTGAGTATGAATGACACAATGCACATCTTTACGTGCATGATGAATGGCTGAATGAATCACAAAGCCAGCGGTATTGACCATTTTACCTTGGTCATAATCTGCAACAGTATTACCGTCATAATCAATTTTCACCAAATGAGAAGCTGTCATTTTTTCAAATGGAATACCATATTGATTAATGAGGAAATGACCTTCTTCGTTGGGCACACGTAGACTGATGTGCGTATCAATTAAATCCGTCATACGGAAATGTGCAATTAAGCGGTATAACCCTGCAAGTTGGCAACGTGCTTCCCATTCCGTTGCAGATACGACATCTTTTAGACTTTTCATTGCTTGTAAACTTGTCATCACTTAATCCCTGTTTTATATCGCTGACGCATACTTGAGTAAATTAGAAAAAATCGTGTCAAACCATTATTTTGAAATAAGGTTTGTCATGTATGCTTTCATTTACCTCATCTTAAAATGAATCTCTCGTTTCTTCGTCATTTCAGCATCTGTCCATCGACACTTTTATGGCTTATATCAGAAACAATTCATTCTTAAAAAACATTCTTTACCATCCATTTCTTTGAGTCTTGAACGATTCTGCTATTTTTAAAGCTATTAATGTCTTTAAATGAACGTAGTCATCCAACGTCTGCTTAGCGTGGGCTCAACGCATACTGATTTTATGTGAATATAAATTAGGCTTTATCCCTTAATAGCAAAACAAAACATCCACCTTTATTTCTTTAAATTTTAAAAGCTAATGTCTAAAACAGAGCCAGAAAATTGCTGCGGAATCATTTACATGTTAAAAATAAAAGACTTTATAATTTTATATATGAATCCAAATGAATAAATATATTGCTGCGACTTTCATCTGCACAAGTTTGATCAGCCATGCTGCATTTGCCACTTCACCTCCCGCACCAATTCAACAGCAAAAACAAATCGCAGGCTATTACCAATATCAAGCGGGTGACGTGCAAATCACAGCCCTGCTCGATGGCACCAATTTCATGTCACCGAAGCTATTTCAAAATCTTCCAGAAAAAGAAGTGCATGCCATTTTAAAGAAATATGCTGCCGACCAAGCCAAAGGCGTACAAACCTCCATCAATGCCTTTTTGGTCAATACAGGCAATTCACTGGTTTTAGTGGATAGTGGTGCAGCAAGCTGTTTTGGCACACATTTAGGTTCAGTTTTAAACAACTTAAAAGCATCTGGCTATCAACCAGAACAAGTCGATACCATTTTACTGACCCACCTACACCCAGACCATGTCTGTGGAATTAGTCAAAATGGCGTTGCCAACTTCCCCAATGCCACAGTGTATGTATCGAATGATGAAGCCAACTATTGGCTAAACCCGAAACAAATCGACAAAATTCCTAAAGATAAACAAGCTGGTTATGTCGGCACTGTGGAAAAAATTAAGCAAGCCATAGCCCCTTATCAAGCCAAACAACGCTTCAAAACCTACACGTTGGGCGATGAGATTCAGGGCTTTAAAGTGATGAATACTGCGGGGCATACACCGGGACATTTTAGCTATGCGCTAAAAACCAAAGATGAGACGGTGGTGTTTATTGGCGATATTGTACACTCGCATACGGTGCAGTTCGACAAACCAGAAACAGCGATTGATTATGATATCGACCCGAAAAAGGCAGTGCAAACTCGCTTAAAACAATTTGCTGCATATGCAAAAGATGGACAAACCATTGCAGCACCGCATTTACCTTTTCCCGGAATTGGACACATCTATTCAGCAGATGGAAAAAGTTATCAGTGGATTCCTGTGCATTTTCAGGATTAACTCTTAAATAAGCCTTCTTCCGTTGGGATAAATAATACTATTCCAAAAGGGCTGAGAATGAAAAATCATCCCCCTATAAGCAGGTTGAATCATAAAAATCCCCTCATGCGAGGGGATTATTTTTTACTGCTGTGGGCTCATCGAATTTTGTACGAAATTCGGAGAACGCGGCCCATATAATAAACCTTTCTGCTGTACCAACTGCGGAGCATATAACTGCGTACTCACACTGTTAGAAAGCATATAAGCTTTATCCGATAAGTGATTTGAAATTTGGTCAATCAAAGCACCAACCAACATCCCCACCAAACCCGCGTTGCTATTATTATTGGCCTGTTGGATTTTTTCCTGACCTTCCCATAATAATACTCCCGTTTTTAAATCCACCAATTTTGCCTCGACCGCGACGGTCGAAACGGATTGAATCACCTGATACTTAGAACCATATTCTTTGACTTTGATATACAGTGCAGCATCCGCTCCAAAAATTTCATTAAGTTTTTGAATTGGAATTTGCTGTGCATCATAACCATTGGTTACGCCATTTTCTTTAAATAGCGTATCCACCACAGAAATGGGAAACACGTAATAACCAGCTTCTGCCACAGGTAAAGTTACGGTAGACCAATATCCATAGGTTGCCCGTGTATCGGGTGACTCATTTACAGGCGGCAATACCAAAATAGATTTTGGCATATTGGCATGATATACAGATAAGTCACGTTTACTTTTTGGTGCCGTAACACACCCCGTAAGCAAGATCGCTGCAAGCCCAAGTACGCATAGTTTTTTCAAATTTTTCACTTCGCACCCCCAACAGCAGATTGAGCGGTCATTTTTTTCAAAAGACGATCCATTAATACTGCCGACTCTGGGTAGGTTTGGCGTTCAAGCTCAAAATACTGAACGGCACGTGGCCCATTATTGATATTTAGGTTCAATAAACCCAAATGTGCATACAAGCCCGGTGGCACTGCTGCATTTTTGGCTTTGGCTTTTTCAATATCTTTTTCGAGTTTGCCAATCTGTTCTTGTGGAGACGTCTTTTCTGGCAGACTCAACATCAAATAAGTTTGCTGCGGGTATTCGCCCCAGCTGTAGAGTGTTTTTGGCGCTGAAACACAGCCCACCAAAGTCATGGTGCAGATTGCACCTAAAACTAATACGATTTTTTTCATTGATTCAAACCAATTACTGCACAGACCACTTATTGGTTTGAATATCCAACACCAAATTATTGACCGCTTCACGTACAGCCAAATCTAATACTTTACCGTTTAAAGTTGAATCATATGAAGCGGTAGAACCAAAACCTAAAATTTCACGTTCGCTCAGTGCATACTCACCTGCACCTTGCACAGAGTGGACAATTTCTGCTGTTTTCACATCCACAATATTTAAGTTCACTTTGGCATAAGCAATTTGGGTTTTACCACGGCCCAATATGCCAAAAAGCTGATGATCGCCGACTTCTTTACGACCAAATTCAGACACGTCACCTGTTAATACATAACGTGCGCCTTTAATGGCTTGAGAAGATTTGGTGAAGCCAGCTTCTTGTTGTAATTCAGCAAGGTTGTCACGGTTTAGGACAGAGAAATAGCCTGATTGCTGTAAATGCGTTTCTAAAATGGTTTTCGCTTGACCACCTAAACGGTCAACATTGTCTGAAAAAATGCCCCGCATGTAGCTCGAGCGGTTGTCAAATTTCCCTACAGAAACAGGGGTTTTAGTTCCAGTGTATTTGACTGTCGCCACTGCCGCTGTCACTTGTGGAGCTTGAATTGTTTTTGAGGTTTCTGTTGTTGAACAGGCAGATAATGTTAAAGCACTAAATACTGCTGTAAAAATAATTTTTTTCAAGAGTTATCCCACTGATATTTATTAAAAATCAGTGGAATTATAACAAGTTACATTCTGGTTACATATACAAAATTAAATATTGTTGTTCTAAAAGGTATTACTTCATTCCAAAAATAAGTTTTAACCCAAGTAAAGTCATCACCCCACCCGCTACACGGTCAAAAATAGCTTTCGATTTTAAATAAACTTTACGTGGGCCTTCTGCCGATAAAGCAACCGCAACCAGTGAATACCAACCTGCATCAATAAAGAAACACAGCATAGGTAATACAACATAGAAATAGGTAGGAATATCTTTCGGCAATAAAGCCGTGAAAATACTCGCCAACACAATCGCAATTTTCGGGTTACTCATTTGTGTAATTAACCCCAATCGGTACGCTTGTTTATAGCTCATTGGAGCTGCTTCACCATTCGTGGTTTCCATTGGCTCCTTAGCATGCTTAATAATTTTAAATGCCAGCCAAAGTAAATAGATACCGCCACAGATTTTTAAAGCGAGATACGCCGAAGGCACTGCCAATAGAATAGCTTGCAAACCCATTACCGCCAATAAACCGAACAACGCGGCGCCTGTTCCTGTGCCCAATGCGGTAAACAAACCGTGTTTACGCGAAATCGCAATTGAGTTTTTCGCCACATAAATAAAGGTTGGCCCGGGGCTAATTGCACCTAACATTAAAGCTAAGGTAATTGAACCTAATATAATGAGCGATTCCAAAGAGCACCTCGATGCATTGGGATAAAAATGGGTGCATCATTTTAGACAAAATTTGCACCAAAACCTATCAAAAAATATGCTTAGCACAATAAAAAATGCTTTAAATCGCATAATCCAAATGGATTCAGTTATGTTCAAGGTTATTATTTAAATACACCTGTAAAGTATTTCAAGAACGCCTAAAAGACGGGCTTAATTAGAGCAATTATTCAATATAATATTTATTATCATACATTTAGAATTATACCACATGAATTTTTCATTGTAATTTGATAACTTTTTTCTCCATAAAAACTTTTTTTTGATCAAAATTTCACATTAAATTTTCACATTTTTTTCATAGTATTTTTACACGCACAATCACATACTAAAAACATGGTTTTATTTTACTTTCTGATAAAAATGATACAAGAGGGTTCATCATGCCGAATAAAACATTCGACGCCAAACAAACACATCTCTGGCTCGTTGGAGGTGGCATTGCAGGTATGGCGGCAGCAGCCTTTGCCATTCGTGATGCACAAGTCCCTGCCAAAAATATTCATATCCTAGAAGAATTAAATATTACGGGTGGCTCAATGGATGGCGGTGCAACACCTGAAGCTGCACATGCGTGGGTTACACGCGGTGGACGGATGCTGACCGATGAAACCTATTTATGTTTATGGGATTTATTTTCGACTATTCCCTCTTTAGAAAATCCAGACATTTCTGTACGTGAAGAATGTCGCGAGTTTAATGAGAAAGTGAAAACCCACGCCAATGCACGATTAATTGATGCTAAGCACAATATTTTGGATGCGGAAAAATTAGGTTTAAGCAATTTACATCGCGCACAAATGCTACGCTTATTGGCATCAAAAGAAGAGCGCATTGGCAGCCGCCGTATTGATGAGTTTTTTGATGACTCTTTTTTCCAAAGTAATTTTTGGCGTATGTGGCGAACCACTTTCGCATTTCAAAAATGGCATAGTGCGGCTGAATTAAGACGTTATTTCTTACGCTTTATTCAAGAACTGCCTCGCATTCATACTTTGGCTGGCGTAAAAAGAACCAAATACAATCAATATGATTCGATGATTCTACCTTTACAGCGTTGGTTAGTTGAACAAGGCGTTGATGTGCGCTTTGGTAATTATGTCACTGATGCGGACTTTCGTACGGATGAAACCACACAAGAGCGTCGTGCGACCAAACTTTATGTCACATTACCTGAAGGCAAAGAAGAAATAGAGCTACAACCGCATGATCTTGCTATTTTCACCTTAGGGTCAATTACTGCCGACTCACGTTATGCCGGCAACGATGATGTTCCCGCATTAATTCGAGATCGCCAAGATCATGGCTGGCGTTTATGGGAAACGCTTTCCAAAAAAGCACCTGATTTTGGCCGACCTATGAGCTTCTATGGCAATGTGGATGAACACAAATGGGAGTCTTTCACACTAACCATGAAAGATGATGTGCTACTGAAACGTATTGTTGCCTATACAGGTAATGAACCCGGCACAGGTGCATTAATGACATGGTTTGAGTCTGGTTGGCATTTGTCCATTGTAGTGCCTGCACAACCCCACTTTGCCAATTTACCACAAGGTAGTTTTACCCTCTGGGGTTACGGTTTCCAAATCGATCATATTGGCGATTACATCAAAAAACCCATGTCCGAAGCCACTGGTCAGGAAATCTTAACGGAGCTGATCAAACAGTTAGGTTTTGACGACATTTTGGATCATGTTTTGGCAACCACCAATGTCACAACGGTCATGATGCCGTATGCCTCTGCCCTATTTGCCTGCCGCAAACCTGGAGATCGTCCTTTAGTGATTCCAAAAGGAGCACAGAATTTTGCATTCTTGGGGCAATTTGTAGAAATTGAAGATGATGTGGTCTTTACCGTCGAATATTCAGTACGCGGTGCCATGCTTGCTATCTATGAGTTTTTCGGTGTAGAACGAGACATACCTGAAATCTATAATGGTTTACTCGATCCTAAAGTTGGATTAAAAGCTTTAGAAGCAGTTTTCCACTAATCACTTGAATGAAAAAAAGAGCGTCACTCAGATGCTCTTTTTTTATTTAATCTGCTTTGAATCACTATTGCCTTCTCAAGTTCAGTGAAATTCATCAAGATCCGATAACACTAAGGTTGCGAATGATCGACATGAGGCTTTTGCTCACGAGCCATCGACTGATAATCATGATCAGCCACAGGTACGCCCCCTATCACCATGGTTCTAACCATCGTTTGAGGTTTATTCAGATCATCCTTTGCATCACAAGCCGTAAGCAACCCTGCCATAATACAAATCAACACGAAGGATATTTTGTTCATCACATCCCCTCTTTTTCATTCTTATTGTTCTTTCAGCATAGCACTTTTATTTTTCCAATCCTATCGACTTTGTTACAACTTTTATCCATCCACATGATGGTTCTGCACGTATTTTATTTATTTTAAAAAACTTCAATTATTCACAGATAAAACAATAACATGAATGATTTAAGTGAACCCAAATTCGACTTAAATATTTATTCGATGTGTTGAAAAAAATTATCTTGACGGCGTCTTATCTTGTTTTATTCAATTTCTTCATCAGCCTGCGGCTCGTCCTAATTTTGTTGAGGCAAAACCATTGTCTTCTGTAAAACCTGTTCATTTTTGGATTTGTTCAAATATAACCAATACACATTATCTTATTCAGCCCATGCAGGTTGCAGATGCCGTTTCCGAGTCGCCTATGTCTTCTCGAAATTAGATTTAACTCGAAGAATATAAAGTAATTTACAAAATCTTACAGGATTGAATATTTACAACGGACACTTTTGTCCGTTAAATATTACAACAGCCTTGCTAAAAGATACGTGCTCATCATGACCATTCGCCGACAACGCGCTGCCCAAAACCGCGAAGAATTATTGGAAGCTGCGGTTCAAGTCTTTCGTACTCAAGGCATTAATGCGCCATTGCAAATGGTGATTGATGCAGCCAATGTTGGTCGTGCGACGTTTTATCGTAATTTTGCCGACCGTCGTGCGTTGGTGATTGCATTGATGGAACAAGCCTTAGAGCGTCTCGCAGTTCGTGCAGAAGCGTTTTCTCAATATGAAGATGGTTTTATTCGTTTAATTGAAAACCATGTCTATAACTTACCGTATTTGACTGCACTGATGGAATACTGGCGGGTGATTGAGCGTGATGATCCAGTCATGGTCGATATCTACGCGCGTCGCGATGCCATTTTGCAACCGCTGATTGATCAAGCCATTCAGCACGGCGTGTGTCGCCCCGATTTAACCACCCAAGATTACGCCATGATTACGGCTATTTTAAGGACTTCATTTCAGGGACTGACCGATACAGAACAACAGCAACTTGCACAACGTGCAATTGAGCTGTTACTCAATGGTATTCGGGCATAAAGTAGAGGTCACAACTCATGACACAGCCTCCGCGTTTACTTGAACCCGCGCCAAACTGGACCCCCGAAGAAAAGCCAACCCTGCCCGGCTCTCCTGCCGTGATCGCACACTCCACACCTAAGCGCTTCATATATTTTTTTATTGGCTTATTTGTCGCATTGTCTGCGAGTCTTAGTAATGGTTTTATTACTGCAAATTTGCCCTTAATTCAGGGTGAATATGGACTCACTCCTTCTGAGGTGGCATGGATTCCTGCGGCTTATGTCATGGCAAATGTCAGTGCTAACCTAATTCTATTTAAAGCCCGTCAGCAATATGGTCTGCGTCTATTTTCTGAAATTGGTCTACTGATTTTTATTGCGGTTTTGGTTTTACACGTCTTTGTGCATACCTTTGAAATGGCGGTATTGGTACGTTTTATTAGCGGCATGGTTGCAGCACCTCTCAGTTCCTTAGGCATGTATTACATTATGCAGGCCTTTAAGCGAGAAAATTTTGGTCGCAGTATCTATTTGGCTTTGGGCTTTCAACAGCTCGGTATTCCCTTAGCATGGATCATTTCTCCCTATCTCATTGACGTGAATAACTGGAATGTCCTGTATACCTTTGAAATTGGGTTAGCCCTGTGCTGTTTCGCAATGGTGGTGTCGCTTAAGTTGCCGCGCAGTTTAAGAATTGCTGTTTTTGAAAAGCAGGACTTCTTCACCTTTGCACTACTTGCACCTGGTTTTGCCTTTTTGTGTATTGTGCTGACCCAAGGACCAATCTTGTGGTGGTTTGAAGCAAAGTGGTTGGCGTACCTTTTAATTGCAGGGTTCAGCCTAATTGTGATTGGTTTGGTCTACGAGCATTATCGGGTCAATCCTCTGATTATGACGCGTTGGCTGGGGACATCATCTACGCTTCGTTTTATTATCGGTGCCTTTGCAATTCGCTTCTTAATGTCGGAGCAAAGCTATGCTGCGGTAAATTTTCTCAAAACTATGGGCATGGGCCCCGATCAATTTGTTCCGCTCTATGTGGTGATCTTTTTCGGCATCGTGTCTGGAACCTTATTTAGTGCCATCACTTTTTCACGTGAACGGATTATTTGGCACCTGCTGTTAGCAGAAGCTTTGGTGTTGATTGCTTGTGGGTTGGATTTTCACCTCACCAGCGATATTCGTCCTTCCAACTTTTACGGTAGTCAGTTTTTGGTGGGCTTTGCCAGTGGTGTTTTTATTGGCCCACTCTTGATCACAGGGATCTTAAGCGCCATGCAAAAAGGTCCCACCCATATTGTCACGTTTATTGTTTTATTTTCAGCGACCCAAACTTTTGGTGGCTTAGTCGGTTCATCCTTTTACTCCACCTATCAACAGGTTCGAACTCAAAACTACCGTGCCGAAATGATTCAACAACTGCCCGAAACCAATCCATTGATTGCACAGCGTCTTTTAGCGTATCAACAAAGTTCGCATAGCTACACGCTCGATCAGCAGTTAGAGCAGCAACAAGCCTTAAAAAATCTAAATCAGGTGGTAACCCGAGAGGCTCAAGTGCGTGCCTATAACGATGTGATTAGCTTCAATGGCGTCGTGGCCATGCTGCTGTTGCTGTGGGGAACATTACTGATTGCACGGAATCAATACCAACTGCGCCAACAAGCGAAAATCGGTCATACCTAATGCCACTGCTCCCTATTTATTGAGAAATTGTTATGTCTGAAGATCAAAAACCAGCAGCTCCGACTGAAACAACCGAAACTTCTGAAAATGCGGCTGAGGCTGAACAGCCGACGGCAACAGCAACAACGGTTACGCCACCTTCGAGCAAACTGATTCCAACAGCGAAACGTACGCTAATCTTGATGTTTTTAGTACTCATCATCGGGATTGGGATCATTTTATGGGCATGGAAAATTGGGCCATTTGACAGTACCGTTGAGTCAACCGACAACAGCTATGTCAAAGGCAAAACCACGGTGCTTTCTTCGCAAATTAACGGCTATGTCAAAGATGTGTTGGTCAGTGATTTTGATCACGTCAAAAAAGGACAGGTATTGATGCATATCGATGCCACCACCTATGACCAAAAAGTCACACAGGCTGAAGCAGGAGTGGATCAAGCGCAAAATAACCTATCTAATCAAACCCAAAATATTGCACAGCGTAAAGCCGATATTATCGCGGCAGAAGCCAAGGTCGAACAAGCGCGAGCAGCGTATCAATTGTCACAAGCACAACAACAGCGCTATCAACAGTTGGGAGACACAGGTGCAGCGTCTAAATCGGAACAAGACAAAGCCTTTGCCGATACCCAAAATAATTTAGCCTTACTGCAACAAGCACAGGCCAATGTATTGGTGGCAAAAGAAGCGCTCAAAACCGCGCAAGTGGCTGAAACAGGACTCAAAGCGCAAGTAACCAATGCCGCGGCACAACTGGATCAAGCCCAAACCACCAAAAACTACAGCAGTATTATCGCCCCGATGGATGGGCAACTGGGTGAAGTCAATCCGCGTGTGGGACAATATGTGGCAGCAGGTACACAATTGCTCTATCTGATTCCACAACAGACTTGGGTCACGGCTAACTTTAAAGAAACTCAAATTGCCAATATGAAAATTGGGCAAAAAGCATGGTTCACGGTAGATGCCTTAAATCATCAGAAATTTACAGGTCATGTCGAACAAATTTCCCCTGCGGCAGGCTCAGAGTTCAGTGTGCTTAAAGCTGATAATGCTACGGGTAACTTTACCAAAGTGGTGCAACGCATTGCGGTACGGATTGCGATTGACCCGAATCAAACGGGCATTGAAAATTTACGCCCCGGCATGTCCGTAATTAGTTCGGTCGATACTCAATCTGCACAGCATTAACCCTGTACAGAAACCACGACTTTTCACTTACACTATGCTCTGAGCCAAGTTGATAAAATCCTATGTTTGACCAGATTGCACAGTCCATTCCCTATCAGCACATAAGCGTTGGTGGGATCAATATCAGCATCAAACGTTTGGACTTGGTCCATCCACACATTTCAGGCAATAAATTTTTTAAACTGAAATACAATCTGTTGGCGGCACAGCAACAGGGCTATAAAAAACTCCTGACCTTCGGCGGAGCATATTCCAATCATATTGCCGCGACGGCCTATACAGCGCAGTTATTTGGATTTGAAAGTTTAGGCATTATTCGAGGTGAAGAGCTAGCCAGTAAACCCTTAAACCCAACTCTAAATACAGCACAGCAATTCGGCATGCAGTTGCAGTTTGTGACCCGTGAAGCCTATCGACAAAAGCAAAGCCCAGCATATTTAGTGCAGTTACAACAAGATTATCCTGACTATTATGTGATTCCTGAAGGAGGGACGAATTCCCTTGCCATTCAAGGCTGCACAGAAATTCTTTCTGATGAAGATCGACAAAATTACGATCTGATTTGTTGCGCTGTGGGGACGGGTGGCACCATTGCAGGTCTGATTGAAGCCAGTACTTCACAACAGCAAATTTTGGGCTTCTCCGCACTCAAAGGCGATTTCCTAAGCACCGAAGTCGAACAACTGACCGAAAAAAGGAATTGGCAAATCACCGACCAATATTGCTGTGGGGGCTATGCCAAAACCACGCCTGAACTACTGCAATTTATTCAAGACTTTGAGCAGCAATATGACATTGCACTGGAACAGATTTACACAGGCAAAATGCTGTTGGGCTTAACCGATTTAATTCAACAAGGTGCATTTGCACTAGATCATCGCATTTTGGTGATTCATTCAGGTGGGCTGCAAGGTCGTTTAGCCACGCTTTAGATAGTCCTGAAAAAGCAAAAAAGATGGTCTATAATGCCCTGCTTTATTCTCCCGTGAGTGTGTCATGTCCACAAATCAATATGATGTCTTAGTTTTAGGTGCAGGTGCATCTGGCTTAATGACAGCCTATATGGCAGCTCAACGCGGACGTAAAGTGGTGGTGGTAGAAAAAGCCAATAAAGTCGGTAAAAAAATTCTCATGTCGGGTGGCGGTAAATGTAACTTTACCAACCTTTATGTCGAGCCAAGCAACTTTATTTCACATAATCCGCACTTTGTAATTTCAGCCCTGACCCGCTATACCAATTGGGACTTTATTGGTCTCGTTTGTGAGTACGGCATTGAATATGAAGAACGTAAACATGGTCAGCTCTTCACCCTCAATGGCGCTAAAGAAATTTTAGCCATGCTATTGAGCGAGTGTGAAAAAACAGGTTTGGTCGACATTAAAACCAACTGTGAAGTAAAAGCCATCACTGCACTAGAAGAGCAGGGTTTTCAAATTGCCACAACACTAGGGTATTTTGAAGCCGAATCTGTGGTGATTGCATCGGGTGGTTTATCTATTCCGACCTTAGGCGGCTCAGGGATTGGCTATGAAATTGCCAAACAATTTGGCCACCATGTATATCCAACTCGCGCAGGTTTGGTGCCTTTTACCTTTTCAGATAGCTTTAAAGAAGTGACCACACGCTTAAGTGGCAACGCGGTCGATGCGACTTTATCGAATGACTTAAACGCTTTCACTGAAGCCCTTTTATTTACTCATCGTGGACTCAGTGGGCCAAGCTCGCTACAACTGTCGAATTATTGGGATGTAGGACAAAGCTTCAAAATTGACTTCATACCAAGTGTGGATTTGCAAGACTACTTAAAAGCCAAGAAGCACAGTCAACCCAAAGCCCTACTTCGCACTTTACTGGGTGAACATTTCCCGAAAAGTGTGGTGGTTGAACTGCAAAACCTGATTTGGCCTGAAATAGCTGAAACAGCGATAGGTCAGCTTTCGGATGAAAAACTGGAGCACATTGCCACGCGCTTACATGCATTTGAAGTCAAACCATCAGGAACCGAAGGTTACCGTACTGCTGAGGTCACTTTAGGTGGCGTAGACACCACTGAAGTGTCGTCGAAAACCATGGAAAGTAAAAAGCAAAAAGGCTTGTACTTCGTCGGTGAAATACTGGATGTTACAGGACATTTGGGCGGCTTTAACTTCCAATGGGCATGGTCATCTGCGCATGCCGCATCAGAATATGTTTAATCGTTTTATATAAAAAAACAGGCAGTGTAAATTTACATTGCCTGTTTTTATTTGAGCCAGCCTATCATTAATAGACTGAAATCTCAGCCGTTATTCTAAATAGTCGGTACGCAATAAATGTACTTGCGGATTGGCATGCACACGCTGAATGGCTTTTTGCATTTGATCTAAACTTTGTTCTGTATCAGTTAATACATTTAAACGTGTCAACAAAAATTTTAACATTGGAATTCCTTTCGTTTTATCTTTTTAGTTCTAAAAATTTAATTCAGAAATATGTCAGCCGTATTAAACTAAATACTAAATGATGCTGAATATTTTATATCAATAACACAATAAAATTTAAAATGCGACTCTCTCAGCATAAAGTATTAGCCCTTGTGTTTTGTTGAATCCTCTGTTTGATTAGCATTGGGGTGTGCCGACTGCTGTGCAAAAATAAATTTATACGCACTGACTAAAAATCCGAAAGTGATTCCCGCAATAATGATTGGGGCAATAATCTTATTCGGTGCCTTATTCTTCATCATTTTTCCTCATGTGTAAGATCGACCAGTCTAAGCATGATCGATCTCGACAAAATTCAACACGTTATTTCGGGTCATCTTTTGGCTGAATATCAATATCCTCTTCAGCTTCACCTGTAGAACCGTATGGATTATTTAAAGGCTTATGCTCAGGGTCAACCAGTAGATCATCTGGGACAACCGAATCATTATGCGGTGTTACAGGGGTGTGTTCCGTCACGTGTGCAGATACCGTAGAACTCGGTGTTTTGGGTTGTGGATTAGGTTGCTTCGCCTGCTTTTTCGCACAATCAATCAAATCCGTCAAAATACGTTCCGCAGGCTGACGCCCGCCGAGGCCAAAGGCGAGTGCAAATGCCACAGCGACAGCCCCTAAGGTTAAACCAAAAGCCAAGTTCACAATCGAATCAGCAATTCCCATCGCCCTTAAGCCCATAGCAATGACTAATCCCATAATCAGCACACGAACCAAATTGGCTAACCAAAGCGAACTCTGATATTCACCACGTTGCACAATATTTGCCACCAAGTTTGCCAACCAAAATCCAATGACTAAAATAACCGCACCTAATAGAATATTGGCACCAAACTGAATAAACATGGAAATCAGTAGGCTGACTTGCTCTAAACCCAATCGATTGGCTGCTTCTGATACTGCAAACAACATGGTAAAAAATACAATGAAATAACCCACTACGCAGGAAATTTTCGTGGTGCCTAAAAAGCGCTGTAGGTCAAGTTTGGCAGGAATATCATCAACACCTGTCCCAGAGACCACATCCACCACCAAATTTGCCACAAACCGCGAAACCACATAGGCAATAATCAAAATTAGCCCAGCTGCAATAATTTGCGGAATTGCATTCATAATTTCATACAACATGGCTGTTGCTGGTTGTGAAATTGAATCAATACCCAACGCTTCAAATGCAATAATTAAGGCAGTAATAATAATAATTGCAGATACAAATGAGCCTAGGACATGAGCCAAATTCGAGTTCTTAAACAGTCCGATTTTTTGTGCTTGCTTCTGCAAATCTAGACCTTGCACCAGTCCTTCGAGAATGCCTCGAACAATTTTTGCCAAAATATAGCCCACAAATACAATCACAATGGCAATAAACAAGTTCGGTAAATATGAAATGGCTTCATTCAACATATTTTGAATTGGGAACAGCAAACCATTTAAACCTAGAATCGAAAGTACAATTGGCAGGAATAACAACAAGATTAGCCAGTAAACAATCTCACTGATATTTTGACTGATTGGACTGACACCGACATCTTCACTCAGTTTTTCATCGAGCTGAGTTCGATCCAGTAATTTTTTCAACCCGACTTTCACCAAGTTGGCAAAAATCCAGCCAATAAAAGCCACCGCTGCCGCTGCCAAAAGCTGAGGAATAAATAACAAGAACTGCTGGATCATATTACTGAATGGCCCACTGACACTGGTCAGATTTAAGACATTCAATGCACCAATTATGGCTATCAGCAGCACAATCCAAAAGACAATTCTAGACACGATGTTTTCAATATTGGAACGATGTCCCGTTGCACCAGAAAGCTTTTGATTGGTGCCTAATTTAGATAATACTTTCTTCACCGCAGCAGCGATCACTAAAGCGATCACCCAACCAATGAGCAAAATAGCAACAGCAGACAAAATCGGATGTAACTGATCCCAATAATACATCCCATTCATTTCAGGGGTTCTCATTCCCCCTTCAAAAAACTCATTCATGTCTATTCCCTCTTCTTATTTCTGTTAATGACTGATTCCATCAAGAGCTTGATTGTTGTATTCATAAAAGTATGGAGGTACTTCATTACCATAAAATTTGTATTTTTTTTAATCAACAGCATGTGCAGAATTACAACAAAAGGGCACATTCCAATAGCAAAAAAGCTCTAGCTTATTAAGCTAGAGCTTTTATTTTATAGACATCATTCAGTTAAATTATCCGTTTCAACTCAAGCAAATTTACCCTGAATCGTTAGATCGAACCCCGTCTCCTAGTATTGCTTCAAAGACATTCCCCGTTGCACATTCTTAACTTGGCGTTCCGCTTGAAAGCATATACACCACAAGTGCCAAGAAAAAAATACCCACTAAGATTAGCATGTACACTGGTAAGCGTTTTTTTTGTCTTATTTCTTCAGCACTCGCGACATGAGGCGGTTTATTGAAATCATGTACCATGTTCCCCTCACTCAATTCATTCCTTGTTGAATTTTTATACTAACAACAAAAAGTATGAAATTGTGTGACAAAGCATTATGTGATCGTGAGCGCTTGTAAATTTTCCATAGAACGAGCAGCTTAGCTTTTATTTTGGTTTAGCCTAATGTCGCTCTTTTAGAAAATACCATGCAGCAATTGGGGTTGCCCCTGCTCAATCACCATTTCGTGTTCATCTTTTAAATTCACACCAGAGAATTGTAATTGTTTTGACTTAGACATCAGGGCAATCAGGCGTTGTACCGCTGTCACTTCATCCAAACCTGCTGGGCGCACATTAGAAATACAATTACGCATGGCATCATGACAGCCTTTTTGAGCTTGCCATGTATAGTAAATACCCATGCTATCTGGAGAACTCAAGCCTGGGCGCTCTCCAATCAGCATGACCAACATTTGTGCATTTAAAATTTGGGCAATTTCATCTCCCAAAGCAACTCGGCTTCCCGTTGCAACCACGATGGGTGCCACAGACCAACCTTGCTGGGCACACGCATCTAACATTTTCGAGATAAAACTTACGGCATTATCTTCAATGGCACGTGCAGATAAGCCATCACCTGCCACAATTAATACATCATATTGTGTTTGCTCAGATTGGATTGCTGTAAGCATTTGCCGTGAAGTCGCCGAAAGTTCTCGCCCCAAATCTGGACGTTTCAAATAAGTATCTTTATCGACTGCACAACTACAGACTTGTACAAAAGTCAGACTCTGCTGCTCAAATTGCTGTTTTAACACGGCGATATTGAGAGGTTTTAGTACAGCATCCTTGGCTTGGGCATGCGCCAATTGAAACTCCAAAAGAGGACGAGTCGGAAGACTTCCTCCTGTGCGCCCCAAGGCAATTCTGGCATCGGTAAACTGTTTCAGTTGTTCCCAACTGTTTTGTTCAAATTGCTGTGGATACTGAACATCATAATGTAACTTCATCCATATCTCCCCAAACTAAGACATCAGCAAACGTGAGAATTTTTCAGGCATGTGCTGTGGCCATTCCAGCTTTGAACATTGCTGTTTTAATATACCCTGCTGCTCTAACCAATAGGCAAATTCAGGTGCTGGCGCGAGTCCTAAAAGTTGACGAATGTATAGAGCATCATGGAACGATGTGGTTTGATAATTCAACATCACATCATCTGAACCTGGAATGCCCATAATAAAGTTAATGCCTGCATTGGCTAATAAAGTGAGCAAAATATCCATATCATCTTGATCTGCATCGGCATGATTGGTATAGCAAATATCACAGCCCATTGGGACGCCAAGCAATTTTCCACAGAAGTGGTCTTCCAAGCCCGCACGGATAATTTGCTTACCGTTATATAAATATTCAGGGCCGATAAAACCCACCACTGTATTCACTAAAAATGGCTTGTACTTACGCGCCACTGCATAAGCTCTGGCTTCTATGGTTTGTTGATCTACCCCATGATGAGTTTGACTCGACAGCGCGCTGCCCTGACCTGTTTCAAAGTACATGACATTTTGCCCAACGGTTCCCCGCTTCAAGCTGAGTGCAGCGTCATAGCCTTCTTGTAGCAAAGCTAAATTAATCCCAAAGGCGCTATTGGCTTGCTCGGTCCCTGCAATTGACTGAAACATCAAATCAATCGGAACGTTTTTGTTGGCAAGTTGAATACCTGAACTTACATGCGTCAGTACGCAAGATTGGGTTGGAATATCATATTCGTGAATAATGTAATCTAGCAGCTTTAATAGTTCAGACAGGTTTTGCAAGTTATCGGTCGCGGGGTTAATCCCAATCACCGCATCACCATTGCCATACATCAGCCCATCCAAAATGCTGGCAGAAATTCCCAAAACATCATCGGTGGGATGATTCGGTTGTAAGCGTGTGGATAAATGTCCTTCTAAGCCAATGGTATTGCGAAACTGGGTAATCACGCGGCATTTTTTTGCCACCAAAATTAAATCCTGATTCCGCATAATCTTGCTGACGGCGGCCACCATTTCTGGCGTTAACCCAGCTTGTAGCACAGTCAATTTTTCCGTAGTAGCATCAGCACTCAGCAACCAATTACGCAAGTCACCTACTGTAAAATGCGAAATTGGATAGAATGCATCGGCATCATGTTCATCTAAAATCAGACGGGTCACTTCGTCCTGTTCATACGGAATCAGCGCTTCATTCAAAAACTGTTTTAAAGGCACATCTGCCAAACACATTTGTGCAGCAACACGCTCGGTTGCATTCTGGGCTGCAATACCCGCAAGCTGATCTCCCGAGCGCTCAGGTGTAGCCTTTGCCATCAGCGTTTTTAAATCTGAAAAAACATAATGTTGATGAGCAACATCAATCCGATAAATCACGGCCCACACTCCTTATGTATTAAGTTCTTGTTCTGCTGCCTGAATATTGGCAAATTCTTCTTCTGGGGTGCCTGCGACCAAATGATGACGGCTATACAATAAGAAATAAAGAATAAACACCGCATAAATTGCGGCTGCCATAAACCACACTTTCGGATCCACCACAAAACCTGCAACCGTCGCTGTAGCCGCTAAAACCAAGGCAATCGAAGCGGTGACAATTCCACCAGGAGCTTTGTAAGGACGTGGCATATTGGGTTTTGCAATTTTTAATTTGATGTATGCCATCATCATTAGCACATAAGAAATAGTGGCACCAAACACTGCCATCAAAATCAGCAAATCGCCTTCACCAGATAAAGACAGCATAAACCCAATCACGCCAGGAATAATGATGGCTAAATGCGGTGCATGGTTTTTATTTGTTAATGAAAGTTTCTTGGGTAAATAACCTGCTCTAGACAAGGCAAAAATCTGACGTGAATAGGCATAAATAATCGAGAAAAAACTCGCAACTAAACCTGCCAATCCGACAAAATTAACAAAACCTGCCAACCAAGTATTTTCACCATAGACCACTTTTAACGCATCCACCAATGGTGCACCTGATTCTTTTAAGGTATCTGCGCCTGCGGCACCCGCACCCAAAAATAAAATGGCTAAGGCAAACACGGCTAAAATCAGCATTGAACCGATCAAGCCTCGTGGTAAAGATTTATGTGGTTCTTTGGCTTCTTCAGCCGCCAAAGGCACGCCTTCTACCGCCAAAAAGAACCAAATGGCATAAGGCACTGCTGCCCAAATGCCTAAGTAGCCCAAAGGCAAAAATGCACTTGCCCCAATTGCATCAGTTTTGACAGGAATATTGAGTAAATTCTGGCTGTCAAAGTGTGGCAACATCGCCACAATAAAGACCATTAATGCTACGGCAGCCACGGCGGTAATAACAAAAATAATTTTTAAGGCTTCTCCCGCACCTTTAAGATGAATCCCCATAAAAAACAGATAGCAAAGTAAATACACAAACCATCCGCCAATCCCAAACAAGGACTCACAGTAAGCACCAATAAATACCGCAATTGCCGCAGGTGCAATCGCGTATTCAATCAGGATTGCGGTTCCTGTTAAATATCCAGCCAATGGTCCAAAAGCAGTTCGGGCAAAACTATAACCTCCTCCCGCTGTAGGTAACATGGTCGACATTTCCGACATGGCTAAGCACATACATAAATACATGATCGCGACAACAATGGTGGCAATAAACATCCCACCCCATCCACCTTGTGCCAAGCCAAAGTTCCAGCCTGCAAAGTCCCCAGAAATAACATAGGCAACGCCCAGCCCAATAAGTAGCAGCCATCCGACAGCACCCTGCTTGAGTTTGCGTTGGGCAAAATATTCTGTATTGGAATGATGATCTAAATTGGCTTCTGCAACTACACTTTTAACATCTGACATAAGCACCTCGCCCTCGCTTGATGCTAAACACAAATGCATAAGCCATACCAATTTTGACTTTTAGTTCAAAATGATTTGTATTTATTTATAAAAACAGCAGCTTATTTAGCTTAAAAAAGGAAGCCTCTTAGCGTAGTTCCAAGCATGGTGACAGACTAAGAGCACTTCAAAGAATATGTAACCAATCTGCCGCATTAAAGTGAAATTAGAGTATAATTATCCACCTCATTTTAAATGCTCCTAATCTTTATGGCGTATAGTCAACAAAGTGTCACACTTGATCTTGACACCGACGTCACACATCAATGTTCACTACACTACACACGTGATCAGCATCTGATTGGTATTATTGAATTTACCAAACCTAGCTATGTGCTGAAATGGGGCGATTTAGAATATTTTCGTCGTCGCACTGAAGAGTTTTCAGTCATGCCCTTTCCAGAATGTGTAAATGCCATGGTTGTTGATATTCGCAATATTGCCGCATTCTTGGACAATGAAGTTCCAATTCTGCCTTGGCGCTTACTGGAAGAGGATTGTCCTGTGCGATTAGTGGTTCCACAAGACCGTCTGGAATATTATGCAGGTCTGTTTGAACCCATTTGGCTCAGTACAGATTTAGACAGTGCCATTTATGAAATTCGTGATTTTATGGATATGTTCGTGCACTAAATTGTAGTGACAAAAAAATCCTCCCAAATGGAGGATTTTTTATTTCTCATTCAATCTACTCATGATCGAATAGAATGATTTTACCAATAATTTTCGACTGCAATATTGCCTTCACCACGGCGATTCATCGTTAAACCCCGTGCTTTTAATGCTTCTTTGGTATCTTCCACCATTTGTGGATTACCACACAACATTACATGACTGGTCGCAGGATTCAGTTCGCAGCCAACAGCCTGTTCCAATGCACCATTCTCGATCAATATCGGCAAACGATCATGCAACGTGGCTTGCGGATCACGGGTCACAATAGGCACAAATTTAAAACCTGTATGCCCTTCTCCGAAAGTTTCTGCAATCTCTTGAATACGTTCGACATAAGCCAATTCGGAAGCAGTACGGACACTGTAGACCAAATGAATTTTTTGATATTTGCTCCACGTTTCGAAGTCTTGCAGCATGGAAACAAAAGGTGCCAAGCCTGTGCCTGTCGCCAATAGCCATAAATCCTGCGGTAAGGGCAATTGGTAACGGGTAAGGGTTAAAAATCCGTAAGGAATTTTTTCTAAATACAGTTCATTGCCCACTTCTAAATGCTGCAAGTTAGACGTAAATGCTCCATCTGGCACTACAATTGAAAAAAATTCTAAGGTTTCGTCAAAGGGTGAAGACACTATTGAATAAGCACGTACCACCAGTTCATCACCCACTTTTAAGCCAATGCGGGCAAATTGACCTGCGGTAAACTTAAAATGTGCAGGACGTGTCATGGTGAAACTAAATAAAGTATTGGTCCAACGCTGTACAGATAAAACCTTTTCTACGCTAAATTTTTCAATTGACATGATTTCGACGTGGCATCAAAGACTGTGCTCATGTTAGCATGACAGCATAATTTATTAATATTTTTTAAATGTTAAGGCTACATTCATGCGCATGACTTTACGCCAATTGGCTGTTTTTGTAGCAGTCGCTCAAGAAGGCACCGTGACCAAAGCCAGCGACGCGGTGAAGTTGACTCAAAGTGCTGCAAGTATGGCACTGGCAGATCTAGAAGATGGTTTAGGGGCTCCGCTATTTGACCGTTTAGGCAAACGTCTGCAATTGAATGATTTAGGTCGTTTTCTATTGCCACAAGCGCTTGAAATTTTAGGGCGCTGCGAAGCCTTTGAACAAGCCGCTAAAGGCGAATTACAAAGTATCGATTTGCGTTTAGGGGCAACCTTAACCATTAGCGACTACTTAATGCCTGACCTGATGGCTAATTTTTTACAAATTCAACCACAAGCGCATTTACAACTTCAGGTTGGAAATACGCGCCAAATGATTGAAGCAGTGAATCAATTCCAATTAGATCTTGCTTTGATTGAAGGTTCTTGTCATTTACCTCAGTTACAATGTATCCATTGGCGTGATGATGAACTGGCAGTGTGCTGTGCACCTAGCCACCCTTTGGCACGCTTAAATCGTGAACTCAGTCCTGCCGACTTTGACAATGTAGAATGGATTCTACGTGAAGAAGGCTCAGGTACACGTGAAGTCTTTGATAATGCTATCTTACAAGACTTACCAGATGCCAATATTCGCCTTACCCTTGGGCACAACGAAGCAATTCTTAAAATTGTTGCGGGCGGTTTAGGCATGTCGTGTATTTCTAAACTCGCGATTGAACCTTTACAAGATAAAGGACATTTGGTGGTACTAAATACACCATTCTGGCAACTCTCACGACCATTATTCATGTTGGTACATCGCCAAAAATATCAAGGACCAGGTTTAAAAGCCTTTATGAAATTCTGTGAAGGCTAACCCCAATTGTAAAAAATGCTCCTACTCCTAGATAGGAGCATTTTTTTATTTCAGAATTTATCTTCTAAACTGCTTCTCACATGGCTCACCATCATGATTGCCATCCATTTCAGTACTCGGACAGTGCTGCAAGAAAAATACGGCTTCTTCATAAGATCGCATTTGACTACAGTGAGTACGCCCGTCACATTTAAAATGAGCAATCGGCTCACTTTTTTGTACAACGGCTAATTTTGGTGCTTCAAACGCTGCCGATGAGGTGGTACTCACCTGTTGTGCATTCACTGCATAGCCAACCGTATCTAAATTCTTGCGTCCCTGAGCCGAAAGAATTCGATCAGGTAAATAACCCAATGCTTCTCGCTGCTGTTCTACAATGCGTTTTTGTTGTTTTATTAATTGCTCTGCTTTCAATTGTTTTGCTATACGATAATCCTGAACTTTTTGATAGCCGACAAAACCCAATCCAGTCACTAAAATAAGCATAAACAAGATCATATATTTTAAGCGCGATACCGATTTCTTTGGCAGAATGACTTTCTCTGAAATTGGAATAGTCTGGTACACAAAGCTATGCTGCTCCATCAAGGAGTAATCATCCTCTGGCTTTAGATCTAAACGTACAATATCTGAGGCTTTAAACTTTCCTTGTTCCTCCACAACTCTAAACTTCAATTGTTCTCCCATATTTGGCTTGATGTGCCAGCTCGGGAAATCTTTAATATGAAAAAAAATATCTTCCGATTCATCTGCGGTACAAATAAAACCAAAACCACGTTCCGAATTGTAGTTTTTAATCTTCCCCTCAATAAACATAATTCGCCCTAATCTTTTTTATTTTATTAATTGTAATTAATAAAAAAGAGACCCTAAAGTCTCTTTCTTCAATTTGAAATGAAATAAATCAAACTGTTCGTGATCAACGTCTAAAGTTTGTCAATAAAGTGGATGTAATCGATTTATTATGCGTTGATACTTTCGACTTCTTGGCTTTAGCAGAATTATCTTCAACACGCTCAATCTTAATTGCTTTATAGCGATCGCCATTTTCAACCACATTAAACTTCACACGTTCATTGCGTTTCGGCTCGCCTGAGTCTGCAGGAAAATCCGAGATATGAAAAAATACATCGCCTTCAGATGAGGAAATAAAACCAAAACCTTTGTCGGCATTATATTGCTTAACTTTGCCTTGATATTGCTCGGCCTTCATAAACAGATCCTATATGTACACGCTTTGTTTTAGTATATAAAAAAGAGGCCATAAAAGCCCCTTTTTGCTGGGGCTCAAGATTAATCTTTTTGTACTGAACCAAAAATTTTGTCACCAGCATCGCCTAGACCCGGCACGATATAACCTTGTGCATTTAAGCCGTCATCAACAGAAGCAGTAAAAATGGTCACATCAGGATGTGCATCTTCCACTCTTTTTATGCCTTCTGGTGCAGCAACCAATACCATGACACGTATGTCTTTACAACCGCTGGCTTTTAAAACGTCAATCGCAGCCACCAATGAAGCACCTGTCGCCAACATTGGATCAATAATCATGGCAATACGGTTCTGCACATCTGGAACCAATTTTTTATAGTAAGTACGTGCTTCTAAAGTTTCTTCATCACGTTCCAAACCCAATACAGATACTTTGGCACTTGGAATAAGGTTTAAGAAACCATCCAGCATACCAATACCTGCACGAAGAATAGGCACTACAGTAATTTTTTTACCCGCAATACGTTGTGTCGTGACTTTACCCGCCCAACCATCTACTTCATGATCTACTACAGGTAAATCTTTGGTTGCTTCATAAGTCAGCAACATCGTTACTTCCTGTGCCAATTCACGGAAATTCTTTGTACTAATATCAGCGCGACGCAATAAACCAAGTTTATGTCGAATCAGAGGATGACGAATTTCATGAATAGCCACGGGAGTACACCTAAAAAATCAAAAAAATATTCATCTTATTATAAATGTTTTTTATAAATCTTATAACAAAAAAAAGCCCCCGACTGGCGGAGGCTTTTTAATTAACACAATAATTTTTTAAATTATTGACGCGTTAACATGAAATGCAATGGAGATAAAATCTCAGCTTGTAAGGCCATTTTAATAATTGGATCTGGATAAATACCAATCACCAATACTGCAAGTGCTGCGAGCAATACCATGATACCACCCACTTTTTGACCCCAGTGATCAACAGCATCAATACGTGGAGTTTCTGGCGGAGTCATATACATCACAACCATTACACGGAGGTAATAGTACAAACCAATACCCGAACCGACCACAATCATTGCAGCCAAGAACCAGTGTTGCGTTGTTACAGCAGCCATCACGACCAAAAACTTACCAATAAAGCCCGCTGTTAACGGAATACCCGCTAAAGACAACATCATCACAGTTAACGTCGCTGTTAATACTGGACGGCGCCAGAATAAACCGCGGTAGTCAGCCAGACTTTCTGCTTCATCGACGTTATTGTATGGGCTAGACATCAATGCCACAGCACCAAATGCACCAATCGTGGTTAACACATAAGTGATGACATAAACCGATACATTACCAAGGCTTGCATAGGTCATGCTGATTAAACCAATCAACAAGTAACCAAAGTGTGCAATTGATGAATAACCCAGAATACGTTTCAGATTAACTTGGCGTACTGCCAAGAAGTTACCCACTAAAATTGAAAGCACTGCAATAATGGTAATAATTGTAACTAAAGACTCAACTAAAATTGCGCCTGAAGTCAGCAAGTAACGTACAAATAGACCAATCGTCGCCACTTTCGCTGCTGTCGCAAGGAAGGTTGCAATCGGAGCTGGTGCCCCTGCATAAACGTCTGGTGTCCATTTGTGGAATGGTGCAAGTGAAAGCTTAAAGCCAACTGCAAAAATAATCAGCGCTAAACCAAGAAGTACCATGGGTTGATGAATATTTTGCATTAATGCTTGGAAAGATTCATAGAAAGACAATGAACCTGTGTAAGCATAAATATATGCCATACCCATCAGCAACATAGCCGAAGCTGTTGCAGAAAGAACCAAGTATTTAATACCCGCTTCTAATGAGTTTGCACGTTGATGTGTATAAGCCAACATACCGTAGACAGGAATCGACAT
Organism: Acinetobacter sp. ANC 4910; assembly: GCF_004331035.1. Lineage (GTDB taxonomy): Bacteria > Pseudomonadota > Gammaproteobacteria > Pseudomonadales > Moraxellaceae > Acinetobacter. The sequence goes on from NZ_SJNT01000001.1 coordinate 224,199, forward strand.
TAACTCAAGGCTAATGAAGAAAGATGCATAGTGCGAGCTTGCCACCATTAACATTGCGCCCGAAACCGAGCACAGCATCAAGATATACAGTTCTTCACGGTTATCTTTATAAGATTCAATATACGCATGTGACAACGTACAGCATGCAAGTGATGCAATTAAGATCACCAATTGGTAAAGCATGGTGAACGGATCCACCATGAACATACCCATCACGTTTGATGGTACGAATTGTCCACCAAACATGTTGAATAAAATATTTGCCGCAGCAAGGTTTAAGCCAACCACAGACGCTGTTGCGATTAAATTATGATTACGTTTAATCGAAGTGAGGATCATCACAACGACCGCGGTCAATGCCACGATCATTACAGGAGCTAATGGCATAAGCTCAGAAAAAGACATTGTGAAGTTCATGGCTTATTGCATCTCCACATTTTCGAGTTGAACAGATGCTTGATGCACAACGTCAACGACTTCTTGAACTGGAATATAGCTGTTTGCTAACCACGCTATGCTTGAATTTGAAATATCAAGGAAGGATTGCGGGTAGATACCAAGCCAAAGCAGACCAAATGCACAAATTAACAAAATACTGACTTCACGCGCATTCAAATCTTTCAGTGGACTTGCGTAATGTTGTTTTTGCGCTTCATTTGGCGTACCAAATAAAGCTTTGTGAATCAAAATCAGACCATAAAGACCAGCGAATACTAAGCTGATTGCAGCCAAAATAGTGAATACAGGGAACTTGGCATAAGAACCCATCAAGATTAAGAACTCACCAATGAAGTTACCTAAACCTGGAATACCCACTAACGCTGCCACGAAGAACATCAGGAAGAATGAAAGGTATTGGAATTGACCACGAATACCACCCATTAAACGCATGTCACGTGTATGTAAGCGCTCATAAACCTGACCACACATAATGAACAGTGCAGCAGATGATAAGCCATGCGCTAACATCATGATCATGAGACCTTGGAAGGTCAAAATGTTACCTGCATACAATGCAAGTAAGATGAAGCCCATGTGTGAAATTGAGGTATAAGCCAACAGACGTTTCATGTCGGTTTGTTGGAAAGCACACCAAGCACCGTAGAAAATACCAATTAAACCCATAATGATTGCAATATCGGCAAACTGTGCAGATGCTGCTGGGAAGAACGGAATAACAAAACGGAGTAAACCGTAAGCAGCTGTCTTAATTAAGATACCCGCTAAGTCTACAGAACCTGCTGTAGGGGCTTGTGCATGTGCATCGGGTAACCAACCATGTAATGGAAACACAGGAAGTTTAACCGCAAAACCAACAAACAAGCACAACATGAAGGCATAAGCCACAGCTGGAAGCTGAGCATCAAGCGTATTCGCCACACCTAATAAGTAGTTGTAGTCGAAGCCGATCATGCCTGTCATCATGTATCCATAAACCACAAGGCCTAGAATACCGATGAGCATGATTAAACCAGCAACTTGGGTATAGATGAAGAACTTAGTCGCAGCGTAAACACGTGATTTACCATCTGCGCCACTGTGTCCCCAAAGAGCAATTAAGAAGTAGATTGGAACAAGCATCATCTCCCAGAAGAAGAAGAACAAGAACATATCAATCGAAATGAATACACCGATGACCCCGCCCAATGACCATAAAAGGTTCAAATGGAAGAAGCCTACGTTCTTTTGAATTTCACCCCAAGAACAACCAATCGCCAAAATACCCAACAATGCGGTTAAGCCAACCATTAATAATGATAAGCCATCAACTGCCAAGTGAATATTGATACCGAGGGTTTGAATCCACGGCAAGAAGAACTCTGCAGACCATGTTGGGACTTTTGCACCCAATTCATAGTTGTAAGTACCCGTTTGCCATAAAGCAATCGTTAAACCCAAAGTAATGAGCATACCCACGAGTGCGATATAGCGTGGTAGTTGTTGGTCGATTTTATCGACCACCCAACATAAAAAACCTGCAATGAACGGTACGAGGATCAGCGCGGGCAAAACCAAATTGTTTGTGATTTCCATCTTATTTCCCCACGACCTGAATCACGACTAAGATCATCAGTAGAACCACAATGCCCAGTGACATGCTCGAAGCGTACTCACGCAATGAACCCGTTTGACGTGAACTTGTAAAGCCGTTACCAGCTTTCACAATTGCAGGTAATACAAGCCATAAACCATCAATTGGATCACGACCACAAATCTTAGCAATCAGTAAATATGGTTTTACGAAGATAAGATCATATAAGGTATCGAAACCCAGTGCATTACGGCAAATATTCGCCAAACCTGCACCCAATGAAGTTTTCGCAAAACTTTTCACAGTACCATAAGCAAAAGCAAATAAGATCACACCAATCACAAGACCAGCAAGTGCGATACCTACAGCCATATGTTCTGCACCGTGTACACCCGCTTCCATCGCTTCTGGAATAATGACCGCTGGAATTTTTGCAGCATTCAAAATACTTTCTACAGGTGCTTTAAGTGCAGCACCCACGAAAGTTGAAAGAACCGCTAAAATTGACAAAGGCCCCCAGTAAGTAATGCCTTTGATTGCATGATATGGTGTATTTTCTTTTCCAAAGAATACAACCCAAATTAAGCGGAATGTATAAATTGAAGTTAAGAAAGCACCAGCAACACCTGTCCAGTACAAGCAGTCATATAATGCTACTGCCTGACCCTTCATCCATACAGCACCCAAGATTGCATCTTTCGAGAAGAAACCAACGGTAATGAATGGAATTGCAGCCAACGCACCACCACCAATGGCGAAGCAAGCGAATAGGAATTTATTCTTGTAGAACAAACCGCCCATTTTGAAAATGTTTTGTTCGTGGTGGTAAGCCAAGATCACCGCACCAGAAGACAAGAATAATAATGCCTTGAAGAATGCGTGAGTCAACATGTGGAACAGACCGGCTTGGTAAGCTTCTGCGCCTACTGCCATAAACATATAGCCTAACTGACTCATAGTTGAGTAAGCCAAGATACGTTTAATATCGGTTTGTACCAATGCAGCAAAACCTGCAACCAATAAGGTCACAGCACCTGTAATTGAAATGAACATCATCACTTGAGGTGCCATTTCAAATACAGTGTGCATACGGCAACAAAGGTATACACCCGCAGTAACCATTGTCGCTGCGTGGATCAAGGCAGATACTGGCGTAGGACCAGCCATTGCATCTGCTAACCATGTTTGTAGTGGAATCTGTGCAGATTTACCCGCAGCACCCAAGAACAACATCAATGCTGTCCAGATGGCCATAGATGAACCTTGCGTTAATACCGTTGGTGCCGCAGCAACCACTTCTGCAATGTTTAATGTACCGAACTGTTGGTAAATTAAGAACAATGCAATCAGTAAGAACACATCGCCGACACGTGTTACTGTAAATGCTTTGATTGCAGCAAAACCGTTTTCTGGGTTTTGGTAGTAGTAACCAATTAGCAAGTACGAGCAAAGACCAACACCTTCCCAACCTAAGAACAATAACGCTAGGTTATCGCCCAATACCAACAACAACATGCTCGCAACGAACAGGTTGAAGTAAGAGAAGAAACGTGCAAAATCTTCTTCGCCACGCATGTACCATGAAGCAAAGATATGAATAAGGAAACCAACACCAGTCACCATACCCATCATCAATAATGACAAGCCATCAAGGTGTAAGCTAATGCCTGGTGCAAGACCGCCAACATTGAACCATGTCCACAAGTGTTGTACTTGCGCCACAGAACCGTTGTTAACGAAATCCATCCCCGCAATAAGGGCAAATAAAGCAGATAGACCTACAGCCCCAACGCCAATAATCGCTGCAACTTTCTCAGGTAAATTCTGGCGCCCTGCCGCTAATAAAATAAAACCGATTAGCGGAAATAAAACTGTTAAATATAAATAACTCATCCGCGCATCTCACTAGCAGCATCCACATCCAAATGATGGAAGCGATGATAAAACTGAAGGACAATCGCAAGACCGATACAAGCCTCTGCCGCAGCAAGGGTCAAAATCAGGATGAACATAATTTGCCCATCTGGTTGCACCCAAGCACTACCAGCCAAAACGAATGCCAACGCAGCAGCATTCATCATGACTTCAAGGCTCATTAACATAAATAATAGGTTGCGTCGCACCATTACACCGTAAAAACCCAGTGCAAAAAGAATGGTCGCAACGATCAAACCATGTTCTAAAGGGATGTTGCCCATTATTGTTTGTCCTCTTCTGCACTTGGCTCACGTTTACCTAAGTGGAATGCTGCAACCAAGGCTGCTAGCAATAACATCGCGGCAACTTCTACCAATAATAAGTAGTGAGTAAAGAGTGCTTGACCAACGGCTTTTGGACCTACAATTTCAGTGCCCATTACTGGACCTGCTGTGGTGTAGTCTGAACCTAACATCCAAACTAAAATCAAGCCCATTAGGAAGCTCATAAGTGCTGGATATGCCCAAGCAGATGACGTTAACCATTTGCGCTCTTGATCAACAGTATGTTGACCAAGATTCAGCATCATCACCACGAACACGAATAACACCATGATCGCGCCAGCATAAACGATAATTTCCAGTGCACCTGCAAATGGTGCACCCACAATCATGAACATCCCTGCAACAGCAAGTAAAGACACGATCAAGCTAAGTAACGCATGTACAGGGTTCGCGTTAGTAACTACACGAACCGTAGAAACGATGGCCACGAGTGCCATCAAATAAAACGGCCACATCATGGTAATAGACTCCGTACATCAACAGGTGCGCTTTCACGTTGCGCCTGACCTTTTTCTTTACCTGTTACAGCCATACCTGTAACACGGTAGAAGTTGTAGTCTGGATATTTACCAGGACCTGAAATGAGTAAATTCTCTTTCTCATATACAAGGTCTTGACGAACGTACTCGCCTAATTCGAAATCAGGTGTCATCTGAATTGCCGTAGTTGGACAGGCTTCTTCACACATCCCGCAGAAAATACAACGCGAGAAGTTAATACGGAAGAATTCTGGATACCAACGACCATCTTCTTTTTCAGCTTTTTGTAATGAAATACAGCCAACTGGGCACGCAACAGCACATAAGTTACATGCCACACAACGCTCTTCACCATCTGGATCGCGCGTTAATACAATACGACCACGGAAACGTGGTGGTACGATTTCTTCAGCTGGTACTTCTGGATATAAAATCGTGTCACGTTTACGCGTCACGTGGCTGAATACCATCCACAATGAACGTACAATTGACCCAACTCCAGCTAGAAACTTAAACATTTTGTTCTCCCTGCCGTCTTAGGCCTGATTCATCAGAATCACAGCACCAGTCACAAGTAAGTTGACCAATGCCAATGGCAAGCAAATTTTCCAACCAAAGTTCATTACTTGGTCATATCGTGGACGCATTAATGAACCACGCGCCAATACAAACATCATCACAAAAAATGCTGTTTTGATAATGAACCAGAATACGGGTGGAATAAACGGAATTTCAAGGTTGAATGGCGCTAACCAACCACCGAAGAATAGCGTTACGATCAATGCAGAAATCAGCACCACGTTGACATATTCAGCAACGAAGAACATCCCCCATTTCATACCGCCATATTCTACGTGGTAACCTTCCGCCAATTCTTGTTCTGCTTCGGGTTGGTCAAATGGGTGACGATGCGTTACCGCAACACCCGCAACCACGAAGATTAAGAAACCTAAGAACTGTGGAATCACAAACCATACATCTTTTTGTGCTTCTACAATTTCACGCATGTTGAATGAGCCTGCAATCGCAACCACACCCATCAGTGAAATACCCAAGAACACTTCATACGAAATGGTTTGTGCAGCAGAACGTAGACCGCCAAGTAATGCATATTTGTTGTTTGAAGCCCAACCACCAAATAACACTGCATAAACTGCAATACCTGCCATTGCCATAAAGAACAATAAGCCAATGCTCATGTCTGCCACACCCAAATATGGGCTAACAGGAATCACCATGAACGACAGTACCGCAGTTGCCATCGCAACTGCTGGTGCTAAACGGAAAGTTAACTTATCCGCAAACTTTGGTGTCCAGTCTTCCTTAAACATGATTTTCAACATGTCGGCAACAATCTGGAACATACCGCCGGGACCAACACGGTTTGGACCGTAACGGTCTTGCCATAAGCCGAGCAAACGACGCTCGACAAATGACATCAATGCTGCGATCAAAACCACCACCAATAAAATGACAATGGCTTGAATAACAGAGTACGCAATTGGCCAATTTTCAGCCCAGAGCGGTGTTTGACGTATAATTTCTTGATTCATGAATTACACTCCTACCGCGACTGAAACTGGTTCTGCTAAAGAAACAGTCGGTGCAAGACCAATTGGATAACCGATGTAACCTGCTGGTAAATATTCAATGACTTGAACTGGCAAGCTAATGCTGGTTTCGCCTGCTTTCACCGTAATTTGCTGCCCATTTTGAACATTCAAACGTGCTGCATCTTGTTCACCTACCGCAAACATTGCTTCAGGAATACGAGATTGCATAGCAGGTGTTTTCACTGTGAATTCACCAGAAGCAAAAATGTGATGCATCGGCACAAGGCGGAAGCTTTCAGGGTTAACAACAACCGCTGAAGGTGCAACATAGCTACGTGCTGGACGTTTCGGTAAGCGATCAAATAAACGCACACCCGAATCACCACCTTTTAAATGACCGCCCACATTGTCTTGGAATTTATTCCATGCTTGTGGAGAGTTCCAACCTGCTGACCATGCAAATGGCACAAGTGCAGACGGAGTTTGTGTCCCCACATAACCTTCCATCGAGAAAGTTAGTGCTGAGTCAATATCAGTCGGTTGTTTTGGCTCGTGAATCGATAACGGTGCACGAATCGCGGTACGACCTGAATAACGGCGTGGTTCACGCGCAATTTTCAAACCATGTACACGGAAGCCTGCATCTGGTGCAACATCTTCAATCGCTTGTAATGCTGGAACGTTTTTCGCAACTGTTTCAATTACATCATCAAGTAATGTCCAAGAAATTGCTTTGCCTTTTAAGCCAGTTTCAATGGCATGTAACCAACGCCAAGATTCTTTAATCGCATATTCAGGCTTGTAGTAGCTTGGGTCATACACTTGGTAGAAACGTTGTGCACGGCCTTCTTGACTCACGACAGTACCATCACCTTCTGCGAAACTTGCAGCAGAAAGTACAATCGATGCTTTCACAACGGTTGCAGTTTCAGAGTGGTCAAGTACGATCACATCTTTTGCTTTTGCAAGAGCTGCGTCGACCTGAGCTGTAGGTAAACGACGGTAAAGATCGTTTTCAACCACAATCACGGTGTCATAGTCTTGTGCAAATACTTGCTCTAAGCTTTGACCACCAAGAATTGCTAAGCCCATTGAGTTCACTTCTGGAACAGTCAAGGTTAAGCCTGCATTGCCAAGATTCTGTGCAACTTGTGCAGCAGCTTCCATAATCGCAGGATCTTGTAAGCTTGTACCCGAAATCACTAATGGTTTCTTCGCCGCTTTTAAAGTGTCCGCAATCGTTTGAGCAAATGCTTTCGCATCATCGGCCAAACCAAGAATTGCATCCCCTTTCACTGCCGCAGCAATCGCAAAGCCTAAACGTGCAATGTCGTTTGGAGAAGCAACTACTTCACCTGTCGCAACATCCGCTAAACGCGTTTGAGTTGCAGCCAAGATATAAATTGGTGACTTCGCATCTTGTGCAATACGTTGCACAGGCTCTGCCAACCAATCTTGCGTACGACGTTCAGCAGCCATTTCTTTGGCTTTGTTTTTCGCCGCTTGACGAACAGACAATGCCATACGTGGTGCAGTTTGAGTTAAGTCTTCACCCAAAATCAACACGGCATCATAGCTTTCGATTTCACGCATGTTCGGGTTGTAAACACCCTCGGTTTGCATGATTGAAGCCGCCAATTCAACCAAGTTTTGCTCTTTTTGAGACATACCTGTTGAATAGTTCTCTTGACCGACCAACTCACGTAATGCGTAGTTCGATTCAAGCGATGCACGTGGTGAACCAATACCCAATACTTTTTTGCCTTGGATATTTGCAATCACGGTATCTAATGCTTGATCTACAGAAACAGGAGTTGCTTCAGCACCGTCACGGAATTGTGGTTGACGTGGACGATCTGCACGGTTCACATAACCTGTACCGAAACGACCTTTGTCACACAAGAAGTATTGGTTCACTTCACCGTTAAAACGGTTTTCTACACGACGTAATTCACCATAACGCTCGCCCGGTGAAATGTTACAACCTGAAGAACAGCCTTGGCATACGCTTGGCGCATACTGCATGTCCCATTTACGGTTGTAGCGTTCAGAGTGAGTCTTATCGGTAAATACACCCGTTGGACATACTTCAGTCAAGTTACCTGAGAATTCTGATTCTAAAGTCCCAGATTCTGGACGACCAAAGTATACACGCGATGCATTGGCATACACGCCAAAATCCGTACCGCCTGCATAGTCTTTATAGTAACGAACACAACGGTAGCATGCGATACAACGGTTCATTTCATGAGAAATGAATGAGCCTAACTCTTGGTTGTAATGCGTACGTTTGGTGAAACGGTAACGACGACGGTCATGTTGCGTCATTACAGTCATATCCTGTAAATGACAGTGACCACCTTCTTCACAGACTGGACAGTCGTGCGGGTGGTTGGTCATCAAGAACTCAACAATTGACGCACGGAAATCAGTCGCTTCTTTGTCTTCAATCGAGATGTAGGTATTGTCAGATGCAGGTGTCATACATGACATGACCAAACGACCACGCGTATCTTCTGGATTCGCGTATTGAGTCACAGCACATTGACGGCATGAACCGACAGAACCTAAGGATGGATGCCAACAAAAGTACGGAATATCAATACCCAAAGACAAACATGCTTGCAGCAAGTTCTCTGAGCCATTGACTTCGTACGATTTGCCATCGACATGAATTGTAGCCATAGTCGAATTCCTTAAGCTTGTTCTACGTTGCGAGTTTGTGCAGCAGCATTCACTACTTTTGCTTCAAACTCACCACGGAAATATTTGAGTGCGCCCATCAACGGTTCCATTGCACCAGGAGCATGTGCACAGAAAGTCTTACCAATCCAAAGCTTACGAGTAAGTTCTTGTAAGTGGTCGATATCTTCTTTCTTGCCTGTGCCATCTTCCAAGGCTTTCAGTGCTTTTACCGCCCACGGTAAACCATCACGACAAGGCGTACAGAAACCACATGATTCACGTGCAAAAAATTCTTCTAAGTTACGTGTCGCCGAAACCATACATTGAGTTTCATCCACCACCATCAGCAAACACGTACCTAAACGCGAACCTGCTTTCATGATGCTTTCCGCATCCATTGGTAGATCAATATGTTCGGCTGCCAAGAAGTCAGTTGATGCACCACCCGGTAACCATGCTTTTAATGTCAAGCCATCACGCATACCGCCAGCATGGTCTTCAATCACTTCACGTGCCGTTGTACCAAATGGAAGCTCCCAAAGACCAGGGAATTTCACCTTGCCTGATGCGCCATAAATCTTAGTGCCTGGATCTTTCGATTTCCCAGCAGAAAGATTGATATACCACTCTGGACCACGCAGCAAAATTGCAGGTAAGTTGTTGTAGGTCTCTACGTTATTGACAATCGTAGGACGACCCCAAGCACCAGCAACTTGCGGGAATGGCGGCTTCGTACGTGGGTTTGCACGACGACCTTCAAGCGAGTTAATCAATGCAGTTTCTTCACCACAGATATAACGACCCGCACCCGTATGCACGTGCATTTCGAAGTTCCAGCCCGTTCCAAGGATGTTTTCACCCAAGTAACCTTTAGCACGGATTTGCTCTAGTGCTTCATTTAAATAAGCAGCAGCTTCAATGTACTCGCCACGGATAAAGATATAACCATGGGTTGCTTCAAGGGTATAACCCGCAATCAGCATTCCTTCGATCAATTGATGTGGAAGTTTTTCCATCAACAAACGGTCTTTAAAGGTACCAGGTTCCATCTCATCGGCATTACAGATCAAATAGCGTGGACCACCATCATTTGGTGCCATCAACGACCATTTGATCCCTGCTGGGAAGCCTGCACCACCACGACCTTTAACGGTTGCAGCTTTAATGACTTCAAGCACGTCTTTTGGTGGCATAGTCAAAGCTTTTTTAAAGCCTGCATAACCTTCCAATGCTTCATAGTCATCGGCACTACGGACAAACTCTTGTTTACTCAAGCGCCAAGTTAATGGATGAGTTTCTGGGTTACCGTCGCCATAAATTGGTTTTGGTTCGGTATTCATACATACTTCTCCAATAACTGTTTCACTGAAGTCACTTCAACTAGACCGTGCGTGTCTTCATCAATCATCAGCGTCGGACCTTTATCACAGTTACCTAAACAGCAAATTGGTAACAATGTAAAACGACCATCTGCTGTCGTTTGACCAAACTGAATACCGAGCTCACGCTGGAATGCTTCAGCTAAAGTTTCCGCACCCATTAAGAAGCACGCAATCGAGTCACAGAGCAAAATTACATGGCGGCCTACAGGTTGACGGTAGATACGGTTATAGAATGTTGCGACACCTTCAAGGTCTGCGACGCTCATGCTTAGCATTTGCGCAATCGCATTCATTTGCGCATCATCTACCCAACCATTACGGCGTTGTACACACTTCAGCGCATCAAGGCAGGCTGCACGTGGGTATGGATAGTGATCAATGTGATGTTCAATATCGTGGATTTCTTCCGCAGTCAAAATCCCTTCAACATTCACACGTGGCTTTTTATCAGTCAAAATCATCATAATGCGTTACCCCTTAGCGATCCACGTCAGCCATTACGACGTCAATTGTCGCTAAATAAATGATCAAGTCAGATACCAGACTGCCGTTAATCACGGAAGGCATTTGCTGTAAATGGGTGAAAGTTGGTGTACGAATACGGGTACGATAACTCATGGTCGACTTGTCAGAAGTCAAGTAGTAGTTACTCGCACCTTTTACCACTTCAGCCATAACAGAAGCTTCACCAGCAGGCATTACAGGACCCCAAGATACGCTCAAGAAGTGCGTAATCAAGGTTTCAATATCTTGTAATGTTTTGTCTTTTGGTGGTGGAACAGCCAATGGATGATCCGCTTTATATGGACCAGATGGCATGTTATCCAAGCACTGTTTGATGATTTTCAATGATTGTTCGATTTCACGGTAGTGAACGATAACACGTGCATACGCATCGCCTTCGTACTCTACTGGAACTTCAAAGTCATAGTTTTCATAACCACTGTACGGACGGTATTTACGCACATCAAAGTCAATCCCTGTTGCACGCAAACCTGTACCTGTTACACCCCAAGCCAATGCAGATTTTGCATCGTATTGTGCAACATTACGTGTACGGCCTTCAAATACAGAGTTTTTAAGTGCTGCTGTATGGTATTCCTTCAAACGTTTTGGCATCCATTCAAGAATTTCACGAATCAAATGCTGCCAGTTGTTTGGAAGGTCATGTGCTGTACCACCGATACGGAACCACGCTGGGTGCATACGGTAACCCGTGATCGCTTCAATCGCGTCATAGATTTTTTGACGGTCAGCAAACATATAGAAGACTGGCGTCATACCACCAGCATCCTGAATTGCAGTACCGATATATAACAAGTGGTTATTGATACGGAACAATTCAGACATCATGACACGGATACATTGCGCGCGGTCAGGCACTTGAATCCCTGCGAGCTGTTCAACACCCATCACGTATGGCATGTTTTGTGCACAACCACCTAAGTAGTCCACACGGTCTGTATACGGAATGAATGAATGCCAAGTTTGACGTTCAGCCATCTTTTCCACACCACGGTGGTGATAACCGATATCAGGCACACAGTCTTTCACTTCTTCGCCATCCAACTGCAAAATTACACGGAATGCACCGTGTGCAGATGGGTGGTTTGGACCTAAGTTTAGGAACATGAAATCTTCGTCAGCATTCCCACGTTTTAAACCCCAATCTTCAGGGACAAAACGTAAATGCTCTTGTTCGAAGTCCTGCTTCGCTTGGTTTTGCATGTACGGTGTATATTCCGTAGCACGTGCAGAATATTCCTTACGTAGCGGGTGACCTTCCCAATAGGTTGGCAACAAAATACGACGGAGCATTGGATGCCCTTCGAAATTGATCCCGAACATATCGTAAGCTTCACGCTCATACCAGTTTGCATTTGGCCAGATATTGGTCGCAGTTGGAATGTTGAGATCACTCTCATTCAATGCAACTTTAATACGAATATCCGTATTGCGCTCTAATGACAATAAGTGGTAGAACACTGTAAAGTCAGACGCAGGCAAACTGTCACGGTGAGTACGTAAACGCTCATCTACCGCAGACAAATCAAACAGCATCACGTAAGGACGTGACACTGTACGCAAGAACATTAAAACTTCTTGTACGCGTGCGCGCTCAACCCAGACCGTTGGAAAATCTTCACGAGTCGTTTGCACATAGAAGTTCTCACCAAATTTGGTTTTGAGTTCTTCTATAATTGCAAATGCTGGGCGTGAATCAACTGCTGTTGATTCTGGCATAGCAATGTCAGTTTCAGCCATTAGCTTGGCTTCCTATTTAATACAAATTCAGTCAACCTTAACGACAATTACACCCATCTCGGGTGCATCAAACATTCATCGTTAAAATTATTTAATTTCATCCATAGAGCGTAAGTTTTTCACTGCAATACGCTGTGCATTCTTACGATCGCGTTCTGGCATCATCTTTGGCTTATATACTGGCTGAAGATCATCACCAATTACGGCAGATAGTGGACGGCGCTCTAATTGAATTTGGTCCTGTAGTAACATTAACGCTTGGATTAATGCTTCTGGACGCGGTGGGCAACCTGGGATGTACACATCGACAGGAATAATTTTATCGACACCTTGCACTACAGAGTAGATGTCATACATACCACCTGAGTTTGCACAAGCACCCATTGAAATCACCCATTTAGGCTCTAACATTTGCTCATACAAACGCTGAATAACAGGCGCCATTTTTACAAAGCATGTGCCTGCTACAATCATCAAATCCGCCTGACGCGGTGAAGCACGAATTACCTCAGCACCGAAACGTGACAAGTCATGCACACCCGTTAAGGTCGTTGCATACTCTACGTAACAGCAAGATGTACCAAAGTTAAACGGCCAAACTGAGTTCTTACGTCCCCAGTTTACTGCTGTGTGTAACACGTCTTCTAAACGAGTCATGAACACATTCTTATTCACTTCTTCTTCAAGCGGATCCGTAACGATCTGGCGCTCCTGAAGTGGATATTGATCAGCATTCGGATTCGCACGGGTTAAGGTATATTTCATCCCGAGTTACTCCTTAAATGAGACAGTCGGTGATTTTGCTTTCACGCGACCAGATGATTGAGCTGGAATATGACCCGTAGGGTCTGTTACCAATTCTTCAATAGAGTTAAAACGTGTAATGTCAGCAATATTCATATTTGGAGAGCCAACTTTAATCACTTTACCAGCAGCTTTACGACGATCTGTAGGTGCCCAATTTAATGCACCAACAGAAACTGCATAAACTAAAGCAATCAATAAATCGACCACAAAAATTACAACAGTTGTAAAACCTAACCAGCCCACTTCACGTACAGAGGTAGACCATGCGTAAAGATAAAGCGCTTCTAAGTCAAAAACCACGAAGAAAATAGCAACCAAATAGAACTTAGCAGACAAGCGAATACGTGCACCACCTGCACCCACTACGCCTGACTCAAACTGCTCCTGCTTAGCACGGCCCCATGACTTACCCCCAAGGAGTAATGGAACTGTGAGCATAAAAGCACAAAGAAATGTAACGCCGATCACGAAGGCAATTATTGCCCATTCGTATGGAGTAATGGCACTCATGCGGGGATAACTCCTGGCAGGCCTATTTATTAACAAAGAATGTATGTATTGGCCTTCAAATACACCAAACACAAAATTAATCCGGGTAATTGTACCTGATTTATGATTTCACTTGCTAGTTTATAGGTCTTAGTCTTTTGGATGATTTTTTGAGCTTTTTTCCATATTTCCGCACATAAAACACTGAAACCCACCCCACTATCGCTTTATTGAATGAAAAAATAAAATTCCATCATTTTTTTCAACATGGCTTTCATTTAATGCTGATTTCTGCACAAGGCTTTATTGCTGAAATCCTTTATTTATCTAGTTAAGCCGCAAATTTTCACAGTGCAAGCATCTATAAATAATTCACTATCGCAATCTACGTATCATATGAATTTGGGTTAAAAATCCTCAAGATTGCAGGATAATTTTTAAAAGAATTCTTTATTTTATTTACAACACTGCTACACGACTAAATTTCGCAAAGATCATGATTATGGTATTCCTATATCATCATGTAAAACAAATAATAAGGAGCAAACACATGGATCTAGAATTCACACATAAACCCAATTATTACTTGTTTGCACAGCTGCTCATTCGCCATATTGAAAATTATATTGCAAAGCATCCCGATGCAAATAATGCAATATTTGATCTGCGTGATATCTATGAATTATTCCGACAAGATCGTGCTTCAACCACCACCAATTTAGACGGAATATTCAACATTGTAGATGGCTATAAAGTAGAAACACTGAACGGAGACCAAAAATTAATTACAGGTCATTCTATCGACACTGTGAACAATTCATTATTGGTTGATTTCAATCAAGATGCCTTAGAAAGCCTAAAGAGCGGTAAACAAATTATCGAACCTGATGCCAGCATTTTGGATTAAAAAACTCTAGATACAAATAGATAAAAGCCCAGCTTAACTCCCTTCAAGAGCAATACTGGGCTAATCAAAAATTAAAAACTATAACTATAAGAAATTAATTATCCAAACCTTCTTTAGCCCCTAATTTCTTTTTATTACTCTTCGCGAAACGCGTTGCAGGCCAACTCATGGTAAATCTTGCACCTTTTAAGGTTGGACTTGCATCAACCTCGATTCGTCCACCAAACCAATAAGCAATCCGACTCACAATAGAAAGCCCTAAACCATAGCCACCAGAGGCACGGGTACGACTATCATCTAAACGTGCAAAAGCTTCAAAAATGCGTTTACGATCTTCTTCAGGAATACCCGGACCATCATCTTCAACGCAAACGTAAGCCATGCCTGCATCTGTAACACCACCACTAATCACAATCTTATGATCACAGTAACGTACTGCATTTCCAACCAAGTTTTGCACCACACGATGTAAATAACGACGCTCCGCATCTGCGATGACGCTTGGCAAGGGGGCTTCTACAATAATTTCTTTTTGGGTTTTCAATGCTTCAGTTTCGGTCGCAACTTGCTCAAGCACCTCGGCTAACACAATTTTTTCAAAATCGAGCGAAGGCGTGCCCTGTTCCAACTTAGCATAGGTCATAATTTCATCAATTAAGGTGTTTAGCGCCTCAATATCTTTATCAATCATGTCGACTTGCTGTATGCGATATTCATAATCGTCTTCCTCTGCCAACATTTCCATACCAAATCGAATACGTGCCACGGGTGTTCTGAGTTCATGCGATACCGCACGCATTAACTCTCGCTGTGCTTCAATCAAACGCTGGATATGGTCTGACATACTGTTATAGCTTGATGCCAAACTTGCCATTTCGTCGGTACCATCAATGGGTAAGCGCAGACTTAAATCGCCGGATTTCATGCGATTTAATGCATAGTTCACTTCACGAATCTTACGCTGCATAGGCAAAATCAGACCATAAACCCCCAAGCTCAAGACAAATAAACTCAGTAAGGTAATCCCTGCTGCCAACTGGAATGGCATCCAGTTAAACAAAGGCACTGGACCCAGCACCAAAACCTCGGATGGCGTACTTGGAAGAGGAGAAACAATCGAAATGGTCGTACCGCGCACAGTTGCACTATCACGATATAAGATAATGCTATGATCTAAGCGTAAACGCCCAATTTGCTCGGAATCTAAAGGAAGATTTTGTACTTTTTCAATTTCAATTGGATAGGAAAAATGCTTCTGAATTTTCGCTAGATATTCTTTTTCCTGTCCTGGGTAATACACCAGATAATCCAGAATAAAAATAGGCAGCGCTTTCATTTGGCGTTCACCAATTTTATCTACTTTTACATAGAGATAATGATTAGTGTCGTTTTTTAAGCCAATAATAATATAAGCAATTGAGTTTTGCGCATCATAACGCACAGCAGCCTTTTGCTGACTGATACGTTTTTGTTCAGCTCTTGAAAGGTCAACTTTGTTGGCATCGACATAATAAATGGGCAATTCCAACAAGTCTGAAGCATCAGAAATCCAGTCCACCTTTTGTTGGACTGTCTGCTGACGCGCAATCCCCTCACTGATAATAAATGAAATACCATCAGTTAAAGACTCACGATATTCTTGCGCACGCTGGTAATTAATAATTTGCACCAGCAAATAAGCAAACAGTGCCACGATTGCAACCAGCACAACCAGACCTGCATAAATGCGCAAGAATATACTGTGTTTAAACACGAAAATGTCCTGTGTGAATCAATAGAGATGTAAATTACATTCCGTTGGTTTCTTTAACAAAAAGATAGCCTTTACTACGCACAGTCTTAATTCGTTTCGGGTTTTCTGGATCATCGCCAATTTTTGGACGAATACGCGAAATACGCACGTCAATTGAACGGTCTTGACCATCGTATTCAATACCACGTAGACGCTCAAAAATATCTTCGCGGGATAAAATACGACCAGCATTAGAAGCCAACAACCAAAGCAAGTCATATTCTGCGCTGGTGAAATCGACCAACTCGCCATGTAAAGTTACAGAACGACCACCATTATCAATCACCAAATCATCAAATTCGATGCGTTGTGCCACTTCATCTTCAGGCGCTTTGTCGGTACGACGTAATAATGCACGAATACGCGCAAGCAAAACACGTGGTTGAACGGGTTTAGCGACGTAATCATCCGCACCCATTTCCAAGCCAAGTACCTGATCCATATCTTCAGTACGAGCGGTAAGCATTAAAATTGGTTGATGATAATGTGGACGTACTTCACGACAAATGGTTAAACCATCTGCACCAGGTAACATCACATCTAGCACAACTAAATCGGGTTGCTCGGCAATAATACGACGAATGGCACGATTACCATCTGGCTCTACCCCGACTTCCAATCCATTACGGATTAAGTATTCTTGGGTTAAACGCGCAAGACGCTCATCATCTTCTACAATTAAAATTTTCGGTAACTTTTCTTCTTGGCTCATAAACTGCCCCTTCAATAGGATGAAGCGTATCTTTTAAAAATCCTACAGATACGACGTAATATAATTTTGCAATATACACACGTTTACATTGTAAACAAGATGCTATTCACGAAACTGATACATCTAAGTAGCTTTTTGTAATATTTTTTAATCGTTGAATTAATTGGCTTTTTCAGTTTGCACTTTTTTTGGCTCGATTCAACATGTCTTATTACAAAATGAGTAATTATTAATCAAATCAGACAATTGATCATAAACTGTCTGATCAGTTTTATTCTTTTTCACTTATCCACAAGGTTATCTATAAGCAGATAAATAGAGCTTTGCTATGCTATGCCCTTGTCTAATAAGGCTTAAACCATAAACATAAAAAACCCGGAAATTTGAGCTATTTTTTTTTGGCAAAAATCAGAAAAAATTTTAGTAAAATGTCAATATTGATCTACCCTCAATTTTCCCGTATCTTGTGTTCAATTCAATTTTAAACCACTAAGTCTTGTGTTTATTCCTCAAACACTGTGGCACACTTTTTGCCCAGTTCAAATGGTCCATAAACATAACAATAGATGACAATGGAGCTATGCTGACATGAGCGTAATCACATCCACCCCTGGGCAACTTCAGGTGATTAAACGAACTGGTGATGTTGCAGCTTTTGATGCCGAAAAAATTTCTGTCGCAATTGGTAAAGCCTTTTTAGCGGTAGAAGGACAACAAAGCGCTGACTCTAGCCGTATTCATGACCGCATTTCACAATTAACTGAAATGGTGATGAACACCTTTAACCGTCGTTTACCTTCTGGCGGTACAATCCATATTGAAGAAATCCAAGATCAAGTGGAATTGGCACTAATGCGTACTGGCGAACAGAAAGTTGCACGTGCCTATGTGATTTACCGTGAACAACGTACATCTGCTCGTCAGCAAACAGGTGCACACCATCATCCGACTTTACAAATCACTGCACAAGACGGTCAACTTAAGCCATTAGACTTGAGCGCGCTCCAAGCTAAAGTTACTAAGGCGGCTGAAGGTTTAGAAGGCATTGATGCACAAGCGATTATCGATGAAACCATTAAAAACCTTTATAACGGTGTAAAAGAGTCAGACATCTCAACTACGATGATGATGGCGACACGTACCCGTATTGAACAAGAACCAAACTACACCTACGTGACTGCTCGCCTACTTCGTGATGAATTGGTTGCAACAGGTTTAACCTTTCTTGGTTTGTCTGAAGACACCGTTGAAGGCGATGCTTTAGAAACTTTCCTTAAAAAAGGTATTGAGCTAGAGCTACTTTCACCAGAACTTCTTAACTTTGACCTTGCAAAATTGGCAGCGGCGATTCAACCAGAACGCTCAAATCAATTTACTTACTTAGGTCTACAAACTTTATTTGATCGTTACTTCATCCACTCAGATGGCGTACGTTTCGAATTACCACAATTATTCTTCATGCGTGTTTCGATGGGTCTTGCCCTTAACGAAGAAAACCGTGAAGAACGTGCAATCGAGTTCTATAACTTATTGTCGAGCTTCGATTACATGGCGTCTACCCCGACGTTATTTAACTCAGGTACGCTACGTCCACAGTTATCAAGCTGCTACTTAACCACAATTGATGATGACCTGTATGACATTTATGGCGCGATGCGTGATAACGCAATGTTGTCTAAATGGGCAGGCGGTTTAGGCAATGACTGGACACCTGTTCGTGCCTTGAACTCGTATATCAAAGGCACAAATGGTAAATCACAAGGTGTTGTTCCATTCCTTAAAGTGGCGAACGATACTGCTGTTGCGGTTAACCAAGGTGGTAAGCGTAAAGGTGCCGTGTGTGCATACCTAGAAACTTGGCACTTGGACATCGAAGAATTTCTAGAGCTACGTAAAAACACTGGTGATGACCGTCGCCGTACCCATGACATGAACACAGCAAACTGGGTTCCTGACTTGTTTATGCAACGTGTGTTTGAAGATGCAGAATGGACTCTGTTCACGCCATCTGAAACTCCAGATCTACACGACCTAATGGGTGCAGAATTCGCTGAGCGTTATGCACACTATGAAGCGATTGCGAAAGAAACAAATATGTTGCACAAGAAAATCCGTGCAAAAGATTTGTGGCGCAAAATGCTGTCGATGTTGTTTGAAACAGGTCACCCGTGGATCACATTCAAAGACGTATGTAACTTACGTTCACCACAACAACATGTCGGTGTAGTTCACTCTTCTAACTTGTGTACAGAAATCACATTAAACACAAGCAAAGATGAAATTGCAGTATGTAACTTAGGTTCGATTAACCTTGTACAACACGTTCAAGGTGGCGTATTAGACCGTGAGAAACTTGCACGTACTGTGAAAACAGCAGTTCGTATGCTCGATAACGTGATCGACATTAACTACTACGCGGTTCCACAAGCGAAAAACTCGAACTTGAAACACCGTCCAGTGGGTATGGGTATCATGGGCTTCCAAGATGCTTTATATGAAATGGGTATGGCATACGGTTCTGATGCTGCTGTCGATTTTGCTGATGAATCGATGGAAGTGATTAGCTACTACGCAATTTCAACATCAAGTGATTTGGCTGTTGAACGTGGTACTTACGAGACATTTAAAGGTTCACTTTGGGATCAAGGTATCCTGCCAATTGACTCGCTTGACCTTGTGGCTAAAACACGCCCTGAACGTATGTTCGAAGTTGACCGTACACAACGTTTGGACTGGGACACTTTACGTGCCAAAGTTCAAAAAGACGGTATGCGTAACTCGAATGTGATGGCAATTGCACCTACTGCAACCATCTCTAACATTTGTGGTGTGTCGCAATCAATTGAACCGACTTTCCAAAACTTATATGTGAAATCGAACCTTTCTGGTGAATTCACAGTAATCAACCCGTACCTTGTACGTGCGTTGAAAGATCGCGGTCTTTGGGATTCTGTGATGGTCAATGATCTGAAACACTTTGAAGGTTCAGTTCAAAAGATTTCACGCATTCCAGAAGAGCTAAAAGCAATTTTTGCAACTGCGTTTGAAGTTGAACCACGTTGGATTGTGGATGCTGCATCACGTCGTCAGAAATGGATTGACCAAGCGCAATCGCTTAACCTTTACATTGCTGGTGCAAATGGTAAGAAACTTGACATCACTTATAAGATGGCATGGTTACGTGGTTTAAAAACTACATATTACCTCCGTGCATTAGGTGCAACTTCTGCTGAGAAATCTACCATTAACACGGGTGCATTGAATGCGGTTAAAGCAACAACAGTAGCAGCGCCTGTTGCAGCAGTTGCTCAGGAAGTTAAACCTGAAGTGGTTGCTGAAGAAGAAGACTTCAGTCAAGCAGCTCCAGTACCAATGGCATGTTCAATTGACAACCCAGATTGTGAGGCTTGTCAGTAATAATTAATCCTCCCCAACCCTCCTTTTAAAAAGGAGGGAGAAAAGCTCCTCTTTTCAAAGAGGGTTTTAGGGAGATTAAAAATTTAGGCAATAAAAAAGCCCTCTAGCGTCCGTCAAAACTAACTAGAAGGCTTTCAATCTCGAAGTGATACAAAAATGGTCACAACGAGGCTGGCATTAGCAAATGCGAGACGAATTGTAACACTGAATTCTTTATCGAGCCAGTATAAGTCATTTTCCCAACTCAAGGAGAATAGATGATGTCTAAGCGCGAATTTTATAAAAGTGCTATTGATGGTCGCTTCGTGACTAAAGCCTATGCTTTATCTCACCCTAAAACGACTATCAAACAAGTTCGTAAAGTCAAATAACTTGGATGTAGATTCTGGGAAACCTTGGAGTCTACAACTTTACAAAGGAATCTACCATGCTCCATATGACTCATAACTACCTGTTAGGACTCGCGGTTCTGGTTTTTTCCTTTGTTTTCTTTTACGTGCCGATGGTCTACGCATTTGTTGCCATTCGCAATCAACAGCGTAAGCAAAATAAGTAGTGGGGACACTTGCTCTACCGAACAAAATTAGAGCATTTATCGACAAAACTTAATTTTGCTTACACAAATTAAGCGTATAGTAGGACATCTTCTTGGTTGAGATGTCTTCATAAAAGATATAAAGCAACGAAGAGAGAATTGATATGTCTATCCTAAGTTGGGACGATTTAGAAGATGATTCGCAAAAACCGGCTGCACCTGAACACAAGTCTGCGCCCGTCGAACCGCAAAAAGCGCCTGCTGCGCCGTTGGTATCTAATGCAGAGCAATCATCGTCGCATGTGGCAACTGCACAATCCGCTGGAACCCGTTCAGTGCGAGCAACAGATCCAGCCGATCCGTTGGCAAGAGCATCTAACGCTCTAGAAACTTTAGATGTTGCCCCTGGTCTTGAAGAACTTGAGATGGGTGCACAACGTGTACAAGTTGACGATAAAGCCATGATTAACTGTCGTGCTGACTTGAACCAACTTGTACCATTCAAATATGAATGGGCTTGGCAGAAGTATCTAGATGGTTGTGCAAACCACTGGATGCCTCAAGAAGTCAACATGAACCATGACATCGCACTTTGGAAGTCTGAAAATGGCTTAACTGAAGATGAGCGTACCATTGTGATGCGTTCTTTAGGTTTCTTCTCGACTGCGGATTCATTGGTTGCAAATAACTTGGTGTTGGCGATTTACCGTCACATTACCAACCCTGAATGCCGTCAGTATATTTTACGTCAAGCATTTGAAGAAGCGATTCATACGCATGCTTATCAATACTGTATCGAATCTTTAGGTATGGACGAAGGCGAAGTCTTCAACATGTACCGTGAAGTTCCATCTGTAGCACGTAAAGCGGCGTGGGGCTTAAAGTATACTCAATCGTTGAGTGACCCGACCTTCCAAACAGGTACACCTGAAAACGACCAAATTTTGCTACGCAACTTGATCGCCTTCTACTGTGTACTTGAAGGAATTTTCTTCTATTGCGGTTTTAGCCAAATTTTATCGATGGGTCGTCGTAACAAGATGAACGGTGTTGCTGAGCAATTCCAATACATTTTGCGTGATGAATCAATGCACTTGAACTTTGGTATCGATATGATTAACCAAATCAAGATTGAAAACCCACACCTTTGGACAGCCGAATTCCAAGAAGAAATTATTCAAATGATTCTTGAAGGCACCATGCTTGAAATCGAATATGCACGTGACACGATGCCACGCGGTGTATTGGGTATGAATGCTGCGATGATGGAAGAATATTTGAAGTTTATCTGTAACCGTCGTTTAAGTCAGTTAGGCTTACCTGAACAGTTTGCTGGTGTGAATAACCCATTCCAGTGGATGTCTGAAATGATGGACTTACGTAAAGAGAAGAATTTCTTTGAAACTCGCGTAACAGACTACCAAACTGGTGGTGCGTTAAGCTGGTAAGTAAATGCCAACGTCACGCGACAGATAAGTTGTCATTTGCGACACATAAAATGTCATTGAGCGACACATAAGTTGTCATTGATAAAAATAGAGCCTCATGGCTCTATTTTTCTTATTCGTACTTAAATTATAGTTTCTAGATATTTATATTCATTTGTATCTGGGGAAAAAGAAGCTTTTAAATTATTGAGTGCTATTTCACAAATATTTTCATCCAAACTTCCAATTACTCCAATAATATGTCTTAATAAAATCTCGCTTGAGTACTTAGTGTTATTTAAAACCTCTATAACT
Source organism: Acinetobacter sp. ANC 4910 (assembly GCF_004331035.1). Taxonomy (GTDB): domain Bacteria; phylum Pseudomonadota; class Gammaproteobacteria; order Pseudomonadales; family Moraxellaceae; genus Acinetobacter. Next base: position 247,257 of record NZ_SJNT01000001.1, read on the forward strand.
TGTTTATATTTCATCCATAAATCTTCATGTATTTTACTTACTGACGTATCAGCATCTTTTAATATTTCCCTTTGCAAACCACAATACACAAACCAAGTGTTTACAACCTTTTGAGGATCAAACATGGGATGATCCTCTAATAACTTTCTAATCAAACTTATCAAAGTATTAGGTGATAAATCACTTATATCAACCCAACTAAACATATCTAAAAATAACTTTTGTTTATCTCTAAAGTTACTTCTTTGTACAAGTATTTTATCAAAAATATATTTAAAACCTGTATCTTCATAATTATCAACATCAGGTTTCCCTAAATGATAATTAATTAACTCTCCCAAAAAATCGTATCGAAAATTTATATCAATAATTCCGAGTTCAAAAAAATCACCTATTATTTTATGAAACTCCTGCTCACTTAAAGTATCTTTAGCGTGAAGAAACTCTAATATATTAAAAATATTACCAAATGCAACATCTAGATTTTTTTGTTTCACTAACCAAGTTAAATATAAGTCATCAGTTAATAATAAAACACTTTCATCATTCAAATCACAATCATATTTAAACTCTTTCTCTTCATCATGAATTAATTGTAATTTTTCTATATTATTCTGAATTACTTTTAAAATATCCCCAGATATCTGACTATTAACTGATACTGGCTCATGAGTAGTAAGGTTTATTTTTTTAAATACTGACTCTAGAATAGAAAATTTTGGTAATGCTTTAAGAAAACTATCTAACAAGTTCAAATCATTTAAAATTAATAAAGTTGTTTCCTCAAGTAAAATAATATTTGAACTATGAATCAATTCAAAAAATTTATCTTCTTCTTCCTGAGGAGCATGTAAGATCTTAAACTCTAGCTCTTCATCTTTAGAATATTTCGATAATATCCATGTCGTGTAAACATCTCTTGTATTTTGTAAAAAATTTCCACGCATACTAAACGGTATAGGAAGTACCTTACTTCTTAATTTTTGTTTGTTACTTTCCCATAATTTTTCATGTTCTGGGGTAACTCCCGTCAATTCTCGCAAAGAAGCTAATAAAGCTTCACCATTACCTTCAATATTTATATTTGCTCTTCTTAAGACTTCAGAATCTGGAAAATTTTCAAAATATTTATTACATCTTTCATGGTAATTACTAATTTGGTCATCATTTTCAAAAGGATTATATAACATACACAAATGTAAATAATCACCCTCTTGACTACAGTTATTTTGATTTATCAAATATCCATATTTTAAAATCGCAGTCTTGAGCTTTAATTCATACTTAGGTCTATTAAGATAGACCGCTATAAGTTGTCTAGTAATTAAAATTTTATCTTCAATACTAGTCGAATTGATTAAATTTTCTTCAAGAAAATCCACTACATTATCAATAAAACCAAGAGAAAGAGATAAGGAAATAAAGAAGTCTTGTTCTTTCTTTCCTACACCTTCTGAATTATCTATATCTTCTGATTTTATAACATCTTTAATAATGCTATAAGCAACTCCAACTTTACCTTGATTTTTCAAAGAAATTGATTGCACTAATTTCCATCTACAAACTGATACACCCTTAGCTATATTTTTTTCCGCTAATTTTTCAGCATTCTCCCACCGTTCAGTAGTAAAAAAAGCCTGAGCTAAATCCAAACTTCTATTCTTACTAAGCTCACTAACACTTAATACATGTTCAGCCAGTTCAACATATTGGGGGGCAGTTAAACTATCTTGAGGGTTTAAATATTTCAATAACTGTTCAGCAATAACTAAGGGTTTACCTAACTTCATATAAGCTTGATATAATTCTTGGACAAACTCATTGCCCCGAGTTTTATCCAAATTTGATTGCGAAACAAACTTTTGGATAGAAATAAAAGCTTCTCCATTTGGCAATGATTTAATGATATTTTCATATCTTTCAACTAAAGCTTTTTGGAAAGTTGCTTCAGCGATTTCAATTCCTATACAAAAAATTAATGCAGTATTGTCTCTTACGTTACCTAATAGAGTGCTTTCATACTTCTGTATTAAATCTAAAAATTGATTCGATTTCCCAGAATAATAGAAGGAAAGAAGATGTATTCCACATTCATCCACATCAAAAGTGCCTAATTTACCAAGCCACTCAATTGTTTTTTTATATTCTTTGGAATTAAACAACAAACGAATGTATTGCCGTATAATTTCTACATGATTTGGTCTTTCGACCAAAATTTCTTCTAGATAAAAACATAATTCTGAAGATTTATTAAAGTATCCATAAACTAAACAACTAATATCTATTAGCATCGTTACATCACTTGGATAACCTAATTTTCTTGCAGAACCCCATGCTCTTTGCATAAAAGTCAGAGACAATTTCATCCCTTCAACATCGTACTCCGGGTGACCATGGAAAGGGAGAACTTCACCATGAACACCTACTTGATTTGTAGATTTATGAAAATATCTTCTAGCTATTAATGAGTTAAAAATATATTTTTTTCTTTCATCATCAAATTCAGAAACAATATTTTGTTCAATTAATTTGTCGAGATCATCATACAATTCACCAATAGTACAAACGACCATTTGCATCATGATTTCATTGGGATGACTTTTTTTAAGTATTGAAAGTGCTTCTGAGGATCTACCTATAATTGAAAGTGATTTAGCTTTGAGGGAACATTCATGAAAATCAGATTCATCTAAAACTTCAATAAGCTTTTCAAGCTCAACATGTGAAGGCATGCAATCCAGTTTAAATTTAGATTCTAAGTAAGCAAGACGATAACGATTCTTGAAGTTTTTCTTATATGCTAATTCAAAGTATGTTTCAGCATCATCAAAAAAACCTTCACAAGACATTATATTACCTTTTTGGTAATAGAATTCTGCTAACTCATGTTCACTAAATAGACACTTTTTATGATCTAGCTTATTCAAGATTTCTTTCGCATCATTTATACGATTATTTGATAAGCAATCTGAGCAATTCTTCAAATCTGTTGATACTTCCCCTTTAGGATTATCAATCCATGGCGCTTCACTTTGTTTTTCGATACTTTTCAATATAAGGGGTTTATCAACTATTGCATTTGTAAATATTTCAATACTTTCTAGAGATGTTTTATTTGGAATCTGAATTTTCTTCTTTAATTCTGCAACTGCAAATTTTTCTGAAATTCGGTTTGAATAATAATCATAAATATTTAAAGATGGAGTCAAAATATTAGTTGTTGGAATTCTAACAGCAATCGTCTTTTGTGTTTCTAACTTATCTTTATTAACTACAAACCATTCTTCCTCTAACCAAAAATAATAAATTGGGCAATCAGATAAGTTATCTTCATTTTCACTTAAGTCAACTATAGCAACCATAACTAAAGGTTCTTGTTGATAGTAGTTATTTAAAGTAGAGACATCAAAGTCATGAGAGATAAACTCTTTATCTGTATTGTAGGATGGGACTGTAGTACCTTTTAATTGTAGGTAAAAGCTATAATTCACATAGTCTTCAGTAGATTTTAATTGAATTGTGTAATCAATACCGAAATCAGTATCACCAGCTAATGGGGTTTCTATCCAAGATTTCGGCAACTTCCCACCTAAAGCTCTCGCAGCTAATCTACCTATTTCTTGGCTACGGCTATCTTTAGGTAAGTTTCTCATTCTTTGCAATCCATTAAAAATATTTAAATTTATAGTTAATAGGATAATATCAAAAACAAAAACTTAATTGAGCTTTGAAATTTTAATAAAAATAAAAATTTTTCCTACTATAGTTGTTCATAAGGACTTAGTAAAATTTAGGGAAAAGTAAGCTAGATTTTAATGATTTATAAAGTTTACTAGTTCAACTTCTAAAATTTTCAACCAATCTATTAACTCAATCACATCAAGTCTTCTTTCCAATATTTCAACTTTAGAAACATACGATTGGGGCTTATTCAAAAGACGTGCAAGCTCAACCTGAGTCACATTTTTGGACTCACGAAGTTCTATAAGTTTCTTAATTAGGTCTTGATACCTAGGATCGTGTATTGAGCGCATGGCTCAATATCAGTTACAATTAAAAATATCCCAAAATAGGATATTTTCATTTAACCCCATATGTTTATTGATTTTTTTATTTTGGATAATGATTGAACGATAGTTTAGGAACTCAATGTGAAGCAAAAATTTTCTGTAACTCAAATCAATAGCATTGTTAAAAAACATTTAGCAGGTGCCACTATCGAACAGGTTTGTCAGGAATATCAAATTAGTGTGGCAACTCTCTATCGCTGGAAAGCAAACTATTTAGACGTAAGTGAGCAAATTCTCACTCGTTTAGATAAGTTAGAGCAGGAAAATTTCGTTTTAAAACAGATGTATGCTGAAGAAAAATTATCAAAAAGATTAGAGGCATGAATTAAGTATCATAGTAAGACTTACCATCCAAAGACTCTATACGAGTCTTTGAGGATCCAACCCTATTTTTACTGCTACTCTTCTCTTCCAAATGTTGAGAAGCAACTTTTAAATCATTAGACCAATAGTTATCTCTGAAAGATCGCCAAAAAACAACCATATCGAGCCTTATATTCGGTGCTAAAAATACATGATGTTTAAAAGTAGAATCAATAAAGTCAAATAGATCTGGATGAACTTTAAAATACAATGGATGCGCTGCGATCTTAGGTGTCAACCCGAAGTATAAATTTAAAGCTAACTGTCTTAAGTCTGGTGAACACAAGTGTGTCGATTCATGTAGCATCAGAATCGCAACAACTAAGCAGTCTACTTCACCTCTATTGATTAGAACTTCAACAATCTCATCATTAAATGGTCTTCTTTTTAAACCAAAATTTTCAACAGCTCTGACCAATAAAAAGTAAATTTCAGGTTTCATTAAACTAATATATTGATCAATTTTTTCATAGCTCAGAGCATCTTGAACTAGAACATCCCAAAGAACATGATCATATATATCCTTAGATCCAGAGAATTTTTGATTTACAAAATCTACATATTCAGGTTTGGGTGAATGAAGTCCATTCTGGTATTTGTCCCAACGATACAATTTTTCTAATGGCTCAATGGGCTTGTCTCGCAGAATTAGCTCGACTGAGTATGCTGAAACACTTGCCGATTGCTTGATGTATTCAACCCAAACTATTGTCTTCAAACTTTCAATTGGATGCCTAGGCTTTCGACCTCTTTTTTTGGGTTCAATCATTATTATCTCTGTCAACACTGCAAGAAATTAAGTTATTTCATGCAGTGTTGTAACACATATTTTACGAACTAATATAGTGACAGTGCGCTACTAAGAATTATCAATATGCAAACTGAAAATCACAGCGATGAAAAAGTTATTGAATTAAAAGAAAGATATGGAGAATTGATAGGAGGTTACGATTTAGCAAAATTAATGGGCTATAGATCAACTGCTTCATTTAGGCAAGCACTTGCTAGAAATCAAATATCAATACCTATTTTCTCAATAGAGAATCGTAAAGGAAAATTTGCCTACACAAGCGATGTAGCAAAGTGGCTTAAAGATTTAAATCATAAGGAGACACTATGAAAATTATATGATTGCAATAAAAAACGGACCCTAAAAGGATCCGTTGGTGGCTCTATATAAAGATATAAAGACCTAGCATTCAAAGTATCTTCTGTATTAGGCCACCAGTCAAGCCTTGTTGCTAAATTTTAAGCAACAAGAAATTTCACTCACCCTAAATTTAGGGTGTTCAGAAATACTGGATATACATTTATGTTCCTTAACTTGAACCATGAGCAGACAAAATCTGACCATTATATTTTTGAACAAATAAAAATGGCTTTTTCAACTGAGCCAAATATTGCAGCAACCATTCACGGACAACGTAAAATTTTTCAAGGTTGTTATGGTCGTAGAACCGCCCTATTTCCAAGCAAAAAATGCGGTGGCGCTATTCCTACAGAAAGTCGTCTTGAACTAGCCCATGCTGTTTGTCTTGAGCGAAATCCCTCTGTAATCAACTACAGATCCCAAGCTTTAAAAATCAAACTGTCACATGAGCAATATTGCTATCCAGATTTTCTAATTCAAACGATTGACGGCTGCTATGAAGTACATGAGGTAAAACCATCAGTTGCATCATTAGCCTTAGATGAATATGTCCGTTTCGATCGCCTAGCATCATTACTTAGCTCAGTTGGCATTACATTCAAACTTATTGATCAAACGGAACTTCCTAAAGAGAAAGAACTTCAACAACTTCTTTACTGGTATCAAAGAGGGCATCGTTTTGATTGGAGTAAATTTGAAATTGAATACGCTTTAGACCATTTAAAAAAAAAGCGACCTGAAAGTCCGATTCAAATCTACAAAGAGCTTGAAATGATTGGATTCAAACAAGAACTAGGCGATTACCTATTTTTCCACAATAAATTCAAAGAATTTTCGCCTAAATATAATCATCAAGGAATTTTTTAATATGGAAAATCCGCTTTTTCTCCCTCAACCAGGGTATCGCTTTTATTTTGCCGAGCATCCAGATTATATTTTTGAAATAGCATCAATTGCATTAAACACAATTCGTTATGCTGCAACAGTGGGAGGCAAAATATGTACCTTGAATCTAAATGAATTTGAGAGTCGCTATAAATCTGGTGAAATCATTTGTAGTTTTGCACCTGAGAAGCTTGTTCTAAATCCTCAATGTAGTCAGGATATCCATCGAAAAGAACGTTATGTTTTATCTGCACTTCAGCAGTTAGAATACCCTACAAGCCTTGACCAACTCTCACCATTAATTCAAGAAATTGCGACTTTGATAGATGATAAGTCCCCTCCTTCACCTAGAACAGTGGCAAGATGGATTTTTAAATATAAAAATTATTCTTACAATAAACTCTTCTTAAAAAATGAGCGCAAGGGAAATCATTCATTACGTTTTTCAGCTGAAATTTATCAAATTCTCAATCAGACCATTGAAGAGGTTTATCTAAAACCAGAATTTCGAACGAGCAATGATGTTCGTGCCTGTATGCTTGGCAAATTAGTAGAACAAGGAATTGCTCTAAATCATTTACCTAGCCTCAGATGCATACAAAGGCATATTAAAAAGCTTGATCCATACCTGATTTTAAAATCTAAAAAAGGAAGTCGTGTAGCCAAAAAATCATTTCAAGCGTCAGGTAGAAGTATTATCAGCCCTTTTGCTTTATATATGGTCGAAATTGACACCCACTATCTCGATGTCATCGTGATCGATCCGAAAACAAACGTCGCTCTTGGTCGTCCTTTTTTAGCATGTGCAATTGATGTCCACACTCGCGCAATCGTAGGCAGGTATATCAGCATGTATCCGCCAAGTACAACAACGACTCTAGCCGTCATAAAAGATATGATTACTCGACCAAATCAAGACTTACCAGGAGGTATTCCTAGCATTATTATTCCAGATAACGGAGTCGAATTTAAGAATAATTCGCTTGCGAGAGTCTGTGATCAGTTAAAAATTACTTTAACACCTTCTCAAATTGGTACACCAAATAATAAACCACATATTGAAAGGTTTTTTAGCACCCTTACGCACGGTATTATTCAAAAATTATCAGGAACAACCTTTTCAAATCCATCCGATAGAGGAAGCTACAACTCTACAAAAAATGTTCAATTTACAATAGAACAGCTAAGAAAATATATCGATATGTGGATCAGCGATGTCTATCACCGCTCAATTCATAGCGTGACTGGTCGCTCACCATTTGTCATGTGGCAAGATGCTATTAGAGATATCAAGCCCAGTCATATTTCTGAAGTTGATGCAAAAATTTTATGTCGAAAACCCATCGAACGTACAATTCATCATGGGCAAGTTCAAGTTGATGGATTAAGTTATTTTTCTCACGCCTTAACTACTTTACAAGCAAAAGGCTCTAAAAAAGTCACAGTGCTCGTTGATGATCTTGACTTAAATGTAGTTTATATCATTGATCCCAATGATATGCATGTTGTCATACAAGCAGACTCTACCAACCCTGACTACACTTCTGGATTATCAAGGACAATTCATATAGAGATTCAAAAAAGAAAAAAACAACTATCTAAACACGATCAACAAAAATTAGGAAAGTTTTCAGATTTATTCGGCCTCTACAAACTCTTACATGAAATTCAATCAGATCTAATTAGAAAAAAGCCAAAGCTAAAGCCGATCAAACTTGAGCTTCCTCTCATCCTTCAAAATATGGAAAAAAATTTATCACCTATTGTAGAGATTCAAGAGGAACCAAATATTGAAGCACCTTGTGATAACAAAAAAAATAGTTTGAGTTTTGGATCAATTGAGGTGATGAAAAATGGAAAAATTTGATAACGTTTTTGAACAAATTAGCTCGATTAATAACATCGTAGTCACTTCAGATGAGTTTATGACAGCATTTCAAGGAATACAAAATTGTGTGAAAAGGAGCATAGCTTATAAAGAGCCAATAGGAAGCATGCTTCTTGCGAAAGGTGGTTTAGGGAAAACGACTTTGTGTAAAACTATTGTCAGCCAAATGCCTAAATCTATCAGAATTGAAGAGGATCATAAAAAAACAATCATTCCAGCATTTTATGTTGAGGTTCCTTCTCCAGCCACTGTTAAATCACTAGCAATCACTATGCTACATGAATTAGGTGATCCAACTTATAACACTGGTACAACATCCTACTTGACTGACAGATTGAGCTATTTACTCGGTATGTGTGAAACTAAACTCGTATTCCTAGACGAATTTCATCATTTATTTGAGCGTAAACAATCGTATACACGAATGAACGTAACTATAGGAAATTGGCTGAAAACACTTGTTAATCAAACAGGAATTAGCTTTTGCTTAGTCGGTCTTCCAGAATTTGCAGAATTATTACAAGTCGATAGCCAAATTGCCCGAAGATTTCCATTTATCTATACCTTAAATCCACTTTACATTGAGTCTACCCAAGGTCATGGCACAATCTATGCTTTTCTAAGTGAAATTGCTCGTAAAATAGCGCAGCAAAATATTTCATTTTCACCACCTCTCGACACTCCACTCATGGGTATGCAAATTTACACTGCGACTAGAGGTTATCACTCGTATATCATTAGTTTGATTAGAGAAAGTATTGTTAATGCATTGAATGAAGGAAGGATAATCGTCAACAATAATGATTTTAGTAAGGCTTGGGAATTAGGAATAACTGATCATATTTCTAAACCCAACTCTAACCCTTTTAAAATGTCTCTGTCACAATTAACCATGCAAGTAAGAGGTCAAATATGAATAAAAACATACGACTTCTTATTGAAGCAACGCCTTATCCAGACGAATCAGCTACGAGTTACTTACTGAGAACTGCTGAATTAAATGGTCACACATCAGTCTATCAATTATTTGGGAAAGAAAAATTTAGTTTTTTGACTAAATTGGCTCCTAATTACACCTTTATGGATCAACATCGTTTTAAACATGTATTACAGACTTTAAGTCTTAAACCTGATTATATTGCTCTTGCTTTTGATCGAGATAAATTAACTAGCAGAGCACCTAGAATCTATAGAAATGTGATTATTGATCTTAGTTTATTTAAATCAAAAAGCTATTCATATTGCCCACAATGCTTAAAGGAACAATCATATTTCAGAAAACTATGGCTTTTAAGGCCTGTTTACTCTTGTCCTATTCATTCTATTTTACTTTTAGACAATTGTTACAGATGCGGACATGCGATTAATTTACAGTCAGGATCTATTATAAACTGTTCAAACTGTTCTGCTGATTTAAGAGAGGCTAAACAAATACACTATTCGGAAAACTTTTTGATTCATTGGTTTATCTATATTTTGAATCAAAACTCGAATGAGTTATTTCATGAATTTACATCTTTTTGGTTTGCGTTAGAAAAATTTGCAGCATTGGATGAGCCGCGCTCAGATGAAGATTACTTAAAAATATTATACGAATATTTCGAAAATACTCACCATTCCATACTCACCATGAGTAATTGGATTAACAGTAGAATTAATTTAGCCCATCCAAGAATTCAACTATTATCATTTTACAAAGAAAATAAGACTGTTAGGTTTAAAGAGAATTATCTCTCAAATATTGAGAAAAATTGTATTCCTTATTTACCTAATACTAAAAGTAAAAATTTTCAATTAACACCTGAAGAATCAAGGCTTATACTTGGAATTGGACGCCTTAAGCTAACCAATTTGCTAGCTTCTAATTTATTAAAGCGTGTGGAAAATAATCATAGTAAACAGCTTCTATCTAGCATTGATATTGAAATGTTTTTAATCGGAGAAAAGAGTTTAGAAATAGAAAAGCTCCCCGTTTCTATTTCTAACAGGCAAAATGGATTATTAACAGTAGAGATAAGATTAGCCGCTGAAATACTAAATACAAATTTGGATACGATAAGAAAATTAGCTAAATCGCATTGGCTCGATGATGCAAAAAAAAGGAATACCACCCCACTACAAATCCCAATCCATAAACTAGAAAATTTTCAAAAAAAATATGTAATTGCCTCTACTCTTGCAAAAAAATTAAATGTCAATCCTGGAAATTTTGTTGAGAAAATGACAAGTATCGGTATTAAACCTATTAGCGGTCCTCATATAGATAAACTTCCTGTAAATATTTTCTCTAAAGATGCCATTCAACTTATTACTAAAGAACACATAGATCAGATTAAAGAATACCAGACAAAAACAGGGAGAAAAAAAACAAACTTTAAGAGAAAAACTAATTATGATTTTTACTCATTGAATGAAGCAGCATCAATATTAAAAATTAGCCCTAGTCAAGTTGCGACTTTGATCCATTTAAAAATTTTGGATCGCGATAACGAGTTTTTAACCCCCATTAAAATCAAACGTATCTCACTAGATGCACTAAAAAATATGCTTGAAAGTGAGGAGTATGTTTCGCTTCAAAATGCATCAGAAAAACTCAGTTGTAGAATGAACTGGTTCAATCAATATTGGTGTAAAACAGGCTTTTTAGAAATTAAAGATTTAGTTTATTGGAAACTTGTTAAAAAGAGTCAACTATATGAAATCATTAAATTGAAAGAAGAATATCTAACTGGAGCTGAAGCTAGTTCACTCCTTGGAATGCGTCATTCTCACATCACGAATTTACAAACGCAAAGTCTTATAATTCCTTACTATTTTGGCAAAACTGATAAAAAAATTAGGCTTTTTAAGCGTTCTGATGTATTAGGTTTAATGGCTTAAATTATAGAATCTATAAAATTGATTATCACTTTTGATTATGCGTTCTTCGTATAATTAAAAGTGAATCATTTGGAATTTCTACTTTCACCTTAATAGGAACCATATTCCCATTTTGATCTTTAGCTTTAGATATATATTGGACTAAAGCATTTTTCCCAACACCTCTTAACAAGACTTCAGCATCTTTAATTTCTATGTATTCACCTTTCTTCTCTCCAACTCTGGCTTCAGGAAAAAAATCTTTGAATACTAATTTGATATAAATAAGGCTATTTTTATCATCTTCTCGTACAGAACCTAGTGTATTAGTAATCAAAAAATTGGTCTCTTTTCCTGCGTAAAAAAGATATACAGCACTAGGTACAATTAATATATAAAGCAATATTATTAAAAGATTTTTATTTTTATCATCTTTCTCACTTTCAGTTAATTCTTCATTATTTAATTTTTCTATTTTTAAATGCTTTATGAATTTATCTATACAAACTTTTAGCAATAAACTTAAAAAAATCATTATCATTAAATTCAATGATTTCCCACCATAAAAGACAAAAACAAAGACCAAGCCAAAGAGAGAAAGTAAAAACTTGATAAAAAATTTTCCAATTTTATCAATACTTTTTTTGAAATCTAATTTAATAAAAAACAGATTCAATAATTTTTTAGCTAACTTTTCTCTAAAAGAAAACAAGGTGATACATATATTTTGCAATACACTTAATATACCAACTAAAGCATTTCCGAGAGCATAGTGTGACCCTAAAAACAACAAATACACAAAACAAAATTTAACTGTGATAAGAAAGAATAAAAGACCATCCCCCAACGACAAATCTGTTGGAAAATAATCAATATAAATAAAATAGCAAAGTATAAGGCATATACCAAAACCAATGATAAACTTAGTAATTAGCCCACTAAATCCTATTAGCCATTCTATCTTCAAGAATAGAAATTTAAGAAATTCTGACATTTTTTATTTTTGAATCTAAATTCTTAGTAAGAGTCTTCAACAAAATTGACCGCTGGAATTCCTAGACTATTTAATAATTCTGTAGTCATTCGACCATTAACTGTTAATGCTTTATCAACTTGATAATTTGCAATAGCTTTTCTTGTGTTTTTACCCAAATCACCATCAATTTTTCCAGAATAATATCCCAGTCGTAGTAAAGACATTTGTACACGCTTCACCTGTAACACACGAGCTAATACAGGATCTTCACTTGATCCAACATCAATCAAATCAGTAGAGTTACCATAAAATGGGTTAGCTGTTGTATCCGTCCTTGTAGGAACATTACTATATGTTTTTACAGTTATATTTGAACTTCTTTTGGCTGCTGATGAAGTTCCACTATAGGAACTACCTGTGCTTGGTGTCGTATATGTTGGCACAGAATACGTTGGAGCTCTTGAACTCGAATAACCTGAACCAGAGTAATGACTCGAATGGCTTCGATGACTTGAATGGCTTCGATGTGCTGCAAACATATTTTCGTACTCATAGTTGAGAGGACGAATTGATACAGGCTCTAAGTTATCATAAGAATCAACAGTCACATTCGTCATTGCTTCTGTCTTGTTATGAACGATTGGAGCAGATACTGCAAAAAGAGCTAATGATTTTATAAATTTACTCAAGTTTCCACCGCCCCAAAAAATAATAAGATACTAATTAATAAATATATTATGCAATTTATGTGCTCATAATATCAACAAGTTTAATTGGCGCTAACGTAGATGGCATCCACCCAGATTTATACCAACTAAATAGTCCACAACAATCAGCTTTAATTTCACAACTATTACATACATCATCATATGTATTTTTCCAATCAGAGATACTTTTTGCTGCATATTGCCATAAGCTTTGAGGTAAACAGCATAGTGGAATATTCATCAAAATTAATCGAGTTTTAGTACTTAGCAATAAATCTACCGCTGCATTTAATTGATCCCACCAATCCTTAATATCAACTTGGCTAAGTTCCTTATTGGCAAGTGCAAAACCGATAGGTTCACATCCAATCAGAGCGACCTCTTTTACAAATGGAAGGTTGGTTCGTATATAGGCAAAAAGATCAATTAAGTTCTCTAATACAGGCTTAACCAAAACAATTCTTAATTGTATCGGCTGTACGTAATGCTGGAGGATATATAGACCTTCTAATGTTTCTTCAAAAGCCGAATGTTGCTGCACCACAAAATCATGTAAGAGATCTGCATGACCATATAATGGGACAAGCCAATTCACTTTCGTTTCAAGATTAGATAACACTGATTCCGCTATCTTAGGATTACTAAACAAGCGACCGTTCGTTAATACATCAATCTCAGTTGAAGGAAATTTATTATGAATGGTATCGATGATTAGTCTTAACTGTTCATCAAGTAGTAATGGCTCACCACCCGTTAAGCCAATATTCATTGGTTCATAGCTGAGATGATCAATGATTTCTAGTGCTTGTTGTACTAACCATGAATCATCATGCTTAGTAGGCGGCTGAGAGCACATGATACAATAGTTATTACATCTGTTGGTTAAAAACAAAGTATGGTGAGTATCACTTGCTCTCAAAAGTACGCTTAGGTTCTTTTTATATGGATCAATAGCAACCACGTCATTTGATTCTAGTGCTTGTTGTTCTGGAATAAAGAGATTATTTGCACCAACCCTTTCAAGCAAGTCTGAGCTATAAATTGAATAAAGATTATCTAGCCCAGCCTGAATATATCGATCAAAGATTTCAACTTCCTGGACACTATTAAGTGGCACTAAAATAGATTGATTAGGCAACCACTCCGCATCGAAATTATTAAGACTAAGTACCCTAAAGATTTGTGGTGTATGTTCTGTAACTGACTCTAGTTTTATTTTTCTCATCGTTTATCTACTTACTAAAAGCCCATCGGTTTGCTAACTTCCTGAACTTGTCAGAATTTTGGTACTTGTTAAATATCAAATCGAACAAACCCATGTAACGCCTACAATGACTGGTTAAATGTGTTGGTGGAGTCATCGTTTTGAATTCGTTATAAGCACTGATAGGATCAGGCCCACAATACGGTAGATAAGCACATTGACTACAACTCGGATCATTAAAATTCAAACTCGAAGTAATGATATTTCTTTGTAGATCAGAGCTTAACAATTGAGATAAAGGTTCACCAATTTTACCTAAGCGTAAAGAAGTATCTCCTGTTTCTTTTAGCATACGAGATTCATCACTAGGGTATACGTATCCATCATAGTTATAGACAATACACCCCAGTCCGGCGCCTGATGGACTCTGGAGATCAATATAACCTTGATCAAATGGAGAAAGTATTTTGTTTAATAAGATTCCGGAATGAACTTCTATTAGTTCATATCCTCTATCATTCCAATGAATAACACGTTCCAATGCTTTCTCATAAAAATCTAAGAACTCAGCATGAGTTGGTGCAAGTCGCTTTGAGTTTTTCTTAGCAAATCCATAATCACTCAAACCACGGATAAAAATATCCTTAAATCCTAATTTAACGTATGCATCTACAATCTCATTAGGATAATCCAAGCTTTTACGTGTAGTCGTCATTAATGCAGAAACCGAGTCTTGACCTAATTCTTTACGTGCTAGCTCTAAGCCTGTAATAGTTCTTTCATAAGCATCTCGATTAGCAGTTGGTCTATTTTTATTATGTAAGTCTGCAAGACCATCAATACTTGTTGATAACACCACTTGATGTTCTTTGAAAAATAAGCACATATCAGAAGTTAACTGGTGCAATGTTGTAGTTACTACAAAACGAATAGATCTATTGTGCTCTTTGTTTTTTTCAGTAATGTACTCAATCGCAAGTTTTACTAAATCATATTTGATTAAAGGATCTCCCCCTTGGAACTCAACAGTTAAAGTATCAGATGTACTTTCAAAGATAGTGTCGCAGGCTAAGAGTAAATCTTTTCTGGAAATAGTGAACTCATCTCCTGCTTGTTGGCGACTGACTTGGCAGTAAGAACATGAGTGCATACATTGAATCGTCACAACAATAATATGTAGTGAAGTTCCTTCTAAAATTGTTGATTTCTTTGCATGTAACCTTGAGGCCAGGGCTCGCTTTGAACCAATAGCATTTTGACTCATCAGAAAAAATTTGGATTTCAATTTGAGATAGAGATCCATATCTAATGATTCATCTTTAGCAATGATCTTTTTTAAATTATCTTGAGAAATAAACTCAAAATCGCCCGTAACACTTGTTATGAGATAATTATCATCTGCCATTCGTTTAAAGTTAAATGGCATTAGTTCCACATTTTCAAAAATCATTTTATTTACTTATACTTGCTAAAATAATTGCATCAACAAAGGACTTTTGTTGTGGACTAATTTTTTTGTTTAACTCTTGACGCAATCTAAAATCGCTTAGGAAATTAAGAATTAGATTTTTTTGATAAGAATTTTCAACTTTAAAAAAGAAACGTTGGTAATCTAATTGCTCCACGTCATAAGAAATTGGGCAGAATCTCAATGCCTGTATGATTTCATCCAATGACATATCAAAATGAATATCAAAACCAAACTGAATTAATTTTTGACCCACATTATCCTCAATAAAAATCTAATAGTTTAATATCTATCAGATATAATACATTAAATATCAATAAACTAGTTTATCTAATAAAAAATTAGATAACTATAAAAGTTTAATTACTTAATTTAATTAGAAGTGCTAATGAATAAATTCTCTGATAACTATCCACATTTAGAAGCTCTTTTAAATGGCTACTCCACAAAAAGCTTACAAACAACCTATACATATCAGGATCACATTCATGCTCAAGCGCTTTCGCACTTTTTAGCAAATTCTGAATTATCAACACCTGATTTAAGCAGAAATAATGTTGCAGCTGTGATTAATGGAACCCTTGAATGGCCAAATTCCAATGGAGATCAGCCATTTAAAGGTGTATCAATCTCCTTAGAATTTTTTGAAGAACATGGGCTATTATCATTTTATGCTGATTGGTGTCAGATTCATGCTAATGAGGCTATACAACTAGATAAAATTGATGAAAGCATTGTTCCTTTGGTTCAAACACTTGAACTTCTCAATGATATTAGGTGGGGGCATAATGGTTACACTCAGCCTCAATTGAAATGTAGCAAGGTCAAACTCGAGTTAATTTTTTGGGAAAAATTTAAAAGGACTGATATTACTAATATTCTTACTACATTTACACTTCAAGATGAATATTTCTATTTAACACCAGGAAATCAAAATTTTGATGAACTCGTTATCACATATCTTTGGAGTGAATTAAGAAATCTAGTAAAACCTGAAATGGCACTCAAAAAGTGGCTTCTTTTCATTAGTTCAAATGGAGATCGAGCATGCATACCCAATAAAGATATTTTAGGTGATGATCTCTATTCTGAATTTTGTGATGAAATGGTTAAGTATATTAAAGATGATCTTGCTTTAGCCCATCCGATAAAAGTTCTCCAGAAACAATCAATAAATAAAGATTATTTTTACTCGATTATATCTCCAGTACGAAATACAACGCATATAAAAATAGATGGTAATTCTGAAAATAGTACACAAACAATAGAAAATCAGAAGTTACCAAATCCTACGATTGACCAATTTGGCCATCACTATAATCTTCAAGACATCAATATTACTGAAAATTTTCAATTTGTACGTGATATGAATGTTACTCGTCACTGGAGAGAACCTGAATATCTTTATACAAGCTTAATTTGGGGAATTATAGAAGATAATATAACGATCAGTGGTCGAAGTTTACATTCTTATCAAATTATTGATGATTTATTTTTAATTGCGAAGACCCGCCCTATTCTGAAAGCAATTCTACTTGTCTCAATACCCAGATATAGTCCCACTATTTATTTAATTTGGTTAATATCTCACTCTGAATTTTGTGACATAGGTTTCTATTATTTAATCCAAAATTATTATTTTAAAAACAATTTCAATCAGAGTGCTGACTCTTATAATAATTATTTTAGTAGTGGCTATCAAAAATTAATTTGTAATGAATATTTTTCAAGTCTTCCAAATGAATGTACTGAAAACCATCTCTTAATAATAATTGGTTTTCTTGGAGAAAGATGTCATTTAAACAATAAAAACTATACTGACCAAGATGAATATAAAACTCTAAAAATATTTTTATCTCAATTAAATAACAAAAAAATTTTAGAACTTAGTACACTATTTGAAAACTTTATATCTTTAAAAGAGGATGGGGATAGCTTAATCTTCAAAAATTATTGGTATCTTTTAGGTTTTTGGCTAATAGAGAATCAACCTACTGAAAATTATAAAAAAATATCGGATAAACTTTTAAATTACTACAAGTTAAATTTTGAATATGCTTTAAAAAATCCTTATCAAAGTATTCATCCATCTAAATTTTTATCCGATTTAAATTGGGGGAAACTTGTTTCCAATGATAATTTACAGTTTATCTTAGATATTTCAAAAGGATACAAAAATTGGATAGATTTACTAAAATATTCAAATAAAAATGAATATTTTGATATTGCTAGAAATATTAGACAATACATACAAGTACTAATAAAAATTAACCAAAACCTAGAGTCTGATATGGCTCAAAAAATAATTATAAAAATTATCAATTTAATGGGTTTTACAAATGATGAGGATTTCCTCCCTATAATGGATAAAAAATACCATTCTGGAGAATATGCATTTGATATTTGGACTCAATTTTGCATTTATCTTAACATTGTTGACGATAACAAACTTGATGACTTCTTTGAAGACACATTAAAAATAATTCCTTTAGATCAATTATATATACTAATTGAGAACAATATCATAATCTCAAGAAATCGCTTATATCAGGAAGAAATAGCGAACCGATTAACCACTAATGAGAACCTTTCATTAGATAAATTAGAAGAGGCTTTTGTATCAGCATGGCGACCATCTGATAAAGATATTAGAGAAAAAATTTTAAACGAAGTTAATTCAATTTTGTCTCAGCCACGGTTTAATAATCCGAAGCATAAATTCGCAATCGAAATTAAGACAAAATGGTCAAGCTATAATTATAAGTGGGAATTATTGAATTTACTGGAAAAATCAAACAGTGATCCAGAAGAATTTCAGAAGCATGTTTATCTAATTGAAATTCCTTCTATAGAAAATAATCATAGATCCGAAATAAATAGAGCTCATAAGAAAGAATGTGAGCAATTTAGAAGATATCTGATTGCCGCCAGCTATGTTGATAGTAATCCACAACAATCTAAAGATATCATTGAAGCTCTATACAAAGAAACTCAGAGTTCTCATCATTTACTTCTGCTATTAGATAGCAATATATCTTTATCTAAAAAAACAGGAAAATCTGAAAATCTAGATCATATTTTAAAAGTTTGCTTAACAGAGCAAAGTAACACCCATCCTGCTGAGTTGAGTATTAATTGGGTTATTAAAATTTTAGAGTCTTATACACTTTTAAATAATGATACCGATATTGATATTTTTTGGTCAAAACTCAGTCCAAATCATCAATATATTCAAGAAATTCTATACTTATACTGTAAATCTTTAATTAAAAGAGATAGAGCATTAATCGCTCAAGAAATAATTAATAAATACAGTTTACTAAACAACTTAAAAATTCATGAGCTCAATCTTGACGAATTAACAATGGAGCTGTTCCATGCACAAACAACGGAAGCAAAATCACAACTCATGATTGCTCTTATGGAATCAAAAGAAAGAACACCAGCTCAACTTTCGAACCATTATAGCCAAATAATTTCATCTAATTTCAATACCTACGTTTCTATCATTTCCAGTCACACAGAACCTCATGAATTTTTGAAAAATATTATCCAAGATATTAGCCTTGAGCTATTACTTAGAAAGAAGAATTTAAACATTCATAGTATTTCTTCATCACAAAAAACTAACTATAGGATTACAAAAGAAGATTTAATAAATGATTGGTTTACTTCTTTATTTGATAAACGTATGTCTGAAGCTCATATTGGTTTTCGAGATCAGAAACGTGGAGGTGAATCTTCTTCCGCCAAAAGTCCAGGGGAAATTGATGGATATATAACAGGTTCTGACAATACTAGAATTAGCCTTTTTGAGGCCTTTCGCTTGTTTTCAGTTGATACAACAGTGATAGAAGAGCATTTAGATAAAATTGCAGGATACGACAACGAAGCTTTAAGCCCGATATTTATTATGGCTTATTGTGATGTACCTAGCTTTGAATCGCTCTCTGATGGATACAAGGCATTAATAAATAGGAAAGAATATGTTTCTTTTTCTAAACCACAAATTCATGAAATTAATGTTCTCGAAGATAACGACCAGTTATGGATTGCTAAAGAAAAAAGATTTAGAAAAAGTAAAGAAATTATATTTTATCATTTCCTGCTTAATCTGAGATTTACTTCGTAGAGAGTTTCATCATTTCAAAAAATGACATAGGTTGTGTCGTTTTATCAAAAAAATGACATAGGTTGCGTCGCTGACCTTTGTCATCATGTGTCGCAAGGCTTTCTAAGTTATTGAAGTTCATAATCTAGAAATGACAAACAATGTGTCGCATGACGGCCAAAGCGCTGAATGACAGTTGATGTGAGATTTTTGACACATATTTCGAGATTGTTACATCAACCACAATTATAAGCTCGATGAAATAGAGCCTAAATATTAGGCTCTTTTTTTCAAAATATACTTTTTAAAATTAGAATATTGGAAAATTCATGAGTAGAAAAATTTTTGTTTCATATAAATATGCAGATACTAATGTCTTATCCCTTACGGATAACATCTGGGAAACAACCAAATCACGAGATTATGTAACCAAATTACAAGAGATTCTTAATGAGAATGATGAAATTTATAAAGGTGAAAATGACGGTGAAGATCTAAGTGACTTTGCTGATAGCACAATCGAAACCAAATTAAAAAAGAAAATTTTCGATAGCAGCCTTACTGTTGTATTCATATCACCCAATATGAAGAATATTTACGAAAGTGAACAAGAGCAATGGATCCCCTGGGAGGTTGCATATTCCTTGAGAAATAAAAAAATTGGAGATCGAGTAAGTCGGCCTAATGGGATGTTAATGGTAGTACTACCAAATCAAAATGGGAAATATGATTACTATATTGAAGATAATACATGTAATTATTGTAAATGCAGAACTTTAAAAACCAATTTCTTGTTTCCAATATTGAAGAAAAATACTTTCAACCACAAAAAAAAGGTTGAATCGGACTGTGATCAACATAGTAGTTCCCCTGTATATACTGGAGATCACTCATATATTGAATCAGTAAAATGGAAGGATTTTATTAAAAATCCTTCCATCTATCTAGATAATGCCACTAGAAAACGTGAAATTATTGAAGATTTTGATATCAGTAAAATGTTATCCGACGATTTAGTATTTTAAATACTACTTTTTAAGTGATTTTAAATACTACTTTTTAAGTGATTTTAAAATATCTAAGATATTTTTCTTTAAAACTTCTAGATCAGCTATTTCATTAGTAATACTCTCTAATGAAATAGTTGGCTGAAGCTTATCTTCTATAACTTTTTCTGCTAACTTTTTCGACATACTACCTGTCGCACCTATAGGAAGTAGCACACAATTATTTGCTTTAGAAATTTCAAACTCATCAATCATTCCATTAGAATCAATAACTCCACCTGTTTTCTGATCAAGTTTATTTCCGAAAATAAATAATGATATTCCAGCAAAAGAGATCATATCATTTCGATAAGCACTCCATAGCTCTAATAAATTTTTTTCACCTGAGGTAGTCTGAGGGAATGGTCTTAGTATTAATTCATCTTCAGTAATTCGCTTTCCGCTTAAAAGCAACTCTTCAATAGCACCAGCTATCACTGAACTTCCAATTCCCAACCCAAAACCAGTAACAATTCTAAAATCTAATTTTATAATTTCTTTAGATAGTTCAAAAATAAACTTCTCAACCTCTTCTTTAGAATAAGGTGAAAAGTCATGGGCTGCACCAGAAATAAAAATTGTTCTTTTCTTAAATGCTGATTCTACTTCTTTTAAAATTTCAGTAATTTCTGAATAATCCTTAACCAATAAGGTTTCAACTCCAACACGTTGTAAATCCTCAATAAAATACTTTTGCTTTTTTTCCCTATATTCAAAGTCAGCAAGATCTTCTCCTGAAAATTTCTGTACTCTTCTTAAAATACAATAATGCGTTTGATGATTCTCAGTATAAGAAGCGCGAATTCTTCCTAAGATATAATCGATATTAGGATCCGCAAAACTAAATCCTAAAAATAAAAATTTCTTAGTGAGCAGATCACCTCTTAGAGCTATATAAAACTCATTACGTTTTAAAGCATAACGCTCATAGTCATCTTTGATAATAACTGCATCTTTTGGATGTTGATAATCCCCATGCATCTTATACACAACAGCATCTCGTCTTTTAGGCGATGTTAATAACTGCTCAGGATCATGTTTAACATCAACCACTTTTTTTGCATTATCTAGCGCCTTTTCGATTAAATTATCATAGTTGGTAGTCCAAAATGTATTAATTGGAAGTCTTGCTAAAATCCTATGATTTTCTGTTACTTCAATATTCTTCGAAAACTCTTCAATGATTAATTGATTAATTTTTGTCCTATTTCGCTTCGAGTTAACATGATACTGAGCCAAAGCAACTAAATCTGATTCTTCTTTATCAATATCAAGATCAAGTTCTTCAGCAACTTCTCTAAGCAAATTCTTCCAATCTACAAATCCTGCTGGTTTAGATAAACCTGCACCCGCAAAAATTGCTAAATTATCTGCTTGTAATTCCTTGACTAAATTTTTAATTAAAGCTGCTTTAGTTATTACCATTGATTAGGACTCTGCTTAATGAAATCACTTAAAAATACAATTTTATTATTGGAGTAAATATAGCCTTTATTTAAACCATGATATTTTCTATCTAAATTTTCAAAGTTTTGAACCAATGGATATAAACCAAGATACTCTTGACAACTAAAACTTTGATTTTCATAAATTAAAATAGGTAGAATGGCTACTTTTCCGAAGCTATAACCATCAAAGTATCCCAATTCCCAAGGCATCCATTTTGATTGAGATGAATTATCTGTTGCTATATAAATTAAAGATGATGATTGCCGCATTCTAGTACGTAAAATCTCAGCTGTTTTACTTGTAACTTTAGATCTGTCTAATTGTTTATCATCAATCCAGTCAACATACACTTTCATTCCATTTTCTTCTAACCAGTTTTTGACACCTAAGACAATTTGAGCATCTTTGACAGAATGTGAAAGAAAAACATCATAATTGCTTAATGAGTTTTTTTTCTTTACCGATTCATTTAAAAGATCATTATAAGACTCAAAAGAATATTTTCTCGTTTTGTCCGAATAGTTTGATATAAAATCCTTTGTAAAAAAAGCCACAGCCCCCCTATAAACTACTAATTATAAAATGATAAATATGGGTTAATATAAAAAATTCAAACGTGTTTTTAACAAATAGTCTATTCTACTTTTTAAATAAACATCCAAAAGCTAAATATTTCAAAACTATCCAAATTTAAGTTATAAGACTTCTATGAAGTCTGCCTAATTTAGCATACCAATAAATTTAAGGATCAAACCAAATCACAAAATTTCCACGACTAATCAAAACATGGTTGTACGAAGGAAAATGGATTGTTTGATAAGTTTTAGGTATCGGCCTAGTCATCTGAGAATTATATTGCTAAGTGATAACTTACGAATAAATTTATGCAACAAAGCCACTTTAGATTAAAATTCATCAATTAACACAATATTCCACTACCAATGAAATCAACTTTAACTATAGAACATCAACTTACTGAAGAAGATAAATTCAATCTTTATTACAAAGATATGGAATATCTTCTACAACCAAATTTACTAGGTTTTTTTAATTGTATAGAAATTATTGAGATAGGCCTATTAATAGATAAATCCATTGTAAATGTATTAACACTCGCGGTAGCATCTGATAAGAAAAATGTTCAATTTGATACAGACCAATACCTTACAGAAGGCCTAGTCAAAATTAACTATAAAAATTATAAATTAGGCATTAAACGATACTATAAAAGCATTGACTCATTTATCTTAAACATCAGAAATCTAACAGATAAAAACGTATGGACAATGTCGAATGATAAAAAATATCATTGCTCAGTACCCAAATTAAAATTAGAAGACAAAAAATTTGTGGCTCCTGATAGCTTTGACAAAGTACCTATCAACAGTCTACTCAAAAATAATTTTTTCAATGGATCTTATATTTATGAATGGGTCAATACTACAAAAAATGAATTAAAATTTTTGTTAGAAAATCCTTCAATTCTTCAGGAACTATCAAGTAAAATTCAACAAAATAATCTTCCTATACAAATATCTGAACTTTCAGATAAGATTGGAAACTATATTTTCCAAATTCCGATTGATATTTTAAGTATTAATTTTTATAAAGAAAAAAGTACTAGAGAATTACATTGCGAAATAGCATGGCATCCTAAAACTACTCCACGCCCTTTAGCAATTATTTGTGAAAACCTCCAAGAAGATGAATTATTAGAGCAAAAAAATGTAGTTCTCACATCTCCCGATTTAAATGATTTTATAATTCCCTTTCACTCTGATCTGCCGTTCATCTCAAATATTATTGATTATAATGAAAATCTAATTCTATGTAGCACAAAACCAACCAGCTTCATTAATACAATACATATTAAAACTCATATAGTAGGAGATTATAGTTCTACTCACATAAGAAAATTTATTAATTCAGATGGTACTGAAATAAGGCTGCCTTTGCGATCACCTGAATATGAAGCACCAATTTTTGACTGGACAAAGCAAAGAATCTATAAAAATGACATTGAAAAATCTAAAACCAACAGAGAATTTATTCAGTATAGAACCGCACCTACAATAAGTAAAAATGAAGCTCATAAAGAAGCTCTTAAAGACATTCATTGGTTAATAGAGAAGTATGGACATATGGCAGTTTGGTTGTGGGATCCATATCTATCCCATGAAGATTTAAAAGCAACTCTATTCCGAAATTCTTATTTGAATAGCCAAATGAGAGCAATTACAGCATCATATAGCCCATCGAATTCAATATGTACACAATGCAATGAGTTATTATGTTCTGAATGTAAAAATCAATTTTCTAGAGAATCATATGAGGATTTAAGTGAAATTAAAGCAAATTTCAACCAATATGATACAGCATTCAAATCATCCATAAATTTAGAGTTTCGTACTACAAGAAATGTAAATAATGGTAAATTCCATGACCGATTTATAATTTTTCCTCATACACAACAAGGTACTTTAGCTTGGTCTTTAGGGACATCCGTGAATGGTTTTGGTAAAAGCCATCATATCTTACAAAAAGTAACCGATGGACAAATGATTGCTGATGCTTTTGATGAGTTCTGGCAATCACTTCAAAATGATGAATATTTAATATGGCGTAGTTGATATGAAAATTAGTAATAACCTTATTGAGAGTGCTCTTCAATATCCAATCACGGAAGAGGATATTCATATCTTACAAAGCTTTTGTAGGTATGAAACTTTAGATAATATTATTCATGATCTAAGCCTTAAACTACCCACCAAGAATATTGAATACTTATTAATTTTTTGGATTATATCAACATTAAGAACCCCAACTAGTGAAGATAAAATCATAAATATTTTAAATATCATTTATAAGTTCAATAAAGGAGATATTATAAAAATACTAGAATCAAACAACATACAAATTCACCCACAAAATATTATTCTTATTGAAAACCTATTTAGAAATACACAAATCAATAAACAACATACTTTTAGATTACGGCATAATTTAGAAAACATTAGTACTTTTATACAAAGTGAGGATTGGGAAAAAATTTATTCATCACTTCATTTAGCACATACTGAGCTTAAACATTGCATAAATTTTTCTTCGATTTATGCTTTTCACATTCTTGTACAACTAAAAAATAAATCAGAATTATATAAACTTATTAGCGAAGTTAGAGATATACCTACTCTATGGGGGATATTTTCCAATATTGATCCATCTCTCCTTTTAAATCTTACATATGACTCTAACGATCATCATGTAATATTCTGCACACTGTCTTCTTTATTCCCATTTGAGCATAGAGAACAACATCCTTTAACAGAAAATGAGGAGGAATTTGTAGCCAAACTTTTATGTAAGTGTAGTTATGAAAAGGAGTTTTTTTGTAAAATACTAAAAATATTCAATACTTACCCATCAAGAGTACCAACTTTACAAAAAGCTCTAGGCAAAGCTTTAGCCATCGCAAATAATGAGTCCTTTATTAATATTTATATTAATTCTCTATATCTGTACCCTCTTAGTTCTAATGATGAAGGAAGAAAGTGTATAAGGGTATGTCTCGAAGAATTTGAAAGACTCGCTTCCAGTAAGCTTAAATATAGTTTATATGAAAAAGCATTCCACGTTTGGTCAGCATGGAAATTTGATATTCCCCAAAATGGTTATCTATTTGATATAAAATTTTGCTTATTAGATTATGCGGTTGTGAAATATTATAAAAACACATTTTCTGATGAAAAAATTAGCTTTATGATTGAGAAGAAAATTGAAGAAATCTCTGACATTGATAACAATTGGCATGAAAGTGCAACAGACTTTACTGCTCAATGGTACTGGCACTTATCTACTTTACAACCTTTATTCCATCTTCAAATGTTAAACAAGGGTAAAGAACTGAATTACTTGCAAATTAATAAAGAATATAAATTTGAAAAATTAGATAGATTCACAAGCATCCGGATTCGGAGTTAATTATCCTTAAGATCCTATGTAGTGCTTAATACTTAGTAGATTCAAATATATAGTCCACCTATTAAAGTGGTCTTTTATATGCATATTCTTGTATTAATGTACCATTCATTCCTATTCGTAGTGTACCAGTCATTCCTGTTCCGTAACATTTCATCAAATTCACTCTTAGATAGCTCTCTCGCTACCAAATCATCAAATCGATAGATATTTTTAGTCAACATCCAATTACCAAGTGACAGAAGTTCACCATTTGGGATAGGCAACCGATTTAAGATTTCCGTAGGTATCGGTTCATTAGGTGTCAGTTTCTTATGCCAATTAGGTTCAAAGCAATCTAAAGCCGCAAAAATCCAATCATCCCAACTAACATCAACATGGTTACTTTTAGCGCAGATATTTTTCTTTAGAACTCGCTTTTCAATATTCTTTACAAGCCCTTTCAAATTTGCTTTTAAATATTCAGTTCTTAGCGTTAATAATCTTAATGATGCATCTCGTTCAACATAATTCATAAGTGGATATAATGTATATTTTGTATATAAAGCGTAACAATATCAAAAATAAGGAAATTTATAAATCCCTGTTAAATATCAAGAAGTACCTTTACATCTAACAAAATTAGACCTTTAAACCATTTTTTGTTTCATTGAAATGGCTAAATACATCTTTTTAAAACACTTTAGATGTGCTGTAATCCATGCAGCTTATGGATCGTCCATAAGCATTATTTAGGAGTCTAGTCATGAACAATCCTGACAATAATGCAAAACCACCTTCAACCCCTGCCACTGTGATTCCAATCAATTCACACCCCTCTCGCCAAAAGCAGTCTGATCCACTTTATGCATCAAGAACACTGCCTGATGGTCGTGTAATTCATGGTGCAGCAGCATTTAACAACTTGGTAAAAGAACAAGGTGGGCCAACTCAAATGATTACCACTATTGCTAAAAATGCAGCCGAAGTTGCTCTTGGTGATTTCATTGAGAAGGCTACTACTCCTGACCAAAAATCAGGTTAATACCTTTCGATACTTAATTTTATTACTATTTTTCTAATGGTATTTTTCCATACAGGAATAGCGAAAATTAAGTTGTAGCATGATCCCCTCAAAAGGGTGCTAATTGAAAACATTGATCAGTTTTAGTTTCTTTATCATTCATTGAATGAACACTATTTATGATCAATATACATACTGGAACACTTACAATGCATGCCATTAAACACGCATGTATACGTTCCTAAAGCACAAAGGACCTCTCGAATTTAGATTCAAAGGTAATACTGTGCTTTAATGTCATCTATAATTTCTGTGCTTGACATAGGAATCGAATACAGATGATTTGAATACAGAGCAAGTAACTAGCATGTCCCACTATATACATGTGAAAGCGGTTCTAACCCTATACTCGGCACTGCAATTATGCTTTTAACGCTTGCAAGTACGCCATTAGTGAAGCAACGCAATTTGAAGCTTTGTGAACACTAAAAATAGCTGAGAAGTGTAAAACTCATCAGCTTATTACACAGAAGGTTTATAGCTTAGGTGCTATTTACTAATACAAGAGGTTTATAGCTGAGTAGCTATTTACCAATAACAAAGGTTTGTAGCTTAATTGCTATTCACCAATAACATAAGTTTATAGCTTAACTGCTATTCACTAATAAAATAGGTTTATAGCTTAACTGCTATTCACCAACAAAACTGGTTTATAGCTTAATTGCTGTAAACCAGTTTCCTATTTAAATTATCGGATCTGATTCACATTTTTTAAAGATCGTTATCTGATCCTGATGATTAATAAAATCAGATAGCCATATTTTCTTTTTAGATCTAACTTCCGTGCTTTTAATTGCATCAATAGCAAAATATCCATAAAGATTCGGTGGATCTATAACCTGAGCATAAGATTCTATTTTTCCTTCTTTAGAGCTGAACTTAACGTTGTACTTTCCCATTATTTGATTGGTGTTGTCCGTAGACTCATACTCTCTAATATTTGAAGGTTTTTTCAAATATACAAAATCCATCTCATTAAAAGCATCATCAAAAGTTTTATACTTTTCCTGAGCCGCAAAGTGTGCTGATTCAACTTCCCACTTACATTGATAATAAGTGCCTTCTTCGTAATACGGGTTCTCAAACTCAAAAGGTTGCACAGCTATAATAGGCATAGCTACACCATTTTCATAATAAGGCTTCATTTTTGCGTGAAACGTGGCATATCTAACTGCAATATCAGCTTTTTTATTACCCGTACTTTTAGTTATCTCTGCAAATTCAACATTACCTTGAGCATCAGTTTTGATCTTTATTGCGCCTTTAAATACCTTAAGACGTTTGCCGTAAATGGTACGATTAAATTGAACTTGCGGTGCTCTCTCCCATCCAACGGCGTTGTTTTTTTCTCAGCAGCGTGCGTACAAGAAATCGACAGTGCTACAAGCAAAAAAATATACTTCAAGTTACCCCCTAAATATTCGACAGTTATACTTTAATCAACATCAATACTTAACTCTTAGATTCTTTAAGTCTTTTCTTACGCCAAACAATGCTAGTAATGACAATATCCAACTGGCTGCAAAAACCTGTGCCACAAATAAAGCTGTGAAATCAAATGCTTTACTTATTGCATTAGGTTTACCTTGAAAGGTATCAAGCACATTAGAGTGTATGTCATACATTAAAAAGAACATCCCACTAGCCATAAATAAAACATAGCAACAAACTCTAATTATCTCGTATTTTTTTTCTTTCTTCCTAATTTCAGAAACATGTGACCCTTTATCAAGCACTACTTTGTTTGGTTGTTCCGTCTGATTTTCATCAAGCATTCTATTAGAGCTTAATCTTGGAAAAGGTATAAAACAAGCCCGTGGTAAAGATCATCAAGCTTAAATAGCTAACAATCCCCCCCACTTTGCGTACCATGCAAAATAGGTTACTAGAGTCTGATTCGTTGTATAACCGTCAAAATTACCTATATGAGCTATGTCGAGCCTAATTTTCACAGCCATGAAGAAATTCACTAGGAATACAATTATGCAAGCAATAAAGATACTTCTCATAGAAGTGTAATATTTTATCTTTCCGTCAATTACAATTGTTTCAAACTTCATGTGTACTCTTTAAAAACTTGAATGGTTTTGTTCTAAAATTCAAAACGCAGACATGGTTCTAATGGTCAACGTTCTCCATTAGAGTATGAAAAAGCCCATTTCAATCGGGCTATGTGTGTCTAAATTTTTGGTGGCTATTCAAACAGCGAAACTATGGAAGGTTTGAGCTACTTATTCGCAATCTAAATGATGTTTTTGGAGGTGGATGGGCATCTTTTAGAGTTTGGAGAACAGATGTAGATGAAGGTGAAGATGCACCAGTAATGGGGCCTGAAAATGATGACAATACAGACTATGAAACTTCAAAAGGTCATAAAGGTGGATATCAAGGTGTACGAGTAGAAGGAGAGTTTTGGAAGGATGAATGGATTCATCATCAAAGAAAAAGTATACGTGTTCGTAGAGATCAAAACGATACATTACCAAATTTCGTTGTAGAAACTGATGGGACAAGAATGAATGCTGCTTCATTAAACAATGAAGATATAGGTCGTTGGCTATGGTTTCGTTCTGGTGTTGTTAATGAATTGCTTAGTTATAGAGGTTTTTTTCTTGAATGGTATACGGCAGAAACTGGAGCTATTCATTCGACCTCTGGATATAGAATACATTTTGGAGTGAACTCGTCCGATTTCATTACTGTATATGCTTATGATATAGCCCGTTTAGAAGCATGGGAGCAACATGTTTGGGCTGGCCATAACACAGCCCCAGATGGAAAGGTTTCTTCTGAATTACTGATGTCACAGGTTAAGGCAAAACCTGCTTCTACACACGCTGCTGAAACTATGCTATTTGAATGTACCAAGTTGTTAGAAGCAGGGTTCCATAATGAATATGGAATTAAGTTATTTTCACAAGATATAAGTGATACAAACTTTTTTAAGGATATCTCTCGTTTTTCGAGTAAGGATCAGACATCATTATTAAGATTAGCAAAGGAAGTTATCCGTTTTTTCTCTGAGCGTTTGAATAAGGAGCAACTCCGTAAGCTTTCAACGCATAAAGATAAAGAGAAGCTAGGTTCAAATAAACTTCTTGAAAGTATCTTAGCTGATAAGGTTGGAAACGATAAAGCTCGTGAGATTTTTGGAGTGATTGCTGGAGTCTATGATATGCGAAATGGTGATGCACATCAGACGAGTTCTAAGATTGGAGATGCTTTGAAGCTAGCTGGAATTGATGAAAATAGGTCTTATCTTAGACAAGGTGAACAACTTATTTCAAATTTTGGCCAGTCTATTTGGTGGATCGGTAAGTTGTTATTTGGGGAATCATAGTATTAATCTATGAAATAGCCGACGATGATTTTTTATGGTCATATTCTTCCTTACTACACATCTGAAATATAGACAATAAAAAAGCCAGACATCCTCTCTGGCTTTCTCGTATGAACTATATAGGTATGGCCCATCTCCCTGTCTTTACTTGCATTCAACTCTCTTTATATTAATTAATATAAAATTATGGCGCTGTAAGTGATGGAGGATTATTAACTGTTACTTCTGCATCAATATTAAATTGACTTAATAAATTTTTCTGTTTTTCAACTGATAAAAGCTCGCAGTTACAAGGATTATTAATTTGGGTAAAGTTATAATTATATTTTTCGGCATATTTTACAATATTAGCGAATAAAGCCTCAAAAGCATTAAGAGCTGTATCATGCATTTCTGATGATAGAGGTGATTGACTTATATCTACAATAATATCTGTTGGTAATTCTTGTGGCATCCCAGTCCATGCACTAAATTGACCACTATCGGCTTTCTTAATTTCAGTCATAATAGCGAATGGCTGATTTTTTGCGGTAGTTAAATAAAAGTGGAATTCTTGCAATGGGATCATATTTTACTCCTTCTTGAAAACACATTTTCAGAAATTGACATAGGTTGTGTCGTGTTATCCCAAAAATGACATAGGTTGCGTCACTGTTTATTGTCATTATATGTCGCAAGAATTTATAAGTTTTTGAATTTATGTATTCGATAATGACAAAGGATGAGTCGTGTGACGCAAAAAATCCCGCCTTGATGGCGGGATTTTTACATTAGATAGTTCTAACTTTAATGATTCAAACTCAATAAAGAAAACCTCCCCGATAAATCGGAGAGGTTCATTATGTAATTTAAGTCAATCTAGATAAATTACTGATCAATTACAGGACGATCACCCCCATTCCATTCACAATGTCATTATCAACAAACACCGTGTTTGCACCGATTGTGTATTGCGTCATCGTTACACCATTAATGGTAGATTCTGCACCTTTAATCGCGCCAATCATTTGTACCTGATCATGCGAATCCCCAAAAATTTGTAGTGTAGAAGTTCCAGTAACTTCTAGAACATCAGCGGCAGTCAACGTTAATTTCGAACCTTCTGCACCATTACCCAAATCGATACGTTCGATATTGGTAATGTTATTCGATGTGGTTAAATCTAAATCTATGCCATCCAATAGTGTTAAAGTATCTGTACCTGCACCGCCATCAATAGAAACAAAGCCCGTACCTGAAATGATCATCACGTCATTACCATTACCCGCATTGAAAGTATCCGCACCATTGCCATCAATTAACAGGTCATTACCGTCACCACCATTTAAGGTGTCGTTCCCTGCACCACCACGGAGTAAGTCATTTCCAGAACTACCATTTAGCGTATCATCACCATCGTAGCCATAAAGACGCTCATGAATGGTGCCTGATGCACTATTGTTTAATGTATCGTTTGCTGAAGTTCCTTGAATAATATCGGGATTTCCTCCAGACCCTAACAAGTTCTGGAGTACCTGAGCATTCAGTAACGATGAGAAGCTGTCTGAATCTGTTGCACCATAACTATCTTTTGCAGTCACACTGAAACTACCCAAAGCGCTAACATCTAAGCCCGTAACCAAACTGAGTAAATTTACATCGGAATTGAGTTGAATAGTGGCTAACAATTCATTCACTGCTAGATTATCAATGTTTCCACCATCTAGCGCAGTGATCGTTATGGTAGACGTTGCACCAACAACCCCCAACACACCCGATGTATTGTTAATATGAATTTCGAGTCCCAAATCTGCTGCTAATTGAGCAGAAGCAGAGAAGCTCAAGCTTCCTAAATTTACCGTGAGTAGACCATTAAATTTTACTTCTACTGAACGCAAGTTTTGGTTTTGATCGACTGCAATAAAAGCCTGTTGATTCAAGTCAATAATACCAAGTGCATCTACACCAATTAAGCCCAGTAAAGTTGCATCAGTAGCCTGTGCAATCGGTGCTACATTCGGTTGTGCCGAGGTAGATGGTGAAGTTGAGTCAAACGTGATATTGGTTGAAGCAGTATCACCATCATTATCCACAATCACAACATCGAAGGATGAGGAACCATTTAAATCCGTTGAGGTCGTTGCCTGATCAACCAAGAGATTTCCATTTTTGAGTAAATTCGAAATAATCTCTTGCTGAGTAGTATAGCTACCGACTAAATCTACATTGCTAAATGTAATGTGCTGATCAGAAGTTGTCGTTGGTGTTGCAGCCGAAAGCGTACCCGCAGTACTGATATAAAGAATTGTATTGGTGCCATCAAAGACAAAGTATAAATAATTTGCCAAGTTTCCAATACTTGTACCCTTCGCCAATTCACCGACCAATAAGCCACGTAAATCCAGAATATCTCCACCACCCGCAACAGGTTGTTTAGAAAAATCAGTAATGGTATCTACGGCTGGTGTTACAACAGTGCCCTGATCCCCTTTCTCCCAAAGGAAGGTGTCATTGCCCGAACCACCCGTAAGTGTGTCATTTCCTGTACCACCACTTAAAATGTCGTTACCAGCACCACCACTTAAAGTATCGTTACCCGCCCCACCGCGAAGTAAATCA
Source organism: Acinetobacter sp. ANC 4910 (assembly GCF_004331035.1). GTDB lineage: Bacteria > Pseudomonadota > Gammaproteobacteria > Pseudomonadales > Moraxellaceae > Acinetobacter. The sequence continues at coordinate 280,412 of NZ_SJNT01000001.1, forward strand.
TTCCCTTGGTTACCCGTTAAATTATCATTTCCAGCATAGCCATATAACCGATCATCACCATTAGTACCGTTGAGCGTATTTATACCGCTTGTGCCCTCTACCACACCTGCTGGGTCGTTACTCGGATCTAATAGGCTTACACCAAGCAAATCGGTATAAGAGGTAGTTGATGTCACGGGTTGACTATCTGTTGCAGAAATAGAAATTGTCGGTGCTAGACCTAGTGATACTAGATCTATACCATATTGATGAACGTAAACCGTTGCTAAAAATTCATTCAATTTAAAGTTATCAATTGGCCCACCATCTAACGATGTAATGGTGAGTTTAGAATAAGATTGGGTTGTAACTAACAGTAAATTTACAATGTCATTATTTTCTACAACCTTTATTCCAAACTCTGCGGCCATATCAACAGACCAATCTAATTTGTAGTAATTTAAGACTCCAATACTAATGGCAGCACCTGCATTGACTACAACTGATTTAATATCGTTATTTGGATCAACCGCCGTTAAAAGTTGGTTAGTACCAATCCCGATCAAATCTAAGGCCTCTGCATTTACCAATCCTAACAAACTGGCTGATTTGTTAATGCCAACAATTGGTGCTTGAGCTGCTGTTGTTATCGCTAATGAGGAATAACTATAATGCCCCGTCAACATATCGACGACCAGAACTTCCCCCGTGCCTTTGTTGATGGTTAACTCATCATTTACAGCATTGAAGCTGTAAGTAATTGAACCTGCAGCTCCTAAAGCTGAAACTGAATCTGTTACAGATGAATAGCTTAAGGTATAACCATCGACCGTGACACTTTGTACATGACCATGATCTGCGCCATAACTAACGACTAACTCTCCCTCCACAGCAGCAGGCTGTACATCAACACCATATGTAGTACTCGGAGCAGCAATTGGTGAATCATCTTCAACATTAATGACTAAAGTTGAATTGGTTGTTCCAACAGCATCAGTAGAAGCAATGGTAAAACCAAGACCTAAAATATTCTCAAGTGAAGCCATTGAGTGGTCTATCGGCTGTTTCAAGCTAAAGGTATAAGCCCCTGAAGTTGAAAGTGTCAGTACCGCGACCTCTTTCCCTCCTGCTGTTCCTGTCAATGTATAAACACCTGCTGTAAGTGAACCACTCCAAGTCACCGTCTGGCCTCCAGAAATAATACCTGATGGTCCTGCTACGGCAACTGAAGTTAGAGTACCTAAATATAGAGTGTCTGTAATAGACGTCGCATTGGTTGTATCCTCAGGGTTGCCAACAGCATCAGCATTTGCACCTGCAAGCCCTTCTTCTGAGACGGAGACGATCACGACATCGCCTTTGGCGGTACCACTATCTAATGCAAAATTATTTGAAACATCAAAACCATACGAAGTAACTACACTCCCATCTTTTACTGCATCAGGAGCAATCGTAACCACACCTGTAATTGAATCTATACTTACACCTGTTGGTAATGGTGATGGTATTGGATTATTGACAATACTCCACGTACCATCGCCTGCTTGTGATGCAGATAAGACAACAAGAGTATTTTCTTCATCCGTATAATAAATGTCCTGCTCAACATTATCTGCACCTGGAGTTACAGTGACGGAACCATCATCCAATCCAACCACATCGGGCTGATCTGCAGCCGATGGTGTTGTATCATCTGGATATGTTGTATCACTGTCCTGAGCAGTATTGCCTAAAAAGTCTGTACCAATGGAAGTAACAAGACTGCCATCTTTTACGGCATCACGCCCGATGCTGACTACACCCGTTGTACTATTAATACTGACATTCAATGGAGTTGTATCCAAACTCCAAGTTCCATTAGGTGCTTTAGTCGCAGTTAAAGTTACATCAACATCCAATTCATTCTTATAAGTGATGACCTGTTGAAGATTATCATCACCGGGAACAATACCCACTGAACCGCCCAATACTGCAATGACATCTGGTGCATCAGCAACTGTATCTACTATTACATTCTGATTACTGCTGGCGGTGTTGCCTGCGGTATCGGTCACCGTGGCCACCACGGCATAAGTATCATCAGCCAAAGTGGTCCCTGTTAGATCGAGGGTCCAATTCCCTGCTGGATCAACCGTTAAACGTGAGTCGGTAGAAAGATAAGTGGTACTGCCGACTTTCACACTCAGGCTGTTGCCATCATCCAGATCCACCGTACCTTTAAACAGCAAGGTGTTGTCATTGGTGATGAAGTCGGTCGCTGAGCTGCCAGTGTCGTTAGTGATCGAGTCGAAGCTCACGGTCTGACCGTCGTTGTCCGTATCGATCTTGGTATCAATTACCACGTTCTGGCTGGTGCTGCTGGCAGTGTTGCCTGCTGTGTCGGTCACAGTCGCCACCACTGCATAGGTACCATCGAGTAATGCCGAACCCGTTAAATCCAGCGTCCAGTTGCCTAAACCATCAACGGTCAGGCGTGGGTCTGTGGCGAGGTAGGTCGTGCTGCCGACTTTGACGCTGAGGCTATTACCATCATCCAGATCCACGGTGCCTTTAAACAGCAAAGTATTGTCATTGGTGATGAAGTCACTGCTGGAGCTGCCAGTGTCGTTGGTGATCGAGTCGAAGCTCACGGTCTGACCGTCGTTGTCCGTGTCGATCTTGGTATCAATTACCACATCTTGACTGCTTGTACTTAAGCTATTCCCCGCGGTATCGGTGACGGTTGCCACTACGGCATAAGTGCCATCAGCCAAGTTGGTGCCGCTCAGATCCAGGGTCCAGTTGCCTAAACCATCGACGGTCAGGCGTGGGTCTGTAGCGAGGTAGGTCGTGCTGCCGACTTTGACGCTGAGGCTGTTGCCGTCCCCCATATCCACCGTGCCTTTAAACAGCAAAGTATTGTCATTGGTGATGAAGTCACTGCTGGAGCTACCAGTGTCGTTGGTGATCGAGTCGAAGCTCACGGTCTGACCGTCGTTGTCCGTGTCGATCTTGGTATCAATCACCACATCTTGACTGCTTGTACTTAAGCTATTCCCCGCGGTATCGGTCACGGTCGCCACCACCGCATAGCTGCCATCGAGTAATACCGAACCCGTTAAATCCAGGGTCCAGTTACCTAAACCATCAACGGTCAGGCGTGGGTCTGTGGCGAGGTAGGTCGTGCTGCCGACTTTGACGCTGAGGCTGTTGCCGTCCCCCAGATCCACCGTGCCTTTAAACAGCAAAGTATTGTCATTGGTGATGAAGTCACTGCTGGAGCTGCCAGTGTCGTTGGTGATCGAGTCGAAGCTCACGGTCTGACCGTCGTTGTCCGTGTCGATCTTGGTATCAATCACCACATCTTGACTGCTTGTGCTTAAGCTGTTCCCCGCGGTGTCGGTCACGGTCGCCACCACGGCATAGGTGCCATCAGCCAAGCTGGTGCCGCTCAGATCCAGGGTCCAGTTGCCTAAACCATCGATGGTCAGGCGTGGGTCTGTGGCGAGGTAGGTCGTGCTGCCGACTTTGACGCTGAGGCTATTGCCATCATCCAGATCCACCGTGCCTTTAAACAGCAAAGTATTGTCATTGGTGATGAAGTCACTGCTGGAACTGCCAGTGTCGTTGGTGATCGAGTCGAAGCTCACAGTCTGACCGTCGTTGTCCGTATCGATCTTGGTATCAATTACCACGTTTCTACTAATTGAATTACCAGTATTCCCCATTGTATCGGTCACTGTTGCCACTACCATATAGCTGCCATCAGCCAAGCTAGTGCCAGTCAGATCCAGGGTCCAGTTGCCTAAACCATCGACAGTCAGGCGTGGGTCTGTGGCGAGGTAAGTCGTGCTGCCGACTTTGACGCTGAGGCTGTTGCCATCATCCAGATCCACCGTGCCTTTAAACAGCAAAGTATTGTCATTGGTGATGAAATCGTCTGCGGTACCGGTATCATTGGTGATCGAGTCGAAGCTCACGGTCTGACCGTCGTTGTCCGTATCGATCTTGGTATCAATTACCACATTTCTACTAATTGAATTACCAGTATTCCCCATTGTATCGGTCACTGTTGCCACTACCATATAGCTGCCATCAGCCAAGTTGGTGCCGCTCATATCCAGGGTCCAGTTGCCTAAACCATCGACAGTCAGGCGTGGATCGGCAGTGGTGTAGGTGGTTGCACCTACCGTTACACTGAGGCTATTGCCATCATCCAGATCCACCGTGCCTTTAAACAGCAAAGTATTGTCATTAGTGATGAAGTCACTGCTGGAACTGCCAGTGTCATTGGTAATCGAGTCGAAGGTTACAATATCTCCATCACCATCCTTATCCACTTTTGTATCAATCACCACATTTTGGCTGGTGCTGCTGGCAGTGTTCCCCGCAGTATCGGTGACGGTCGCCACCACCGCATAGCTGCCATCAGCCAAGTTGGTGCCGCTCATATCCAGGGTCCAGTTGCCTAAACCATCGACAGTCAGGCGTGGATCGGCAGTGGTGTAGGTGGTTGCACCTACCGTTACACTGAGGCTATTACCATCATCCAGATCCACCGTGCCTTTAAACAGCAAAGTATTGTCATTGGTGATGAAATCGTCTGCGGTACCGGTATCATTGGTGATCGAGTCGAAGCTCACGGTCTGACCGTCGTTGTCCGTGTCGATCTTGGTATCAATTACCACGTTCTGGCTGGTGCTGCTGGCAGTGTTGCCTGCTGTGTCGGTCACAGTCGCCACCACTGCATAGGTACCATCGAGTAATGCCGAACCCGTTAAATCCAGCGTCCAGTTGCCTAAACCATCAACGGTCAGGCGTGGATCTGTGGCGAGGTAAGTCGTGCTGCCGACTTTGACGCTGAGGCTGTTGCCGTCCCCCAGATCCACCGTGCCTTTAAACAGCAAAGTGTTGTCATTGGTGATGAAGTCACTGCTGGAGCTGCCAGTGTCGTTGGTGATCGAGTCGAAGCTCACGGTCTGACCGTCGTTGTCCGTATCGACCTTGGTATCAATTACCACGTTCTGACTGGTGCTGCTGGCGGTGTTGCCCGCAGTATCGGTGACGGTTGCCACTACGGCATAAGTGCCATCAGCCAAGCTAGTGCCGCTCAGATCCAGCGTCCAGTTACCTAAACCATCAACGGTCAGGCGTGGATCAGCCGTGGTATAGGTGGTCGCACCGACACTCACACTCAGAACATTGCCATCTCCCAGATCCACCGTGCCTTTAAACAGCAAAGTATTGTCATTGGTGATGAAGTCGGTCGCTGAGCTGCCAGTGTCATTGGTGATCGAGTCGAAGCTCACGGTCTGACCGTCGTTGTCCGTATCGACCTTGGTATCAATTACCACGTTCTGGCTGGTGCTGCTGGCGGTGTTGCCCGCAGTGTCGATGACGGTCGCCACCACCGCATAGGTACCATCGAGTAATGCCGAACCCGTTAAATCTAGGGTCCAGTTGCCTAAACCATCGACAGTCAGGCGTGGATCTGTGGCGAGGTAGGTCGTGCTGCCGACTTTGACGCTGAGGCTGTTGCCATCATCCAGATCCACCGTACCTTTAAACAGCAAGGTGTTGTCATTGGTGATGAAGTCGTCTGCGGTACCAGTGTCATTGGTGATCGAGTCGAAGCTCACGGTCTGACCGTCGTTGTCCGTATCGATCTTGGTATCAATTACCACATCTTGACTGCTTGTACTTAAGCTATTCCCCGCGGTATCGGTGACGGTTGCCACCACCGCATAGCTGCCATCAGCCAAGTTGGTGCCGCTCATATCCAGGGTCCAGTTGCCTAAACCATCGACAGTCAGGCGTGGATCAGCCGTGGTATAGGTGGTCGCACCGACACTCACACTCAGAACATTGCCATCTCCCAGATCCACCGTGCCTTTAAACAGCAAGCTATTGTCATTGGTGATGAAATCACTGCTGGAACTGCCAGTGTCGTTGGTGATTGAGTCGAAGGTGACGGTGTAGCTTGTAACATCTAAATACGTTGTATCACTGTCGCTCGCAGTATTGTCGAATTGATCTGAACCCACAGAAGTAACAACACTACCATCTTTTACAGCTTCCATTCCTATGGTCACAACACCCGTTGCAGGATTAATACTCACACCTGTCAGGGTACTATCCAAACTCCAGGTCCCATCCGCGGCCTTGGTTGCTATCAGGCTCACTGGCGTATTGCTTTCATCGGTATAGCTGATCACCTGTTTAACATTATCTACACCAGGCGTAACTGTAACCGAACCCCCAACCAGCGCCAATACATCAGGCTTATCAGCAATTAAATCTGAACCTTGAGTATCTGTTTCATCAGCTTTTGCTGTATCGCTATCTGTCGCAGTATTATTATAAGTATCACTTCCCACTGATTGAACATTTGAACCATCTTTGACCGCATCTGGACCAAGCGCAATCAAACCCGTTGTAGGATCAATTGCAACATTGCTAGGCGTTTTATCTAGACTCCATTTACCATCAGCTCCTTTTGTTGCCGTTAAGGTCACAGGATTATTGGATTCATCTATATAAGTCACAACCTGCTTAACATTATCTGCACCTGGTTTTACTGCAACAGCACCAGTCGCCAAAGCCACAACATCAGGTGCATCTGCTGAAGTTGGGGTGCTATCATCTATCTTCGCTGTATCGTTATCAGTAGCCGTATTATTGCTAGTGTTAGTGCCCGTAGAAGTCACTGTGCTGCCATCTTTCACGGCATCCATACCAATAGTCACTAAGCCTGTTGATGAATCAATGCTTACACCTGTTGGCGTTTTGTCTAGAATCCATTGACCATCCGAACCCTTTGATGCAGTTAAGGTCACGGCATTATTAGATTCGTCGGTATAGGTAATGACTTGTTTAACATTATTTGAACCAGGTTTAACTGTAACTACACCGCCATTTAAAGCCACCACATCGGGTTTGTCCGCAGATGGTGCTGGTGTCCCACCTCCACCTCCGCCCCCACCTCCTCCAGCGGCTAAACCTACTAGTGGAATTAAAGCCAGTAACCAATACGGGTTAAACTCATAGGATGCCGAAGTTAAAAGCTCTCCGCCCAAGGCTTGTCCAACACTGACTTGATCAGCCAGCATACTGACTGCATGCTGCTGTGCACCTGTTTCAGGGACATAAGCGTAATAACTACCATTTTCATGCAAACCAATAAGCAGATTGGTTGTAGTTCCATCTGTTCCGTAATAACCTTGAATAATAAGATCAGGATCAAGTGCGTTCACACCATCATCTTCAAAACCGATATATAGATCATTACCTACACGCTGAATTTTGATATTTTCTGGCGCAAACTGAGTTGCATCATCAATCAACTCGTAATTAATGCCTTTTTGCGCCTTAATCGTAACAGGCTGATCGTGATTTTTAGTAACTTGCAAAGCCGAAATAATGGTTTTCGCATCATGTAATTTTATAGTGACTGTTTGATTTGGCATTTTATTTATCCTTTTCTTATAACTTGTTTTTTAAAATTGTGAATAAATATAGAACAACGTTTATTCAGCTTTCATTCCATAGGTCACAATTTCTACCCGTCGGTTGGGCAAGTTACATTGCTCACGCGCTGCTTTATCCTTGGCATATTTCTGATCACAATCACTCACCACAAGCTCTTGCTCACCGCGCCCTTCAACCAAAATATTCTTTTTCACTGCTCCATCTTGAACCAACAGTGCTCGTACTGTTTCTGCTCTACGCTGTGCGAGTTGCTGATTTGAATTATCCGAACCAACAGGGTCTGTATATCCAATAACAGCAATATGGCTAATGGTTTCTTGATCCTGCGTAATTTCATTAGCGATTTCTGCAACTTCTTTGCGGCCTTGAGAAGTCAAATCATTTGGACCAGACTTCGCATAATCAAATAATGTACTGGCTTGTAAGGTGTATTTTTTGAGTACTGTTTTGGCAGGCACTTGAACATAGACAGGCTGTGCACATTCCTCGATTTCTTTTACACGAGACATTGTCCCAACCGCCTCTTTCAAATTTGGTAGCAGAGATTGAGCTTGTATCTCTGTAAGCTCTTGTACTTGTATTGCCTGATTACTGCCATCAACTAATCTGAAATATTGTGTCGAACCTTCTGTGAGTGTTTGGGTCGAGTTCAATCGACGTACATTGGTATAGTTCACAGTACTTTGCGTGTAAATTGCACTCATACGGGTGGGATGTGCACATAACTGCATTGCTTTAAATGAATTAGGCAATAATGACGTTAAATAATGCCCTTCAACAAATACATTGGCTGCCGGCCCTTTTAATCCTTCTTTATCACGAATAAATACAACTTGTGTATGCCCTTCTTTAATAGTTTTAGGCTGTAAGTAGGGTTTTGAACCGAATTGATTCCAATGTTCAAAAGGTGGCTTCTTATTTGCTGTTGAACATCCCGTCCAAAACAATGAACATCCAACCATCAATATTAATCTTTTAACACTCATAATACCCACCTCTTTTATTTCTATTTCATTTCCCCACCTATTTAACTGAGGGGGATTATTTTATTCCACAAAAACCCTTAAAAAAATTAAGCATTTATGTGATAGATTTTTATAATACTTATATAAGAGAATATTAAAAAATATTAAAAAAACAATAGCATTAATTATTTTTTTAAAAAAACATTGAACTGGTTCACACATTTTTTAATATAGATTAATTATATTTTTATATTTATTATTTTTAGAATAAAAATTAGAAAACTTAGCTTTATAAACAAGATCTAAAAATCAATGCCATACAACATATATCCAAAATACACATTATTTCATTAAAACAATAAGCTATTAACCAAATTATGGCCCATTTATTTTAATAACAAAAACCCTATTAAAATATAGAGTTTCTGCCAACAGAATATTTCTATCGCTCTTGCAAAGCTTGCTTCATTCGAGTGATTGGTTTTATTAAATATTGGAATATAGTTTTTTCTCCTGTTTTTACATCCACACTGGCAATCATGCCGGGAATAATCGGCATGGTTTTACCATTTTTATCAGTTAGTGAGTTCTGGTTTGTTTCAACCAAAATACGGTAGTACGCCTCATCTGGATTTAAATTCAGTTCACTTGGTCGTGTTTTATCTCTTAATGTGTCAGGGCTAATTAAAGTCACTTTGCCCTCTAAGCCACCATACAATGCATAGTCATAAGCAGTCACTTTTACAATCGCGCCAAGCCCAGGGTGAACAAATGCAACATCTTGAGGACGGATATAAGCTTCAACCAATAATTTGTCATTGAGCGGTACAATTTCCATAATGTCTTGTCCAGCCTGTACTACACCACCCACCGTATTAATCTTGATATTTTTAACAATCCCTCTTAAGGGCGCGCGAATCAGTGAACGATCTACAGGGTCAGCACGCATCGCCATATTTTCTTTGGCTTGTGCCAATTCTGACTCGACTCGAACCAACTCATTATTCGCATCTGCGGCATATTGATTTCGCTTTTCATTTATTTGTAAAGCTAAATCAGAAGATTGACGTCGCATACGTAGCAGCTCAACTTCGGACATCACCCCCTCTGCCACCATTGGTGAAGTAATTGAAATTTCACGATCCAACATGGCTTTACTGGTTTGCAACCCTGCAACAGCATCATCTACTGCACGACGACGTGCAACATATGCTGCGCGTTCACGATGTTTTAAAGATTCACTAATTCCATTGGGAAACTGGATTTCCGTTCCATAAGATTCCGCTCTTAAACGGGCTGACATTGCTTCCAGATTGGCAACTTTTGCCTCACTTTCCCTTAAGATTGCGGAACTTCGAGTATCATCTAGCCGAAGTAAGATTTGTCCTTTTTCAACAACATCTCCTTCTTTCACCAGCATTTTCTTGATGGTTCCTGGATCTAAACTTTGCAAAATTTGTTCGCGACTGGTCGGAATAACACTACCTTGACCGCGCGTCACTTCTTCTACATGGCTGTGATACGCCCAAAAAACAAACACAATCAAAAATACAAAAAGCAACCCAATTGTCCAAAACAGACCCGTATGCCTTTCCGTTTGTAAGGCGGCATTCAAGTCATTTAACAATTTCAAGTCTTTCGACTGAACCCGATCTGCGGGTGGGTTTCGATATTCTTCCATATGCCTCACTTACATTGATGTCGCTTTGCTACACACGACTACTCAACATTTATTTTTTCTAATTGCGTATTGTTTGAGTGATTCTGCACCGTCGATGCATGATCGGGTTTGATCACGATGGTACGACCTTCTTTTTGCCCCGCAGCCACAGCAGAACTTGTTTGTCCTGTCGCAACTGTAGAATTCTGTTGTGTGGTCAATTTGGTCTGCTCATTTAAAGCAAGTTTTTTCAGCACTTCATCTCTAGGGCCATCCATGACCACCTGTCCTTGGTCAATTACAATAACGCGACTCACAATGCTCAGAACTTGAGTCCGATGCGTCACCACTAACAAAGTTTTGTCTTTACACCATTGATGCAATGCGGTCAGGGTTTGTCGTTCAGTTAACTGATCCAAACCATTGGTCGGCTCATCCAATAACACCACACGCGGAGAACGCAATGTTAAGCGAGCCAACGCTATAATTTGCTTCTGCCCACCCGAAAGCCCCAAACCATCCTCACCCAAAGGCATGTCTAAACCACGCGGATGATTTTGAATTAAGCTGTCCAAACCAAAGCGCTTCAGAGCCTGTAACAACTCTTGATCTGTAGAAAAACCATCTTGTCTCGACAAATCCAAATTTTCACGTAGCGTCCCAAGAAAAAGACGTGGTGCTTGTCCGAGTAGAGCAACCTGATTACGTAAATAATTAGGGTCCAACTGACGTAAATCCACACCATCTAGCGTCACATTTCCCTCTAGTGGTTCAAACATGCCACTGGCGAGCTTTAAAGTTGTCGTTTTACCACTGCCGATTTTCCCGAGTATTCCCACCTTTTCACCAGGTGCGATAGTCAGATTTAAGCCCTTAAGTGCAGGAGGAATATCTTTCTGATATTTAAAACACACGTTTTGAAATTTAAGTTCGCCATTGACCCGATCTAAGCTGATATATTGCCGATCTGGATGACGTTCAATTTTACGCTCAATAATGCTTTGCAGCCCTTGTAGGCCAATTTTGGCTTGTTGAAAACGAATCGCTAAACTCGAAATTTGTGCCAATGGCGCCAATGCACGCCCAGATAAAATGACCGAAGCAATCAAAGCCCCCATGGTAATTTTATGGTTTGGATCTGGACTGTGAATGAGATAAGTTCCAACAATCACCAAAATCACGGTATTTAATTGCTGTATGGCCACAGAAAAATTAACCACAAAATTACTCAAGTCACGAGTTTTGGTACTCGAGGCCGCATTTTTAGCGGTGTAATAATCCCACTTTTGCTGTGCCCAACTGGTTGCATTATTGGCTTTTAATGTTTCGATCCCTTCTATAGCCTCTACCGCCAAACCTTGGCGCTGCGAAGACTCTTTCATTGATTCACTGATATAGCGTGCTAAAGGTCTCTGAGACAACATTCCAACCAGCATCACGATTGGTATTAAAATCAAGGGAACCATTGCCAGTGTGCCGCCAATCATCCAAATTACAGTAATAAAAAGTAAAAGGAATGGTAAATCGACCAACACCAACAGACTGGCGCTGGTCATAAACTCCCGCACAGATTCAAATTCACGCAGGTTATTGGCATAAGAACCCGATGACACTGGTCGTTCTGCTAAATCCAAACTCATCACACGACGAAAAATAGCCGAACTAATAATTAAATCCGCTTTTTTACCTGCAATATCAGTTAAATGTCCACGGATCATTTTTGCGGCGAACTCAAAGCCAATAGCCAAGATCACGCCAATACTAAGTACCCAAAGGGTTTCATAAGATTTGTTCGGGATAACGCGATCATAGACATTCATGACATAAAGCGAGCTGACCAATGCCAAGAAATTAATAATGAATGTCGCTAAGATGACTTGCGAATAATAAGCTCGAAAACGCCAAATGACCTTCCAGAACCATGCTTTAGGTAAGTGATATTCTGGCAATTCAGAACGCAAGTCGCTGGCTAATTTCGGTTTAATAAACCAACAGTACCCCAAGTACAACGCCGATAGTTGCTCATGATTAACTCTTTGCTTTAAACCGTCAATTTGTTGTAATTCATAAACTCGATCTGTCCCACTGCCATGAATTTGAGTAATCACCGCAGCTTCATTTTGCAGCAAAACAATCACCACAGGCACGGCTAAAACAGGAATTTCATTGAGTACTTTTTTACTTAACGTATTTTCAAAGCCATGACTTTTTAATACTTCAACTAAAGAGGGATAATTGACATTCAAATTTTGGTCATGCGTTACCTGTGCCATCAAGGTTGCGACAGGTAGAGGGCTCCCCAACAGTCGGGTTACCAATGCGATATGCTCTATTATGGATTTCATTCTCGTTATGTCATCCTATTTTAATTATTTGACCTTCAAGTCAATTACGCATGATCCACATCCACTTTGGATCAGCAGTTTTTTGTTACTGCTTCACCCAATTGCTAATGTTGGCTTGAGCACGTAAATAAGCGAGCGCTGCCATTCGATAATCATTCTGTGCCGTCACATAAGCCATTTCGACACCTGCTAATTCGTTATACGCATTGAGCACATCAATTAAGCTTTTTCGCGCAATTTTGAATTGTTTTTCGTTGTCACTCACCACTTTACGGGATGCTAAAATTTGCTCCTGTGAAATATTCATTTTTTGCTGACTTTGAAACATATCAATTTCAGCAGTACGTGCACGCTCCTCAATGTCCCGTTGAATTTGATCAAGTCGTGCTTTTGCTGCTACCGCAGATTGTCCACTTTGTTCCACAGAATATTTCGCTCCACGATTCAACAAATCCCACGACATATTCAAATAGACTTCACGGTCTTCAGTAGTCACATTACCTTCCAAGTTAATACTTGGATAACGCTTTGCTTTACGATATTTCACTTCAGAGCGAATACTCTCTAGCTCCGCCTCCTGAGCCAAATAAGAAGGATGTTGCGTAACTTCTCCCAGTTGATAACGCGATATAAATTGAGATGGTGCCAGACCGATAAATGGATCTCTTAGCGTGTCTTGATCAATCACTTCAGGTGAATATTTCTTAAGATGACTTAGCGCAAAACCCAATTCACGCTGCAAACTACTAATGGTGTGTTCTACCTGCATTTGGCGTGCACGTGCTTGTGTGAGCTCTGAACGACGACCCGCATCATATTGCACAATCACACTAATATCATGCGTAAACTTATTGTGACGCTCCAAACTTCGCATCTGTACAGCTAGCGCTTCATGTGCATTTAGAGCTTTTAAATATTCAGAACCAATGTTGTAACCTAGCTCTTCCGCGGTCTCATCAATTTTTTGTTCAAAATATTGAGATTTTTTTTCATCACGATCTACCTGAGCACTAATTGCACCAAAGGAATATAAATTCAGGCTGCCTTTTACCCCTGGTGTAAAATCCTCACTCGCATAGTCATATCTACTCTCGTGAGATTGATCCAGAATTTGGTTAGCCGTCAAAGCTAAGGTTGGATAATGTAGCGATTTCGACTCTTTGACCTTGCTTAACGCGGCTTCTTCATTGGCTTGTGCTTCCAACATCATTGGGTCTTGCTCCAAAGCTGTTTTTAACAACGTCTGTAACTGAACCGCATAAACCGAACTACTACATAATAATGTGATCAATAAAGTAATTCTTTTATGCCAAGTCATTTGTTGTACTTGTTTATTTCGTATTCTCATATTTTTACTTTAGATCTTTCTTATATACACAGAACACTGCGACTTGTATCTCTTGGCAATTTTAGCAATTAAATTCAATAAGTTAATTAAATATTTACAAAGTAAAACATGCTGAAAATTATTAAGATAATATTAACAATCATAAAAAATAGACAAATGAATTTCTTATTCATTAAGTATATTAAAATAAGTTTAATAAATATAGAGGAATTAATTTGCAGGAAAAATGTGCATTAGTTAACTAATATTTAATATTTATCTTTTTTTTATACATATGTATATTAATTATGCATTTATTTACTTATTATCACTTTTGCTTATCTTTTAAACAAAACTTATCGACATGCAAAACCAAGTATCTTGATATACATTATTTGTTACAAATAAACCAACTGAAATACTCAACTTTAATGATGAAGTAGAGCACTTTTCTAGTTTTAAGTCTTTTCATTATTTTGTATTCAATACAGTAAAATTGAATCTGAAGAAGCACTATCCCCTTTTCTTGGTATATTCATATGATCAAACTGATTTCTCATATCAATACATCTAGCAACAGCCCATACAGACATTAAAAAAGCCACCTAAAAGGTGGCTTTTCTTTCAGCAGCGCTGAACATCAACAATTAACCAAGTTTCTTAGAAACATAGTCAATTGCAGATTGAACTGTAGTGATTTCGTTAGAATCTTCATCAGGGATAGTGATGTCGAAATCATTTTCGAAAGACATTACAAGTTCAACTAGGTCTAGAGAGTCTGCACCCAAATCATCCATAAAAGATGCTTCGTTTTTGATCTCTTCTACTTTAAGACCCAATTGTTCTGCAACAGCTTGTTTAACGCGTTGTTCGATATCGCTCACAGGAATTCTCCTCATTGCTTGTGGCGTTTTTAAATGCCATCAGTTTAATTGAAACTTTAATTTTTTGAAAGTTAATCCATCAGCTAATTAGCTCATGTATAAACCACCATTTACGTGTAAAACCGTACCTGTAATATAACTTGCCTTCTCAGAAGCCAAGAAACTTACAGCATTCGCGATATCTTGTGGTTCACCTAAGCGTTGAAGTGCCACTTGATCACTCATTTTTTTACGAATTTCTTCGCTTAACTGTTCTGTCATTTCAGTTGCGATGAAACCTGGTGCAACTGAGTTTACAGTAATTTGGCGGCTACCCATTTCTTTTGCAAGACTACGGCTAAATGCCTCAATCCCTGCTTTAGCAGCTGAATAGTTTGCCTGACCTGGGTTTGCAAAATGTGCAACCACAGAACTAATATTAATAATTCGTCCAAAACGCGCTTTGGTCATGCCTTTAAGAACACGTTTTGATAAGCGGTATACCGCTTTTAGATGAATATTGAGAATATCATCCCAATCATCTTCAGACATACGTAACAACAAATTATCTTTGGTAATCCCTGCATTATTTACAAGTGCAAGAACTGGACCATAATTTTGTTCGATATCTGTAACCAAAGCATCAATTGCAGTACCATCACGTACATCTAGCACTTTACCTGCACCATTTTCACCAAATGCTGCTGATAATTTTTCTGCACCAGACTCAGAAGTCGCTGTACCTACTACAAAATAACCGTCTTGAATGAGTTGTTGAGCGATGGCAGCGCCAATCCCTCGACTCGCGCCTGTCACTAATGCGACTTTGCGTTCTTGTGTCATGCAATTTTCCCTTCCGCCACTAAAATGGCATTCAGCGCATCCTCCACACGACCTTTCGTATCGATTGGGAATGCTTTTTCTATATTTGGCAAACGTTTCGCAAGATTGGCAAGCACATTACCAGGACCACATTCAACAATATATTGTATGCCCTGATCTTGCACAGTCTGCATTGTCTTTGTCCACTGCACCGACTGGTACAGTTGTGCAGTCAATGCCTGACGTAATTGCGCTACATCCGTCGCGATTTCCGCGTTGACATTTTGTATTACAGGAATGCTAGGTAGCTCAATGGCAGTTTGTTCCAAAGCATGCGCGAATTGCTCAGCAGCAGGTTTCATCAGCGAACAATGTGATGGAACTGATACTGGAAGTGCAATTGCCTTGCCAGATTGTTCTTTTGCAATAGCCATGACTGCTTCTACTGCGGCCTTATCACCCGCAATCACCACCTGACCTTGTGCATTATAGTTCGCAGCTTCTACTGAACCCTGACCCTGCGCTGAAACTTCAGCACATAGCTCAAGGACTTTGGCATCTTCTAGACCCAAAATAGCCGCCATTGCACCCTGACCTTGCGGTACAGCACTTTGCATAAGCTTGCCACGTAAGTTAACTAACTTAACAGCATCGCCCAAGGACATTGCACCCGCAGCAACCAAAGCACTGTATTCACCTAATGAGTGACCAGCAAGATATTTAGGCACCACACCGCCCAACTCCAACCAAACACGCCATAAAGCAATACTGGCTGTTAGTAATACAGGTTGAGTAAATTCAGTTTGGTCTAAGCCTTCACCGCTTTGGGCAATATGCCACAAATCAAAACCCAGGGCTTCAGAAGCTTCCGCGAAAGTGTCACGAACACCACTAAACTGTTCAGCAAGTTCAGTCAGCATGCCGACTTTTTGCGAACCTTGACCTGGAAACACAAATGCAGTTTTTGTTGCTTGAGCTGCTTGTTCAAGTGGTCTAGCAGACATATAAAAAATCCTTTATGTAGTCACTGCTCATTCATGGAGCGGAAATTTAACACTTAATTTTGTTTTTGGTAATTGCGAAATACAACAAAAATCGAAGACAAAAAAAGGGAGCTTACGCTCCCAATTTTTTCACTAAGCTTATCACTTAATGCTTCATCAATTATTCAGCAGATGCTTTAGCGAATAATTGACGACCACGGTAGATACCATCTTTAGATACGTGGTGACGACGGTGAGTCTCGCCAGTAGCTTGGTCTACAGTTAATGCATTCTCGGTTAAAGCGTCATGTGAACGGCGCATGTCACGGCGAGAGCGACTTTTACGGTTTTGCTGAACGGCCATGATGGCTCCTTACAAATCGAAAAATATGGATCAGAACAAATTCAGTTGTCTTATACGGAAGAGTATAACACAAAAATTAGTTAAGTTTACCCTTCAAACTTGCCAAAACATCAAACGGGTTATCCCGCTTCTCTTCAACAAGCTCTTCAATGGCAGGTTGGTGCTTATGTTCACAAGCATCATGCTTAGGAGACAAAGGCATCAACAATAACAATTCATCTTCTATGAGAGAAAGTAAATCAGCCGTCGCAGGCGCATCATAGCTACCTTTCGTCGTTGCTTCACTTTCACCTAAGACGATGAAATCAGCATCCTCATCCAAGCGCTCTATCAGTGACTCATCATCCACTAGAGCTAGATGAAAATCTGAAACGAGTTCAATGGTTACCGTGCCTAAACAGCGTTGGCATTCCATTGGAACCTGCGTTTCAACGCGACCATCTAGCCATACAATGCGATGATACGCATCCATTGATAGCTTACAGTCTATGTTAATCAATTGATCATCAATTGATCCAACAGCTTCACGAGCGATACGAGCAAAGCGAGACAATGGCAGGGTACCTGACCATGTAAAGCCTTGTTCAGCCCATTTAAACGGCTCAATCTGTGCCGGAAAGGTATTTGCTGACATAATTAAGGCGGCAATTCTACAAATTCATCAGTACTCTGTCAAAGATTAAGATACAATTTTGTACTTATTTAGACAGACCATTTTGGGTAACACAGTCATGCATCTGTTGCAGCCGCAAACAGAAGTGAATAAAAAATCACTTATTAGCACACTTTCAACTGTTCATTTTGACATTTCACCAGACCAAGTGCAACGTTTGGAATGGGCGAATTTACAGACAGAAACTGAACAAGTTGATTGGCTCATCTTACACTTTAATTACTGGTTTTCCCACCTTAATGTGAATTTGATTCGCGGCGAACACGAGCCTGAATATTTTCCAGCGACGCAGCAACAGCCTGCACGTATTCAATTTGCTCACGGTTTCTTTAATAGTGCATTACATGAAATTAGTCATTGGAGCATTGCGGGTGAACAACGCCGC
Source organism: Acinetobacter sp. ANC 4910 (assembly GCF_004331035.1). GTDB lineage: Bacteria > Pseudomonadota > Gammaproteobacteria > Pseudomonadales > Moraxellaceae > Acinetobacter. Next base: position 298,245 of record NZ_SJNT01000001.1, read on the forward strand.
CTACTCCCCGATTTAGGCTATTGGTATGCCCCTGATGGTCGCACACAAGAACAACAAGCTTTATTTGAGCAAGTGGAAATTAAGCCTCAAGCCATTGAATGGATGTTTGCCAAAGCTTTTGGTCGAAAATTCCGTGTCTCGCTAGATAACCTGACGGGTGATGGGGGTGATGGTTCGACTTTTAAAGATCATGTATATGCACAAGTTCAGCGATATTGCTCTGGAGAAATGGTGCTACCACGAGATGCCCAATACTTTATTGACTGTGTCTGTACGTGTACACGAGGTGGCAAAAGATTACAAAGTGGCGAGTTTCAACGCGAAATGCTGGACTAATTACAGAAATTCATCAAAGTTACATGACAAGATGTTGTAATTTCAGCAGATAATATATAAAAAATCAGGAGAAAAATATGTTGCACTTAAGAATACATCCTGATAATCCACAACCGCGCTTAATCAGTCAGGCAGTGGAACGCATTCGTGCGGGTGACGTGGTGGTTTATCCGACTGATGCTGCTTATGCGATTGGATGTCAGATTGGAAATAAGAATGCCATGGAGCGTATTTCTCAGATCCGTGGCTTAGGACCAAAGCATCAGTACGCGATTATTTGTTCAGATTTATCTGACATTGCCACTTATGCCAAAGTCGACAATGCCATGTATCGCTTACTTAAAAATAATACGCCTGCTGTAACCACCTTTATTTTACCTGCCACTAGCGAAGTACCGCGTCGACTCATGCACCCGAAAAAGAAAACCATTGGTCTACGCATTCCAAGCAACCCAATTTGTCAGATGCTACTGAAAGAATTAGGTGAGCCGCTACTGACCAGTACGCTAATTTTACCGGGTATTGACGATCCTTTAGATGACCCCTATGAAATTGAGATGCAACTTGAAAAACGCATTGATGTCTTTATTGATGGCGGTTTAGGGACTTTAAGCACCACCAGTATTGTGGATTTATCAGGAGAGAGTCCTGTTGTGATTCGTAAAGGCGTAGGTGATGTGAGTGCATTTGAGTGATGCAACTGCATTTATTCACTAGAAACTAAATCTCACATGCTTAAGAGATCAACATGACGCTGTTTATGGTTTTGCTCAATCTCGATCAATTTCCTAAGCAGCATAGTTTATACGTGCTGCATCCTTGGACGCTTGAGTCCGAGACCTTGGTGCAAAGCCATACTTCAATCAACTGCATTACGATGGGAGAAGATCGGTACAGCTATTTCCTACCGATCTCTACCATCCAACAATATTTCAAATACCTTGAAGTCAAGAATGTTTGCCTACAAGACAGCTGTCAGCGCATCATCGAATTTGCACAAAAAAACCAATAAATCTTCCGTTCATCCGCATGAATGATTGTTTTTGTACTTTTGAACTAGAGCCCAGCTCCATATCATCTCTTCTGCGCGACAAAGTAATCATTTTAAAACAATGCTTTTTTACATCGCCCATACGCGCGCTCAGCACAGCACCCCAAACTTAAAGTGTGGAAAAAATATCCAAGACCATTCTTTTGAGTGGTTCATCATTCCAAGCAGTTTGGTACTGTACAGCCAGAACAAAAAATATACTTTTCACTCATTGGCTATGGATAGTCGTGAGCACATGCGAAATAACACTTGAATAATCAGAATCAATAAAGGAAGAAAAATGCCACATCCTGTGACTATAAAAAAACGACATCTGTTGGTCATTTCAAAAGATCAAGAGCATTGCACTTTTATAACTAGGCGCAATAACCAAAGCGGATCGCTTTGATTAGTTTAGAGCTAATTTACCCCCTATCGGTGATCAAACTGAGTGGATGGAAGTGATCTCTTTCTGCCCCTTAAAACCACACCCCAATACCATAAAACTTTCTCTTTTTAACTGTAGGTTGCTTTTTCCTACTGAGTACTTTTTTGCACATTTTCTAAATTTCAACTTTGTTTTCAACATCACATCAAGGAAACTCTTAAAAGGGATTATCTATGAATAAGAACAGGCTAATTAGCCCAACAACCAAACCACTGACACGCATCCTTACCTTGACCGCAGCCATCGCATCTTCACATGCAGCTTTAGCTGCAACTGAACCACAAAGCAATTCTCCGCAGGCTGAAGAACAAGTGGGTTTAGTCTTACCGCAACCTACACCAGCATTTAAAGGTGTGATTAAAGAAACCTTTGAAGGCTCTAAACAAGATTTTCCACAAGCCGTCAAAGCCCCCAAAGATGCACCGAATGTGGTGGTGATTTTGCTAGATGATTTAGGTTTTGGGCAGGCAGGTACATTCGGAGGACCTGTACCGACGCCTGAAATGGATAAACTTGCAGATGATGGTGTGATTTATAACCGCTTCCATACCACAGGAATTAGTTCACCATCACGTGCTGCCCTTTTAACAGGACAAAACCAACATCAAGTTGGGGCAGGTACAATTACTGAACTTTCAACAGGCTACCCTGGTTATAGCACCATATGGCCGAAAGAAAGTGCCAGTGTGGCAAGAATCCTTAAAGACAATGGTTATGCAACAGCAGCTTTTGGTAAATGGCATAACACCCCAGACTGGGAAACATCACCCGTTGGACCTTTTGAACGTTGGCCGACTGGACTCGGCTTTGAATATTTCTATGGCTTTTTTGGGGGTGAAACCAGCCAATGGGAACCACAACTGATCCGAGGGGTGACACCTGTAGAGCCGTCTAAACGTCCAGAGCAAGGCTATAATCTGAATGTTGACTTGGTCGATGATGCAATTGGCTGGATTAATCGCCAACGCTCAGTTTCTCCAGATAAACCATATTTTGTCTATATGGCGCCTGGTGCTGTCCATACCCCATTACATGTGAATCAAGAATGGATTGATAAATTTAAAGATCAGTTTAATCAAGGTTGGGACAAAGTCCGTGAAGAAACCTTAGCCCGTCAGAAAAAAATGGGGATTGTACCTAAAAATACCGATTTAACGCCTCGTCCAGACAGTATCCAAGCTTGGTCAGCACTCAGTGCAGATGAAAAGCGTTTGTTTGCAAAGCATCAAGAAGTCTTTGCGGGCTTCCTCGCGCAAACAGATCATGAAATGGGACGTTTGATTAAGGCTATCCATAAACTTCCCGATGCAGACAATACCTTAATTATTTATATTGCAGGAGATAATGGTGCCAGTGCTGAGGGAAGTATCACGGGGACAATAAATAGCCTGATGACTCAAAATGGTTTCCCTGACACCGTTGCCAACCAATTGCCGCATATTGATGAAATTGGTGGGCCAAAACACGAAAACCACTACCCTGTAGGCTGGGCATGGGCAGGTTCTTCGCCGTTTCAATGGATGAAACGAGTGCCTTCGCATTTTGGCGGAACACGTAATGGCATGATCGTTTCTTGGCCTGCAAAAATTAAAGCCACGCATGGCATCCGTAACCAATTCCATCATGTGTCTGATATCACACCAACTATTTTAGAAGCAGCCAATATTCCTCAGCCCAACATGGTCGATGGTGTGAAACAAACGCCAATGTCGGGTATTAGCATGACCTACACTTTTAATGACGCAAAAGCCAAAGATCAACGTCATACGCAATACTTTGAAACAGGTGGTCATCGCGCTATCTATCACGATGGTTGGGTTGCCTCATCGTTCCATGGTGTGCCATGGAAACTGAGTGGTTCAATGGGCTTTAAAAATAACCCATGGCAGCTATACAATATTCAAAAAGACTTTTCTCAAGCACATGATTTAGCAGCCCAAGAACCAGAACGTTTAGCCAGCTTGCAAAAATTATTTGATCAAGAAGCTGGTAAATTTGGGGTCTATCCTCTAGATGACCGTTTTGTGGAGCGTGCCTTTAACCCAGAACGGCCATCGTTTATTCGTGGTCGGAAGCAATTTACATATTCCTCAGGTACCACGCGTCTGCCTGAGGGTAGTGCTCCACCAATTTACCAACGCTCACATAGCATTACTGCGGAAGTTACGATTCCTACAGGCGGTGCCAATGGTGTGATTATGGCTGAAGGCGGTTCTGGAGGCGGCTTCTCCTTGTATTTGGAAAATGGCATTCCTGTGTATGAATACAACTTTTTTACTCAATCTTACTACCGTATTGCTGCGACAAAAGCCTTGCCACCAGGTAAACATACCATCGTCGTAGACTACCAACAGACTCCGAATACAGGGCGAAGTGGTATTGGCGGGCCTGTGAGCATCAGCGTTAATGGCGACACGGTTGCTCAAGGTCAGGTAGAAAAAGTGGTTCCTTATCGTTTTTCAGCAACTGAAACCTTAGATATTGGTATGGATTTAGGCTCAACAGTTTCACCGCGTTACAGCAAACAAGCGCCTTATCCTTTTACAGGTCAAATCGACAAAGTCACGATCGACCTGAAAGACTAAATACCTGTGGTTTTAAATCAATGATTTGAGTGGGATCAACAGGACAAACAAAGAGGCGTCAGCGTCTCCTGTTTAAGGAAGTGCTGAATGCTTCAAGCTTTCAGCGCTTCACTTCTCAGCATTCACTACATGCCTATTACAGACTGTTTTGAGGTAAATCCAGTATCCTCAAGTCATCCATTTGCAATACATCGTTTTTTTTAACACGATAGGACTCTGCCCTAAGTATGCCATGATCTCTGAAAACTGGCGTTTTTACAAAGGCTTAGCCACAACATAAGCGGATCCAGAGTATCACGCAAATAAATACCCCATATTTATTTAATACTTTTTTGTTATTTGAACCCCCAAGTAATTTATTCATCTCCTAATATGCATTACACTAAGGCCTATTAAAATTATGTATTTTTTAATCACCTCTACTTTCTCCCCTAAGTACTGATTCGAAAACACATAATCATGCCTTTGAAAATTCGCGTGGCCAATAACTGTAATGAATCAATCCGTCCCTAATGCTATGGAAGAAACGCCGCACATCCGTGTTCTAGATGAATGGCAAGACTCCATCCCTGAGGATTTATATATTCCTCCTGCTGCATTTGAAATTCTCTTGGAGCATTTCGAAGGACCACTCGACTTTTTAATTTACTTAATTCAAAAAAATGGCTTCGACTTATTACAGTTAGATATTGCCCCGATTGCAGCCCAATATCTTTCTTACATGGATGCCATGAAGTCACTAAATATTGAGCTGACTGCTGACTATATGGTGATGGCGGCCTTATTGGCTGATTTAAAATCCCGTTTATTACTGCCAAAGCCTACCAGTATTGCCGTTGAAAAAGACCCGAAACAAGAACTGATTGATCGGCTAGAAACTTATCTTCGCGTGAAACAAGCGGCTGAGCGTTTGGGCCAAATGAGTATTTTAGAACGAGATACTTTTCAGACCAATGTCAGCCTTGGGGATGTTGCTGCCCGTCATGATGGCTTTTCCGTCAATCTTTTGCATGACGCTTTATTTTGCGTGTTTAACCGCCCAGAGCCAGTAACCCATAAAATTGAGCAAGAACCAGTATTGCTTGAAGAACGAATTGCATTTATTGAAGAAAAGCTGCAAGCCGGTGAAATTTTAGATTTTATTGAATTACTCAAACCAAGTCAGGGTCGTATGGGCGTGGTCGTCACTTTTATGGCCGTGCTGGAACTGACCCGTCAACAGCGTATTCAAATTATTGGTTCAGGTATAGAGGCGCCTCTTAGTGTCCAAGGAGCACACCTATGAGTGAAGCGGATCTGTTTTCTCAATCAGAAATTCAACATGAAATGTTGATGCAACTGGAAGCCATTATTTTTGCGAGTGATGCACCAGTTTCTTTGGCACGTCTGAAAGAAGCATTTCAAGATCAATATTCTAAATCTGAACTGCGCCAACTGATACAACAACTCATGGTTTTACAACATGGTCGCTCGATTGAACTGGTAGAAACTGCACAAGGTTTCCGCTTTCAAGTACGCGCTAAGTATCGTCAAATTATTAGTCAAACATGGCCTGAGCGTCCAACACGCTTATCGCCTTCTCTGCTCGAAATTCTAGCGGTGGTGGCTTACCATCAACCCGTGACTCGTGCGGACATTGAACAAATTCGCGGAGTCTCGAATAATAGTCAAATATTAAGAACTTTGTTCGACTGGAACTGGATTAAAGAATCTGGTTTTAGGGAACTCCCTGGAAGACCCGCGTTGTTAGTTACAACGCCACAGTTTTTAAATGCTTTTGGCCTAACATCAGTTGGTCAATTGCCTCCCCTACAGGATGCCAAGGAAGCTTTTATGGCTCTCGACGCGCAAGCACCGAGGTCTTAAATAGGTGAACTGTTGATGATAATTTCTAAGGTTATGCTGTCATGAGTGAAAAATTGCAAAAGGTGCTCGCACGAGTTGGTCTCGGTTCTCGCCGTTATATGGAAGAAGTGATTGCTGCTGGTCGCGTGAGTGTCAATGGTCAAGTTGCCCAAGTGGGCGAACGTATTGAGCCAGGCGATGAGCTTCGCATCGATGGTCGTAAAGTGCAGTTCCAAATTGAAGATGAAATTCGCCGTCGTGTTTTAATTTACTACAAACCAGAAGGTGAAATTTGTTCACGTAACGATCCTGAACAACGCCCAACTGTGTTTGATAACTTACCGAGCATTACCAATGATCGTTGGGTGATGGTGGGTCGTCTGGATATTAACTCTACAGGCTTGTTGCTGTTCACAAATGATGGTGAACTAGCAAACCGCTTAATGCACCCATCGAATGAAATTGAGCGTGAATACGCAGTGCGTGTTATGGGTGAAGTAACGCCGCAAATTAAAAACAATATGTTGCGTGGTGTGGTGTTAGACGATGGCCCTGCAAAATTTGAATCATTCTCTGAGATTGGCGGTGAAGGAATTAACCGTTGGTTCCAAGTGGTAGTAAAAGAAGGTCGTAACCGCGAAGTGCGTCGTATTTTTGAATCTCAAGGTTTAAAAGTGAGCCGCCTATTACGTACCCGTTATGGCACCGTGATTTTACCGCGCGAACTCCGCACTGGCCGTTGGATGGAGTTAGACAAAAACGACATCGACAATTTAACCAAATCGGTTGAACTTAAGCCACGTCAAGGTACAGGTTTATTCGGCATGGCAAAACGCCGTACTGAACGTATGCAAGAAAAACCACTGGTAGCACGTCGTGGCGGTTTCTTACGTCAGCAACGTCGTGACAATGAAGATGAAGGTCAACAACAAGCGAAGCCAGCCTTCAACCGTGAACGCCGTGAAAACCCAAATGGTCATAGCCAACGTCGTCAAGACAATGCACAAACAGGTTATGGTCAACGTGAACCACGCCAAAACTCTGGCTATGCACAACGTGACAGTCGCCCAGAAAACTTTGGTAACAAAGGCTCATATGGTCAACGCGATGCTCGTGATGAAAATGCGCCACGTAAACCTTTTGGAAATAAAAGCTTTAAAAAGTTTTAATCATTGACGTTCAAATTTGAGCCACTTTCGAGTGGCTCTTTTTATATATGATGTGGATGCAGTTTAATAAGCGCGTTTTAGTTATCCAAACTCAACGATTGATTACACACCCTGCGGAATAGCACTGAGTAAGCGTTTGGTATATTCATGCTGTGGTGACTGATACAAATCATCTGAATTGGCTATTTCGACAATATCCCCATGATTCATAACCATAATCTGATCTGAAATATATTTCACTACTGACAAATCATGTGAGATAAAAATATAACTCAAGCCAAACTCATCCTGTAAATCTTGCAGAAGATTGAGCACCTGTGCCTGCACAGAAACATCCAGTGCCGATACCGATTCATCACAGATCAAGATTTCAGGCTTTAAGGTAAGGCAACGTGCAATCGCAATGCGCTGTCGCTGTCCACCCGAAAACTCATGTGGATAACGATGATAGGCAGATGCAGGTAAACTGACTCGCTCTAACAGATCCAAGGCAATTTTTTTCCGTTCTGCATCATTGGCACCGATGCCATGTACCTGCATCGGCTCCAGTAGAATTTGTCCTACCGTAAAGCGCGGATTGAGCGATGCATAAGGATTTTGAAAAATGATCTGGATCTTACGTTGATACCGAACAAACTCTTTTTCTGACATTGCTAAAATATCTTGTCCCTCGAACAGAGCTTTTCCGCCTGTCGCATCCTGTAAACGCATGAGCAATAATCCGATCGTGGTTTTACCCGAACCTGACTCCCCCACCAAGCCTAAGGTTTTGCCTTTCGCCAATTGAAATGAAACCCCTTTTACCGCTTGAAACTCATCTTTTCCAAACAGTCCCTTACGACTATAAAATGATTTTTTTAAATCTCGAACATCCAGAATAATTTCTTCATTGCCCTTCAGTCCGCGTTGTCGCTGTGCTCGATGCAGTTCAGTTGCAGCTTGTTTTTCTACCCAAATCTGACCTTGTTGCTGCATAAAATCACTGATCATTGGCAGCCGAAATGGCCGCTGAGAAAGTTGTGGACGACATTGTAATAGGGCACGGGTATAAATATCTTGTGGCTGCTCCAAGACTGATTTTACTGCACCCTGCTCACGAATTTCCCCATGCCGCATTACAATCACTTCATCGGCAATTTCACCCACCAAAGCCAAGTCATGGGTAATAAACAGCATCGACATGTTACGGCGTCGCTGTAAGTCTTGTAATAAATCCAGAATTTGCTTTTGAATGGTTACATCTAGTGCCGTGGTCGGTTCATCCGCAATTAATAACTTCGGTTCACAGGCAATTGCCATCGCAATCATCACCCGTTGTTGCTGCCCACCTGAAAGCTGACTGGGATAAGCATCAATTTTGGTTTCAGGTGTAGGAATCCCCACCTCTTTGAGTAACTCCAAAGTACGCGTTCTGGCTTGCTTGCGCCCCATAGCCAAATGCAATCTAAGCACTTCTGCAATCTGATCCCCCACAGTAAATACAGGATTTAGCGAAGACATCGGTTCCTGAAAAATCATGGCGATGTCTTTGCCACAAATTTTTCGCATCTCTGCACGTGACAAGGTTAGTAAATTCACGCCTTCAAACATGATTTTACTTTCTGCCGAAATTCGACTTTGCTCTGGTGGCAACAACCCCATGGTTGCCAAAGAAGTTACTGATTTACCACTACCCGACTCACCAACCAAAGCCACTGTCGTATTTGCTGGAATCGAGAACGAAATGCCTTTAACTGTTTCAATATATTGCTTGTTTTCGTCTTTAAAACTGACTTTAAGATTTTCAACTTTCAACAATATTGGATCACTATGCTGTTCAGTCATGTCATGTACCTCTTATTTTAGTTTTGGGTCTAATGCATCACGCAATGCATCGGTAAACATGGAAAATGCAGTGACCAAGACTGCCATCGCGACGGAAGCTGCCGCCAGTTGCCACCATTTACCTAAAATCAATTCACTTTGTGCCTCATTCAGCATACTGCCCCAAGACACAACCCCTACGGGTACGCCAAAACCCAAAAAGCTGAGAATGACTTCGGACTTAATAAAGGCCACCACAAGAATCGAGATTTGCACCAAAGCAATATGACTAACATTCGGAAAAATATGGACAAACATACGTCTAAAATGACTGACCCCAATGGCTTTGGCAGCCAGTACATACTCACGCGAGGTATGTTTCATATACTCAGCACGAATTAAACGATAAACACCCGTCCAACCTGTTAAACCCAGAATCAATACAATCGAGACAATCCCTTTTTGCTGTAGTACCGCTGCGATGGCTAAAATCAGTAACAGATAAGGAATAGAAGTAAAGATGTTATAAAACCAGTTCAGGACATCATCGATCCAACCACCAAAGTAACCTGAAATTGCCCCAAGTACCGTCCCAATCAACACTGCCAATAACGCAGCCACAACCCCGACAATAATGGATGTTTCTGCACCTTTAATGGTTTTTTGCAGGACATCTTGTCCCCATTTATCCGCACCAAAAGGAAGAGTTTGTTTTAATTCAGCCTGTTGATCGAGCAAATGCCCATCCAATTGCTGATCGATCGCTTTCATGTCCTCCGCTAAGGGATCAACCACGCCGTAATAATCTATCGCGCCACTAGTACTTTGTTCTTTGGCAATTTCGGCATTCAGTTCATGAATCACATCTTTTAAAGGATCAACAGGATTTTCAGGCAAAGCCTGTGGTTGAGTAGCGACTTTTTCAGTTGTATCGCGGACAGAATCTGCCCCCATAAAGGTGGGTGGCGCATAGCTGACAGCAACTTCTTTATTCCAATTCGAGGCAATCACCCCTGTCATGGACAGCAGCAACATCACGAAATAACACAGCACCACGAACAACGAGATCATCGCGATACGATCTGCCTTTAACCGACGCATGGCCAGTTGCCAAAGTCCAGAAGAAGTGGTGTCTGTTGTATCCAGTGCTTTTCTTTTAAATATCACACTTAGCATAGTTCACCTACTTCAACTGTACGCGAGGATCGACCAGCTTATACACCAGATCGGCAATCAGGTTAAAAATCATGGTGGCTGCTGCCACATAAACTGTGATGGCTTTAATTACAGGGAAATCACTGCGTTCGACCGCAATAATCACTTCCCGTCCAATGCCCGGAATACCAAAAAAACGCTCAATCAAAAATGCCCCAATCAACAACGCAGGTAAGGTCGCCATAACATCGGTAATAATCGGAATAGAAGCATTCCGCAGCACATGCACGCCAAGAATACGACGTTCTCCCACCCCTTTGGCACGTGCTGTACGCACATAATCCTGATTCACTTCATCGAGGACAAAGCTGCGGTAGAGTCTTAAGGTTGGCGCAATACTGACCACCAACATGATTAAAATCGGTAGTAAGGCGTATTTAAATAGGTTTTCACTAAAACGATCACTCCAACCTTGCACGGGGAACCAACTGAGTTGATAAGCAAATACATACTGAAAAACAATGATATACACCAAAATACTGATCGACATGCCAATGGTACACATCATCATGACCATACGATCCGTTAGAGTGCCGCGCACCGCAGAAACCGCCAATGCCAAAATAATCGAGATCACAGTTTGTAAAATCGTGAGGGGAATAAGTAAGGTCAGCGATGGACCTAAACGTGTGGTGATAATTTGTGAAACAGACTCCCCTGTACTCCAACTGAGTCCATAATCAAAGGTTAAAATCTGCTTGATGAAAATCCACAACTGTACATAGTAGGGTTGATCGACGCCCAACTGTTGGCGAATATTTTCAATCTGTTCTGGATTGGACATTTTGCCTGCCAGAATATAAGCAGGATCTCCCCCGACCCAGTTAAACAAAAAGAAGATTAACAGTACAACTCCGAGCATGGTCGGAATCATTTGCCATAAGCGACGTATGATATATGCCAGCATCTTGATGCCCCCCTATTTAACCCGTTGGCCTGTAATTTCATCAAAAAAGGCTTTATTGTCAGGTTTACGACCCAAGAAATCTTTCACCAAGTCTTCCGCGGGTTTCTGGCCGCCTTGAGATAAAATGGTTTGGCGATAACGTTGCCCCACTTCTGGATTATTCAAATTCTTGCCAAAAGCAGACAGCATGTCTAAAGCCAACACTTCAGACCACATATAGCCATAATACCCAACTTGATAGCCGCCCATGATGTGTCCAAACTGCCCAGGGAATTCTGTGTTGGGTACATAGCCCAGTGCGGTTGCACCTTCCATTTTCTTCCAGACATCTAAGGGCTGCACCTTCAAAGCATTATTGCCATGTAGTGCCATATCATATTGGGCATACAAAGTTTGACGGGCATAATGCAAGCCACGACCATAACTGTGTACTGCATTCAGTTTGGCAATCAACTTATCGTCAACTCGTGGACATGCAGGTTGGCAATAATCTGCCACTTTCGATAATGTTTCTTGACGTCTTGCCCATTCCTCATACATTTGCGAAGGGGCTTCAACAAAATCACGTTCTACCGATGTGCCTGATTGGGCTGAATAGCGGGTAGTCGACAAAATACCGTGTAAGGCATGTCCAAACTCATGTACAAAGGTTTCCAGTTCATCACTATTTAAGCCTTTGCGGTTAAAGTTAGTCACCAATGCTGAAATCGGTTTACGCCCCGTTAAGCTGCTACCCCCATATACCCCCCATACCGCAGCATGTCCGTATTTGCCTTCACGTGGGAATTTATCGACATATAGCCCACCCAAAAGCTGTCCTGTTTTCTGATCGGTCACATCGTAATATTCAACTTCGTTTTGCCAGACATCGACTTTGGCAGGTTTAAACTCAATGCCATACAGGTTAGATGAAATGGCAAATAACCAGTCCTGTGCCGCTTGCGTTGGGAAGTATTCCCGCATTTTTTCTTGGTCAATCTGATACTTGGCTTTACGCAGCTTTTCGCTCCAATACGCCTCACTCCAACGCTCAATCTTGGCTTGCGCTAAGGGGATATTTAAGGTTTTCGCTTGAAACTCACGTAGTGTGTCCACTTCTTTTTGCTCTAACGGCGCAACCGTTGCATGCACCTCTGACAGAAACTTGTTTACCATTTCAGGGGTTTCTGCCATACGTTTATGTAGCGCCCACTCCGCATAACTGGATTTACCAAACAATTTTGCCAATTCATAACGTAAATCCATGGCTTGTTTCAGCAAGATCAAATTCCGCTCACCCCCACGGCGGGTATAGGCAATTTGATAACGCTGGCGTGCAGCATCGTTGTCTGCCAACTCCATGAAAGGACGATATTCTGGATATTCAAAACCGAGTAAATAATTGCCTTGGTCATTTTTCTTTAAGGCATCGATATAGCTTTGCGGCAATCCTGTTAATTCGGCAGGCGTAAATTCCAACTTTTGCGGATTATCACGTACATTACGTGCATATTCCTGCTCAATCTTTGCCAGTTCTGCCAAAATCACTTTTAAACGTGCTTGCTTTTCGGCACTTAACTGAATCCCTGTTTTTTCAAAATCATTGAGTAAATCTTCCCGAAACTTGCTATCAATCGCATCACTGGCTTGGGTGTTCTTAATTTGTTGATACAGTTTTGGATTTTGATAAATATCGGTTTGGAACTGACTAATCTTGATTTCACAATCTTCTGCCGCTTTACGCAAAGCTGCATCTGGAGAAACATTGCTGTATAAGCCAATAGGCCCATAAAAATCTTCAAACGAGGCAAAAATACGATCCCATTCCGCCAATACAGGTGCAGCATTATTCTGTGCCGTCATAGGCTTGGCTTCAAAACGCTTAAGCTGCTGTTGAATATCCTGAATTTTGGTATCACACAAGGCAGGAATATCTTGGGCTTGAAATTGCGGCAAGGTCTGACGCGCGGGAGAATCTGCAAAAGTGAACTGCTGTACTGCAAAAGTCAAAACACTGAGTACGGTCAATTTGAAGGTTGGGTGATTCATCATTACTCCAGTTTTATTTAATTTCTATTTCTTCATATCAATATCGATGTACATCCATTCCGCAGGCAAAATCGGATGCTTTTTAAAACCAATCACGCGGGGCTGAGCCAAGACGTTGCGATAACGCGCACCAATAATTTGTACGGGCATATACACTTCGAGCAAGCGTGACATTTTCCGATACAATGCATCTCGTTCTGGACCAGGCGGCATTTTTTGAGTTTGTTCATACAAACGGTCATATTCAGGAATTTTTACGCAAGCATTGTTGGTCACATTGATATTTTTGCCATAGAACAACTGCATAAAGTTGTCGGCATCTGGATAATCGGCAATCCAAGCTGAGCTTTTAAACATGGTCTTGCATTGCTTTTCCAACTTGAGTGCTTCGGCAAATGGCAAGGACTGGGTGCTCATTTTAATTTTGATACTATCCAGCGTTTTCTTCCAAAATTCTGCCTGTTGTTGACTCCGCGCACTATTACCCGAGATCGTCATATCAATTTGCAAAGGTTTCCCATTCGGCAAAGTGCGCCAACCATCTGCACCGACTTTATAGTGATAGCGGTCTAACAGCAGATTGGCGGCTTTAACCGAATAAGGAATACTGCTTTTATAATTCGGATCATAACCCACCACGCCATTTGGGATCGGGGCTTGTAAGCGTTGTGCATCGCCTTTTTGTAAAATAGTAATGTAGTTATCGGCTGAAAAGGCCATCGCCATGGCACGACGTAAAGCGATTTTGTCTTTACTCATACCGCCCACGACTGGGTTTTGCATATTCCAATAATGATAATCAATCGAAGGGTCAGTAATCCGCGACAGGTGTACGCCTTTTTTTGCCAGCTCAGGTTTGAGTTTGCCATTTTGCAAAGCTTGAACGGTTAATTCTCCATCCAAAGCAAACAGATCAATTTCATCCTTAATAAAAGATAACCAACGTGATTGTCCTTCTTCCATCACCTGAATATCAATCATGCCAATTTGCGGCATTTTTTTGCCTTGCATGGCTTTGACAATTTTCTGATCTTCTGCCGTAGAAGCCTTAAAGTTCCAAACAAAACTACGAAAATCAGGATTGGCTTTTAAAATAATGCGGGAACCAGGCGTCCAGCGAGTTAGCAAATACGGCCCCGTACCCACAGGATGTCCCATCACAAATCCAGCTTTATCTCGATATTTTTCGATGACTTCACGTGCCACGGCACCCGCAGGTTGATGTGCCAGTAACATCGGAAAGTTTTGATCAGGACTGGTTAAACGTATCACCAAGGTATATCGGTCAGGCGTTTGCAAACCTGCAACAGCTTGATCGTAATTAAACTTACCTGTTTGAGTCGCCTGCTTCAACATGGCGTCCATCCCTAAAATACGTCCATCCAGCAACCAACTGTTCGGAGAACGCAAGTTTGGATCGAGTAGGCGTTTAAAGGTATACACATAATCTGCCGAGGTCAGCTCACGCTTTTTGCCCTTAAAGACTGGATCTGCGGCAAAATAAATGCCCTTTTGAATGTGGATGGTATAAGTCAAACCATCAGCACTGACTTCAGGTAAGGCGACTGCGGTACGTGGAACCAACTTTGCAGGCGATGCTAAATAATCGTAGGTAAACAAAGTTTCAAAGATTGAACCGTTGACATGTGCCGAATACAAATCATGTACGCCTGCGGGGTCAAAACCCGTTTCAGCCACAGGGAACACATAACGTAAGACTTTGTGCGGGTCGGCAGGGCTTTGTGCCAATAAACTCATAGAGCTTGAGATTAAAAGTCCACCTGCCCATATCCCTTTGAGCCAATAGTGATTTTTTTTATTCAACTGTTTCATTCTTCGTCCAAACTTATTTATTTTTTACAGGCTGTATATCTAAATATTGCCAGTTGCTATTCATCATCGGATGAGCTTTAAAACCCTGAACCTGTGGATGCAACAACCAGTTGCGAATACGGCTACTATGAATAATCCATGGATTATCAGCTTCGATTTGACGGCTTAATTTTTCATAATATGGTAAGCGTTGCTGTGGTGGTAAACCTAACATTTGCTGATACAGTGCATCATAACTTTTGGATTGATAACAACTTAAATTGCCCTGTGCTGAATTCGGCCCATACAGCAACTGCGCAAAATTTTCTCCTTCTGGATAATCTGCAATCCAAGCACCACCCCACAGCATATATTTGCATTGCGTTGCGGCTTTTAAATTATCGGCAAAATTACTCACTTGAAAATCAACGCGGATACCTATTGCATCCAGATTCTTTTTCCACAGTTCAGATTGCACCACGGAACTGGAACTATTTTCCGTCATAAACTTTAAAGTGAGTGCTTTGCCATTGGGTAAAGTCCGATAACCATCTGCACCTTTTTTATAACCGAAACGATCCAGTAATTTATTGGCTAAGATAGGGTTATAGGCGAGGCTACTGCGATAATTCGGATTGAAGCCCTGCACACCGTCTGGAACCAGCATTTCAGACCGAACCGCCTGTCCCTTATAGAGTTGTTTAATCGCTTCGTCTTGATTAAATGACAAAGTGATTGCACGACGTAAGGCAATTTTCTCTAGACTGAATCCACCAACAGTAGGATCTTTCATATTGAACATGGTGTAAGTAATTTCGGGGTCTTTATTGGGATAGTGCTGAATCCCTTGCTTCACCAATTCAGGTTTGAGCTTCTGACCATCCAGTGCTTGCGGCACAGCATTCGAAGTTAATTTGTCGAAATCGAGTTGCCCTGTTTTAAATGCTAACCAACGCGATTGTTCTTCTTCAATAATACTGACCTCAACTTTGCCAATTTGCGGCATCTGTTTGCCTGACATTTCTTTTACTAATCTGTTATCCCAAGCGCTACCTGTCGATTTAAAATTCCAGACAAAACCACGGTAATACGGGTTGGCGGTCAATTCAATTTTGCTACGCGGAACATACTTACTCAGTTGATACGGCCCAGTCCCAACAGGATGCTGTGCAATACGATCAGCATAATATTCAACTACTTCACGTGCTGTAGCACCAAAGGTGACATACGCCAGAATATACTGAAAATTATAATCAGGACGGGTTAGAGTAATTTGTAAAGTATAGGGATCAAGGGCTTTTAAGCCTGCAATCGGCGCATCGTAATTAAACTTTCCCGTTTTCTTGGCCAGTGCATTGGCTTGATTACCCCCCACAATTTTTCCATCAATGAATGAATAGGTGGTTGAACGGTTTTTCGGATCTAAAATACGCTGGATACTGTAAATATAATCTTGTGCTTTGAGTTCACGACGCTGCCCTTTAAACGCAGGATCGGGTGAAAAATAAATCCCTGGCTTAATCTGAAACGTGTAAACCTTGCCATTTTGCTCGATACGCGGCAAAGCCTGTACCGTATTCGGCACCAATTGCACAGGGCGAGCTAAATAATCGTATTTCAGCAAAGGTTCAAAAATAACTTCGGCGATTTTTCCACTGTAAAAATTGTAGGTTTTGACCATATCAAAACCATCATCAGGCGCTTCTATCGCCACGTGTAAAATCTTGTTGGGCTGTGCCGCAGCATTGGCTTGCAGCATACAGCCCGATGAAATCAACAGGGTTAAAATGGCTATTCTTAATTTTTTGGCTTCCAATTTTTACCTTTCCTGTGCTGCACGCTTAAGCGCTGCGTCATTCATTGTTTTTAAACTGAGTGTTTATTGTTATTCATGTTCCATTTAAGCAAATTCTTTGTCATTCGTCCTCTGCTTAAATCATGAATCTACAATGATTTGAGGCTAAAGCGAATTTCGTGCCATCCTGAAAAACTTGCCAGTATTTAAAAAAATCACATTATTTAAAGTTATTTTTTATTAGATATTTATCGTATTTTTATCTAACTCATTGCACCATCTTATTGGCCAAAAAATACATAAACCAAGCCTACAACATACACTTACATAACGCACAAAAAAAATACACACATGATTCATAATGGCTCATGACTCATTTTTTTATAACAAAAAATATATTTAGTTTGTTGTTTTATATATATTTTAACATTTATACATTTCATAAAAATAATTTATAATTCAATTGAAAATAGTTAATTTAGTTTATTTTTTAAACAAAAATTTAAAATACACAAAATAGCACATGACTTTAAGTTCCAAATTGACGCATTTTCACCCACCCTATTCATTTCAACATTTCTACTTATATAGCCAATAAAAGTTGTGAGTAAATTCACATTTTAAATTTAATAACTAGATATATTTCAAATATTTAAGTTTTAGCTATGCATAAAAAATCAAATTGGCATCTGATTTGCTTAAACCTACACAGCAATCTCGCTAAATACAAAAAAAGGATTACTTTTACGATGATAAAGAACAAATCTGCTAAGGCGATGGACAAGCCATCGGTTAGCAAAGCAATTCTTAAATTAAGTACGCTGAGTTTAAGTATGATGTGCTTGTCTTTAGCTCATGCCGAAGATACAGAAAACACAGAAATACAAGAGCAACCCGTAAAAGTTGCCAAAGTCACAGTAACGGGATCTTCAATTAAGGGGGTGGCCGCGCAAAGTACCTCTCCAATTACAATTATTAAGGGCGAAGACTTAACCAATCAAGGGATTACCACCGTCGAAGAAGCATTGACCAAGGTCAGTGCCAACCAAGCGGGCTTTTCGACCTCACAGAACGTCGGGGCAAGCAATACCGAAGGTTCATCTGCCAACCTGCGTGCCTTAGGAACCGACAAAACTCTCGTTCTACTGAATGGACGCCGTCTGGCCTATAGTGCATTTAGCACCTCCACCACCAACCTAAATATCATTCCATTGGCAATGATTGAGCGTATTGAAATTCTACGTGATGGTGCCTCTGCCGTGTATGGTGCCGATGCAATTGCAGGGGTCATTAACTTAATTACCAAAAAAAGCTACGAGGGATTCAGCATCAGTGGTGGCTTTCTTCAACCTGAGCAGTCAGGCGGAGATAAACAAGACGTCCAAATTTTTGGTGGCTACGGCGATTTAGATGAACAAGGTTTTAACGTCTTTGGTGTGGTCGATTACCGTCGTTCTAATGACATTATGGCCAAAGACCGTAAAGTCAGTAAACGCGGTGGCTTAATACCTGAACTCGGCATTGATGCCAGTTCAGCCAATGGTTTCCCCGCCAACTTTTATGACCCGACCACAGGAACTTTGGGCAATCCTTATGGCAATAGTAACTGTAATAACACTCCAAATGTTGTCGCAGATGGTGGGCTGTGTTATCTCAACACCCAAGCATTGATTGGCATTGCCCCTGAAACAGAAACCATTTCGGCAATGGGTCGCGGTACATTCAAACTTAGCGACACGTTCAATGCGATCGGTGAATATATCTATTCCCACAATGAAGTCACCACTTCCATTGCACCCGATGTCTACAGTCGCTCAGTAACTCTCCCTGAGACCAGTCCTTATTATCCTGGTAAAGGAGTTACACCGTCTGTAGATGGTTTAAGCGGTGTGCCATTACAACTGTATTTACGTTCACAAGCGGGCAACCGTGTTTCTCAATCTGTCAATGAGTCGCACCGTGCTTTTGTTGGTATTGAGGGTGAAGCCTACGGATGGGACATGAACGGTGGCGTGACCTATGCAAAAAGTGAAGCAACCGACAGTTTTGTTAGTGGTTATTTGAACCGCAGCAAATTACAAGCCGCTTTAAATGATGGTTTGATCAATCCCTTTGGTGCCAGTCCAGACTCAAATTTATGGAATTCTTTTTCGGTCACAGGTGAGTCGAATGTTGCTTCATTAGATTCCACCACGGTTGACCTTACTGTGAGCCGACCTATTTATACCTTACCCGCAGGTGATGTTGGTTTAGCACTCGGTGGCAGTTTCAGTAAACAAGAATGGGAAGCTAAAGTTAATTCAGACATTGTGAGTCAAGTCCCGAGTAGTGGTATAGACCCGAATAAACCGCTGAGCGAAGGTGACCGAGATATTACCGCCTTCTTTGGTGAGTTACATATTCCAATCACCAAAACTTTAGAGGCTCAACTGGCTGCTCGTTACGACGATTATAGTGATTTTGGCGATACCTTTAACCCCAAAATTGCTTTCCGTTGGGAACCACTCAAACAACTGATGTTCCGTACCTCCTACAGTACAGGTTTCCGCGCACCAAGCTTATATGACATCAATGCACCACAAAGTGAAACCTACACTGGGGCAAGATATGATGACCCTGTGCTTTGTCCAGGGGGTAAAGCGACTTCTACACAATACCAAACCGAATGTAATGTGCAGTTCAAACGTATGCAAGGTGGTTCACCCGATTTACAACCAGAAGAATCCACCTCATATACTGCGGGTTTTGTGCTCGAACCCATCAAGAATTTAGTGTTCACAGCCGATTATTACAATATTGAAATTGATGGTCTGATCGACACCATTAGTGATGCCATGATTTTTGAAAATCCAACCAAATATGCAGACCGTTTTGTGCGTGATAATGAAGGTCGGATTAAATACGTCAACACCACACTGGTGAATATGGGCGGGATTAAAACCGAAGGGATCGATCTAACCCTAAACTATTTGACTCCAATGACCGCAACAGGTCGTTTTGGTTTCGGCATCGATGGCACCTATATCATCAAATATGACAAACAAGAAGAAGCTGGCGGAGCATGGGAAGGCAAAGTCGGAACTTATGATGACCCTGCAATTCTTCGTTGGAAACACGTTGCCAACATTAATTGGAGTTATGAAAACTGGAAGATGATATTTGAGCAAGAATTCTACCGTGGCTACGACGACCAAAATGCCATTGGCGATGATGCTTATGACCACCACAAAGTCAGTGACTACACCCTCTATAACGTGTCAGGAACCTATAAAGGCTTTAAAAACCTAGAGCTGACTGCGGGGATTAAAAACCTGTTTGATGCTGAGCCTGCTGCTTCGAATGTGATGGATAACTTCCAATACGGTTATGACCCACGCTATAGCGACCCAACTGGACGCGCTTACTTCTTGCGGGGGACTTACAAGTTCTAATTGGCGTTCTGCCCATTCTGTCTTGAAATCCTCCAGCGAGACAGTATGGGCAAAACATTTAATCCTTCATTTAGCCAAACAACAAATACTGTCAATCCGTCCATCTTTCATAAGCAGTGATGCGTGAACGATTTATTGTTTGTCTCAAATTTCAGGAGTAACCATGGGCACGAGTTTCACAGCATTAGAGAACAATTCAGCCAAACGCCTGATTGGTATTGGGGCAGTCATTTTTCTGCATCTTATTATTTTCTATGCCCTTATGGCAGGTTTATCCAAAACCATACATAAGCCAGAAGAACCCATTGTGGAATTGATGATTATTCAAGATAAACCACCTGAACCCGAAAAACCCAAACCCAAAGAAATTCCACCCGAACCACCCAAAATGGTTAAAGAGGTCGTAAAAAACCATGTACCCGAAAAACCAGTGGAAAAAGTCGAACGTGTGCAAAAAACAGCACCAGTTAGCCCAACTCAACCTGTAAAAGCTGTCACACCGACACCTACTGTAGCGCCTTCACCAAGTCCAGTGCCCGCTCCTACACCTGTTGCGGCAGCAGCGGCACCCGCCCCTGCATCTAAACCAGCGGGTGCAACTCGCGGAGCATCGCAAGGTGACGGCGGCTGTAAACAACCAGAAATGCCACGTGAAGCGCAAATGAATGGTGAATTTGGTGCAGTGACCATTTCGGTACTGGTGGGTACAGATGGGAAAGCCAAACAAGTCAAAGTGAAAAAATCCAGCGGTGTGAAGAGTTTAGATAAAGCAGCCTCTAAAGCTTATAGCTTATGCACCTTTAATCCCGCATTAAAAAATGGTGAACCGCAAGAAACTTGGTTTGAAATTCCTTATGAATTTGCACTGGACTAATGAATTAAACAAAAATTGGAGCATATAGATGAATAAAATGATCAATCCTGTAAAAAAAATGGCTACTGCTGGCTTAGTTGTAGCAAGTACCTTTCTCCCGATTCATTCTGCATTTGCTGAAGATACTGCCCCTGTAACGACTACAGCAGTAACTCCGAGTAACACCACCACTGCACCGCAACCACCGGCCAAATCAGAAGCCCCTGCATACAACCCTTATGGCTTAGAAGCCATGTGGAAAGAAGGTGACATGGTCGCCAAAACCACGCTGTTTATTTTGGTCATGATGTCGATTGGCACATGGTACATCATGATTACCAAACTGCTGCAACAATCGAAAATCAAAGGGCAAGGTCGTAAAGCGGATGCTGAGTTTTGGGATGCCAGTACACTCGAAAGCGCAACAGATAGCTTAGATAAAGAAAGTGTCTTCCGCTTTATTGCGGAAAAGGGCATTCACTCGACCAAAAACCACGAAGGAACGTTATTAGAACGTATCGACTTTAATACTTGGGTGACCATTTCCATTCAACGCGCCATCGACAAAATTCAAAGTCATTTAAGTGGCGGACTGGCTTTCCTTGCCACTGTTGGCTCAACGGCACCATTTGTGGGTCTATTTGGGACGGTTTGGGGAATTTATCACGCACTCACCGCCATTGGTATGTCGGGTCAAGCATCAATTGATAAAGTTGCAGGTCCTGTTGGTGAAGCCCTCATTATGACGGCGATTGGTCTGGCTGTAGCAGTACCAGCGGTACTTGGTTACAACTGGTTAACCCGTCGCAATAAAGCGGTAATGGAAAATGTGCGTAGCTTTGGTTCTGATTTACACACAGTTTTACTCAGTGGTGAAATCAGCAGCAATCCAAATCATAAAAAAGTCGTGAATAAATAAAAGAGGACATCAACCATGGGCATGATGGTCAGTTCAGATGACAGTGAAGATGATGTAATTGGAACCATTAATACAACTCCGCTAGTGGATATTATGCTGGTTCTGCTGATTATTTTTCTCATTACGGTGCCTGTCGCCATCCATACAGTACCCGTAAAATTACCTGAAGAGAAAAATACGCCTTATGCCAATAAACCCGAAAATATTCAACTTGCAGTCAATAAAAATGGGGATGTGTTCTGGAATGAAAAATATATTGCAGATAAAGCCACGCTGATGACACGCCTACAAGTCGAGGCGCAAAAACGTCCGCAACCTGAAGTGCATATTCGTGGCGATCAGCAGACTCACTTTGAAGCGATTGATCAGGTAATTAATGCAACCAAACACGCTGGGATTGGCAAAATTGCGTTTGTGACCACTCCCCCAGCTTCACCATAATCGACTCAGAAGGAGCAAGTTATGGGTATGAATATTGGCTCACATGATGACGATGATGTACTACTCGATGTCAATATGACACCATTAATTGATGTCATGTTGGTGTTGATTATTATGTTTATTATCACCATTCCAATTCCCAATAATGCCATCAATATTAATTTGCCAAATGGTGCTCCGCCACCACAAAGCAATGAAAAACCACCTGAAATCATCAATCTCAAATTAGATGCACAAGGAAAAATCTTCTGGAATGGTCAGTCTGTAGAAAATAAGCAGGCTTTAGAAAGTTTATTTATGACGGTGGCAAAAAAGTCTGAACAAGATCAAATTAAACTGCAACCTGACCGCATGACCGAATACAAACAAGTCACGATGGTCATGGCGATGGCACAACGTCTAAATATCACTAAAATTGGAATTGAGAGTAACGCTTCACTTTAATCTTGTCGAAAAAAATCCGCATTTCACTCTCTATAAAATGCGGATTTTTTTGTTTGTAAAATCGACTTACTCACTGGTCAATTAGCCATTAAAATCCAGTGTGAAAACGCTCGGCATTTAAATGCACGCCTTAACATCATGATGCATTTTATAAGTCATCACATGTAAGAATAAAAAATATTCACCGAACAGACCATTCTGTATATAATCCGCTTCTAACTTTAAAACTTAATAATTCAATAATTTAAAACCTAGAGTGGCACAAATGAAAAAACTTACAACTTTAGCATTCTCTATATCTATTACAGTTTTAAGTGGATGTGGAGGAGGATCAGGTGGTTCCACCTCCTCGACAACTCCATCAGCTTCAAATTCAAGTTCTGGAGGATCGACCACGTTAACATGTAATCGAGGAATTCTTTTGAATTCCCAAATTACCGGAACTACTATTTTTGATGAGCCTTTATACAATTTGGATTATGAATATAAAAGTAGTGTAAATACTCCAAATTATGTAACTCAACTATATGCAGACGTGATTCAAAGAAATGGACAAATGCTCTATGTGAACTATGCACCCATTTATAATGTTAGTGCAGAAGAATTAGATAAAAGTACCGCAGAAAATGAAGAAATTTACGAAGGTTACATATTAAATAGTCAGGGGCTTTATACTCAAAAAACACTTCAAAAACAATCTAGTGGATGGCCTTACTATTACCTATCTTCATCTCAAGGGCTACAAGTTTCAACAGCATTATTTAATGATGAATGTAGCCTAAATGCAGGAAAGCAAAATTTTAATTTTGAAAAGATTGATCTGTCAGGTAAAACGATAGCAGATATTTTCCCGACCAATATACTCACAGGATATCCTAAAACTCAGGATTATATTTACCTACACAATCAAGTTGGCATGATTTTAAAAGGGAATAAAGATGCTTTAGCTGCCTTACTTTCAAGCACTGCGACATTCCCAGCTGGTTCTTATGTTTATATTCCCAAATCTATTGTTAATGATGATTATCAATTTTACTTTTCCGAATCTACAGTAACAGATGCAACTAGTTTAAATGACTGGATTCAAAAACATTATGGCCAATTAAATTATACCTATAAGATTGGTAAAGTTTCTAATCTCGATGTGGCATATAGTGTAGATAGTAGTGGTAATCCTCTATATGAAGCTGGTGCTGATCCTGCAATTAGCAAAGATGGAAAAATTTATGATGGAGAATGGGATGTCAAAGGCGACATACTTTCTCCAGAATATGGCATGATTTTTAATGGCGAATTAGTCAACTACGATTCCAAAGGAAGTTATACGCTATTTAATAAATCAAGTTTTGATTTTATCGCTCAACAGATTAAAAACAACTATCCAAGCATTAATTAAATTTTAAGCCAATAATAAAAGAGGAGTTATTTAAAAATAACTCCTCTTTTTACATTTACAACACAGGAATATCAATCCATAACGCATCAGGAAAATGCTTGGCTAAATAAGCTTTCAGATATTCAGAAGTATCTTTGGAAATTAACGGATCTTGTGACTCATCATTTAAATTATAAGCCAAAGCATATAAAGACAAACCACGTGCTTTTAATGCTTCCAAACTCAATAAAGTATGGTTAATACTGCCCAAACGCCCAGAACTGACTAAAATCACAGGAAACTTTTTCTGTTCTAGATAATCAATGGTCAACATTTCTGTCGTGAGAGGCACCATTAAACCGCCAGCACCTTCCAGTAAAACCACCTCAAATTTTTCTGCCAATTGCTGTGTTGCAGCTTCAATTTTGGCAAAATCAATGTCACGACCGTCCAGTTTGGTGGCTAAATGTGGTGAAGCAGGATAGGTAAAAATTTCTGGCATGGTCAGTTTACTTTCATCTTCTGGCAACCAACCTGTACCCATAATTTCACGGTGTTGTTGAATATCTTCAGATACATCGACATTGCCCGTTTGAATCAGTTTCTGGGTAATGACATGCTGACCTTGCTCATTCCATAACTTTGCCAGGTATCCTGTGGTATAGGTCTTGCCAATGCCTGTATCAATCCCACTGATAAAATAGATGTCTGCGCTCATGTTATTCTCCGTGCAATACAATAAATCGGGTGATAGCTGAGTGTGTACTGCACTTGCCCTTGCTGATCCATCTCCGAAAATTGCTGATAATTTTGATAAAATTGTTGTAACGAATGCTTGGTCCAACGATGCGCTGCATTGGTCGCCGTAACACCCGTAGCTTTTAAATGCTGTAACACCTGCTTGGGATGGGTAAAGTACAGCGTGGTCAGTTGTTCACTTAGGTGTAAAACCTCGAACCCCGATTGAATCAAGCTTTGCTCAAGTTCAGGCATGCTGTGATATTCCAACCCCTGCCCGGTTAAGGTTTTAATTTCTTTTAAATTCTGCTGTCCAAAAATGGAAAAACAGAAGAAACCGTCTTGCACTAAAGCATGGGCGACTTTAGTAAAAATTGCCTGTAAATCTGTCATCCACTGCAAAGCAGAACTGGAAGTCACCACGTTTAATTGTTTTGGAAACTCAAGTTGCTCAATATCTCCGATTCGCCATTCAATCTGTTGCAGTTGCGGAAAATGGCGTGCAACCTCAACATATAGATCATTCAGAATCAGGTGATCCATTTGCAAATTTTGCAATAAAAGGTGACTCAAATTTCCAGAACCACAGCCAATTTCAAAGACCCGCGCCTGATGACATGTAGGCAGAAAATCTAGCATCAATTGCATTAAATGTTGGCAAATTTGCTTTTGCACAATGGCATGTTCAGTATAGCTTTGTCCCGCTTGTGCAAAACGCTGAGCAACACGAAATTTATCTATTTGAGATGGATTCAACACTAAAACTCATAACAAAACGACAAACTGATCCAGTTCATCTTGCTGAAATTGGGTATTTAAACAAATACGTAAACGCGAACTTTGTACAGGAACCGTCGGTGGACGAACAGGCATAATATAAAAGCCTGCTTGCTGTAATTGTGCCGCAGTATCTACCGTTTTTTGTGATTCGCCAATAATCACTGGCACAATATGACTGGTTGATGGACAAGCATAGCCTTTTGCCTGTATCGCTTGTTGTAAATAACTGCTTAATTGTTGTAAATGCTGACGACTGGCATTCATGCTCAACACTTTTTGGAAAATGAAGTTGGTCCACGCCATACAGATTGGCGGCTGTGCGGTACTGAAAATCAAAGAACGCATACGATTAATCAGAAATTCACGGATAATCGGATGGCAAATTAAGTAGCCACCGACTGAGGCCATCGCCTTACCAAATGTCCCTACCAAGAAGTCAATCTGCTCAATCACTTGATATTGTTCGGCACAACCTAGACCTTGTTCACCACGCACGCCTATCGCATGCGCTTCATCCACATACAGCATCACTTTGGCAAATTGGGACTTAATGCGAGCTAATTCTGCCAAATCAGTTTCATCGCCATCCATACTAAAAATGGATTCAGTCACCACAATAATGCGCTCAAAAGCCTCATCGTCATGATATTTCTGCAACAATTGCGATAAATGCTGTAAGTCATTGTGGCGATAACGTACATACTTGGCAGAGGAAAGACGAATCCCGTCAATCATACTGGCATGCACCAGTTTATCCGCCAGAATCAGGGTTTTGGCATCGCTGACCGCAGGTAAAATCCCAATGTTCATGTGGTAACCACTGTTAAATAACAGCGCGGCACGTCCAGCAAAAGCCTGACTTAAACTGGCTTCGAGCTGTTCATATTCAGGGAAATTCCCTGTCAATAAACGCGAAGAAGATGAGCTCATCAGACGACGTGCATTCGGGGTTTCATCAAAAAACTGTTCGCGTAAGCTCAGATCGGAAGCCAAGCCCAAATAGTCATTTGAAGCTAAATTCAACATCCGGCGTTGCTGAATTTCAATCCATTTCCCCTGCTGGGTGTTAGAGGTAAATTGACGTAAATTACCCTGCTGTTTCAGTTCATCCAACTGTGCAGCATAATGGTCTAACAAATTCATGCCGCTTCCTCTTGCATATGGCGAACTACATCTACTAGTTCAGTCAATAAAATATCTAACTGCGTTTCTGAAATGACATACGGTGGCATCACGTAGACCAGCTTACCAAATGGACGAATCCAAATGCCACGTTTTACAAATTCTTGTTGTAGCGTTTTCATATCGACATTAAAGTTCAGCTCAACCACACCAATCGCCCCCAACACGCGTACATCCTGCACATAATTGAGTTGTGCTAATGGTGCAAGATGTTGCTGCAATTGGTTGCCAATACGCTGGATGATACTTTGCCAGTCTTGAGACACTAAAAGTTGTGTGCTGCGTAATGCCACTGCACAAGCCAGTGGGTTTGCCATAAAGGTTGGACCATGCATAAACACGCCTGCTTCACCTTTAGAAATGGTTTCAGCCACATGCTTCGAGGTTAAGGTTGCAGACAGCGTCATATAACCACCTGTTAAGCCTTTGCCTAGACACATAATATCGGGTTCAACTTGTGCATGTTCCCAAGCAAAGAGTTTGCCTGTACGTCCAAAACCTGTCGCAATCTCATCAAAAATTAACAGAATTTGGTATTTTTCACAGAGCAATTTGGCTTGGCGCAAATACTCAGGATGGTAGAAACGCATGCCACCTGCACCCTGCACAATCGGCTCAATAATCAGACCTGCAATGCTGTGGTGATGCTGTTCCAAGGTTTGTGCGAGTTCAGCAATATCCGCTGGGTCCCAAGTCTGATCAAAACCGACTTGTGGTGCAGGAACAAAAATTCGATTGGGTAAACTGCTGCCAAAAATCTGATGCATGCCCGTTACAGGATCACATACCGACATCGCATTCCACGTATCCCCGTGATAGCCCGAGCGTGGCGTGACAAAATTGGTCTTCCCTGTATTGCCCTGTGCCGTCCAATATTGCACTGCCATTTTTAAAGCGACTTCGACTGCAACTGAACCAGAATCGGCATAGAAAATTTTGTCTAAACTAGGCGGAGTAATCTTTAATAACAGTTTGCCCAGTTCAATGGCTGGGTCATGGGTAAAACCGCCAAACATAATATGCGACATATTTTGCAACTGATCGGTCACCGCCTGATTCAAATCTGGGTGGTTATAACCATGAATCGCACACCACCATGAAGACATACCATCAATCAGTTGGCGTCCATCATCTAGTTCAATTACTGCCCCATAAGCTTTCTTTACTTTGAACGTCGGCAGTGGATTGGTCATAGAGGTATAAGGATGCCAGATATGTTCAAGGTCAAATAAATCGGTCATCCATAACTCCTGTGGCGTACTCTTTTTTACAATGTGGGCTATCTTAAACCTGCAAGTTTCTAAAAAACATTGCGAGAATGGTCATTCCTAGACAGCTTGAAAAGTTGTATTGATAAAATCTTCTATAATTTGCACACTCTGCTCAACTTCGAAGCAAGGAAAACCATGCGAGGCATGTTCAATACATACAACTTTTACATTCTCTGCAAGTAATTGTGGCATATTTTGAATAATTTCGCCGGGAACCAGTGCATCATGCTGTGCAAACACATGCAATTGCTGTCCTGTATAATGCGCCAAAGTTTCGGTTAAATTCAACTGCTCTAGCAAGACTAAACCGTGTTGTAACAGTGAAATTGGTTGTGGCTTAATCAGTTTTTGCATTTGAATAAAATCTTTCTTGGCAGAATCTGCACCCTGACAAACCAGAAAGCCAAAACGCTTTAAAGTCGTAATCGCATCCTGCTGAAAAGACAGTTTGAATTGCTCAAATGTTTCTTGTGGCATCGCTGTTGACCAGTTCGATTGTGCAACAAAACATGGGTTTGATGCCAAAGTAATCAAGGTTTTTTGTTCTTGATATTGTTGTTGTAGTTGCTGCGTCAATAGCGTTGCCAGTTGTCCACCCAACGACCAGCCCATAATCACATCAAAGCGATGGGCCAGTTCAACATGGTGTTGCAGAATATCCGCATCCAAGGCATTAAAAATATTGATCAGTTCAACATGATGTCCTTGTTGTTGTAGTTTGTGCTGTAAAGGTTCCAACAACTGTGTTCCACCACCCCAACCCGTAATCAGTAAAATACTCGCGTTCAACGTTTTGCTCTAAAAATTAAACTTTGTACAGCAGTATAACGGCTTTTATTTTACGACTGAGCTGCATTTCCTATCATTCTAAAACTGAAAAGTCACACGGTTTCCCTGATAAATCAACTCCACATTAAGATCACATTTTGGTCAGAGCATCAAAAACCATATACAGCCATTCTATGATTTTGTTGCACTGATGATGGTCATAGTTTGCTAAGATAAATCTTCCATAGCATCGAAAAAGAAGAAAATGACTTTGAATCAATTGCTCCGTGTTAGCTTAATAGGTATGACCTGTAGTTTCGGGACTTATCATTTAACTCATGCCGAAACTTCGATTTTTTCTTCTTCCACCTCAAGCCAAAAACAATGGGTTGGACAGGCAGCGCCTAACTTTAAGTTACAAGATCAAAATGGCAAATGGCATGAGTCCAAACAATATCGTGGACAATGGGTGGTACTCTACTTTTACCCAAAGGATGATTCGCCAGGGTGTACTCAAGAAGCCAATCAATTTAAAGCACTTTATCCAAAATTCTTAAAAGCAAATGCTGTGGTGTTGGGTGTGAGCCTAGATGATGTCAAATCTCATCAAAAATTTTCCAACAAATTGGGACTCCCTTTTCCAATTTTGGCCGATCAAAAACAGCAACTTGCAGGTCAGTTCGGCATAGTCCGTAATTTTGGTGTGGCACAAATTGCCAAGCGTGAAACTTTCTTAGTCGACCCGCGAGGCACAATCGTCTATCACTATAGCAGTGTAAACACACAAACCCATGCCAATCAGGTTTTAGCAGATATTCAAAAAATAAAATGGTAATCACTAATGCAATTACAAAACAATGAAAAAATTTTATATAAAACAAAGCCTATAAATTCTATTTACCTATTTCTCCTATGTATGATCATAGCAATATATGTTTCTTTTGCACTTCCGTTGCAGTCTAAACATTTTATAATGTTGGCTATATTATGCTTGTTGAGTTTTTTCAGATTTTTTGACTCTATCATTATTACCAACCAACGTATCATTTCACATCTGTTTTTACGCCAGCGTACAGTTCAACTTTCTACATTGCAACAACCACCTTGTCTCACGATTGATCCTAAAAAATTCAGACAATATGAATGGCAACGTAAATTATTAAAACAAACTTTCCAAGATTTTTGGCTGTATAAAACAGATATTTATTTTAAACAATTAGTTAGTGCAGTAGATCCAAACCCTTTAGAAAGAATCCCTTTATCTCTTTTTTCAAAAAAACAGAAAGATCGAATCATTCAAACATTGGCACAATCATGGCAACTTGATCCAACGATTGAACATCAAGAATAAGCTGTAATTTGATATCAAAAGAAATTTAAACTAGAAAAAACCCAGTATTTACTGGGTTTTTTTTATTTGAATCTTACATTTGCGACTGAATATAGTTTTGTAAGCCAATCAATTCAATTAAGCGAATTTGCTTTTCTAACCAGTAAGTATGGTCTTCTTCAGTATCTGACATTTGCTGACGTAACATTTCACGCGTGACATAATCACCTTTTTCTTCTGCCAGTTTCACGCCTTGTGCCAATTTCTCACGTACATGATATTCCAGTGCCAAGTCTGCCTTTAAACAGGTCACGACATCTTGTCCCACATCGATATCATCACGGTGCATATTCGGTGTACCTTCTAGGAAAAGTACACGACGAATCAAGGCATCTGCATGTGCTGCTTCTTCTTGCATTTCATGATCAATACGTTCAAAGATTTTACTTAAACCCCAATCTTCATACATACGTGAATGAATAAGATATTGATCGCGAGCTGCAAGTTCCCCACCAATCAACATATTTAAATAGTCTACTACTTCTGGATTGCCGCGCATCTCGTTATACCCCTACCTTTTTCAAATATTATGGCGACATTTGAAAAAGATTGCAAAATTTAAATTTTGTAAGTTTATGATTTTTATAAAATTAAAATGAGAAATATACGCATTTGCAGTTTAATTTAAGCCATTTTCCGCATATAAAATAAGCCTTTGCAGTATTTTGCATCTTAGGACAAAGGCTATTTCATTCAAAATTCTGCTTATTTTAAAATTTGTAACTATTTAAAATGATCCTTATTTCACTACATCTTTAAAACATCACGAAGTTAAAATTATCACACCATCATTTTTTATTATTAAAAATAAAAAGTTACACTCAATTTAGAGCTGCGAGTCCCCACTGTTGCATAGTAGGAGTTAAATACACCTCCCAATATTTTTTATTGATAACGTTGTCTATGTTGACTCATAAAATCGTATTTACCTCGACCAACTTGGTTTTATAACGTGCATCAACATCTACGTTGAAATGACGCATAAGTTAGATACCTGTTTCCCATAAGCAAAGACTTTCATCACATTCGCGCTTACACTATGCCAATACTTAAAACAACAATGGTTGATCTATGACAAACTTAGCAACACAAGCACCAGTACTGGTCACAGGTGCCTCGGGTTATATTGCCAGTTGGGTAATTCAAAAATTATTAACCCAAGGCTATACCGTACATGCCACTGTCCGTGACCTGAACAAAACTCAAAGCTTCGCGCATTTATCTAAAATTGCAGAAAGCAGCACAGGAACACTCAAACTATTTAAAGCGAATTTGCTCGAACCAAATTCATTTAGAGAGGCAATGCAGGGTTGTGAAATTGTATTTCATATGGCGTCACCTTTTGTCGTTACCAACTATAAAGATGCGGTGAAAGACATCATTGAACCTGCTGTTTTAGGTACAGAAAATGTTTTAAACACCGTGAATGAAACTGAGTCAGTCAAACGCGTCATTCTCACTTCGAGCATTGCATCGACCTATGGCGATGCCGTGGATATTTTAAAAACTGATCATAATACTTTTGATGAAAGTCACTGGAATACCAGCAGCTCAGAGACCCATCAGCCTTATCCATATTCTAAAGTGATGGCTGAACGTAAAGCTTGGGAAATGGCAGATGCACAAAACAGTTGGCAATTGGTTTGCATTAACCCAGCGTTGGTCTTTGGTCATTCATTAACGCCAAATACGCAGTCAGGTTCAATTGAGGTCTTACAACAATTTACCAATGGCTTAACTCTCGCTGGTGTTCCACCCATGTGGAATGGTGTGGTCGATGTTCAAGATGTCGCTGAAGCACACCTACAGGCTGCATTTAACCCAAAAGCAACAGGCCGTTACATCGTCAGTGGCGATACTTTAAGTTTGCTTGAAATTGGTCAATTACTTAAAGCACATTTTGGTTGGAAATTTCCATTTCCACGCAATGAACTGCCCAAAGCGGCCTTTAAAGTGATTGGTCCGCTCATTGGTTTTAGCCGTGAATTTGTTGAACTGAATATGGGTTACCCTATTTATTTTGATGCGAGCAAGAGCCAAAAAGAATTAGGTTTACAGTATCGCGATGTCAAAGAAAGCTTGATTGAGCACTTTCAACAATTGCTCAACGATGGTGTGATCAAACAATATATTCCTTAAAAATAAATAAAAAGCATAATGCTAGTCAATTTCATAGCTGACGAGCATTATGCTTTTTCTAAATTGATGAGGGCATATGAGACACGAAATATCATCAGCAACTATTCGCGACAACACTACATTCGAAAAAAATTGTTTCTGCGACAATTTTACTCATTGATGGCAATGAACGAGTTTTGCTGATGACTAATGCCTTTGGTTACTTTGGGCTAATCCAAAGTAACCTACGAACTTCAAGTATTTGATGCTAATACGGTAAGACTCTGCTGTGAGCCACTCATCATTAAAAGTCGTTTTAGTCGTGCTTTAACTGAACGCTATTCTCTGAACAGTATATTTTTGATCCAAATCAAAAATCTAAGCCTCTAACTGACCATAATCTTGCATCAGTTGAATAAACTCGCTTTCATTCATCACATGAATACCGAGCTTTTCAGCTTTTTCTAATTTTGAGCCAGCTTTTTCACCTGCGACCAAGCATTTGGTTTTGCTTGAAACACTGCCACTAACACGCGCACCCAATGCTTGTAACATCTGGGTTGCATCATCACGCCCCATTTGGCTGAGCGTACCCGTAATCACCCAGCTTTCACCATTTAAAGGTTGGCGCGTCGGTGCGACTGGCGCATCCCAATGAATACCCGCAGCCAACAATCGATCTAGCACTTCAAGGTTATGGGGTGCTTGGAAGAAATCGACAATCCACTCTGCCGTAATATCACCAACATCGGGCGTTTTCTTTAAAGCCTCAATATCGGCGACCCTGAGCGCATCAAGGGTTTGGAAGGTATTGGCCAACATTCGTGCCGTGGTTTCACCCACCCCGCGAATACCAAGTGCATAAATAAATGCAGCCAAGGTGGTTTTTTTACTATTTTCAATTGAATCAATCAGGTTTTGAACCGATTTCTCACCCATTTTTTCAATGGTGAGCATTTTTTCGCGGTGTTCGTGTAAGTGGTAAATGTCTGCGACGTCTTGAAGTAAATCCAAATGTAATAAAGATTCTACCCAACGATCTCCCAAACCTTCAATGTCCAAAGCCTTACGTGATACAAAGTGGCGAATTGCCTCAATCCGTTGTGCAGAACAATATAAGCCGCCTGAGCAACGCGCTAAAGCTTCACCTTCAGGCATGACCACAGGTGATTCACATACAGGACATTGGCTAGGCAGTTCAACTTGAATGGTATTTTCAGGACGGAATTCGGGCCAGACTTTTTCCACCTTTGGAATCACATCACCACTACGATAGACACTGACCGTATCGCCAATACGCACATCTAGACGATGAATTTCCCCAATATTATGTAAGGTCACATTGGAAACCGTAACCCCTCCCACAGCGACTGGGTTCAAACGTGCAACTGGGGTTAACGTCCCTGTTCGTCCAACCTGCCAGTCAATATGGTCTACCGTAGTCAATGCCGCCACCGCAGGAAATTTATAAGCGGTAGCCCAACGGGGTTCCCGACTTAAAAAACCCAACTGCTGTTGCTGTTTTAAATCGTTAACCTTAACCACCATGCCGTCAATTTCGACGCTTAAATTCGGACGCTCAAGGTTAATTTTTTCATACGCTTGCTGTACCGCTTGAATGCTGTCGCAAATGAAATGGCGCTCACCGACGGCAAAGCCAAACCCAGTCAACCAATCTAAACTTGCCGACATAGTGGCTAAGCCATGACTTGGTTCACACTGTGCAATACCATAGGCATAAAACGCCAGTGGACGTGCAGCAGCCACATTCGGATCTAACTGTCTTAAACTACCTGCCGCAGCATTACGTGGGTTGGCAAAGGTTTTTTCACCTTTGGCTTCATTTTCAGCATTTAACTTTTCAAAACCAGACTTTGGCATGAGCACTTCGCCACGGACTTCCAGTAACGTCGGAACCACACCAGAGGCATGCGTTAAAACTTTCGGTAAGTTACGAATGGTTTTAACATTCTGGGTAATATCTTCACCTGTTTCGCCATCACCACGAGTTACGCCACGAACGAGTACCCCATTTTCATACCACAATGAAATTGCCAAACCATCGAACTTTAATTCGACATCGTATTCAATCTTCTGATTCGGTAAACGTTCTTCAATGCGTCGTGCGAAAGCAAATAGTTCTTCTTGATTAAACACATTGCCCAACGACAGCATGGGCACAACGTGTGTCACCGATTCAAATTTTGCCAATGGTTTAGCACCGACTTTATTGGTCGGGGTATCGGTCTGAACCCATTCTGGATATTGTTGTTCTAATGCCTTCAGTTGGTGAAATAACTGGTCATACTCACTGTCGGCAATGGTGGGCTGATCCATCACATAATAGGCATGATTATGCTGTGCCAGAATCTGAATCAGTTGACGCATTTGTGCGACAACAGTGTTTTGCTGAGTCATAGTTTCACCATAAAAAAGGGCGGTTTCTCCGCCCTTCAACAATCTTGTCTAACTATTATAAAAGTCAGACTCTCATTTTCAATTTGATTATACCGTTGCTTGTTGACCAGAACGATAATCAATGGCTTGATGACGCCAAAATTCACGCAATTGTGCGGTCATTTCCTGCTGATTTTGATCATAAATCGTGCCATCAATTTCACGTGCAATCAGGTTGGAAATACTGACCATGGTATCAAACGCATTTTGCACATCATGATGTGGTAACGCCAAGAAAAATGCCAAACCTTTGACTTGCTCATTGGCTAAAGTTTCTAAGTCAAACCCAGCAGGCCCCTCATCGGTAATTTGTAAAACCGAGAATGAAAGCTTTTCATGTTCTTCATCATAACGATGGAAACATGCCATTTCACCATAGCGTAGACCGTATTTAAGCAACACCTTTAAAGTCTTGTCACCCGTCAATACACGACGTTCTGGATAAATATTAAAAACAATAAACTCTTCAGCTGTTTGTAAAACACTTTCTTCATCGACACGTTGTTGTTCGTGTAAATGTTCATCTAAAATGCTACTTTCTTCATTAAATTCAACAATTTCTGCTTTTTCAATATGATGTGCATTTAAATGTAAACCTTCATCTGCATTTTCAACTGGTGCATTTTCTTCTACTTTGGCTGTTATATTTGCCTCAATCACAGTCTCTGTTTGTGCCGCTTCTGTCGTGGTTTTGACATCTGTATGGACTACTGAATCTGTAGCTTGTTGTTTTTCTTTGGCAACTTTAGGGTTCTGCTTTTCTGTGAGATCTGCAACCACTTCAGCATCATTCAGCGTTGGCTCAACTCGTTCTGTTCCTTCTGTTGAGGTCTGCAATTGATCGCGTACATGACGCGGAATAATTGGAAGCTGACTATCTGAGTTCACCTGCAATTCGCTCTCAAGTGAAGGTGTTGCATTCGCATTTTTTTTAAACAACATGCGAAAACCGATTAAAATAATGATAACGGCAATAACAATACCGACTATTGTTGTGACTTCCATATTATGACTCCGCGACTAAACCGTATTCTTTTGCCTGTTCCAAATTTACGCTAACAAGTTTTGATGTCCCCGGCTCTGGCATCGTTACCCCCAATAAATCAGTTGCCATCGTCATTGCTAGCTTATTATGTGTAATGTAAATGAATTGCACTTGTTCAGAAAGCTCTTTTACCAAATTACAAAAACGACCAACATTGGCATCATCCAAAGGGGCATCAACTTCATCCAATACACAGAACGGTGCTGGGTTTAAACGGAAGATGGCAAAAACCAATGCCAATGCAGTCAGTGCCTTCTCTCCTCCAGACAACAAAGCCAAGGAACTATTGCGCTTACCCGGTGGGCGCGCCATGAGTTTAACCCCAGATTGCCAATCATCTTCTAACGTGAGGCAAGCTTCTCCGCCATTAAAAACTTTGGGAAATAATTCCTGCAACTCCGTATTGACCTGATCAAACGTGGTCATAAATAACTTACGTGTTTCCTGATCAATACTTTTCATTGCTGCTTGAAGTTGTGCAACTGTTTTTTCTAAGTCTTCAATTTGATGACTCAGTTCATCAAAGCGCTTGGACACTTCTTCATATTCTTCTGAAGCCGCTAAATTGACTGCGCCCAATTTAGCAAATTGTTGTTGAGCTTTTTCCAATTGTGCCTGATGTGCAACTAAATCAATGTTTAAGCCCGTGATTAATTCACTGTCCATCGCTTTCAACTGTTCAGAATAGTGTTGGAAGTCAGACTTGGCTGCTTGCCATGACAAACGCTTTTCTTCCAGTTCTGTTCGTAAACGTTCATCTTGCTGTTGCTGTTGATGGCGCTGCTCGGTCACTTGCTGTTGCTTTTGTTGCACACTGTTCAACTCAAGCTGCCATGCATGCCATGTTTTTTGTAGTTTCTCGGTTTGCTGAGATTGCTCGGCAAATTGTGACTCCAAACTCGGAAGTTCTAACTGAACAGGATCCACAAACTTCTTTGCCTGCTCCATTTGCTGAGCAATTTGCTGATTTTGTGTTTTCAGGAAAGAACGATCTTTTCCCAACAGTTCAATCTGTTGCTGCGTTTGTGTATTTTGACGGCGCAACACTTCGAGCTCTTGTTGCGACTGTAAACTCTGTTGCTGTGCCAACTCTAATTGTTCTGTCAATTCATCGAGTTGGAATTGCGTGGTTTTATAGTGGGGTAAGACCTGTTCCAGCTTTAAAGTCAGTGCATGCAAATCAATTTCCAGATCATCCTTTTGCATGGCATCTTCTTCAAGCTGCTCATCCAACTGTTGTAACTGGTCACGCAATTGTTGTTGCTGAATGGCAAAAGCCTGTGCACTACTCTGTAACTTGGCAATATTTACATCCAACTGTTGTAAAGACTGTTGCTGCTGTTTCAGTAATACTTGCTGTTCTTTAAACTGCGTTTGAAGCTGCTGAATCTGTTGTTGTAGACTCGGTAATTGCTGATCCGCCAGCTCATACTGTGCCTGTAAATTACTCAGCTCAATCTCAATGCTTTCTAAACGAATCCGATGGCTCAGTGCACCTTGTCCTGCTTGGCTACTTTCATCATAAAGCAAGCCAATGACCCAATCCGCCGCAACCTGATAGCCATCTAAACTTAAGATGGACTGCCCATGCTGAAGCTGAGATTGATAAGACAAAGCTTCACTTAGTGTCGTTGCAATAGCAACCTGATTCCACAACGAATGTTGTGCAGATGCAATCCAATCGGCCAAACATGGCAATTCAGCCACTGCAAGTTTACTACGACCGACGCTCATTTTAAGCTGACGTGCAATGCTCGCTTGAAATTCAGTCTCTGCATCTAGCACTTCCGCCGACAGCCACTTGGCAAGGAATTTCTCGATCAACTGGGCATGTGGTTTGCCCTGTTCTGTCAGCTTCAAGGTCTGCATCAATTGTACATTGGCATTGTGTGATTCAGGACTTTGCTTGACCAAGAGTTGGGTTAAGTTTTTCTGTTCAGACTGCAACACCTGCATCTCAGATTTTAATTGCAGCACCTGACTCTTTTGCAGAGCAGATTGTTCCTGTAATTGTTCTAACTGCTGACGCTGCTGCTGAATCATTTGCTCGGATTGTGCAATCTGGGTCTGAAGCAATTGTTTATCTTGCTCCAGTTGTTGCATATCTTCATGCTGAGTTTGGTTTTGAATCTGAGCGGCTTGCTGTTGCAAAGTTTGTTTTTGTTGTTCTATACGCACCATATTTTTAGTTAATTGCTCAGACTGTGCCAGCATTTGCATTTTCTGCTGTTGCTGCTTTTCCACTTGTACTTTGAGCTGCTCAAACTGCTGCTGCACTTGCTGCTGTTGCTCTTTTAAATCTTGATAACTTTGACTTTGTTGCTGATTTAAAACGTCTTGTTGCTGCAATTGTTCAGTTTGATCTTCCTGTTGTTGCAGTAAGGTTTCAAGCTGTAATTCAATCAGTTGCAAACGCTCTTTGGTTTGTGCCTTTTGCTGTTCGAGTTGTGCCAACGTTGAGGTATTTTGCTGAAAAAGTGACTGCTTCTGTTCTAAAGTCATCTTCAGCTCAGCCAGTTTTTTCTCAGCTTGCTGCCATTCATTTTGCAATGGTGTCGATTGTTGAATCAGACGCTGAAATAACTCACTGGTCGAACTTAAATCATGTTCCAAAGTGGTTAAATCTGAGCGTACCAATTTAAACTGATCACCCAATTCATTCATTTGCACCGTATATTCCTGCTGCAAACGACTGCTTTGTTCGCATTGGAAAGACAGCACTTCCACTTTAATGGTCCGAATGGTTTTTTCTAATGCTTTATATTGAATTGCAGTTTCTGACTGACGCTTTAAAGTTTTTAACTGAGATTTGAGCTCTT
This sequence comes from Acinetobacter sp. ANC 4910, assembly GCF_004331035.1. GTDB lineage: Bacteria > Pseudomonadota > Gammaproteobacteria > Pseudomonadales > Moraxellaceae > Acinetobacter. Next base: position 337,249 of record NZ_SJNT01000001.1, read on the forward strand.
GGGCAATATCATCTAAACGAGATAAATTTTGGGTGGTGTGATCTAAGTGTAATAAGGTTTCACGACGGCGCGCCTGATAACGAGATACGCCAGCCGCCTCTTCAAGAAACACCCGCATTTCTTCTGGTTTGGCATCAATCAGACGGTTAATCATGCCTTGTTCAATAATGGCATACGAACGCGGACCTAAACCTGTCCCCAAGAAAATATCCGTAATATCTCGACGACGACATTTGGTCCCGTTTAAAAAATATTCAGACTTGCCATCTCGATTGACCTGACGGCGAACCGCCAATTCATTATAGGCATTATAAGCGCCTCCTAATTTGCCATAAGTATTTTCAAAACGGAGTTCGACACTAGCAACGCCCACAGGTTTACGCTTGGCTGTACCAGTGAAAATGACATCCTGCATGCTACCGCCACGGAGTTGGCGCGCATTGGATTCACCCATGACCCAGCGAATGGCATCAATCACATTGGATTTACCACAGCCGTTCGGTCCCACCACCGCACTACGGTTGGCTTTGAATTGTAAAGTCGTGCTATCGGCAAAAGATTTGAAGCCTGAAAGTTTTAAACTGCTTAAACGCATAATGTCCTGTTAACGTCTTGAACGACGCGCCCATGCTAATTCGATTTGTTTCATACGTGTTAGAGATTCCAACACCAAGTTACGCAAGTGTCGACAAAAATCGTCCATAAATAAAGTGGCTTGTTGTGATTTTCGGATTAAAATTGCATCACTCACCAGTTTAAACAACTCAAATGACTCTTGTAACTCTCTACGCGAAGTATTTAGGGTTAAGAAGTAACTACGGCGCATGGAAGGTAACAGCTCCTGATAAAAATTCATCAGATACGGATTTGCCACCATATCTTGCTGTCGCGCCAAATATTGAAAAATTAAATCATAAAACTTTTCAGTATGCCCCTGACGGCATTCTTCTTGAATTTGCTCCATCAAACGCTGGAATTGCTCTGCTTCATGCTGACGCCACGTTTCCGCAATGCGTTGCACAATTTGCCCAGACAGCATGGCACAACTGTCAAATAATGCTCGCACCTGTTGTGCTGACATTTCAGAAACAATCGCACCACGCCGTGGGAAAATCTGAATTAAATGCGTACGCTCTAACAGCAGCAAAGCTTCACGCACCGAACCACGACTAACATCGAGTTCTTTGGCAATTCTTAATTCCTGAATTCGCTCACCTTCGACCAATTCGCCACTAATGATCTGCTCACTAATGTGTTTGGCAATTTGCTCCGAGAGGCTCTCTATTTCTTCTTGTTGCATACTTTTCCTATCTTGTTTTTATAAGATGCAATTCACGATACTTCACATGACTCACGCAACAGTTTTAACTGATTTCAACCATTCCGCACCATGTCATTGTCTGACAATATTATGTCTAAAAAGCCAATTTAAACAGTAAAAGTCATCACAAATCTTTAGAATAATTTTGAAAAACCTTGATAAATAAAATAAAGTCCGACTGTGGTTAATAATCCTGAAAAACATCTTTTCAGCATGGTAGCAGACAATTGATGTGCAACTTTCGCACCAAATTTAGCCGTAATAAAGCTCATTAAACTGATGCCTAAAAATGCATAAACATGAATATAACCAATGCTATTCGGCACAGACACCTGCGCTTTGGCACCAAACCACATAAAGCCTAAAGCGCCTGCCACAGCAATCGGTAAACCACAAGCTGCCGATGTCGCTACAGCTTTTTGCATGACCACCCCATGACGGTTTAAGTAAGGCACAGTTAAGCTACCACCGCCAATCCCAAAAATGGCGGAAGCAATGCCAATGCCTCCTCCTACCAGCATTTGTTTTGCTGTCGATGGAAGCTGTTGAGAGGTATCCACTTGGACTTTTGCCCCTTTAAACATGCGATAAGCCACCCAAAGTGCAAAAAAACCAATGATCAGTTGTAAGCCCTGCCCAGGAAATAAATCTGCAATTCCCGCACCTAAAAATGACCCTAAAATTAACCCAGGCGCCAAGTTACGAAACACTGACCACAGCACTGCACCTTGCTTATGATGTGCGGACACCGAACTAAATGAGGTCACAATAATGGTCGCCAAAGAGGTTCCCAATGCCATGTGCATAATAATTGAAGGTTCATAGCCCATCTTGGTAAAAACGACATATAAAATAGGAACTATGATTAAGCCCCCACCAACACCGAAGAGTCCCGCAGTAAAACCTGCTAAAGCACCAATTGCCAGAAAAATAATTACTTCCACAAAATTTCAACAACAAAATTTAAATTATAGCTATTAAATCATACTCAAACTTATACACAAACTTTTCACTGATTAGTTTCATAAAATGATATTAATTATCTTTAAATTACTCTATTTTTGTTACGGCTCAATACCTGCCAATAATTTCAATTACTCCACCTTCCAACTTAACTTTTCCTTATCTATTTTTATTAGCAACCCTTTATATTTTTTCAACGTTAATATATTTATAGCAAATCAATGATTATATATTCGTATAATTTATAAAGAGTTTAATTTAAAAAATAATATGTATTTTCATAATAAGGTGAATAAGCCTTAAATATCTTTGCTATTTCATCCAAATTATTTAAAAAAACGTTTATTAATCAATTTTAAGTTCTTATTTTGTACAGTATCTTGCCTATTCATCGCCACTTCAGCAAATTCATTACTATTGTTCGCCAGCATAATTCGAATGATCAGGGCCCTGCATTCAATTATAAAAAGCCTCATCAAGAATAGATGAAATTTGTTTAGGATAACTGTAGCAGTCCAAAAAGTTGGTTATGTGTGGCTAGAGTTTTGGTGGCTATTCAGTCCATGCTTATAGGAATGATGCTTTCTATCATTGCTTTACTTCTTGTTATTCATCAAAAATGGAATGTTAGATCCATAAAAAACACAATAAACAACTGCCATGTATTGAACATGGCAGTTTTCATTTTTTACTCTAACAAATAACTAAATCGATCAATTAGTTGCTCTGCTCGTCGAGCAACTGGTAGATCAACCATTTTCCCATTAACGGCAATCACCCCTTTAGATTCATTTTGAGCTGCTGAAAACTCCATTACAATACGTTTCGCTTGCTTAAGCTCCTCGTATGAAGGCGTAAATGCTTCATTCAATATCGCAATTTGCACCGGATGAATTGCAAAACCACCCAAAAAACCAAGTGGAACAGATCGTTCTACTGTGGCTTTGAATCGATCTAGCTCTCGAAATTCTGCGATACTTCCGATATACCCGATACAGCTAATACCCGCAGCTTTACAAGCAATATTTACTTGCATACTCGGAACATAAAGGCTGTCCCAACACGGTTGCATCTGCATTTCAAAGGATAAATCTTCACTGCCGATACTCAGTGCGACTAAATTTTTATGTGATTGAGCAATCAAATGTGCATTCAATACGCCTATTGGACTTTCAATCAAACCAATAATGTGAATATCAAAATCTTTCATTTTATCAATAACATATTGAATTTGTTCAGGGCTTTCTACTTTAGGCAGAATCAGATAATCTGGTACGCAAGTTCGTAGTACCTCAATATCCTGATCCAATAGCGCCTTAGGTCCATTGACTCGTACTGCAATCAATTTCTTTTGAGCTTTCAATAATTCAACATGATGGATCAGTTGGCTGCGAGCAACAGGTTTATCTGCTGCTAAGACAGCATCTTCAAAATCAATTACGATCGCATCAGCAGTCCCGTTACTGGCTTTTTTGATTAAATCACTCTTGTTACCAGGCACATATAACCAAGATCTAGGTAGCAATACATTCATCTTTTAAGCTCTCATTCAATAAGTTGTAGCAGTTTTCCATTAGGAAAAGATGGCTTGCGCCTTCATCGCTAACGCACCATCGTGGCGTCGAGCCCATAAATGCATGACATTCCCTTCTCGAATACCTTCAATTTTAAAATCGTGATTTGCAGTAATCGGTGCTAATCCTTTAAATGAAAATTCGATTGGTTGGCGGCCAAATGTTCTCGTGGCTAAATCTACAAGTAAGGTTGCTGTTAATGGCCCATGAAAAACCAGCCCTTCATAGCCTTCAACATCTCTAGCATAGTCCACATCATAATGAATTCGATGCCCATTAAAAGTTAATGCTGAATAACGATAAAGTAGAACTTGGTTTGGTGAGATCGTCTCAGAAAACTCGGCATGATCTGGAGCGACTAAAGGTTCAGGCTGTTTCACATTGGGTTGAGGATCTTCTCGATAAACAATATCTTGTTCCTCAGTAAGAGCCAATACGTCATTAACATAGAATTCGTGAAGTACCGTTACAAAACACAATTCCCCTGTGCGACCATGCTTATAAGCAATATCTTTGATTGATGAAACTTTTCTTACTTCACTTCCTAGGGAAATAGGCGCAATAAATGAAAATCGTCCCCCTGCCCACATGCGACGCGGTAACCTTACAGGAGGTAGAAACCCTCCTTTGTTAGGATGACCATCACGACCAAGTTGACTTGCTGGTTTTGCTTCTAAAAAATAAATCCAATGCCAGAGTGCAGGAAGTGTATCCCCTGATTTTAAACTAGGATCTTGATCTAAAGTTGCTTGCATAAAGTGCGCTGGTTGTAAGCGAAGCGTATCTTCAAAAATCTCTTCGCGCCCAAGCCAATCCATAACATTGAGTGTATTCATAATTCTTCCTTAAACCTCTAACTCATAGTTGAACTCATGTTTAATTTTTTGAGTATGTTCACCAAGCTTAGGGACTTGTTGCTCACTCACCAGATTTTTTTCTTCTTCCAACCAACGAATCGGTAATCGTGGAATGCTAACCTCATCTCCAAATTCATTCAAAACACGACGACGGACCAATGCAGGATGTTTTGCTAAATCCTCGACACTATTCACTGCTCCAAAAGCAATTTCAGCAGTCACTAAGCGTTGTTTCAAAACATCTTGTGTCAAGACTTGAGTTATTGAAGTGATGAGCTGTTCTAATGCGTCTCGATTTTGAACTCGCAGGTTATTAGATGAAAAACGATGATCAACAGCAATATTCTGATCACCTAGAACAATCTCGCAAAATCGTGCCCATTCACGTTCATTTTGCACTGAGATTAAAGTCAAAGCTTGATCTGAACTTGGGAAAGCACCATATGGCGCCATGCTTGGATGTTTTAATCCAACACGTTTAGGTGCACCATTCCCATACTCTTGATGAATCAGTGGCACACTCATCCAATCTGCAGCAACATCAAATAATGAAATTGCTAATGCAGAACCTTGTCCCGTTCTTGAACGCTTTATAAGTGCTTCAAGTACTGCTGCATGAGCCGTCATACCAGCACCAATATCACAAATTGAGACTCCAATACGACCCATTTCATTTTCACCGCCACTAATTCCAGTTAGGCCAGCTTCAGCTTGAATCAGAAAATCATAAGCTTTAAGGTGCTTTACCGATTCACTCTCACCGTAGCCTGAAATATCAACAGTAATTAACTTTGGATAATCTGTACGCAATCGGTCAAATCCAAATCCAGCACGACTCATTGCACCTGGTGCTAGGTTTTGGATAAAAACATCTGCTTGAGAGATAAGACTTTCGAGGACGGCTACATCCTCATCTTCTCTGAAATTAAGAATGATGGATTCTTTGCCTTGATTCGTCCAAGTGAAATATGAACTAGCACCTTTTGCAGCCTCATCATAACCGCGTGCGAAATCCCCTTCTTTCCGCTCGATTTTAATCACTCTTGCACCTGCATCAGCTAATCGTGATGTGCATAAAGGTGCTGCTAAAGCTTGTTCTACCGCAACGATTAATAATCCTTCTAATGGTTTCATATCCTTATCCTCGCCTCTTCTGAAGAGTAATCTCTTAACTTTTGGAAAGGCCCATTATGTAAACAAGACGATTGGAAAAAAAATTGATTATTTTTTTATGAAATGAAAAAAAAAACTAAACAGATCGGTTTGCCATTCATAGTGAAATGCATTGATCAGCAATTTTTCGAATATTTAAAAGCTTAAGGATGCTTAAGCAACCTAAATTGAGGAACCAATACACAATTTAAATTTTTAAAATTTAATAGAATATTTAAAGCATCTAAATACGAGCTATATATCCATTGATAATTTATTGAAGGGGAAATTATGACTTAGCTATTACAAAACAATGACTAAATAAGGCTTTAAGCCGCTGTATTTCAATCAAATTAACAAGCTTGAGGATTAATATCTATTTTAAGACTTATTCTAAATTTAAAAATTTATTCATGGGAAAAATTATTTTTAGTATTATAGGTTTTTAGATTTAAGTTTATTCATTAGAGTAATTATATTGCTGGACAAACTTGTTTGAGATAAGCCATGCAACAAAATGGCATTTATTAATGCTCAAATATAAGCAAAATCATTACCACTGGAATGATTTTGCTTATTAAAAATCTTAATCTTCGAGAATACGACTATTCTTTTGCTGATCTTTCATTCGAATAAAATAGATCAAACACACGGCACATAGAACAGTTACATAGATAAAGTAGAAGTTTTCATGTCCAATATTTTTGAACTGTAATGCAACCAATTCAGAGGTTCCGCCAAAAATAGTAGATCTCTTTCATAACTCATTTTTCATTCAATTCTAAGTTGTAAATTCCAGCAATTAAATTGAATCTTAAACCGAGCCTTTTCCCTCTATTTCGATAGCGCTCTGAAAGTATTTTGAAGGTCTTGAGTACACCAAATACATGTTCAATTCCTATTCTTCTTTTATTGATTTCACGGTTGTGTTGTTTTAATACAGGATCTAATTTACATCCTCGTTTTGCTTTTATTGGTATTAAACTTTTTTCATAAATCGCATAGATCCCTTGATAACCTTTATCCGCTAATACAAACGATTCTTTTGGAATTAAATGCTGATTTCTTTTAAATAATTCAAAGTCGTGTACTGCACCTTTGCACATACATAAACTTAGGATTTGCTGTGTTTTATAGTGAATGATCGCTTGTACTTTAAACGTATGTGCCTTTTGCTTGCCGCTATAGCTTTTCTTCTGTTTTTTTAGGACGTTGTACGACTATTTCTGTTGCATCTACGATAACAACATCCCAATCTAAACCTCCACCAACAGGTAATTTTTTCGGTAAATTAAATTTCTTAGAGCGGATTAAACAGTCTTCTGTATAGCGAACAATTCTTGAAGCTGTTGCTTCTGACACACCATAAGTCATTCCAACATGGAATAAAGTACGGTACTCACGCCAATAGCTCAAACAGAGAAGCAATTGGTCTTCTATGGATAATTTAGAGGGTCGCCCTGTTGATGATAAATGAAGATTGAGTACATCAATCATCACTTTATAAGTAGACCAAGATATTCCCGTTAGGCGTTTGAACTGAGGATCAGTCAGTTTCTGTATATCAATATATTTCATGCATAAATTACGCATGAAATATCAAAAAATATCAGTGCAGAATTACAGCAAATGATTGTTCGGTTTATGAGTTATGCAAGTTATCTATTATTTAACCTGAATCCTGTTTAAGCCAATGACTCCATAATTTGAATTTTTGGCTTATTTCGTTGGGTTAATTGATATGTGCATAACGATGCGTAAATCCCTCTTAGAAATCCATGAATACTACGAGCTTTACTCGTCACTAAATTGTATTGACCTTTCAATAAGCTGAATAACGTTTCTATTTTATTACGCTGTTTTAAGTGATATTCATCTGATGCACAGAGTTGAACAGACTGCATATTCTTTCGATGATAGGTAATCAAATCAATACCTTGATTCTTTAACTTGCTTTTTAATTCTTGGCTGATATAGCCACGATCCGCATAAAGCTTTGCTTCTAAACCATCAACTAAATGCTCAACCATTTTTATGTCCGCCACATGTCCATTAGATAAAGCAGAACATGCTATTTCACCCAATTGATTCATCGCGATATGTAATTTACAGCCATAAAACCAGCCCATCGAGCTTTTACCACGTGATGCAATTTTGGCTAATGATTTATGGCGTTGAATCCGTTGATTTTTACAGACCGGTAGAGTGGTTGAATCAACCCATAAATATTGGCTACGTTGGCCTTTCATTAAGGCGACATGTAACGCATGTAGTGCCAATTGATGCATATTGATGAGGTGAATCATCCGTTGGTAGCAGGGTAAGCTTTTAAATAAATGATTTTTATCCTGTTTCAACCATGAAAAGAATGCTTTGAAATTGTTGATATGAGAACACTTATACCAAATGGTGATAAAATTGATTTCTGAGAGGCTCAATTGAGCTGGTCGAATTCTTACGGAGTGACGACTTTGTTTGAGAAATTTCCAATAAGTTGCTTCAAATTTAAGAAAGAAATCATCGACATCGATTACGCAGAATAATTCGGTACTATTGAACATTAGGACTAGAGCTTTAGGTTTGGTGTGGTAACTCAACTGATGGCTCTAGTTCTTCTATTTTTCAAGTCAATTGCTTATCCGCGATTCGGGTTATTTAGCTTCATTTCTTTCAAATTTTATACAAAATTCAAGCTATTTTACTGGTGGGATCAATTCCTGATGTATTTTCAATTGGAACCTTAGCTTTTATGCTAATTTGTATTTTATTTTTGAGGCTCACTTAATATGAATTTACTTTTTGTAATTAATTCCCTAAAAAATAAATCTGGATCTGAACGTGTAGCTATTGAATTAGCGAATAAGCTTGCAATGTTAGATGGCTTTAAAGTTACATTATTAAGTCGTGATACAAATAAGGCTGATGCAGCATATCCTATTTCAGATCATGTGAGTGTTATTGCTCTAACGGGTAATTTATTTGATTTTTATATAAAATTAAGAAAGCATATTGCTGATAATCATTATGATAATGTTATTGTGCATAATATGGGGAAACTGTCCCTTTTATGTACTTTTATGCCTGAAATTAAAAAATTGATTACACTTGAGCACGTATCTTTTATTAGCCGCCCTAAGGAAATTCAGTTTCTGAGTAAGTTATTTTATAAGCGTATATACCAAGTTATTACTTTAACTGAAAGTGACAAAGTCTTGTTTGATACGTTTCATTCCAAGGTTTTGGTTATCCCTAATTTCTCGCCCTTTCCAGTTTACAAAAATAAAAATAACGAGAGTAAAGAGATTGTAACGATTGGACGTTTGACCCATCAGAAAAACTATATTCATTTGTTAAAAGCTTGGAAAGAAATTTATAATTTAATTCCAGATTGGAAATTGAACATTTATGGTGAAGGGGAGCATTTACAGCGTTTAACAGATTATATTGAACAGAATTCGCTTCAAAATGTTTTTCTTAAAGGTGTTACTTCAAACGTACAAAAAGTTTATGAGCAGTCGGCTTTTTTTGTGATGTCCTCCAAGTATGAGGGACTGCCGATGGTACTCATCGAAGCACAGAGTTTTGGATTACCAATAGTTTCGTATAATTGTCCTTATGGACCAAGTGATGTCATTTCATCAAATGAAAATGGGCTTTTGGTTGAAGATCAAAATGTCCAAAAGCTTGCTGATGCAATTTTAAAATTGGCATCATCCCCAGATTTATTACAGCAATTTTCGCAAAATTCTTTATTAAATGCCGCAAACTACCAACCTGAGCAAATATTGCAAATGTGGATTGATAAGGTATTTAAAGGATAAATTTTATGTTTTCAGCCTTAAGTTCTATTTACCATAAAGAAAGTCCAGAACATTTCGATGCATGTATGCAAAGTATCTGGGACAAGCAAACACTTAAACCGACTGAAATTATTTTAGTAGAAGATGGTCCTTTGACGTCCGAGTTGGATCATGTCATTGCAATGTGGAAGACTAAATTAGGTGATGTGTTACAGATCATTAAATTGCCTGAAAACGTTGGCACAGGCAAGGCAAAAAACATTGGTTTACAAGCATGTAATTATGAAATTGTCTGTATTGTCGATACAGATGATATTTACGTATCAGATCGATTCGAAAAACAAGTCAAATTTTTAGAACAGCATCAAGAGGTAGTCATTGTTGGTGGTCAAATTTTAGAGTTTGAGGAAGACATTTCGAACCCTTCAGGGAAGCGTGAAGTGCCTTTAAGCCATCAAGATTTAATAAATTACGCACAAAGACAAAGTCCATTTAATAATATGACGATTGCTTATCGTAAATCTAAAATTCTGGGCGTAGGTGGTTATCAACATCATTATTGGATGGAAGATTACAACTTGTTCTTAAGAGTTATTGCAAAAGGCTACCAAATTAATAATTTGCCAGATGTACTTGTTTATGCACGAATAGATAATGGTATGCATGGACGACGTAAAGGTTTCCAATATATTAAAAGTGAAAAACAGTTACTAGATTTAAAAAAACAACTCAAAATTCAGTCTCCATTTTATGCTACTATGTACTTCATTGTACGGTCTACATTTAGACTTATGCCAGCGAATCTGCTAGGTAAAATTTATAATACGTTTCTACGTAAGAAAGTTGAAAAAACAGAGTAAGATAGCAATGAAAAGACTGGTTGATATCGTTATATCATTAATTGCACTAACATTATTGTCTCCAATTTTCCTCATTGTTAGTTATAAAGTACGAAAAAATTTGGGGTCACCAATCTTCTTTTGCCAAGAACGTCCTGGTAAGAATGGCAAACTTTTTAAAATGATTAAATTTCGCTCTATGAAAGATGCGTTTGATCAAGATGGTAATCCATTATCAGATGAAAAACGCATTACTCCATTTGGGCAAAAATTACGTTCAACCTCTTTAGATGAAATGCCACAACTCATTAATGTATTAAAAGGTGATATGAGCGTTGTCGGCCCACGACCAATGTTGAAAGACTTTGTAGAGCTTTATTCACCAGAACAAGCACGTCGCTTAGAAGTTCGACCAGGCATGACTGGGCTTGCACAAGTCAGTGGGCGTAATGAGTTAGATTATGAAGAACGATTTAAGTGTGATGTATGGTATGTCGATCACCATAACACTTTAGTCGATTTTAAAATTATGTTTAGAACGGTTGCGGTGATGGCAAAGCGTGAAGGGATTAATGCCCCTGGTCATGTTGGCCCATCTTTATTTCAAGGTAACGCACCAAAAAAATCTGAAGATCAAGTTAAGTCTTAAATTTAATAATGGTTCGAGTTCAATTTCATGATTAAAAAAGCAATATTACCTGTTGCTGGTTTAGGCACGCGTTTTTTACCTGCAAGTAAGTCAATTCCTAAAGAAATGGTCACGGTGGTTGACCGTCCTGCAATTGAATATGTGGTGCGTGAAGCGGTTCAAGCTGGGATTGAACAAATTATTTTAGTGACCCATGCATCTAAAGCATCGATCGAAAATTATTTCGACCGAAATTTTGAACTTGAAACAACCTTAGCACAGAAAAATAAAACCGATCTTCTAAAAGAAATTACTGAAATTTTACCTGTGCACGTCAGTGTTGTGAGTGTACGCCAACCGCAACCGTTAGGTTTGGGTCATGCTGTGCTTTGTGCCAAGAGTATTATTGGTGATGATGATTTTGCAGTTTTATTGCCAGACGTTTTGGTCAAAGAAAAATCGGATCAAAATGATCTAGCCTGTATGATTCAGCGTTATGAAGCTGCTCAAGCTGCACAAATTATGGTTGAAGCAGTTCCTGATCACATGGTGGATCAATATGGTATTGTGGATGTAGCTAAATCTCCTGCAGAAGGTGAAAGTATTGCCATGCAGGGCATTGTAGAAAAACCTGCGGTTGGAACTGCGCCATCGAATTTATCTGTGGTGGGTCGTTATATTCTGCCTGCAAAAATTATGCAGCTCTTAGAGCAGACCCCAAAAGGGGCAGGCAATGAAATCCAGTTAACAGATGCGATTGCTATGTTGCAGACCACTGATGTTGTTGAAGCCTATCGCATGAAAGGGGAAACTTTTGACTGTGGAAGCAAACTTGGCTACTTAAAGGCTGTTTTACATTATGGTATTGCTCATCCAAAATTAGGACATGAATTTAAGCAGTTGATTGCCGAATTGAATGTCGAATAAAAATAAGCTTTGTAGGTGAATCATGAAAGTTGCGATATTAGGTGCGACACTGAATGCTGGTGTCATGGCAGTATTGTTGTCCGAATATGGCAATCAAGTGTATTGGTGCAGTCATAAAAATAATGAGCATTCCCATCAGAAAAGGGTTCAGTATTTAGACGAAGATGTAAATTTTCGTCTTAATCGACAGCATAAACTTGGGCATCTTCTTTATTGTTCTGTCGTTGAACTTCCTTTAGATATAGATGTTTATTTCTTTTGTTATAGCCCAACTGAGATTGGATTAGCGGTTCAGGCCCTTAAAGCATTGGCTATGAAACCGATTATTCATCCAAGATTGATGATCAATGCTGCAACTTTTGGATTAAATGGTACGAACAAGCTTAGTGAGATTTCGCCTCAAGATTATTGGGTTTATTTACCTGATGTGATTCAGGAAGGGAATGCCATCAATAGTGTACTTCATCTGAAGCAGATCATTGTGGGGGTAGAAGAAGAACCGGCTAAAACTTTGGTTGAAGAATTATTACGACCGATATTTAGTACAACTAATCAATATTTGTTCATGCCGATTCTAGATGCAGAATTTACTAAACTGAGTATTTCAGGCATGTTGGCGACTCGGATAAGTTATATCAATGATTTGGCGATGGTGGCTGAAAAATTAGGTATTGATATTGCCAATGTTAAACAGGGGATGGGGGCAGATACGCGAATAGGCTCGGCTTATTTAGCACCTGGAGCCGGTTTTGGTGGCGAAAATTTTTCTCACGATATTTTGACATTATCCAGTGAAGTTTCCAAAAGTGGTGCAAAAAGCCGTCTGTTGCAGCAAGTCTTGGAGATCAATGAGCAGCAAAAAGAAATTTTATTTCGTAAACTCTGGAATTATTACCATTCGGATTTAAAAAATAAAATTGTTGCAATTTGGGGAGCATCATTCAAAGAAAATACCTCGAGTATTCATAATTCCCCAATTCATGCCATGCTGAATGCACTCTGGGCACAAGGTGCAAAGGTTAAACTGCATGATCCACAAGCGCTGAAAGAAATATATCAACAGTATGGTCATCGTGAAGATTTAACTTTGTGTACAGATGCTTATGATGCAGTTCAAGGTGTGGATGCCTTATGTGTGATCACCGCATGGAAAGAATACTTTAGTCCTGATTATAAAAAACTACAGCAATTGATGCGTCATCCATTTATTCTAGATGGACGTAATATTTATGATCCTTTATTTGTCAAAGCGCAGGGTTTTGCATATGAGGGAGTTGGTCGAATATGAGAGAAAATATCGAAAATTTTCCTAAGCAAGCATTTCCTTCTACTGAACAAAAACTACATCAGTTAGCGGAAGAAATGCAGTCGATTCATTTGAACCAGCTTTTTGCAGAACAAGCACAACGCTTTGAAAACTTCAGTCTGCGTTGTGAAGATTTACTTTTCGATTTTAGTAAGCACCGTGTCAATTTGCCTGTGATAAATGCATTGCTCTTATTAGCAGAAGCAAAACAATTAAAAGCTTGGATCAGTCGGTTATTCTCCGTTGAGGCCATTAATTACACAGAGCAACGTGCAGCGATGCATTGGGCTTTGCGCTTGCCTCAAGATTCTGAAGTTTTCCCAGAATTATCTCAGCAAGTGCATGAACAATTAGATCGGATGTTTAATTTGGTCGAAAAAATTCATGCGGGGCAATATCGTGGCGTGACGGGTGAAGTCATTCAAGATGTGGTAAATATTGGGGTAGGTGGCTCAGATTTGGGTCCTTTGATGGTTTCTCATGCCTTATCGGATTTTAAAGTCCAAACAGCGAAACCCTTAAATGTACATTTTGTTTCGACGATGGATGGCAGCCAGCTTTCAGAGCTCTTGCATCAGCTAAGACCTGAAACCACCTTGTTTATTATTTCCTCCAAATCATTTGGAACGATTGATACCTTATCGAATGCGGAAACTGTGCGCCAATGGCTGGAGAAAAGTTTAGGGCAACGTGATTGTGTTCTCAAAAGTCATTTTATTGGCGTGTCGACTAAATCTGAAAAAATGACGGCTTGGGGGATTCATCCTGATCATCAGTTCTTATTATGGGATTGGGTCGGGGGGCGTTATTCTCTTTGGTCTTGCATTGGATTACCCATTGCTTTGCAAATTGGGGTTGAAGGCTTTAAAGCATTGTTGTCAGGTGCACATTTGGTGGATCAGCATTTTCAAAATGCACCGTTTGAGCAAAACATTCCTGTGCTAATGGGGTTATTGGGGGTATGGAATACCAACTATCTGAATATGCAAACCCATGCTGTTCTGCCTTATGATGGTCGTTTGAAATATTTTGCTGCTTATTTACAACAGCTTGAGATGGAATCTAACGGTAAGTCTTTACAACGTGATCATCAAAAAGTTGAATCCTCGACTTGCCCGATTGTGTGGGGAGAGGTGGGTCCGAATGCACAGCATGCATTTTATCAGTTGTTACATCAAGGTACACATGCGGTGAGTTGCGATTTTATCGCACCCGTACAGCGCTATAATGCCAAGCAATTTACTTATGTTGAAAATGCCGAGGCTCTCATTGAGCAACATCATTTGGCACTTTCTAACTGTCTAGCACAATCAAGATTACTGGCTTTTGGTAATCAAGCATTGTGCGAGAATGAGGTAGAAAATCTGCCTGAATATAAAAAATATGAGGGAAATCAGCCAAGCACGACAATATTGGTGAATGAGTTGAATCCAAAAACTTTGGGTATGCTCATTGCACTCTATGAACATAAAGTATTTGTACAGTCGGTGATTTGGAATATTAATCCCTTTGATCAATGGGGCGTGGAAAAAGGCAAAGAAATTGCCAATCAGTTATTGCCAGTACTTAATGGTCAGCAAACGGATATTGCACAGTTTGATGCCTCGACTCAGGGTTTACTGAAAGCTTTATTAGGCAATACGCATGACTAAAATTTTAGTCATAGGTAAAGTGGCTTAATTGATTCTCATATTTATTGAGGATCGTTTAATATTCTGCATAAGTGAGCATTAGAAGATGTTAGAGGGGGATGGAGGATCTATCCAACTTTATTCGACTATTATGTTGCGCTAGGTTCGATCATATAAGTGAGAAAGAACGAGCATGATGCTCGTTCTTTCTCTGAATGGATTTTGAAAATAAATTAAACTTTTTTCGAGCTCTTATAATCATAAGCATAGTTATAACCATAATGTGAATCTACAGTACGTTGAATATCGTTGATGATAATCCCCGTAATTTTGGTATTGGCTTGTTCAAACCGATGAATAACAAGATCTAACTCTTTCATTTGGGTTCTTGCATAACGTGCAATCACAAGATTCACACCTGCATATTGTGAAATGATAATACTGTCTGTCACCGCCAAAATGGGTGGTGTATCGATAATAATATGATCGAATTGACCAGAGAGCTGTTCGAGTAGATGTTTAAAGCCCTCCATGCTTAATAACTCTGAAGGATTTTCTGGGCTTTCACCACATGTAATGAACGATAGATTTTCAACTTCTGTATGTTTGATAATCTTTTCAAGAGGCTGCTGACCCTTTAAAAAGTCGGCTAAACCTGCTTGATTATCTTGATTGAAATATTGGTGTAAATGTCCACGACGCAGGTTAGCATCAATCAACAATATACGCTTATTGGTTTGCGCTAAAATTACAGCAAGGTTGGTGGAAATAAAGGATTTACCTAGTTCTGGTGCTGGACTAGAAATCATAATTATATTGTTAGGCGCATGATTGAGCGCAAATTGAATAGCGGTACGCATGCTACGTAAGCTTTCAATCGCAATATCATCACTATTTTTAACTGCAAGAATAGGAATATGTTTCTTCTTTTCAAGCAGTTTACTATGGCTTTCTTGTATAGGTGAATGCGGAACAGTTGCATACACGGGCAGATTTAATACATTTTCAATTTGAGCCGCATCTTTAATGCCTGTACGCAGCATGTTGCGTAGAAAGGCTAAAAGTGTACCGAAGAAAGCACCTAAGAAAATAGATAAAACTAAAATCTGTAATTTTTTAGGTGAAATTGGTTTAATTGGTTTGATTGCAGTATCGACAATACGAACATTGCCAATTTCACCTGCTTTGGAAATACGCAGTTGTTGGTAAGAATTTAATAAGTTGGTATAGAGTTGTTGTTTAACTTCGACTTCACGGTACAACTGTAAATAGCGGCGTTGCAAGTCGGGTAATTGTTTAAGTGTTGTATTGAGTTCATTAATTTTATTGTTAATTGCTTCAAGTTGAGCATTAACTTGTTTCATTTCAGGGTGTGCAACTGTGTACTTCTGTGCCAATTCAGCACGTGTTTGTTGTAGGGCGATTTTCTGAGTTTCAAGGTTAATACTTTGTGTCAGATAAAGCTCAGACTCTCTGGTAACATCAACCGTATTGTATTGTTCCCGGAATTTGTTAAATTCACGTTCTGCAACATCAAGTTGTTGTTTTAGCTCAGGTAGTTGCTCATCTAAGAACTTCAGTGTCTGTGCAGTTTCTGCAGAACGACGTTCAATATTTTGTTGGCTATATGAGACTAAAATGGCATCCAGTACTTTGATAATATGCTCTTTATCTGTGCCTTGATAGTTTAGTCCTAGAATACCAGTAAGCCTGCCTTTTTCTGCAACTGAGTAATTGGTGAGGATATTGTCTACTGCGGCAGGTAAAGATTGTTTCTGAATGACATAGGGATCATTGAGTTGATCTTGAGTGTGAATCGTAATATTCCATACGCCATCAGCAGTACGAATGCTATTCGGTTGATTGACCTTAGCTGTAAGCAAAACTTGCTCAGTTTTGGGATCTGTTAAACTGAATTGATGATCTGTGAAGCGGAGTTCAAGGCTTTGATCTTCGTAGTTTTCTGGGACTTTAAATTGTGTTATTTCGAATGCTTTTTCGTTATCTTTAAACAGGACAGATTGAGTACTGTACTGGGTTTTATAAATGTGTGGAGAGAGTAAACGGTCGAAAAATGAGTTTTCTGTACCAGAGACTTGTAAGTCTAAGTTGAGATGTTGAATTACATTTCCGAGTACTAAGTGAGATTTTAGAATCTCGATTTCAGCTTGAGCTGGTGAGTTTTGATCTACCATGGATGATAAATCACCGAGTAAGGCAGCGGTACCAGCCCCTTTACTGTCTTCCACCTGAATTAAAGCGCTCACTGCATAAGTGTTAGGTGTAGCTCTTAAATAAAGCAGTGCACACCCCAAGCTAAAGATGGTGCATAACGCAATCAGTTTCCATTGAGCGATGAGTGAAAAAAATAGTTCTTTTAAATCACTTGTTTCTACTTTATTGGTATTTTGGCTCATAATTTTATTATCTATGGGTTAAATTTATTGTTTCCAGTCACTTATACGGGTTTGTATAAGTTGACAGGTATCATCAAAAACGGCTCGTTCATGCTGGTAAGGATTGGAAATATTTTTACCTTATCAGTAACTCAAACGAAATATTTTCCCTTTGAGAAACGGCTATGCTTGTCCAATATGCAATTGAAGAAATTTCTGCTTGGAAACGCATTTTGCCATTGGACAAGGACAAATATTTCCAATACAGCCCATAAGAATATTTTGAATATGTATTAGTTAGTTCCCAATCGATCAATATTATACAAAGCATTAGAGAACGGTAAAATTTGGGTAATGATACGTTGCCAACGGGCTAAGCCTGTAGCGTCAACATAAACAATATCATTGCTACGCATTCTAAATTGATTGGCTAAACCGAAATCACCGAGACTCATTAAATTCATATGATACAGTTCAGTTTGTTGATGCTTCGGGTCACTACGGAGTACATAAATTCGTTTAGCACTTGCAGTATTTGAATCAATGCCTAGGCTTTCTCCCAGAACATCACTTAGAGTCATGCCTTGATCACGCATCGGCAAAGATTGATTCCTGCCAGACTCACCCATGACATAAATCTTCTGGTCCTCTTTAGAATTTACATAAAGTGTGTCATTGGGTTGGATGAGTAAATTGTGTAAAGAATAACCAGATTTTTCGAGTTGGATACTATTCAACTTGAAAGTTCGCCCTTGGCGCACCAACGTAATAGAGGTGTTATCACCATATTGCGTATTAATCCCACCAGCCATACTAAGAGCGGTATAGACACTGACGGGCTGATCACTCAGAAAGAACTGCCCACCTCTCATTACATTGCCTTGGACTGAATAACGCTGGCCTTGATAAGACAAGACACGCGCAATCACATCAGGTGTTTTTAAATAATGAGAGAGTTGACTACGCAACTCTTGATTCACTTGAGGGAGTGATTTTCCTGCGGCTTTATAGCGGCCAATCATTGGAAATTGAATAAAGCCGCTTTGATCAATTTGATAACCATTGGCTTGAACCGATTGTTCGCTGGAAACATTACTCGCTGCAGGCGTAATTTCAGGATAAGCCCACAAGTAAATGGATAGAATATCGCCTGGACTCAACTTGTATGAGAGTTGGGAGTGGCGAAATAAGCTAGAATAATCTTGTAGATCGTTGTTTGAAGTTCGATTTAAGTCACGTAAAGTATTTTGGTTGAGTTGAATGACATGCACTGTACTACCAAGTTCAGTTTGATAGACACCTTGTTCAGGTAAATTGTAAGTTTGAAGGCCTGGTGCTAGAGCACAACCGAAAGTGCTGAGTGTGAACCCTAAAAGGCCAATATATTGTAGTAATTTCACTCTGTACCCCTATAAACTATTATAAATTATAAATATATTTCAATCTTTGGGGAGTGATTGAGGTTGTTTAATAAATATACTAATACATCAAATTATCCAGTGCAATTATAATTTTTGATAATAGTGCAAGCTTAACTACAGTCCAGTAGTAAAGATGTGGTGTCAACAAGACTTAGTAATTGTATATATGATACAAGCAGGATATGATGGAAAAAGATTGAAATTTTCTGATCTACAATAATTACACTCTTGTACTTAGTGACAGCATTTTATTGGTTGTATGATTTCTTTAATATAATTAAAAATGCATTAGATAAAGTTGTATAAAGTTTGCTCAACTATCGATTAATTATGAATTCAGTGCTGGTAAGGGTCATATAAGGAATTCACAGGCAAATATATTAAAATAAAAAATTTTCTAAATCATAGGCCAGTTTATTTGGTTTTGCAAAAATTAAATAAAGCAATTTTTTATATGTTTTAATATTTAAAAGTTGATTTAAAATTATGTCTAAAAATAAAAAAATTTTAAATAATACATTGGCATTGTATATTAGGCTTTTGATTACAGTAGTACTGAACTTATATGCAACTAGAATATTATTAAAAAATCTTGGAATGGAGGATTTTGGTCTTTATGGAACAATAGCAGGAGTTATTGCATTAATTTCATTTTTTCAGGCTGCATTATCAAATGCAACAAATCGCTTCTTAAATATAGAGATGGGAAAGGGTGATATACCCTATATTCAAAAAATATTTTCTACAGCATTTTTTCTACATATTTTTATTGCATTGCTTTTTTGTATTTTAATTGAAATATTTGGTTCTTTTATAATTAGTTCCTTTGTGAAATTACCCGCTGAAAAAATAAATATTTCCATGCAAGTTTTTCATTTATCAATAATATCTATATTTATTTTAGTTATTACTATTCCATTTGAATCTATATTAATGGCGAAAGAGAAATTTGGAATATATGCTTTGATTTCTATACTTGATGTAACTTTGAAGTTGCTATTGGCTTATATTTTAATATTCTTTACTCATGATAAGCTTTTATATTATGCATTAGGTTTTGTTTGTATAGTTTTTTTGACAAGATTAACTTATGTAATTTATAGTCAATTAAATATTATTGAAGCAAGGATTAAGTTTTATATAGATAATGATTTTCTTAAAAAAATAATAAATTTTATTGGTTGGGAATTGTATTTAAATTTTTGTGTGGTTTTTAAAGTTGAGGGAATAATGCTCTTGATGAATAACTTTTTTGGTTTGATAGCAGTGGCAAGTATAAAGATAAGTTATCAAGTTAATGCAGCTTTATATAGCTTATCTAGTAATCTATCGGTTGCTGTTAAACCTCAATTAATGCGTAGCTATGCTGATTATGATGTTGATAGAATGAATATGTTAACATTTTACTCGGCAAAATATTCTTATTATTTTATGTTGATATTTTGTGCTCCTATTATATTTAATATTGATTATATTTTAAAATTTTGGCTGGGATCTCCGCCTGCTTATACTAAAGTCATTACTATTTTTGTACTAAGTTCTAGTTTAATTGAGGTCCTTTTTTATCCAATTGTTATGTTAATTCATGCTACTGGTAATTTAAAAAAATTTAGCATTTTAACTGGTACTCTTATTCTATTATCCGTTCCATTGGTTTATTTCTTATTTAAATTTGGTTTTAATTATTATTATGCTTATATTATTTATGTCATTAATACTGCATTAGCTTCATTTTTAAACTTATGGATAGTAAAAAAACTGATCACTGATTTTGATCTATCTAAATTTTTAAGGAATGTTTTAGTTAATATAATGATTACTACTGGTGCAATTATTTTAGTCCTCAAGGTGATAGCTGAATTTGTTGTTTCAAGTGGTTTTGTTGGATTTTTGACCATTTTTGTGTTAGAAACTTTAGTAGTAATTTCGCTAATATATGGTTTAGGTATCGAAAAAATGCATAAGGAATTGATTAAAAGTTATTTAAAATCAAAGATAAATTGATATTTTAGTAGTAACTGATACTTAAATTGATAAGCTTCGATTCATTCTATAGTTTTCTTGAATCGTTGATGTTTTAGCGGGTTGATTATTCTATACAACATCATTTTTAATACTGGATAATAAGGATTTTTAATAAAAACTAGCATTAAATAGTACGAATAAATATTGAACTGTTGTTGAATTTGAACATAAAGAGACTGGTTTTGCAGCTGCAATATAACAATAGCAAAATCCTGAATATATAAAACTTCTGTCAGGAATGCAAATCAGTTTAATACCGAAAATTTTAAAAATGTATGGGTAGGAATCTTTAGTGATTAGAGTTTTACATATAGTTGGTCAAATGGATCGTGCTGGTGCAGAAACTATGCTGATGAATCTATATCGTCATATTGATCGCACCCAAGTTCAATTTGACTTTATTAAATTTACGACTCAACAAGGTGATTATGATGATGAAATTAAAAAATTGGGTGGCAGAATTTTTCCAATTCTTGCCGAGAATCCAATTGAACGTATGTTTAAGCTAACAAGTTTTTTAAAGCAACATTCTGAATATCAAATTGTGCATGCACATATGTTGCTAAGTAATGCTTTTCATCTGTTAGCAGCAAAAAGGGCAGGGATTCAGCATCGAATTTCACATTCGCATAATACAAGTAATGGTAAATTTGGAGTTCTAGCTTTTTTATATGAAAAATTTGCAGTATATTTAAATAAAAGATTATCAACAAAAAAAATAGCGTGTGGTAAAGAAGCAGCGGAATATTTATTTGGGACAACAGAAAATGTTTGGTTATTAAATAATGCTATTGATTTAAAATTATATAGACAAATAGCAGAAAAAAATAAAAATTATTGGAAAAGCATTAAACATGATATTCAAGGGTTAAAAATTATTCAAGTTGGTCGGTTAAGTGAGGTAAAGAACCATAGATTTTCGTTAGAAATTGCTAGAAAATTAAAGGAGCAAGATATTTCTTTTACATTTTTGATTGTAGGTCAAGGTCCTTTAGAGAACTCTATCAGGCAAATGATACAAGATTACACTTTAGATAAAAATGTGTATTTATTAGGTATTAGAGATGATATACCAAACTTAATGGCTGGTGCTGATGTCATGTTAATGCCATCATTACATGAAGGATTTCCAGTAGTGTTGGTAGAAAGTCAAGCAATTGGTTTAAAGTCTATAATATCCTCTAAGATATCAAAAGAAGTTGATCTGGGTGTAAACTTAATTGATTTTAAAGACTTAAATAACATTGAAGGATGGATTAAAGCGTTTGAATATATAAATCCAGTAAGCAATCAGTTTGGTAGTGATGTCGAAGTGCTTGCTAAGAGGGGTTTTGATATAAAACAAAAATCCGTCGAACTTTTAGCTCTGTATAATAATATGGATAGTATTTCTAATGATATTAATTGATAATACTGCTTTTTTAAATTTATACAATTTAATTTATTTTTGTACAGCCTGCTTGGTCTTGGCTTCTGCTTTATCTTCTGAAATTAAGAAGGATGTTTTACTACAGAATAAATTAGGTCAATATTTAATTTTTTTACCTTTAATTTTTTTAATATTCCTTGTGGGTCTCAGGGAATATGATGTAGGAGCTGATACAGTTAGTTATTTTGATATACTTTGGAATGAAACATCTGAATTGAATTATAGTGATGGTATTTTATTCGGTTTTATTGCTTCGATTCTAAGATATTTCAATTTGGGTTATACTTATTTTCTTTTATTAATATCCTTCTTATTTTATATAATTACTTACAAATCATTAAAGAACTATACTGAAAAATTTGAATCAAATCTTCTTATTACCTTCTTTGCATGCATTTCATTTTTCTTTTATTTAAGTATGAGTATTAATGTGATCAGGCAAGGTGTATCTTTAGCTTTTTTGTTACTTGCTTATTCTTTATGGCTTGGTAAGAAAAATAATATTATAATTTTATTGTGTATGTTTTTGTCATTAGCTTTTCATTTGACTTCAATTATACCAATTTTAATATTTATTTCTTCTGTTATCATAAGTAAAATTAGAACTTTTAATTTACTAATTCTTATCTATTTATTTTCTATAATTTTATCTTACTTTAATTATGGTTTTTTAAACTTTTCATCAGTGTTTTTAGATTTTTTAGGTGACGATAGACACGCAAACTATTTTTCGGATGAAGTTTCTGATTACAGCATAGGTTTTAGGCCCCAGTTTGTAATATTTAATACTTTTTTTCTGCTTGTATCTCTGTATGTTAAAAATAAGTTAACTGATATTGATTTGTCTTATCAATATAATATTCTTGTTTCTTATTATATTATTGCAAGTGTTATATTTTTTATGGCATTTCAACTGCCATTTTCAGATCGTTGGGGATTGTTTTCATGGTGTGTTATTCCATTACTAATTTCACCGTTATTTTACTCTCCCTTTGTTAAGGAAAAAATAAAAATTCATTATGTTTTAATCTTGATTCTAATTTACATTGGTTTTTATTTCTATGATAAATGAATCTGAAAATACACCTGCTATTAGTGTAGGTATTCCATTTTATAATGCTGAAAAGTTCTTGGCTTTTGCCATTCAGTCTGTACTTTATCAATCATATACAAATTGGGAGTTAATTCTTGTGGATGATGGATCCACAGATAATTCCCTGAAGATTGCTAAAGAGTTTGCAGGTAATGATCGACGGATTAAAGTGCTCTGTGATGGTGAAAATAAAAAATTACCCAATCGTCTAAATCAATTAATAAAAGAATCTAAAGGTAAATTTATAGCAAGGATGGATGCAGATGATATTATGCATCCTAACCGTTTGGAAATACAATTAAAATATCTTTTAGAAAATGATCAAGTTGATCTTGTTTCTACGGGTTTGGTCTCTATAGATGATCAGAATAGAGTCTGTGGATTCAGAAGTGTTAATTCACTCATTACTGAAATATCTAAACCTTTTAAGTTTCATATAGCTCATCCAACTGTGATGGCTAGAAAAGAATGGTATCTACGAAATTTATATAGTTTAGACTATCCTCGTGCTGAAGATTTTGAGCTGTGGTGTCGTGCATATGGTAAAAATGATTTAAAAATAGCAATTTTTCCTGATTTACTTCTTTTTTATCGTGAATTTGGAAATATCTCTATCGATAATCTTTTGAAAACATGTTCAGATGAACATAAAATAAGAAATTATTATCAAATGAATAATAAAATTTATAATTTTATCTATTTTAATTTTAAATATTTTTTTATTTATACAATTGGTTTTTTGGGCTTGGGGCAGAATCTTTCGAGGAGAAGAAATCGGGATTTATCTGATGATGATGCCAAGGAAATGCAAGAATTATTAAATTTGATTGTGAATAGAAAGTAGGAGCTTATAAAAGTTAATTTTGTAGGTAAGCTACTTCAATAACAACAATCAAATGTAAATTAATAAAAGTAGTTTGATTGTAGCAAGACATTATTGAAGAGCTATTCATCAATATATTTTTTGATGGATTACCTGAGTCTAAAAATTATTGCACTCGTAATTGATGAGTTTACAATCAGCCCCAAATCAGTCACTAGAATTTTATGTGCTTTGACTTACAAAGCTTGCAGTACGTCGAACCTAACGCTAGGTAAGGGGTAAATCGGTTTAGTCTGGTATCGAAATTCAATGCTTTTTAATACATATATTAGAAATTTTAATTTTTACAAAGAGTTGCTAACTTTGCTCAAAGTTGTATGAGATGTATGCTCATTTGCCATTCTGAATAAATTTTCAAAATTTAGATAGACTTTATAACTAAGTTAGATCTTGGATTTTGTGACTTGGGTGAATTTTAATTTTTAAAACTTTTTGCAACAAAATAGATAATTATTTAAAAGACACAGATCAAAAAAAGTATTTTAATTAGAGATGTAAAAGAGATAATTAGAACACATTATTAGAAAAATGTTCTATGTTTGTCACTTAAATACGGAAAGAATAATTTTTAAAAAAAACTAAAAAAGCTGAAAAATTATGAGTACGATAGTGTTTATTGGCACGATAGCATCTAGCATTTATGATTTTCGTGCAGATTTAATCCGTAGCCTCTTAAAGCAGGGGCATCAAATCTATGCTTTTACATCTCAATACAATGCAGAAGATATAAATAAAATAGAACAACTAGGCGCCATTCCAGTTACATATACTTTAAACCGTGGTGGATTAAATCCACTGGCAGATATTGTCGCAACTTATCACCTTTTAAAAAAAATAAAGCATATAAATCCTGATGTGGTCTTTTCATATTTTGCTAAGCCAGTCATTTTTGGAACTTTAGCTGCGAAGCTAGCAAAAGTTCCTCGTGTAATCGGTATGCTTGAGGGTCTAGGTTACACTTTTACAGAGCAGCCAGAGGGTCTAAGTTATAAAACTAAATTTATCCGATACATTCAGGTTTTTCTCTACAAAATGGCATTGCCAATGCTGGATCAACTTATTTTCTTAAATCCAGATGATCCTAAAGATTTATTGGAAACATATTCTATAAAAGTAAAAAAAGTAGAGGTCTTAGGTGGAATAGGTTTAAATTTACAAGAATATCCATATCAACCCGTTGATGATATTTCACTTCCGATCAGATTTTTATTTATTGGACGGTTACTTAAAGAAAAAGGGATTCATGAGTTCGTTCAAGCCGCTAAATTAGTGAAAAAACAATACCCTAAAACACAGTTTACGATTCTTGGACAAATAGATACTTTTAATATTGGAGCACTGCAACAATCAGAATTAGATGATTTGATTGCTTCCAAAGTTGTGCATTATTTAGGCTGGGTGAATAATGTAAAAGACTGGATCACGAATAGTCATGTATTTGTATTGCCCTCTTATCGTGAGGGCGTACCTCGTAGCACACAAGAAGCAATGGCAATAGGTCGTGCAATTATTACTACAGATGTCCCAGGTTGCCGAGAAACTGTAATTCAAAATCGAAATGGCTTCATTATTCCAAAGTGGGATTCCAAAGTTTTAGCTGAAAATATGATTTATTTCATTGAGAATCCTAAACAAATTAGATTCATGGGAGATGAAAGTCACAAAATTGCAATCGATAAATTTGATGTTGAAAAAGTAAATCAACGATTACAAAATATTTTAGGAGTCTGAAAAATGATAAAACGCTTCCTAGATATTGTGATTGCTTCTTTTGCGCTCACTTTACTATCGCCATTATATTTATATGTTGCATATAAGGTGAAAAAGAATTTAGGCACTCCTATCTTGTTCCGCCAAGTACGACCGGGGCTCAATGGAAAACCATTTGAGATGATTAAGTTCCGCACTATGAAAGATGTTTTGGATGCGAAGGGTAATCCATTACCTGAAATTGAACGTTTAACTCCTTTCGGTAAAAAATTGCGATCTACAAGTTTGGATGAAATGCCAGAATTATGGAATGTGATTAAAGGGAATATGAGTATTGTAGGTCCACGTCCTTTACTGATGGAATATTTGCCACTTTATAGTAAAGAACAAGCCAAACGTCATCATGTGCGCCCCGGCATGACAGGTCATGCACAAGTGAATGGGCGTAATGCCATTAGTTGGGATGAAAAATTGAAGCTTGATATTTGGTATGTTGAAAATCAATCCGTTTGGATAGATTTTAAAATTATGCTGAAAACGATCAAAGTTGTTTTAATTAAAGAAAATGTAAATGATGAATCAGGTCACTCTATGCCTAAATTTACAGGGGATAAACAGGGTGATAAAAATGGATTCTAGTGTGAAATGCTCTTTAGTCGATGTTGATGATGAATGGGACACTGCAGTAAAGAGATTTAATTTTGATATCTATCATTTAAGTGGCTGGCTTAAATCTTCAGCAGTAATAGATGATGGTCAGGCTAAAGGCTTAATGATTAAGTCTGGTAATAATGAGTTACTTTTTCCTTTAATTATTAGGAGAATAGATAGTATATTTTGGGATGCAACCTCGCCATATGGTTATGGTGGTCCATTAGGAGATAGTGTATTAACAAATCAAGAGATTGATCAGTTATTACAAAATGCAATTAATTTTTTAAAAGAGCAGAATTGTGTTTCTTGGTTTATTCGATTACATCCAATTTTAAATATTGGATGGAATAGTAAATCTGGCACTATCGTTGAGCATGGGCCAACATTATCTTCAGATTTGAGTAAAACAGAAGAAGAACACTGGTCTGAAACTCAACTTAGACATCAACGAGGCATTAAAAAGGCATTAAAAAAATCTATATATACAAAGATTGAAGAACTCAATGAAAATAATGCTTTAATCTTTTCTAAAATTTACATTGAAACTATGAAGCATGTAAATGCATCAGACTTTTATTTATTTGATGATTTATATTTTATAGAGTTAGCAAAAAATCTAAAAGGCAGAATTTTATTAATTACTGCTTATGATAATGAAACACCGATTGCTGCTTCAATCTTTACCTATTGCCAAGAAAGTAAAATTATCCAATATCATTTAGGCGGTACTCTTGATGCTTATCGAAATTTACAACCTGCTAAGCTGATTACACACATCGCAAGAGCCTGGGGGCGTGAAAAGAGATACAGTATTTTGCATTTTGGCGGAGGTTTTGGGGCAAGTTTGGATTCATTATATGAGTATAAAAAAGGATTCAGTTCGAATGAACATGTATTTAAAACGCATCGTATTGTCGTGAACTCTGATATTTATCTCAAATTGTTAAATAAAAATGGCAGGGTTGGACAGTTAACTGAATATTTTCCGCTTTATCGGAAACCAAATGGGAAATAATGTCATGATTAAATCTAAAAATGTGTCTCTTAGACCAATTGAGTTACACGATGATATTTTATTGCAAAAATTGATGAATGATCCTTTTGTGGCTGGAAATGTAACTGGATGGTCTTTTCCTGTATCTGTTTTTTCCCAAAATAATTGGATTCAGTCAAATACAAATAGTTCAAATTATCGCTTAATTATTGTAGATAATGAAACGAATGAAGCAATTGGTATCACGGGGTTGTGGGACATTGATTGGCATAATCAGTCAGCGAATATGCCAATAAAAATCTTACCCGAAAAAAATAAAAAAGGCTTTGGTACAGAAGTCATTATGTTAACCATGGCGTGGGCATTTTACAATGTCGGACTCAGACGTTTATATGGTCCAGTTTTAGACTTCAATGGGCCAAGTATGGGTGCTTATGTTAAAAAATGTGGTTGGAAGATTGAAGGTCGACAACGTGAAGCGATTTTTCGTAAGGGAGAATGGCATGATGTATACGATATAGCAATTCTTAAGCATGAATTTGATGCTCTACCTAATATAGCTGAGTTTATTCATGCAGTATGTCCTGTAGATACCACACCTAACATCAATTCCCAAGATTATATTTAGGGAAAAAAATGATGCTAAATACTACATTTGAACCATGGCCAAGCTTCACAGTAGAAGAGGCAGATGCTGTTAAAGATCTGCTTCTTTCAAATAAAGTGAACTATTGGACTGGAAAAGAATGTCGAGAGTTTGAGAAAGAATTTGCACAATTTTCTCAAACTAAATATGCCGTAGCACTAGCGAATGGTACGGTAGCACTTGACGTTGTTTTAAAAGCTTTAAATATTGGTGCTGGTGATGATGTAATTGTTACATCCAGAACCTTTCTTGCATCTGCCAGCTGTATTGTTACAGCAGGTGCTAATCCTATTTTTGCAGATGTTGAGCTGGATTCTCAAAATATTTCTCGAAAGACCATTGAAGCGGTATTAACTCCGAATACCAAAGCCATTATTTGTGTACATTTAGCGGGCTGGATGTGTGATATGGATCCAATCATGCAGTTGGCGGAAGAAAAAGGGTTATTTGTCATTGAAGACTGTGCTCAAGCACATGGTGCACAATATAAAGGAAAATCAGCGGGTTCGATTGGTCATATTGGGGCATGGTCTTTCTGTCAGGACAAAATTATGAGCACTGGTGGTGAAGGCGGGATGGTTACCACCAATGATGAGAACTTATGGGAAAAAATGTGGTCTTATAAAGACCATGGTAAAAATTATGACAGCATTTACCATAAACAACACCCACCTGGTTTCCATTGGGTACATGACTCTTTTGGAACCAATTGGCGCATGATGGAAATGCAGGCCGTGCTCGGGCGCATGCAACTGAAAAAAATGCCAATATGGACAAAAAAACGTACACAGAATGCACAGCGTATATTGGCTGTATTTCAAAATAGTCCTTATTTTAGCGTACATTATCCAAATCAAGATTATGTACATGCCAACTATAAGTGCTATGTACAGGTCAATATTGATCAATTACCTGCAGGTTGGTCCCGTGACCATATTTTGAATGAAATAAATGCACAAGGTGTGCCCTGTTTTATTGGCTCTTGTTCAGAGGTTTATTTAGAAAAAGCATTTGAAGGTACTCCTTGGAGACCAAAAACACGCTTAGTGAACGCACAACAATTAGGTGAAACCAGTTTAATGTTTTTGGTACATCCGACCTTAACAGAAGATAGTCTGACCAAAACTGTGAATGCTATTCAGCAGGTTTTACAGATGATGAATGCAATAAAAAATTAAACCAATTAAGGTGATCCTCGACAAAATATCGGATAAATAGCCCTTTAAAAATAATGGAATCTTAACTTTAGCAATATTAGATGGCTATCTTGGGCAGTATTATTGTTCCAGTCATGCAAATCGATTCAAATCATCGTTTGCTTATAACGCAAATGCCTATTTCCAGTTATTTAGTCACTATTATTTGGACAATAAATATTGCCTCTATTTGAATGAAAGAAGGTGAGTTGTACTCATGGGTAATATTGAACTAATTTAATCATCGTATTCGTGGTTGGAAAACTAGCTCACATATAAACTATCGCTTGGTATGCGATGCATTTGATTATGCAATAGTTCGCTAGGAAACTCTATCAGGTGTAATGCTTATGAGTTTATGAGTTTATGAGTTTATGAGTTTATGAGTTTATGAGTTTATGAGTTTGTGAGTTTATGAGTTTATGAGTTTATGAGTTTATGAGTTTATGAGCTTGTGAAGCTGTGCTTCTCAGGCTTACGAGACTGTATTGTGATT
This sequence comes from Acinetobacter sp. ANC 4910, assembly GCF_004331035.1. Taxonomy (GTDB): domain Bacteria; phylum Pseudomonadota; class Gammaproteobacteria; order Pseudomonadales; family Moraxellaceae; genus Acinetobacter. The sequence continues at coordinate 367,190 of NZ_SJNT01000001.1, forward strand.
TTAGAGTGCTATTACACAAGTAGCTGAATTAAAATAATATTTGTGCTTAGAGGCTGTTGGGATGACAGTAACTAAAAGTTCCATTCATACATCAAAAGTTCATGTGGTACACGGCAGAGTATTGTCTACTTGCAAACGAACCAATGATATCTAATTTGTATATATTGAGATTTACTACAATCGAATCAGACAACACTATTGAAAATAGTGAGTTAAGTCTGACCGCATTTCAATAAGAATATTTTAAGAATTTAGAGAGATTATCTGTTGAGAATACTCTCCAGGGTCAATGTTATTTTTACTGGGATTACCCATACATACGAACAATATGCTATCGAAATATTCCGATGGTTTGTCGGGTATAAATAGGGAGCTAACTTTACTGCCGATTTCTTCAAATAATTTAATTTCTCTTAACGAGTTGCGGCTGAAAATTGCTCGTCCGTCCGCGTAGGACTTCCAGTTTAAATGAACCAGAATCTTTTGGTCTTGTGAGAGTAACTCTTTCTACAATTGATTTTTTAGGATTTACGTCTAGATATTTTTTAATTTCTGCATTTAAGACCGTTTCAGTCCGCTCTTTAATCTGCGACTTCAGAGTAAAAGTTTAACCAGTGAGTAGTTGTCCAGATTGTAATTGTTTAAATTTGTTTAGAACTCAAAGTTGTAATTTGTCATGCTTTTTTATTAAGTGCTGATTAATTTAATAAAATAATTATATTTTTTGATAAATATCTCAATTTAATTAAAAACTAATAATAATTTATCAATTTTACCAATTTTTGGGGATTTATTTGCATTTGTGGTGATTCTATAGTTGTGCTATGTCATTCGTTTGCTTGATCCTGAAGGTTTGCTTAGAGACTTAAAGTACATCTAGTGAATGCTCAATATCTAAGTGAAGCAAATTTAATGTTCTTGGTACCTCTATGTTAAGAGAAAAGAGTTTTTAAAAAACCGTGAATGTAATTAAGAAGATTGTGTAGGCGATTGATGTAATAAAAAGTTAAACCAAATAAGGACAATAGGATGTCCTCATAAGGCTATCCCATTTCAACATGCATTTTTATTGATATAAAAATGGGCACAAAGATAAAGATGCAATCCTGTAAAGAGGATCATCATTGTGAAAAATATAATCCATCAATTTGCTGCACAACCAAGAATATATAAGCAAATTTTTTTAAGTTTTTTGGACTTATTGGCTTTCCCTGTAATTTTATGGCTGTGCTATGTGATTCGTTTATTTGATCCTGAAACTCCAATTATTTCAGATGCGACATATGGCATTCTCTTGATCAGTTTTATTGCCGTCTTAAGTTTGATGATCACAGGAGTTTATCGTTTTATTGTCCATACTTTTGAAGAAATCCTGATATGGAAGTTAGCACTTGCTGTCGCGATGACGATGATCGCCTTATATGTACTGCGTTCAAGTACAGCAACATTTGTACCGATGTCTGTCCCATTTATATTCGGATTTATGATGTTTACATGGGTTTGGTTGAGTCGGGTATATATTCGTTTTTTAGTTAGAGCCTCATATTGTGCTGAAATAGGCAGTAAAAGAGTTGCAATTTATGGTGCAGGTGCAGCCGGTCAGCAAATTGAGGCGGCACTTAAATGTTCAGGTCAGTATCTACCTGTATTCTTTATTGATGATGATCCATCCTTACAAGGAAGAATTATTGGCAGCATACCTGTTTATCCAGTTACTCAAGCATTACAACGGTTGAAGAAAGATAGAATCGACGAAATTTTATTGGCACTTCCTTCAGTGGAGCGTGTAAGAAAAGCAGAGATTATTCATGAGCTTGAGCCTTGTAATTTAAAAATTACGGCACTACCTGGTTTGACCCAGTTGGTTCATGGTGAAATTACAGTTTCTGATATTCAGGAAGTGGATATTATTGATTTGTTAGGGCGTGATCCTATTCCCCCGATTTCGCATTTATTGACCAAGAATATTGAAAATAAAGTTGTGATGGTGACAGGTGCAGGTGGGTCTATTGGATCTGAATTATGTCGTCAAATTGTTAAGAATAAGCCGAAAGCGCTAGTTATTTATGAATTGAACGAATTCGCACTGTATAACATTGATCAAGAATTACACTCGAGCTGCGATGTGACAATCATTCCTGTTTTGGGTTCTGTGCGGAATCAAGCCAAATTAGAGTATGAGATTGAACAGTATGGTGTTCAAACGGTTTACCATGCAGCAGCATACAAGCATGTGCCTCTAGTTGAATGTAATCCGCTTGCTGGATTGAAAAATAATGCGATTGGTACGGCATGTAGTCTCAATGCAGCAGTAAAAAAAGGGGTAGAAACATTTGTATTAATTTCGACAGATAAAGCGGTTCGACCTACCAATGTGATGGGAGCTTCGAAACGGCTGGCAGAGTTATATTGTCAATCTGTCGCTGCAATACAGCAAAATACACATATCAGTATTGTTCGATTTGGTAATGTTTTAGGGTCTTCAGGTTCAGTAGTCCCTTTATTTAAACAGCAAATTGCCAAAGGGGGCCCCATTACTGTGACTCATCCAGAAGTTACTCGTTACTTTATGACAATTCCTGAAGCCTCGCAATTGGTGATTCAGGCGGGTGCACTGGGGCAAGGTGGAGATGTTTTCTTATTGGATATGGGGGAACCTGTATGCATTCAGAATTTGGCACGACAAATGATTAAACTAAGTGGTTTCACTGTGCGAGAAACTGGGTCGTTGAGTGGTGATATTGAAATCATCTATAGTGGCTTACGTCCAGGAGAGAAACTGTATGAGGAACTGTTGATTGACCAAGAGAATACAGAGTATACAGAGCATGCGCGGATTCGTCGTTCCTTTGAAAAAGATTATCCCTTACAAGAAATACAAATAGTCTTTGATAGAATAAATCAAATGGATGCAGCAAAACCAGATATAGATTGGTTGTTGACTCAACTTGAGCATTATGTCGATGGGTATAAACGGAGTAATCAAGTTATAATTAACTAAATTATAGAGATTTGCTTGATGAGTATAATTTCGATATTACAGGATTCATTTGATAGCTTAATTTAGGGCTTACTGAAAGTTTTGCAAGGAAAAAATATGGCTAAAATTTTAGTCACAGGTGGAGCTGGTTATATCGGCTCACATACCTGTGTTGAGTTATTAACCGCGGGTCATGACGTTGTAGTTTTAGATAATCTCTCAAATAGTTCGGTTGAATCCTTAACGCGGGTACAAGAATTGTCTGGAAAATCTCTCAATTTTATTGAGGGAGATATTCGAGATGGCGAAACACTCGATCAAGTCTTTGCACAGCATGCGATTGATGCGGTGATTCATTTCGCAGGCTTAAAAGCAGTAGGTGAAAGCCAGCAGATTCCTTTGACCTATTTTGATAATAATATTACGGGCAGTCTGAATTTGGTCAAAGCCATGGAACGTGCTGGCGTATTTAAGTTGGTGTTTAGTTCTTCTGCGACCGTTTATGATGAGGCAAATACTTCGCCGTTGAATGAAGAGATGCCGACGGGTATGCCATCTAACAATTATGGCTATACCAAACTGATTGTTGAACAAATGCTACAAAAGCTCAGTGTTGCAGATGAGCGTTGGTCAATTGCTTTGTTGCGTTACTTTAACCCTGTAGGCGCGCATAAAAGTGGTCGCATTGGTGAAGATCCACAAGGAATTCCGAATAATTTGATGCCTTATGTGACGCAGGTGGCCGTTGGGCGTCGTGAAAAATTATCTATTTTTGGACAGGATTACGATACCGTTGATGGTACAGGCGTTCGTGATTATATCCATGTGGTGGATTTAGCCAATGCACATTTATGTGCCTTAAATAATCGCTTATCCGCGACAGGCTGTCGTGCTTGGAATATTGGTACGGGGCAGGGAGCCTCTGTCTTACAGATTAAAAATACCTTTGAGCAAGTCAATGGTATTGCGATTGCGTTTGAATTTGCACCACGACGTGCAGGAGATGTTGCTACTTCATTCGCAGACAATACTCGTGCAGTGACAGAGTTGAACTGGCAACCGCAATATGGGCTTCAGGATATGCTCGCTGACAGTTGGAACTGGCAGAAGCAAAATCCGCAAGGCTATGATCAATAACTATAGTTCAAGTGATTGATCGTGTAGTAAGCCTTTTGCCAATTTTGATAAAAGGCTTCTCATAAAAATAATAAAGAAGATTTGAAATCAATAAGGTTAAAACAATGGTGAGCAAGATAGTTATATAAAAATTTAAGTTAAAAAAGCGAGTAATATAGAGAAAAACGACAGGATGTATTAAATATATGCCATAGGTTGCTTCCCCAATATTCGATAGAAGTTTTGAAAAACTTAAGGGGATTGTAATGACTTCTAGCTTATAAAAACCAAGTGTTAAGGTCACTGCTGCAATAGAGAAAATAATACGATTAAAATTGGTGACAATTTCAATCTGATCTCCGCTAACAGGATAAAACCAAAGAAGGCAGATTGATATGAAAATAAGCAGAGGTGCAATACGTTTCATTGTCAATTCTTTAAAATTGTAATATAACGCTAAGCCACTAAAATATAAAAATAAATTATTAAATGGATTAATGTAAATTTTCCACTGCTGTGCGAGTGTTAAATGATGATCAAGGGCGAAAAATGCGAAATATATTGCGATTATAACCGCCCCTAAGAGTGCTAAATTACCGAATAATTTTCGTTTATTGTAAAGTAGAATCAGTATAGGTGTGAAAGCATAGTAAACACATTCATTGCCTATGCTCCATGCACCCACATTAATATATTCACTGGGTGCTAAAAATCCATATAACAGTGTTATGTTTAATATGAATTTAGATAAATCAAAATAGTGCGTGAGATAAAATTGATCGATGCTAATAATGATAATCACAATCCAGAGGAGCGGGAGTAATCTAAATAAGCGGCGGATGAAAAATATAAAGGAAGATTTATAATTGTGGAAAAAATGATTATATACAATCCCCATACTTAGCCCAGAAAGTACAAAAAAGATCGAAACACCATAAATACCTAAATTACCTAAGAGGCTGCCTGCTTGAGGGTGCCACAATGTCCAACTGATAAGGTGATAAATCATGATGGCACAAGCGGTTATACCCCTTAACCAATCAAGGGTTTCATATCGTTTCATATGTATTTTCTAATCAAGCATGAACGAAGCCATGTGTTGACTCCGTTCAAAAGAAATTATGATTGAATTAACTGAGTTAACTCATGCACGTAAGTTTGCATCGGCTTCGGATTTTCATCCAAGCGGCTTTCAATATTCAGGCGTAACAGTGGCTCTGTATTGGATGCACGTACGTTAAAGCGCCAAGTGCCAAAATCTAAGCTCACCCCATCGGTGCGATCAATCTTAGGGTTTTGATGTGCAAAATGGTCAAACAGTTTTTGAATGGTGGCTTGGGTATCTGCAACTGTGAAGTTGATTTCGCCACTACATGGAAACTTGGTGATCATATCTTCAACGAGGCTAGATAAAGATTGTTGTGTTTCAGATAAAACGCTAATCGCCAGTAACCATGGAATCATGCCACTATCGCAATAAGCAAAATCACGGAAATAGTGATGGGCACTCATTTCCCCGCCATAGACTGCATTATGCTCACGCATCACATCTTTAATAAAGGCATGACCTGATTTAGACTGTACAGTAATACCTTGATATTGATTCACAATATCTAAGGTATTCCAGACCAAACGTGGGTCATGCACAATTTTTTCATTGGCTTGTTTTAACAGGAAGGCTTGTGCCAGTAAGCCGACAATGTAATAGCCTTCAATGAATTGCCCTTTTTCATCAAAGAGGAAACAGCGGTCAAAATCGCCATCCCAAGCAATGCCCATATCTGCCTGATGTTCTAGTACTGCATGACGGGTACTATCACGATTTTCAACTAGAATCGGATTTGGAATACCATTTGGGAATGTGCCATCGGCTTCATGATGAATTTTGATAAATTCTACAGGAACTTGCAGCTGATTGAATTTTTGTTCTAGTGCATCAATCACATGTCCTGCTGCACCATTGCCCGCATTGACCACCAGTTTGAGTGGACGAATTTTTTCAGGGCGAATGTAGGTGAGGAGGTGATCGATAAATTCAGGTAGAATATTATAACTTTGGATTGTACCTTTGTGCTCAACAGTTTTAAATGTGCCCAACTCAGCCAGTGCTTGAATGTCTTTTAAACCTGTGTCAGCACTGATTGGACGTGCATTTTCACGCACCAGTTTCATCCCGTTATAGTCCATCGGATTGTGACTGGCCGTGATTTCAATACCCCCTTGTACATCAAGATGGAAGGCACCGAAATAAACCTCTTCAGTTCCAGTCATACCCAAATCAAGAACATTGACGCCAGCATCGATGAGTCCTTGGATGGTGGCTTGTTTTAAGCCTTCGCTGCTCAGACGGATATCGCAACCAATCACCACTGTTTTAGGTTGATAGATTTGCCCATAGGCACGTCCAATTTTATAGGCAATCTCTTCATTCAATTCTGTGCCGAGTTTGCCTCGAATATCGTATGCTTTAAAACAGGTCAGGGTGGTCATTTTTTAACTCTTGATCATTGTATAAAAAAGGCCCGATATTCGAGCCTTTGGTTTTATTCTACAGTAACACTTTTGGCTAAGTTTCGAGGTTGGTCTACATCGGTACCACGCAATACTGCAACATGATAAGACAGTAGTTGCACCGGCACGCTATACACGATTGGTGCCAAGGTTGCACTGATACTCGGCACACTCACTACGTGTTGACGTTCTTTACTTTGAATGCCGCTGTGCTCATCCGCAAAGACAAACAGCTCACCTCCACGTGCTTGAACTTCTTCCATATTGGATTTGAGTTTATCCAACATGTCATCTTGTGGCGCAAGAATAACCACAGGCATGTCATTGTCAACCAAAGCCAACGGTCCATGCTTAAGTTCGCCGGCAGCATAACCTTCAGCATGGATATAAGAAATTTCTTTCAGTTTGAGCGCGCCTTCCAAGGCAATTGGGAAGTGAGTGCCACGACCAAGGAATAAGCAGTGTTGCTTTTCCACAAACAATTCTGAAAGTCGTAAAATAGCCACATTATTTTGCAGGGTATCCAGAACAACCTTAGGCAAGTGCCATAATTCTGCTGCGATGCTTTGAATTTGATGTTCTGAAATAGTTTGCTTGATTTGACCAATTTTTAAAATCAGTAACATCAATGCGGCCAATTGCGTGGTGAAGGCTTTGGTCGAAGCAACTCCAATTTCAGGGCCTGCCAAGGTCAATAAACTGTGGCTGGTCTCACGGATCATTGATGAAGTGGCCACATTACAAATGGCCATGGTGACAATATTGATGTTCTTTGTTGCGGCACGTTTTTGGGTATCGCGTAATGCAGCTAAAGTATCTGCGGTTTCACCCGATTGCGAAATACACAAGTAAAGTGTGTTATTCACAATCACAGGGGTGCGATAACGGAACTCACTGGCAATTTCAACCTGACAAGGCACATCAATCAGCTGTTCAAACCAGTATTTGGCAATCATGCCAGCATGGTAACTGGTCCCACAAGCCAGGATTTGCACTTGTTGGATGTTCGCAAAATCCGCTTCAGCATGTTGTAAGAAGTCTGCACGTAAGGCATTGCCATCTAAGGCTTGAGAAATGGTTTGTTGTAATGCTTCAGGCTGTTCGTAAATTTCTTTCAGCATGTAATGCTTGAATTCACCTTTCGAGGCATTGCTGACCGTTGCATCCAGTTCTTTGACAGGACGTTGTACCAATTGCCCATTCACAAATACTTCAATTTTGTCGCGTGTTAAGCGGGCAATATCACCTTCTTCAAGGTAAATAAAACGGTTGGTAATTGGCAATAAAGCCAATTGATCCGAGCTAATGAAGTTTTCACCAATACCCACACCAATCACAAGTGGTGAGCCTTCACGGACCGTAATCAGTTCATCTGGATAATCTGTGTGAATAATTCCCAGTGCATACGCACCTTTAAGCTGTGGCACTACACTTTGTACGGCTTCTAACAGGCTAGAGGTCGACTTCAAGGCATCATGTACCAGATGCGCGACAACCTCAGTGTCAGTTTGCGAAGTAAAGATATAACCCAAGGCTTCAAGATCATCTTTCAGTTCTTGATAGTTTTCGATAATACCATTGTGTACGACAGCGACCTGACCTGAGACATGTGGATGGGCATTATTTTCAGTCGGTTTCCCATGGGTTGCCCAACGGGTATGTGCAATTCCAAGTGAACCTGAGACCAGTGATTCATTTACAGCTTGTTCAAGGTTGGCAACTTTACCGACGCGACGTTCACGTAAAATCGCATCATGATTTACCAGCGCTAAGCCTGCCGAATCATAACCACGATATTCCAGTCGCTTTAAACCTTCAATTAAAATATTGGTAATACTACGTTCTGCAACGCCACCGACAATACCACACATAGGAATATCCTCTTATTTCTTCAATTTTTGTGGACGTTGATAGTTTTCTTTGACTATCTGCTTTGAACGTTCAAAGGCTAAGTTGTGATCTTCAACATCACGAGTAATTACCGAACCAGCGCCGACAGTAGCACCATGACCAATGCGTACAGGGGCAACCAGTGAGCTGTTCGAGCCAATAAAGGCAGCGTCACCAATAATGGTTTTGAATTTGTTGGCACCGTCATAGTTACAGGTAATGGTTCCTGCGCCAATATTTGAATTTTCACCAATTTCGGCATCGCCTAAATAAGTAAAATGATTGGCTTTAGAACCCAGACCGATGCTTGAGTTTTTCACTTCAACAAAATTACCAATATGGACTTCATTGGCGAGTTTCGCACCTGGACGTAAACGTGCAAAAGGTCCAATCTGGGTATCTTCACCAACAATGGCTTGATCGAAAATGCTATACGGTTGTACCTTGGTGCCTGCGGCAATTTTGGTGTTTTTAATTACGCAACCTGCGCCAATCTCAACAGAATCACCAAATTCGCATTCGCCTTCAATGATGACATTAATATCAATACGCACATCTTGACCAACTTTTAGCTTGCCGCGTAAATCAAAACGACTCGGGTCAATCAAATGCACGCCTTGCTGCATTAATTTTTTGGCTTGGAAGTTTTGAAATTGACGTTCTAATGCCGCAAGTTGCATGCGGTCATTCACGCCTTCCACTTCAAATGCCATTTCAGGCTCAACGGAAGCAACTTCAAGACCATCTGCCAATGCCATGGCCACAATATCAGTAAGGTAGTATTCGCCCTGTGCATTGTTATTGGTGAGCTGTGGTAGCCATTGATGCAACTTGGCATTACTCACGCAATAGATGCCTGTATTGATTTCACGAATCTGGTGTTGCTGTTCGTTGGCATCTTTGTGCTCAACAATCGCTTGAATTTGTCCATCTTTACGTACTATGCGTCCATAGCCTGTGGCATCGTCAAGGGTTAAGGTGACCAGACCAATTCCTGTTCCACGTGAAGCATCGAGCAGTTTTTGTAATGTTGCGGGGGTAATACACGGTACATCACCAGACAGAATCAGGGAAATACCGTCTTGTGGTAGCACTGGTAAAGTCATCTGAACGGCATGACCAGTCCCCAGTTGTTCTGCTTGTTCGACCCATTGTATATGTTCATGGTTAAAGTGTTGTTGTACTTGTTCACCCCCATGCCCATAGATGGTGATGATATGCTCGGCATTGAGTTGCTTTGCTGTTTCAATCACATGTCCAAGTAAGGGGCGTCCTGCTAAGGGTTGTAGCACTTTGGGGAGCTGGGAACGCATTCGGGTTCCTTTACCTGCAGCAAGAATAATCACAGAAGTTGTCATAACACACCTTACAAGCTGACTTTAAGCCAGAGAAATATTGAGGTATATAAAAATACAGAGCGCTGCCCAAAGCCCCGCAATAATGTCATCGAGCATAATGCCAAATCCGCCGTGGACTTGGCGGTCAATGACGCGAATCGGCCATGGCTTCCACACATCAAACAGGCGAAACAGCAAAAAACCGATCAATGCAGAGAAGATACTCATTTGTCCGAAATAAATCAGCGGCAATAAGGTAATGGATTGACCTGCAAACTCATCCCAGACAATGCGTCCATCATCATGTACACCCATCACTTTGGCGGTTTGACCGCAAATATAGATGCCAATCAGTGACATGAAGATGATGGCGTATATGGAGTTGAGCAAGCCTAAATTCAACCACAATGGGATAAAAAGTAATGCAAAGGCAGAACCAAAAGTACCTGGTGCTTTGGGTAATAAACCAGAGCCAAAACCGACACCGCAAAAGACAATACAGCGGTTCGACCAAGACATACGGTTAAACTGAATTGGAGGTTTATGCAAAGTGTTGATACCCTTGGAATTGAAGCAGATGATCTTTGCCATCTTTTTCAAATGTAAGTCCTGTTGACGTTGTAATGTTTCCAATCACCGTAATTTTTACATCTAATTGTTGTTGTAAAAGCTGTTGGTAATTTTGCGGACTTATTGTAAAGCATAACTCGTAGTCATCACCACCTGCGAGTGCGTATTGCCATTGTTGTACTTGTGTTAAATGTTGCAGACTGACATCGATAGGAAGCTGTTCCAATTGTAGTCGAGCACCGACCTGTGATGCTTTGAGAATATGTCCAAGATCTTGTGCCAATCCATCCGAGACATCAATCATGGCAGAGGCCACGCCTTTGAGCTGCTGCCCGAGCTGGCAGCGAGGGGTTGGGTAATCTAAACGTTGCTTTAAGGAATGACTTGGATGTTGAAGTCCATAGGCTGCATCACCGACCTGACCACTGACGCAAACGTAGTCACCCACTTGAGCACCTGAGCGTTTTACCGCTTGCCCTGAGTCGACCCAACCCAATGCGGTGATCGAAATGGTGAGATGCGGACTTTGGGTGGTATCACCACCAATTAAGCTCACCCCAAATTGATCGCAGCAATCATAGAGTCCCTGACTAAAGTCTTTTAGCCAGTCATGATCAATTTGGGGTAGGCTCAATGCCAATAAGATGCTGTGCGGTTTGGCACCCATTGCAGCGATATCGGAAAGATTCACGGCAACCGATTTCCAGCCAATCGCATGGGCGGGAGTATCTAGAGGGAAATGTCGTCCTGCAATCAAGGTATCTGTACAGATCACCAATTGTTGCTGCGGAGGAGGGGTAAGTAGGGCTGAGTCATCGCCGACGCCTAAATCAACCGAATAGTTATGCGCTCGATTAAAATAGGTCTCAATAATTGAAAACTCAGCCATACTACTTACTACACGTCTTATTGTGCTTGTTGCTTTTCTGCTGCACGAAGGCTGTTGGCTAAACGGTCTAATACACCATTGATGTATTTATGACTGTCTGCGCCACCAAAGTGTTTCGCAAGCTCAATCGCTTCATCTAAAACCACGCGATACGGGATTTCAAGATGTTCTTTCAATTCGTAAGCACCTAAACGAAGTGTCGCAAGTTCGACACCGTCTAGTGCTTCGATTTGGCGATCTAGCACAGGAATAAGAAGCGCATCCAAAGCGTCATGATTGGCAACCACTTGAGTCAGCAATTCATGATAATAGCTTAGGTCCACTTTATGCATAGCATTTTCAACACGCGTACGTGCTTCAATTTCATGCACAGGATTGCGGCTCATTTGCCATTCATAAATGCCTTGTACAGCAAAACGACGTGCTTTACGTTTTGCAGCATAAGCGGCTTGAAGTGTTTGCGACATGCTTTAAATAGCCTTTAACAAGTTAACCATTTCAATTGCAGTAAGGGCAGCTTCACTACCTTTATTACCTGCTTTTGTTCCAGAGCGTTCAATCGCTTGTTCAATGCTGTCCGTAGTCAATACACCATTAATCACTGGTAAGCCAGTGTCTAAGCCTACAACGCCTAAGCCTTTGGCACATTCACCTGCGACAAAGTCAAAGTGTGGCGTGCTGCCACGAATGACTGCACCTAGTGCGATGATGGCATCAAAGCGATCAGAAGCTGCCAGTTTTTTTGCAACTACTGGCAGTTCCCATGCACCTGGTGCATGAACAACAGTGATATTATCCTCTGATACACCATGACGTTTCAATGTATCAATTGCACCTTCTAGCAGGTGTTCAACCACAAAGCTATTGAAACGACCCACTAAAATCGCGTAACGGCCTTCGCTCGCGAGATGTAATAAACCTTCAATTCGGCGAATCGCCATAGCAACCTCGATTATTTCGTTAATGTTTGTTGAGCAGTGACATATTCTACCACTTCAAGATTAAAACCTGATAATGCATTGAAACGTAGCGGCGAACTGAGCAGCTTCATTTTTTCAACGCCTAAATCACGTAAAATTTGTGCACCCACCCCAATGGTTTGGTATTGCTGAGACAATGCGGCACTGGATTTGGTTTTCTTCGGTGCCGTTAAACTGTCTAATGCAGGACCTAGGTCTTGTAGGTGACGTTGACCAATCCACACCAATACACCGCGATCACTGTGTGCAATTTCTTTTAGCGCACGGTCTAGGTTCCAAGCAGGTTCGCCATCTTGCTTATTCAATTTAAGCAAGTCACGGGTCGGATTAAAACCATGAACGCGAACAGTGGTTACGCCGCCTTTGGGTTCACCTTTGACCAAGGCCAAATGGATATCTGGATTCCCAATTTCACGATAACGGAACAGTTCAAATGTCCCATATTCAGTGTCGATGGTTTCTTGACCTAAGCGCTCGACCGTTTGTTCATTGGTCATGCGGTAATGGATCAGGTCAGCAATGGTCCCCATTTTAAGACCATGCTTTTCAGCGAAAATTTCTAAATCTGGGCGACGAGCCATAGTGCCGTCTTCTTTAATGATTTCACAAATCACAGAAGCGGGTTCTAAGCCAGCAATCCGAGCAAGGTCACAGCCTGCTTCGGTATGTCCTGCGCGGTGCAGTACGCCACCAGGTTGTGCCATCAGCGGGAAGATATGTCCAGGTTGCACAATATCGCTAGGCTTGGCATGTGCAGCAACCGCTGTTTGAATGGTGTGTGCACGTTCAGCTGCGGAAATACCTGTGGTAATCCCTTCGGCTGCTTCAATCGACAGGGTGAAGTTGGTGGCATGTTGTGCACCATTGGCATCGACCATTAATGGTAAATTCAATTGCTGACAGCGCTCACGGCTTAAAGTTAAGCACACCAAACCACGCGCATGTGTAATCATGAAGTTGATGTCTTCTGGGCGGACGTGTGTTGCCGCAATAACTAAGTCACCTTCATTTTCACGGTCTTCATCATCCATCAGGATGACCATTTTCCCTGCACGGATATCTGCTACGAGCTCTTCAACGGTATTGAGCGGCATCAATCTTCACCTTTCTATTCGTCTGCAAATCACCAAGGGGTTTGCATTTTTGATTGTGGCATAGTCTAACGCTTTTTTAGACAGTTTGCCTATGCTTTTACTTTTCTGTACGTCGATTGTTATACACAGCCACGCGGGACTTTAAAAGAGTTGTGCCATTTAAAAATGAACAATCGGTGAAACTCATGGGGTCATAATCGGAGAAAATTTCCGAGAAAACGAGGTTGAATTGCACTTTTCTAGCAAATGAAGCGGTATTGATCAGAATGGTTTTGGTTGCTAAGCGTTTAGGTTTCTCACTTGAAATCACGATAAGTGAATTGCTTATGCTTTATATGTCGAAAGCAAAATACTGGTTTCAGTATTATAAATGCCAGAAATGGTTCGAATACGCTCTAGGGTTTTATCAAAACTTTCCAAACTGTCCGATTTCAGCTCAACCAATAAATCCCATTTACCATTGGTGGTATGCAGCGTATGCACCGAGGGATCAATTCTTAATTCTTTCACGACGGCACTGGTTTTGGTGCCTTCCACCATAATGTTCATCCATGCACGAATGGTGTTCTTCTCACTGCCGGGTTTTAAGCGGACGGTATAGCCCGTAATGATGCCACTTGATTCTAAATATTCAATGCGCTTTTGCACGGTATTCCGGGAAACACGCACTTTGTGGGCAATATCGGTAATCGACATACGGGCATTGTCACGCAGCAAACCCAGAATTTGACTGTCAGTATCATTCACTTTGATTTTCCAAATTATCATTTTGCTAAAATTTATTGCATTTTAATCAAAATTACAACTTTTTAGAGTCGTTTTGATTTTTCATACTATGCGTACTGGGTAACACTCCAGTTGGAACAGCACCGAGCTGAGGCGGTGTCCAATAGATGGAGTGTTTCCTATTTTGAATGGATTGAATTAATTAAATTCTCAGAGGATAAAATAATGTCTTTGTCGTATGAAATGGAAAATAGTGGCGCATGGCAAACCTACCTTGCTCAGATTAACCGTGTAGCACCCTATCTTGAAGAAGACTTAATCCCATTTATCAATACTTTAAAGCGTCCAAAGCGTGCGCTTATTGTCGATGTGCCTATTGTTATGGACGACGGTTCTATTCAGCATTTCGAAGGTTACCGTGTACAACACAATTTGTCGCGTGGACCAGGTAAGGGCGGTATTCGTTATCACCCAGATGTAGAACTGAATGAGGTCATGGCCCTCTCAGCGTGGATGACCATTAAAACTGCGGTATTAAACTTGCCATATGGCGGTGCAAAAGGCGGTATTCGAGTCGACCCGCGTAAATTGTCTCCACGTGAACTTGAACGTTTAACGCGTCGTTTTACCACTGAAATTAGCCCAATCATTGGCCCACAAACCGATATTCCAGCGCCAGATGTTGGCACAAATGCGGACATTATGGGTTGGATGATGGATACCTATTCCACGATCAAAGGTCATACCGTAACAGGTGTAGTGACGGGTAAACCTGTGCATTTAGGCGGCTCATTGGGTCGTGTACGTGCAACGGGTCGCGGCGTGTTTGTGACAGGTTTAGAAGTTGCCAAGAAAATTAACTTAGCACTTGAAGGCAGCCGTATTGCGGTTCAGGGCTTTGGTAACGTAGGTAGCGAAGCCGCATACCTCTTCCATAAAGCCAATGCGAAAGTAGTGTGTGTGCAAGACCACACAGGCACGATTTTCAATGCCGAAGGTATGAATGTTAAGCAATTGCAAGACTATGTTGCGATTCATAAAGGTGTCGCAGGTTTCCCTGATGCAACCTTAATTGAAGATGAAGCGTTCTGGGCAGTGGAGATGGATATTTTAATCCCTGCTGCATTAGAAGGTCAGATTACTCCTGAGCGCGCTCAGAAACTGACTGCCAAATTGGTGTTGGAAGGTGCCAATGGTCCAACTTATCCAGATGCAGAAGATATTCTTTTACAACGTCAAATCATGATTGTTCCTGACGTGTTGTGTAATGCAGGCGGTGTAACCGTGAGTTACTTCGAGTGGGTTCAAGATATGGCAAGCTATTTCTGGACCGAAGAAGAAATTAATGAGCGTTTAGACAAGCTCATGATTAAAGCGGTTGAAGACGTTTGGCATACAGCGCATGACAAAGATTGTAGCTTGCGTACCGCAGCGTACATTTTGGCATGTGAACGCATTTTGAAAGCACGTAAAGAACGAGGAATTTTCCCAGGTTAAGGGCAAGTTCCGTGCCCTTCGGGGCACATTCAAGCAAGAACAACATCAGATTTATTAAGGAAGAACAAACCATGAACCAGAATAGTCAACCTAATCGCCAAGATTTTAATCAGTATATGGTGCCTGTTTTTGCACCCGCTCAATTTATTCCTGTGCGTGGTGAAGGTTCTCGTTTATGGGATCAGCAAGGTAAAGAATATATTGATTTTGCAGGGGGGATTGCGGTGAATGCGCTTGGACATGCACATCCAGTTGCAGTCAAAGCCTTAGTCGAACAAGGTCAGAAGTTATGGCATATCGGTAATGGTTATACCAATGAGCCTGTACTTACTCTAGCAAAACAATTGGTTGAAAGTACCTTCGCCGATAAAGTGTTCTTCTGTAACTCTGGTGCAGAAGCCAACGAAGCGGCTTTGAAACTTGCGCGCAAAGTGGGCCTACTTTCAGGCTCTGCGCGCAAGAATAAGATTATTGCATTTAAAAATGCTTTCCACGGCCGTACGTTGTTTACCGTTTCGGCGGGTGGTCAACCAAAATACTCGCAAGATTTTGCTCCTTTACCAGAAGGTATTCAGCATCTTCCATTCAACGACTTGGACGCAGCACGTGCAGCGATTGATGCCGATACTTGTGCTGTGATTGTTGAGCCGATTCAAGGTGAAGGTGGGGTCATTACTGCCGATCCTGAATTCTTAAAAGGTTTACGTGAGCTGTGTGATCAACACGGTGCTGTACTGATTTTTGATGAAGTACAAACAGGCGTGGGTCGTACAGGTGCGTTATATGCGTATATGAACACTGAAGTGACCCCAGACATTTTAACCACAGCCAAAGCACTCGGTGGTGGTTTCCCAATTGGCGCCATGATTACCACAGATAAATACGCGAATATGTATGCGGTAGGTGATCATGGTACGACTTATGGTGGTAATCCATTGGCATCTGCTGTAGCAAATGCAGTGTTTGGTTTTATCAATACACCTGAAGTGTTAAATGGCGTGCGTACTCGTGCACAAATCTTTGCTGAAGGTTTAAAACGTTTAAATGAACGTTTTGGCTTGTTTGAAGAAGTTCGCGGTCAAGGTTTATTAATTGGCTGTGTACTCAAAGCGGAATATGCAGGTAAAGCCAAAGACATCGTCACGCTTGCTGGTGAAGAAGGACTTTTGGCACTGGTTGCAGGTCCAAATGTCGTGCGTTTCACACCATCTTTAATTATTCCAGAAGCGGATATTGAAGCAGGTTTACAACGTTTTGAGCGTGCGCTCGCACGTTTCGTTGGCGCGTGATAGGCCACCGCTGATGATGATTGTTAGACATGCAGAGCATCGAGATTTAGATGACATCTTCATTCTGGCGGGGAAGTCGGGCGTAGGTCTGACTTCTTTACCCCAAAATAAAGAGATCTTACTGGCTCGAATTGCACGCACGCAAAAGACCTTACAAGGTCAAGCTGCGCCAAATGAGCAAGGTTATTTATTTGTTTTAGAAGATACCCAGTTGCAGCGCGTGGTCGGTGTGAGTGCGATTGAAGTTGCGGTGGGTTTGACGGAACCATTTTATAACTTTCATGTGGGCAAGCAAGTGCATGCTTCACAGGCTCTGAATGTTTATAAGGCTTTAAATACCCTATTTTTAAGCAATGACCACACGGGATGTAGTGAGCTGTGCACGCTGTTTTTAGATCCTGAGTACCGTAAAGATCAAAATGGCAAGTTGCTTTCTAAAATCCGTTTTCTGTTTATCGCTGCATTTCAACAGGCGTTTCAAAATACCCTGATTGCAGAAATGCGCGGTTATTCTGATGAAAATGGTCGATCACCCTTTTGGGATGCTTTGGGCTATCACTTTTTCAATATGGACTTCTCCACGGCTGATTACCTGAGTGGTATTGGGCAAAAAGTCTTTATTGCGGAATTGATGCCTCGCTTCCCTGTGTATACCGATTTATTGCCATTGGCAGCACAGCAAGTGATTGCACAAGTCCATCCTCAGACGGTTCCCGCTTCTCGTGTTTTAGAGTCGGAAGGTCTGCGCTATCAAGGGTATGTCGATATTTTTGATGCTGGCCCAACCCTCGAAGCCGAAGTGAAAAACTTACGTGCAGTCAAGGAAAGCCAGACCTGCGCCGTGAAAATTGTGAGCAGTTTGCCAGAAGCGACGGGTCGTTATTTAGTGGCGAATGACCGTTATCACGATTATCGCGCAATTTTAATTCAACATGCTGCGGATGCAGACAGTTTAAGTTTAATGGCTGAACAAGCTTATGCGCTTGGTGTACAAGCGGGGCAAAGTATTCGTATGTTGCCTTTAGACAAGATGGAGTCAAAATAATGTCACAAGGAAATTTATATATTAATGGGACATGGTCTCCTGCACAGGGTGCAGCATGGGACAAACTCGATCCTGTCACACAAGAAAAAATTTGGCATGGTGCAGAAGCCACAGCTGAGCAAGTTGAACAGGCTTGTCAGTCGGCACGTGCTGCCTTTGCCGCTTGGGCACGTCGCCCACTTGCAGAGCGTATTGAAGTGATTCATCGTTTTGCGAGTTTGTTAGAACAAAATAAACAACAGTTAGCGACCATTATTAGTCGTGAAACCAGCAAACCGATTTGGGAAACCTTAACCGAAGTTCAATCGATGATTGCTAAAGTAGCCATTTCGATTCGCGCTTACCATGAACGTACAGGCGAAAGCGTAACGGAAATGGCCGATGGTGCAGCATCTTTGCGTCACCGTCCGCATGGAGTATTGGCTGTATTTGGTCCATATAACTTCCCAGGTCACTTACCGAATGGTCACATTGTTCCCGCCTTAATTGCGGGCAACACCCTTGTCTTTAAACCAAGTGAATTGACGCCGTGGACAGCGGAAGAAACCGTGAAGTTGTGGCAAGAAGCAGGCTTACCCGCAGGCGTATTGAACTTGGTACAAGGTGGTCGCAGTACAGGGGAAGCACTGGCTCAATCCCATGAGATTGATGGCTTGTTGTTCACGGGTAGTGCCAATACGGGTTATCACTTGCATAAACAATTAGCAGGTGCTCCAGAGAAAATTCTCGCGCTAGAAATGGGCGGTAACAACGCATTAATCATCGATGAAATTACCGATATTGATGCGGTGGTGAACTTAACCCTTCAATCTGCCTTTATTTCCGCAGGTCAGCGCTGTACTTGTGCGCGCCGTTTAATCATTAAAAATGGTGCAGTAGGCGATGCCTTCATTCAACGTTTGGTTGAAGTGAGCCGTAACTTGGTGGTGGGTCAGTGGGATGCACAGCCACAACCATTCATGGGTGGTGTGATTTCACTACATGCTGCACAGCAAATTTTACAAGCACAACAACGCCTGATCGATTTAGGTGCTGAGGTGTTATTGCCTGTCACTCAAGCAGATGCCAACAGTAGCTTGTTAAGCCCAGGTCTTTTAGACGTAACTCATGTTAATGACGTACCCGACGAAGAATATTTTGGTCCATTGAGCTGTATCTATCGTTATGACCATTTTGATGAGGCTTTAGCACTAGCGAATGCCACTCGTTTTGGTTTGTCAGTGGGGCTAGTTTCACCAGATCGTGAACTGTTTGAGCGGTTATTGATTGAAGCGCGTGCAGGCATTGTGAATTGGAATAAACCCTTAACAGGTGCGTCAAGTGCTGCACCCTTTGGTGGTGTAGGCGCATCAGGAAACCATCGTGCCAGTGCCTTCTATGCCGCAGATTACTGTGCATGGCCAATGGCATCATTAGAAAGTCAGCAGGTAAGCCTACCTGAAAAATTATCGCCAGGCATTGTGCTGTAAGTCGACAAAAAGGGAGTTTAGAAATGTCAGGCTATGAAATTAATTTTGATGGTTTAGTCGGTCCAACGCATCACTATGCGGGATTGTCATTCGGAAACGAAGCATCAACCAAAAACCAAAATAATCTTTCCAACCCAAAGTTGGCTGCCAAGCAAGGTCTGTTAAAGATGAAAGCTTTGGCCGACATGGGCTTAAAGCAAGGTGTATTTGCACCGCAAGAACGCCCACATGTGCCAACTTTGCGTAAATTAGGCTTTCGCGGTGATGATCACAGCGTAATTGAACAAGCGATGCGTACTTCACCTGCATTGTTATCTGCTTTGAGTTCGGCATCGTGTATGTGGACAGCCAATGCGGCAACGGTTTCACCGTCGGCAGACAGTGCAGATGGTCGTGTGCATTTTACAGCGGCAAACTTGAACAACAAATTCCACCGTTCCATCGAGCATGACACCACATCACGTGTTATGGCGGCAATGTTTAATGATGAGCGCCACTTTGCCCATCATGAAGCTCTGCCACCTGTGGCATTGTTTGGTGACGAAGGTGCCGCGAACCATAACCGTTTAGGCGGTGCTTATGATCAAGCCAGCGTACAAGTGTTCGTTTATGGTCAGCAGTTCCTCGGCGGTGGTATTGGCCCGAAACATTATCCTGCGCGTCAGTCGCGTGAGGCGAGTGAAGCAGTGGCACGTTTACACCAACTCAAAGCAGAACAAACCGTTTTTGTTCAGCAGCATCCTGATGTGATTGACCAAGGGGTCTTCCACAACGACGTGATTGCGGTGAGTAACCAAAACGTCCTGTTCCATCATCAACATGCATTTTTGAACCAATCGGAAGCTTTGGCTGAAATTCGTGAAAAAATGGCGCGTTTGGGTCAAGACTTCGTGTCCATTGAAGTGCCTGATCAGCGTGTATCTGTGAAAGATGCGGTGAATACCTATTTGTTTAATAGTCAATTACTCACGCGTGCCGATGGCGGTATGAGCATTGTGGTGCCTGAAGAATCGCGTCAAAACCCAGCGGTATGGAGCTACTTGAACGACATGATTCAAATGGGTACCCCAATTGATGACATTAAAGTCTTCGATTTACGTGAAAGTATGCGTAACGGTGGCGGTCCTGCATGTTTACGTTTGCGTGTCGCAGTGAATGAAGCAGAACTGAATGCGATTAATCCGAATCTGTTTATGAATGATGCCTTGTTTACCCGTTTAAACACGTGGGTAGATCAATACTACCGCGACCAGTTGGCACAGCAAGATTTGGCTGACCCGCAATTATTGATTGAAAGCCGTACTGCGTTAGATGAATTGACGCAAATTTTAGGTTTGGGTTCGGTATATCACTTCCAACGTTAATTCGCGAGTAAGGACAGCAGAAAATGGATTTTTTAAGTAGTGTGTTAGAGCAAAAAGTGCCTGCTTCAACCCGAGGCATACAGGACGATTTTAGCTGGGAATGGCTGGCTGAAGGGGTACTGTCTTTTACGCCTCAACAGGCTTATGAAAAAGCTATTGTGCTGTCCGCAGGTGTACATGGCAATGAAACTGCGCCAATCGAATTGTTGGCGCAGATCAGTCAGGATTTATTTGCAGGTGTTTTAAAACTGAAGGTCAAATTATTGTTGATCTTGGGTAATCCTGTCGCGATTCGTTCAGGTCAACGTTATGTTGAAAATGATATGAATCGGATGTTTTGTGGTGCACATCAGCAATTTGCAGAAACCTTTGAAGCGAAGCGTGTGGCGGAGCTAGAGCAGTTGGTGGCAGATTTTTTCAAATCTTGCCCAACGCAGGTCAAGCGGTATCACTATGACTTGCATACTGCAATACGTCCGTCTGTCTTGCCAACGTTTGCTTTATTTCCGTACCAAACTCATGGCTATGATGCGGTCATGTTGGAGTGTTTGAATGCTGCGGAACTGGATGCCTTGGTATACCACAATGCAGCGGGTCGCACCTTCACGCACTATACCAGTTCAAGATTTCAGGCAGCGAGTTCAACCCTTGAACTCGGACATGCCAAACCTTTTGGTCAAAATGATTTATCGGCATTTAGCGCGATTAATCAAGTGTTACGTTCGGTAGTAACAGAACAACCTTTACCTGCACGCCAAAAGTCAGCAATTAAAAACTTTCGTGTTGTCGATTCGATTATCAAAACTGAAGATGACTTTCAGCTCAACCTTGCCGATTCTGCTCCCAATTTCTCAATGTTCCAATCAGATGCGGTAATTGCCCTGCAACAGGGTAAACCTTATGTGATTGCACCAGAACAGGTCTGGATTTTATTTCCAAATACTCAAGTGAAAAAAGGCTTAAGAGCAGGTTTGATATTAACTGAGCTTCGTTCGTGATTATTCGTCTCGATTTATTAAATATGATGATGGTGGTTTATTGAACTTAAATCGTTAAATTAATTTTCAATGGAATTGAATATATGGATATTGTGAAAAATATTAATGCAATATTTACATCTAGTGATTATGGGTTCGCTTGTAATCAGTGGATAAACTCGCGTCATGTTTTTATTAAGCTACTGTTTTTTAATGTTAAATTAATAAAAATGGTATAGATTTTGCAATCTGTGTTGTGATTGTTTGATCGCTATTTTTATTTTAAAAATACGGTTAAATAATAGAATTAATATTATTGAAAGATAATATTTAGCTTAATTTTGGATAGATATTAAATAAGGAAAAATTTTATATCTATCCCGTATTTGCACCTCTTTAAGGTGTAAATTGGAGTGAAAACATGATGAATGGAAAACAAACCCATCAACAAAAAGAGCCTTTAGAAGGTGATTTGCTGGGTGGACATCATTACGATTCAGCTGGAGAAGAACAACTCGATCGTTCTCTCAGTAATCGCCATATTCAAATGATTGCGATTGGCGGAGCCATCGGAACAGGTCTATTTATGGGTTCGGGGCAAACCATTGCCAATTCTGGAACCTCAGTCATTTTGACTTATATGATCGTTGGCTTTGTCTTGTTTTTTGTCATGCGTGCCATGGGGGAGTTACTGCTTTCCAACACCAACTATAAGTCATTTGTGGATTTTGCTACGGATTATTTAGGTCCTTGGGCAGGCTATTTTTTGGGCTGGACCTACTGGCTCAGTTGGATCATTACTGCAATTGCCGATATTATCGCGATTGGTGGTTATATGCAGTTCTGGTATCCCGATTTACCCGTATGGTTACCTGCTTTGGCCACGATCACTGTTTTGACTGTACTGAACTTGCTTACAGTGAAAATGTTTGGTGAAACCGAGTTTTGGTTTGCCATGATCAAGATTGTGGCGATTATTGCCTTTTTAATCTTGGGTGTGAGCTTGGTGGTTATGGGCTTTGTGTCGCCAAATGGAGTCAAGGCATCGTTCTCGCATATCACCGATCCTGATGCGTTTTTACCGCATGGTGTGACAGGTTTCTTGGCGGGTTTCCAAATGGCGGTGTTTGCTTTCTTGGGTATTGAATTGGTCGGTACAACTGCTGCAGAAACCAAAAACCCAGAAAAATCATTACCCAAAGCCATTAATTCAATTCCTTGGCGAATTCTGTTGTTTTATGTGGGTGCTTTGTTGGTCATCATTTCCGTGACCTCATGGCAGCACGTTGATCCAGGCAAAAGTCCATTTGTGGCTATGTTCCAATTGGTCGGGCTTACAGCTGCTGCTGCTGTGGTGAACTTTGTGGTCGTGACTTCGGCAATGTCTTCTGCAAACAGCGGTATCTTCGCCACCAGTCGTATGTTGTATGGTTTGGCGGTTGAGAAAGATGCGCCGCAGCGCTTTAAAACCTTATCTAAAGGTAAAGTGCCTGTACAAGCCCTGTTGTGTTCGATGGTTTGTGTATTTATCGGTACGCTGATTTTGTTCGTTACGCCAAATGTTATGTCTGCATTTAATATTGTGACAGCATTGACCTCAATTTTGACTGTATTTGCCTTTGGTATGATTCTCGCATCGTATTTGGCTTATCGTAAAAAGCGCCCTGATTTGCACGCGCAATCTATTTATAAAATGCCTGCTGGTATTTTTATGAGCTGGTTTGGGATCGCATTTATGGTGTTTGTGGTTGCGATTTTATGTCTTGATCATGATACGCGTATTTCACTGTTTGTTTCACCACTTTGGTTTATCGGCTTATGGATTGCTTACAAGCGTCGTAAACGTAAAGACTGCGAGCGCACTTGGATTTTAGAGCATGGTCGTCGCATTGATCATGATGAAGTATCAGAAAATAATTAATGAAGAGTGAGAGAGGGTATTTACCCTCTCTTTTTTATAATGACGAAGAGGGATTTGTCTTGAAAAAAGTAACATTATTGGCATGTATGTTGGGGGCGGGACTGCTGAATATGAGCAGTGCGATGGCGGCACCGATGTTGACACCACAAATTTCAGCGATACAGGCTGCGGCGCCACAAGCCAATGCTTGGGTTGAAATTAATGTGCAGACCTTTGAGCAGAATATTCAGACTTTACAGCAGCAATTGCAGGATAAGAGTCAAATCTGCGCCGTGATGAAAGCCGATGCTTATGGTCATGGTATTCAGTTGCTCATGCCGAGCATTATCAAGTTAAATGTACCTTGTGTGGGTATTACCAGTAATGCCGAAGCCGCGATGGTGCGTCAATCGGGTTATCAAGGTCGCATTTTAAGACTGCGTGCAGCCACCGATCAAGAAATTCAAAATGCCGCATCTTTAAAGATGGAAGAGTTATTTGGCAATTATGAACAGGCACAGCGCATCTCTGCTTGGGCGAAACAGCAGGGAATTACAGTTGCCTATCATTTGGGTTTAAACGCAGGTGGCATGGATCGTAATGGTTTAGAGTTAAACAGCGAGCAAGGCAAACAACAAGCGCTGCGTATGACCAAACTGCCAAATTTAAAGTTGGTCGGTATCATGACGCATTATGCTGTAGAAGATGAAAAGTATGTGCGTGAACGTTTAGCCGTGTTTAATCAACAAACTGACTGGTTGATTAAAAAAGCCAAATTGAAACGTGAAGAGCTAACCTTACATACCGCCAACTCATTCGCGACGTTAACAGTGCCAGAGTCGCATTTAGATATGGTCCGTGCAGGTGGCGTGATTTATGGTGACAGTATTCCTGACCGTGTGGAATATAAAAAGTTAATGACTTTTAAAACCCAAGTGGCAACAGTCAATGCCTATTTAAAAGGCACAACCGTTGGTTATGACCAAACCTATACCTTAAAGCGTGATTCATTATTGGCAAACTTGCCAATGGGTTATTCAGATGGCTATCGTCGTGCTTTTAGTAATAAAGCCTATGTGCTGATTCGTGGACATAAAGTTTCTGTGGTCGGACGGACGTCAATGAATACCACCATGGTCGATGTTACTGATTTCCCTGATATTCGTGCCAGCGATGAAGTGGTGTTGTTTGGTCAGCAAGGCAATGAAAGCGTCAAGCAAAGTGATTTGGAAGAATACAATGGTGCTTTGCTGGCAGATGTCTACACCATGTGGGGCAATTCCAATCCTAAAATTGCTGTACGCTAAACTGACAATAATTCGTTAAGGTAAACGACTCCCCCATGTTTGAACTTTCAGGCGTGGGGTAATTTTTATATGGCTGTGTAGATGGCCTATTGATTGTCTATCAAGGTTAATATTGATCGTTAATGGTCAGTTGAGGCTTTGCCTTCTGGATGTTTTTTCACATCAAATTCGTAAATGCTATTTAAGGTTTGAACTTACATTCCTGTAATTGGACATACAATACCTTCTGTAATCAGGATGTTAGGTTGTTTTTAATTATGATTATTTTTTGTGCGTATTATCGGGTGTATATCCCAGAGCTTTGATGTGATGCAAAAAAGATTTTAAAGCACAGGCAACGGCTATTTGAGTGTAAACGTTTGAATCGGTAATTTTCTAGAAGATTGCTAGCGAATCAGATCAATTTTGTAAAAAATTGGCGGGCTACTTGAATGAAAATGGATAGGTTGTTCAGATTTAAATTTTAGATATAAAAAAACCCTAATCTTTCGACTAGGGCTTTTTTGAATCTGGAGCGGGAAACGAGACTCGAACTCGCGACCCCAACCTTGGCAAGGTTGTGCTCTACCAACTGAGCTATTCCCGCATATTGAGCAGTTTTTTCTAAAACTTACACTAAAAAATTTGGAGCGGGAAACGAGACTCGAACTCGCGACCCCAACCTTGGCAAGGTTGTGCTCTACCAACTGAGCTATTCCCGCATGCCGTGTATAATACAGTATGAAAAATGATGGTCAATATGTTTCTGAAAAAACTTGTATCAATTGCATAAAATAAAAGCATTTTATGCCAGATTTTCTAAAAATCTGGGCTTGTGGCAGCAAAAGTTGCGTGTGAATACAAAACATCAGGGTAGAACCGCTATACTGTAACTCAGTTAAAAGATAAAGGCAGATTCTCATGAGCTTAGAATTACAACTGCGCGACCGCTTACAACAATTGGCACCAACTTATCTAGAAATCGTAAATGAGTCTGCGGGACATGGTGGCTATTTCCCGGGCAAAGAGTCACATTTTAAAGTGGTGATTGTCAGTGAAGCCTTTGATGGCTTACGTTTAGTGCAACGTCATCAGAAGGTTTATGCTGCTGTAGGTGATTTATTGGCGCCGAGTCGCATCCATGCATTAGCCCTGCATGCCTTTGTAGAATCGGAATGGCAGGGACAAGACACTTCAAGCCCAGAATGTGCACATGCACCTAAGCATTAAGGATATTGGCTGGTTATGGATGCTCAAATGTTGTTAATGCTGCATTGGTTGGCTGTTGTACTGGCGGGTGTGGCAATTGTAATTCGCGCGCGGAGTTTATTTTCGGGAACCGAAGGTAATTTGCCGAATCCATCTGCCCGTAAATTTTTTGTGGCTTTGCAGCACAGTGCTATGACTTTATTGATCCTGACGGGTGTTGCTTTATTGGTCATGAAAGATTTTGAGGTACAGTCTTGGTTTTATGCCAAAATTATTCTGTTTTTAGTGCTTTTGTCTTCTTTAAGCAAAGCCTATAAAAAGCAGGATCAGCTTGTTTTGGCGCAACGCCGCGCAGGATTATTTTTAGCCGTGGTAGCATTTGTTGCAATTTTGGGGTTGGTGATGATTCAGCCAAATTTTGGTTGATTGTCAGACATTTTCTATAGCGATAAAAAAATGATCGATTACACTGCTTAATGAGCATAGATAAAAAAATTGAGGGAGGGGGAATATGCGGACACGTGTGGTATTTAATCAGAAAGGTGGTGTAGGCAAGTCGAGTATTACAGTCAATTTGGCTGCGATTAGCGCGTATCAGGGATTGAAAACACTGGTGATTGATTTGGATCCGCAAGCCAACTCCAGTCAATATTTATTGGGTGATGATGCCACCTATTCTGCTGATAAACCTGCATTAGAACCGAATATTGAAAACTACTTCGATGAAGTTTTGGGGACAAGCCAAAGTAAAGCTGGGCTATTAGGCAATGCGATTGGATCTTTATTAAAGAATCGTCCCAAAGGTCTGGAAAGTTATGTGCATCAAACCCCGTTTAAACAACTCGATGTGATTCCTGCAAGTCCAAGTTTAGGGGCTTTGGCTTATGCTTTAGAAGCCAAGCATAAAATTTATAAATTACGGGATGCCTTAAAGTTACTCGAAGGTAAATATGACCGTATCTATATTGATACCCCCCCTGCGTTTAATTTCTTTACGTTATCTGCATTAATTTCGGCAGATCGCGTGTTAATTCCATTTGATTGTGATGTGTTCTCGAAACGCGCCTTACAAAGTCTGATTGAAAATGTGATTGAAACCCAAGATGATCATAATGACCAACTGGAAATTGAAGGTATTGTGGTGAATCAGTACCAAGCGCAAGCCAAATTACCTCGCGAAGTGGTGCAGCAACTGAAGGATGAGGGGCTGCCTGTATTGGAAAATATGTTGCCGCCTTCGGTGCTGATGAAAGAATCCCATCATCAAAACCAACCCTTAATTCATTTGGCGAAAGATCATAAATTGACGCAGGCCTATCTTTCATTGTTCAATGAAATTGAGCAAAAATAAGATTGAGAAAAGTTATGAAAAAAATTGCTTTATCCATCCTTGCTGTCAGTAGTGTATTGCTAACTGCGTGTGCAACCACGGTCAAACCGACCTATGTTTCTCCAACGCAATATCAGTCTTTGAACTGCCAACAACTACAGGCAGAATATGACCGAATTCAGCAATATTTAAACCAAGGTGTTTCTGTAGCAAAACGCACAGGTGTTGGCGTGGATGTTGGCTTGGGCGGTGGTTGGAGTCGTGGTGGTGGTTGGGGCTTTGGTCCAAGCGTTTCATTAAACATGGGGCAGTCTTCAAATACCAAAAAGACCGAAATTTCACGTTTGATGGGGCAACAGGATGCGATTGTGCAAGCTGCACAGTTTAAAAATTGCCCAATTAAGGTGGTTCCAAGAACTTAAACCAGAAGAATCTCACCCTCTAGCGAAAAGATTGAAAAGCGCTAGAGGATGAAAGTTTTTCAAAATATTTCAAAAATAATGATAACATAAACAGTATATTAGATTGTATTAACAGTTGAATCTAACCTATTGTGTCTCGATTTAGACTGGGCTTGGCTTGTTCTTTGGGTCAGCTTTCAGATAAGGTGTGCAACAATTTGCACTTGAGTGATAGGTTTTTATGATTGAGAGTTGGCTGTTTGTTTTTGCAATGATTGCAGTGTTTCTGATACCGGGACCGACCAATGCATTACTGGCAAGCTCTGCTCATCAACAAGGTGTGACTAAAACCAGTTTACTTATTCCAGCCGAATTATTGGGCTACATTTATGCAATTAGCTTGTGGTCGCTGTTGATCCATTTGACCAGTCCAGTCTGGCCGCATTTGATTACTTTGCTACATGTGTTGAGTGCGTTGTATGTGTTTTGGATCGCATTCCATTTATGGAAATCGACACATCTGCAATCGCATCATCAAAAGCATCCTCATATTCGTCCACATCAATTGTTTTTTTCAACGCTGAAAAATCCCAAAGCATTGCTTTTTGCCGCGGGAATTTTACCATTAGAAATGTGGAACAGTAGTTTGAGTGCAGGACTGGTGTTTTTGGCCTTTTCTTTAATTTTGGTTCCAGCTGCATTGTTTTGGATGGTCTTTGGCAAGGCTATTTTGGCAGGGAATTTAAAGCCAATAAAAGCCGATCATTTATATAAAGGGTCGGCCATGTTATTGCTTATTTGTATGTTACCTGTGGTAATGCGCTTCTTTTAAGCCTTCTTTTTTGCTAATTTCTGGCGAATAAAACCAATAATACCCGGCAAGATGCTGATTATAATAATCCCGAAGATGAGGTGAGTGAAATTATCTTTCACAATAGGCATGTTGCCAAATAAATAACCGAGCGTAACAAACGAGGTAATCCAGCAAAAAGCGCCGATCAAATTATAGGTTAAAAAGAATTTATAATTCATTTGTCCAGCACCCGCGACAAAGGGTGCGAAGGTTCGTGCAAAAGGCACAAATCGTGCAAAAATAATGGTTTTACCACCGTGCTTTTCAAAGAATTTTTGTGTGTTAATTAGGTGTTGTTTGTTAATAAAGCGTGAATCAATTTCAAATACTCGCGGCCCAATATATTTGCCAATATGGTAGTTCAGGGTATCGCCCAGTACAGCAGCAATGAACAGCAAAATGCCCAATACCCAAGGATCCATGGCTCCTGTAGAAGCTGCTAGCGCACCCGCAGCAAATAACAAGCTGTCACCCGGTAAAAATGGCATGACTACCAAACCCGTTTCGACAAAAATAATGAAAAATAAAATAGCGTAAATCCATACCCCATAATTTGTAATAAATTCGAGTAAATGGTCATCTACGTGTAAAATAAAATCAAGGAGTTCCATGGGGTAAAACATCGCGAAAATGTAGCCAAATCCTAGCAGTCCATATACGGAAAGTCAGTATAAAAAAGTAATTAATTTTACCCACCTATCGTTTCAAATATAAAACGATGAGTCTGAAAAACAAGTATTTATTCTAAAATAATTAAAAACTAAGCTGTGCCTATCCACAAAATTAAGAAAAGGTCCAATTATGTTTAATCCCAATGTTGTTGTGAAAAATGTCGTGACTCAGCCTACGCTAGATAGCATTGTGAGTTTAATCGCTCGTGTGCTGCTGGCTTATATCTTTTTGGTTGCAGGTTGGGGAAAACTCACCGCTTATAGCGCAACGGTGGGTTATATGGAGGCAATGGGTGTACCTGGCGCGCTACTTCCCTTAACCATCTTGGTTGAGTTTGGTGGTGGTTTAGCGCTGTTGTTTGGTTTTCAAGCCCGCTTTGCTGCTTTAGGTTTAGGTGTTTTTAGTATCATCACTGCTTTCATTTTTCATGGTGGTGCGGAAGATGCCATTAACTTTATGAAAAACTTTGCCATGGCGGGCGGTTTGTTTTTCTTAATGCTGCATGGTGCGGGCAAATTCAGTCTAGATGCCCTCATTGAAAAATAAGGTATTACAGCCCATGAGCTCTGGGATTGCAGAATCCCATCTTGATCAATAGCACCGACAAGTTCGGTGCTTTTTATTTAAACATCTGTTTTGTAAATATATTTATTGATTGTCCAAATAGTGTGCTTAATATAGGGAAAAATGTTAGAATATGGCGCTTATATTCGCTTGCCTATTATAGTTGTTTGTCATGACTACCAATTCTCAAATTACTGAAGATCGTATCCTTATTTTGGATTTCGGCTCTCAATATAGTCAACTTATTGCACGTCGCGTACGCGAGGCGGGCGTTTATTCTGAAATGTATGCCTACGATATGTCTGAAGAAGACATCCGTGCGTTTAATCCAAACGGTATTATTTTATCGGGCGGACCAGAAAGTGTGCATGAAGAAGGCAGTCCACGTGCACCACAAGTGGTGTTTGAATTAGGTGTGCCTGTATTGGGAATCTGCTACGGTTTCCAAACCATGTCTGAACAACTCGGCGGTAAGGTTGAAGCGGGTACAGTACACGAATTTGGCTATGCTGAAGTTGATATTCAACAGCGTGACCATCTCATTGGTCAACTTCAAGACCGCGAAAACCAATTACACGTGTGGATGAGCCATGGCGATAAAGTCAGCCGTCTACCAGAAGGTTTTGTAACCACAGCCAGCACACCGAGCTGCCCATTTGCTGCGGCATCTGATGAAAGCCGTCGCTTCTATGGCGTACAGTTCCATCCAGAAGTAACGCACACTGCAAAAGGTGCAGAGTTATTGGCTAACTTTGTACACAAAATTTGTGGTTGTGGCGGTTTATGGACACCAGAACATATTATCGACCTTCGTGTAGAACAATTACGTCAACAAATTGGTGATGAAAAAGTTCTTCTTGGTTTATCTGGTGGTGTTGATTCATCTGTCGTTGCAGCGTTATTGCACAAAGCAATTGGCGATCAGTTGACGTGTGTATTTGTTGATAATGGTTTACTTCGTTTAAACGAAGGTGATCAAGTTATGCAAATGTTTGCTGAAAACATGGGTATTCGTGTGATCCGTGCTGATGCTGAAGAGCGTTTCTTGACTGCGTTGGCGGGTGAAGTTGATCCTGAGAAAAAACGTAAAATCATTGGGCGTGAGTTCATTGCAGTCTTTGCTGAAGAAGCGCGTAAACTTGATGGCGTGAAATTCTTGGCGCAAGGGACTATTTACCCAGACGTGATCGAATCTGCTGCAAGCAAACAAGGTAAAGCACATGTGATTAAATCACATCACAACGTGGGTGGTTTACCAGACGATTTAGAGTTTGAATTGGTTGAGCCATTACGTGACTTGTTTAAAGATGAAGTACGTAAATTAGGTACAACTTTAGGCTTGCCGCACAGCATGATTTACCGTCATCCATTCCCAGGTCCAGGTTTGGGTGTGCGTATTTTGGGTGAAGTGAAAAAAGAATATGCGGATATTCTTCGTCTTGCGGACGACATCTTTATGCAAGAACTTCGCGACAGCGGTTGGTATGATAAAACAGCTCAAGCATTTGCCGTATTCCAACCTGTGAAGTCTGTTGGTGTAGTCGGTGATGGTCGTCGTTATGCATGGGTTATTGCACTTCGCGCAGTTGAAACTGTGGACTTCATGACGGCGCGTTTTGCACACTTACCATACGAATTGGTCGACAAAATCTCGACGCGTATTATGAATGAAATTAAAGATGTATCACGTGTAGTGTATGACGTGTCATCTAAACCACCAGCAACAATTGAGTGGGAGTAAAATCGGGCTTTCAAAATGCAACGCATTTTGCTGATTTTACGCCAAAGGCTACGCCTGCGGCAGAATAAACGATTTGAGAAAAAGAGCGCTTAGGCGCTCTTTTTTTTTATTTTAGATTGTACAAAATCATGATGTTAATGATAAAAAATACAATATCACTCCTAACAGATAATCAATGAATGCCTCTGATCGTAATAAACGCATTTTATTGATCATCAAATTTGAACTAGGTGTACAAATTGGAAGAAGGTTTCATATCTATAAAATAGACCAAGATCGGTTTAGTGAAGATAATTTTTAAGGGCGCTTAAGCGTCCTTTTTTTATTGCTTGAGATTTAGATCCATTTTTAACAAAAAATAATTCACATAAAACCATGATGTTCAGTTTATAAGTCATAATAGGTGTTGATTTAAGATATATAAAGATATATCTTATTAAATGTAAATTCACCTATAAAGCGAATAATCATCATGAAACATGGTTCTCATCCAGACTATGAGTCTTATGCCCATCCTTCAGAACGCCCGCATGGTGGACGTCGTGGTCGTTTATTTGAAGCTGGTCGCATGAAACTGCTGGTGTTGTATCTGATTGCCCAAGCGCCAAAGCATGGTTATGAATTGATTAAAGACATTAGTGAGTTGGTGGGTGGGGGATATAGTCCAAGTGCGGGCACGATCTATCCGACTTTAACTTATTTGGAAGATATGGGCTTTGTGCAGGTGCAACTTACAGAAGGTGAACGTAAGCAGTTTTATGTGACTGATGTTGGACAAGAGCATTTAAAACAACAACAAGCTGTGATTCAGCAGCTATTAGAGAAGTTGGAAACCAAGCGTGATATACAAAGTAAAGATGAATTGATGGATATTCATCGTGCGATGGAAAATTTAAAAACTGCTCTTCGTTTAAAGTTGAATGCAAAGTCAGTGGATGCTGAAACGGTGCATCAAATTGCGGCACAAATTGATGCGGCTGCCGTGGCAATTAGTCGACTTTAATTGTTAACGAGAGCGATGCTAATGCAGAGTCAGGAATTACTGAAACAGGTACATTTAAAAGTCTCTTTAGCTAGAACTTCTGTTTTGCAACAGTTATTGGATGCCAAAACAGCGTGTAGTGCAGAGCAGCTGTATTTGCAGTTACAACAGCAACAAAGCGGTTTGAGTTTAGCCACAATCTATCGTGTACTGACTGATTTGGAGCAGGCGCAATTGATTGAACGACAATATCATCAGCGTACCAAAGCCAGTTTTGTAATGCGTCAGCAACGAACTCAGTTTCAAATTTTAGATTTGCAAACTGGACAAATAAAGGCTTTTGAACATGACAATTTATCTAAATATCTAGCATCAGTTGGTCGATGCTATGCAACAGAAATTAGTCAAAGTTGAACTCACTTTGCATGTGCAACCTAAATCAGAATATGAATCGAATATATCTAGAGGAAAATAAAATGAAACAGCACCAATATCATATTACGGTACAACATCTTTGTGATGCTAAGGGGCAACCTTCAACCTATACTGAGAAATTGGCTTTTAATGTCGGTAATCATGATGATATTTTAGCTATTGTCGAGCGTATGCAAAAGGCAAAATTATTTGATGCGGAAGCGACCGCTGCATTTGCTGTCGGTTTAAAGTTGTTTGGTGAAACTCTGTTGGAGAATCGACAACATCCACTGTTCGAGCAGTTATTGCCGCAGTTCGGGCAATTTATGAAACATCTTAAACAGACTTTGGCGCAACAGAACACAGCTCAAGAAAAAAATGAGCCCTGATTTCCATAGAATTGCGTTAGGCCTCATTGGGTAAAGGATCAAAACAGACCACTTGATTACGACCATTTTGTTTGGCGCGATAAAGGGCAACATCGGCTTCTTTAATCAACAGATGTAAATCGACATCTTTAGGATCAAGCTGTGATACACCAATCGAAATGGTGAAATTAAGTTGAATATTATTATCAATGTATACCGTGGAAGATTCAATTTTTTGCCTTAATCGATTGGCAATCATCATGGCATCTTCCAGTGTAGTTTCAGGAAGAAGTGCAACAAATTCTTCACCGCCAAAACGTGCCAAAACATCTTCACGACGCATTTCTTTGCGCGCGATTTCTGCAATATTTTGTAGAACTTGATCGCCAATGTCATGACCATGGTTGTCATTGATGCGTTTAAAAAAGTCGACATCAAACATGAGTAAACAAATGGATTGATATTGCGGCCATTGATGGATTTTTTGATCGGCAATCAATTCGAATTGGCGACGGTTATTTAATTGAGTCAGCTCATCGGTATGTGCCAATTCACGCAACATATGGCGATCCCATTCTTCGAGCATAGAGCGTAGAAAGGTGCGGCGTGCATTTAAGGTGTTATTCCAACTGATATAGAGGCTAAAGATGAGAATTGGAATATAGACCAGTAAAAAGATAATCGTTTGTTGCAGAGTATTATTAAGATGTATGACGCCAGAAATAATTACAGCACTGATGAGTAAAGCAGTTAAAACTGAAGGTCGAAAGCGGACTTGAATAGATAAACAGCCCAACAAGATAAAAATGACCGAAGCATATTGATAAAAATAAACACTCGAATTTTCGGATTGATGGAGCAGCCAGAACCATACTGTGGCAGCGAAAGCACTCGAGATCGGCAGTAATAAGTCTAAAGTTAGAATATTTTTACAGTATTTAAACATCGCCCAATTCAGCAGTATAAAACTTGACACTGCACTTGTACGTGCTATGCCTGAAATATAGACAATATCGGGTAATAAAAACCAATCTGCAAAAAAATAACAAAGAAAGGACAGCTGTGCTAAAAAATTAATTTGTCTTAAATGGTGTCGTTGATGTACGTTCTGATAACTATAATAACACTCTTCAAATTGTGGAGGAATGGGAGCATTGTGATCTTGTAATGCACTCACGATTGCTGCACGATTTTCAGGTTCGCATAATTGGGAGGGTAAAATGTAACTATTTTCAGGAGTATGCTGAATTTTATTGCGGTTTTCTAATTCAATGCTGTGCTTATGACCCGATTCAGTCTGTCCATATCCTCCTTTAATCATAGGCTACTGCTCCATTGTATCTACAATGCATTCTTATGAAATAATAAACATTAATCACAGTTTTGTATATAAAATGCACACTTTTCATTGGTATAGGTATGTAAAGCCAAATTCTTTGTTCTTGTTCATATTTTTTCATTTTATTAGATAAATGCGATGCATTATATAGACAGCCGTATTTTATTGTATGGAATTTTTATCTTGTAGATAAAGATTTGCATGCAAATTTTAAATTGAACTGGTCGTTTGTAGATGTTATCGCTATGCTGATGGCATTGGAAAAACATAATTTAGGATAACAACATGACCAATAGTAACTATATTGAACTCTCAGATTCAGACGACTGCGAAAAATATATTAACCAATTTATTCAAGAGTTTCCTCTACGTTCAGCAGAAATTGGTCAAGGGACCATCATTAAACGTGCCTTGCCAAGTCGGCACAAACGTATGATCGGAGCATGGTGCTTCTTGGATCATGCGGGTCCCGTTAGCTTTCCGCAAGGGGATGGTTTGGATGTCGGACCACATCCACATATTGGTTTGCAAACCTTCACATGGATGATTGAAGGTACAATGATGCATACGGATAGTTTGGGGTCGAAACAGTTGATTCGTCCTAAACAAGTGAATTTAATGACTGCGGGATACGGTATTTCGCATACCGAAGTTGCCCCAGCGACAGAAACCCATATGCATGCGGCACAACTCTGGATTGCTTTACCTGATGACAAGCAGAATATGGCACCGCGTTTTGATCATTATCCAGAATTACCCACTTTAGAACAGGATCAAGTTGAGTTTACGGTGTTAGTGGGGGAGTTCTTAAATGTGGTTTCCCCTGTGAAAGTGCATACGGAGCTGTTGGGTGTCGATATGAAAGCTTCCGTTTCAACCTCGACACGTTTGTCACTTAATCCAAAGTTTGAATATGGCTTTTTGGCATTGGAAGGCACTGCGGTTATCAATGGTCATGAACTAAATGATGACAACATGTTGGCACTAGAACCTGGCGTAACAGAAATTACAGTGGAATTGCATGAGGGAGCGCGTATTTTGTTGCTTGGGGGAGAACCCTTTGAGTCTGCAATTTTGTTGTGGTGGAACTTTGTAGGACGCACCCAAGAAGAGTTGCAGTTAGCACGTGAACAGTGGGTCAATCAAGATGAGCGCTTTGGACGTATTCCTGATTATGACGGACCGCGTTTAGAAGCCCCTGTTTTCCCAGACAAAATGAAAGCATCAAAATAAGAAAGGAACAATAAGATGAGTATTATTGCGCAAGCACAAGTTCGAACGCGGGCAGAGCCTTGGTTGGGAGAGGTTTCGAGTGGCACCCATCATTTTCTGACCGATAAACCAGCTTCATTTGGTGGGCAAGATTTGGGACCAGCACCCTATGATTTCATTTGTTCAGGTTTGGTGTCGTGTACCATGATCACGCTGCGTATGTACGCACAGCATAAGCAAATTGATTTGGGTGACTTTAGTGTAGCAGCGGAGTTTCATGGCAATAAGGATGGGCAGGAATGGATTGAGCGTCGTTTATCCTTTCAGCAGCCTTTGTCAGAAGCATTGCAACAGAAAGTCCTTGAGATTAGTGAAAAAACACCCGTCACCAAAACTTTGTTACGTAGTTTAGAAATACACACCCGCCTGATTTAATCAGGCTTTTTATGTTCAGGAGAATTGCTGAGGTTAAGTAATTGTCCGATATTGGTAAATTGAGGCTAGGGCATGATTACCTTACATCATTTGGAGCAATCTCGCTCTTTTCGCATTTTATGGGCTTTGGAGGAGTTAAATCTGAATTATCAGATTCAGTTTTACCGTCGTTTAGCAACGTTTGCTGCACCGCCTGAACTGAAACTGGTACATCCTTTGGGTAAGGCACCAGTTTTAACGGATGGAGAGGAGAGCATTGCTGAATCTGCTGTGATTTTAGAGTATTTACAAGAACAGTATGATGCACAGCAACAGTTTAAACCGCAAGATCATGCCAATAAACAACAATACCGTTATTGGATGCATTATGCAGAAGGCTCATTAATGCCGCTGTTGGTGATGCAGTTGGTGATGAGCAATGTACCGCAGCATGTTCCTTTTTTGATTAAGCCTATCGCGAAAAAAATTACCGCAGGGGTGAAAGCAGGATTTATTCAACCCCGCTTAAAAGATCATGTGCAATTTTTAGAAAGCTATTTAGCCATCCACGACTATTTTGCAGGCACGTTCTCCTTTGCAGATATTCAGATGAGCTTTCCTTTGCAGGCTTTGTTGACAAGAACACAGGGGCAATATCCCAATATTCAAGCCTTTGTTCAGCGCATTGCCGAGCGTCCTGCATTTGCACGAGCGAAAAACAAAGAACAAGCTTTGTAAGGATTGAGGACATAAAAAAAAGATGCCGAAGCATCTTTTTTGTTGTTGCCTAGCGTTTGACTACAATGGAGTCGATTCCACTATGCTGTAAGGTTTGTTGTGCAATGACGGCAGCTTCTTGTGAGTCATAAGGTCCAGATACCACGCGATACCAAGTTTTACCCCCTTCAACAGTTTTCACTACATCGGCGGATAATCCATTCAAGATGATTTCAGCTCGACGTGCATCGGCACTGTCTGGATCTGGATAGCTACGCACCTGCAAAATATAACTCGGTTTACGTTCCACAGGTGTGGCGTTGATTTGAGCTTCACTAGAATCAGTGGCGGTGCTACTGGCTGCTTGTTCTGCTTGAGGGGCTTCTACAATCACTACGGCACCTGCGTCTTTATTTTCAGGAATAGCCTGTTCTGGAATCGGGGTGACTTGTTGTTGTGGCAACAAATCGTAAAAACGATAATCCTTGTTGGTGTCTTCCTGATAGTGTTCAGACGTGACTTGGTTTTTGGGTTGAACAGGTGCCCACGGTTTCCACAGCATTAAAGCAACTGCAAAACTAAGTACGATGAGAATAACCACAAGCGTACCTAACCATGCTGGAATCAGCGGTTTTTTGGGTTTATTGGGTCGTTCTGAAACACCGCGTTGCGTTTTTCCAAACACGTGGAAACCTCTTTTCTTCTAATCAATACGAGGGACTGATCCATTGTTTTCTTTATTTTAATGTTTGGCCTCAAGGAATTGAAAGAGGCGTTGTATCAAAATAAAGAATCGCTTTGCAAAACTCAAGTTTCACAAAGCGAGAAATACATCAGTGTTTACATGGTTACCTTAAGCGTAGCTTTCGGTCTTATGACAATATACAAAGCATAGCTTTGTTAATTACATTGTCTCAGGCGCAGATACACCTAATAATTCTAAACCATTGCGTAATACTTGTTGTACGTTTACTGAAAGCAATAGACGTGCTTGTGTAAGTTCAGCATCATCATTCAGTACTTTATGCTCATTGTACCAACCATGGAATAAAGCAGCCAATTCTTTTAGATAGTTCCCCACCTGATGCGGTTCGTAAGCATTGGCGGCACGCGCAACCACTTCTGGGTAAGCAGCAAGCTTGGCAAGAACTTCGGTTTCTGCATCCAAGTCCAATTTATTGGCAAATTGACGCGCAGTTTCAGCACTGAAATTTACGCCCATTGCAGCAGCTTTTTCAAGCATACGGCAGATACGGGCATGGGCATATTGAATGTAGTACACCGCATTGTCTTTGCTTTGTGAAACGGCAAGGTCTAAGTCAAAATCAATGTGTTGTTCCGATTTACGCATTACATAGTAAAAGCGAGCAGCATCATTACCGACTTCTTTACGCAGGTCACGTAAAGTCACGAACTGACCTGAACGAGAAGACATTTGCACCATTTCACCGCTGCGCCATAAGCTCACGAACTGAACTAAAAGGACAGTCAGTTTTTTCGAGTCGTAACCCATGGCATCAATAGCAGCTTTTACACGTGAAATATAACCGTGGTGGTCTGAACCCCAAATATCCAGCAGGTCAGTATAACCGCGTTGTAATTTGTTGAGGTGGTAAGCAATGTCTGAGGCAAAATACGTGGTTTGACCATTACGGCGTTTCACAACACGGTCTTTTTCATCGCCAAATTCAGTCGATTTAAACCAGATGTTGCCCTCTTTTTCGTAGAGGAAACCACGTTGATCAAGGGTTTGTAGTGCTTCATTAATTTTTTCAGTTAAAGAGGCTTCGCTGAACCAGTGATTAAAGGTCACACCAAACTCACCCAAGTCATCTTTAATATCATCTAAAATGGCTTTGAGGGCAGCTTGATGGAAAACGCGATAACCTTTGCCTGTTAATTGTTGTGAATTAAAAATTAAACCATCAATATGTTTTTCTTTGTCGCCAGAAAGCACAACTTTGTTGCCTTCAGCATCGAGTTCTTCAGCATATTGCACATCTTCAGGCACGTCTTTGTAGACATCTGCCACAGGGTGAACATAGGCATTGCCGTCTTTATCAATAATGCTTTGTGCAATTTCCTTAACGTAGTCACCTTGATAGGCATTTTTAGGGAACACCAGTTCCTGACCCGTTAGCTCTAGGTAACGTAAATAAGTTGATGTTGCCAAAATGTCCATCTGACGGCCCGCGTCATTCACATAATATTCACGATCAACTTTTGCACCTGTGGCTTCAAGCAGATTGGCCACTGTCATGCCATAAGCTGCACCGCGACCATGACCCACATGTAGGCTAGATGTTGGATTGGCTGAAACAAACTCAACTTGGATGCGTTTTTCTGCATTGACTTGGGTACGACCAAATTGTGTATTTTGTGCTTGAATTTGATCGAGTACAGTAAAACGCTGATCGGCATTTAAGAAAAAGTTAATGAAGCCAGGACCTGCAATTTCTGCTTTGCTGATGTCAGCCACTTCAGGCAGTGCTGCGAGAATTTTTTCGGCCAAATCACGTGGTTTTATACCTGCAGCTTTTGCACCAATCATGGCGATATTCGATGCGAAATCCCCATGGCTTCGGTCTTTGGTACGCGTCAAAGTGCTGTTGTTGTTCCAGTCAGATGGGAGTACGCCTTCCGCTTGAAGGGATTGCACTGCATGATCGAGCGCTGCTTGTATTGCCATGTTCATAAAGTCGAAAATAAATGTCGCAGAAAACAGCAAATATAGCAAATTTCGGACTAATAAGGTGAGTCCTTTCTATAGAATGTTTTTTATTCGCCTTTAAATTTTCAGCTTGGTTTTTATGAGACGTATCACATCTTGCTTGAGAAACTATGGCATAGTGAATAAATACATAATTTTGGAGTCAACAGATGACCACAGAACGTCCTAAAATTATTGGAAATATTCCAAAATTGCCGTCTAGGTTCGTGGGTTGGGTGATGCCTTTTTTTCTTTCCTGCTTAATGAGTGGCATTATTTCCTTTATTAATATGTTACGTAATTTGGGGTGGAGTGATACGTTTTTATCAGTTTGGTTTTCTGCATGGATGATGTCGTGGGCAATTGCCTATCCCGTGGTTTTGGTAATGCTACCCTTGGTGCGTAAATTGACAGGACTACTTGTAGAGATGCCGCCTAATCAGCCACCTAAGTAAGATGGAAAATTATCAAAGAAATTAGCCAAAAGTCTTAATTTCCAATAAGTATTTGTTTTATATTTATTTATTGATATTTTTTTTGATTTTAATATCACTTGAAAAAATACTTAGTAGATTGAATGGAATTAATTGTTTAAAAAATAATTATAGAAAATAACGATGATTTATGTTTCTGTTTTTGCAAGTTAACTTGCTTAAATGGCTTTATATTATGAATATGTCGGCAATATTTTTGGGATTGATGTAATTTATAAATATAAAAAAACAATAAATAAAGCCTCATTTAATAGCGAAATTATTTCAATACCATTATCACGTATCTAAATATACGTTACTGAAAAAATAGGGCTAAGCTATACGCCGAATCGAAGGAAATTTGATGACGTAAAGTAATCCTGCTGAGAGGATTGCGCGCACTGAGACTGGTTATGACAACTGCACAATTGAAGACGAAATACCCTTTATATATCCCGTACGCTGGAAACACCCTGTTAGAACTCCCGTTATTAAATAAAGGCTCTGCTTTTACAGAAGAAGAACGCACTCGCTTTAATTTACATGGTTTAGTTCCGCATGTAATTGAGTCGATTGAAGAGCAAAGTCAGCGCTCATACCAACAATACTGCGCTTTCAATGATGAGATAAATAAGCATATTTACCTGCGCAATATTCAAGACACCAATGAGACTCTGTTTTATCACCTGATTGAAAATCATCTGAGTGAGATGATGCCAATCATTTATACGCCAACGGTCGGTGAGGCGTGTCAACGTTTTTCAGATATCTATCGCCGTCATCGTGGGATTTTTATTTCATACCCTGACCGTGCACATATCGATGACATTTTGCATAATGTAAATAAAAAGAATGTCAAAGTGATTGTAATCACTGATGGCGAGCGCATTTTAGGTCTGGGTGACCAAGGGATTGGCGGAATGGGCATTCCGATTGGGAAACTTTCGCTTTATACCGCATGTGGTGGGATTAGCCCAGCCTATACTTTGCCAATTACCTTAGATGTAGGCACCAACAATCAGCAATTACTGAATGATCCTATCTATATGGGTTGGAGTCAGCCACGAATCAGTGGTGAAGAGTACTATAGCTTTGTGGATGAGGTGATGGCAGCGATTAAACGTCGTTGGCCGAAAGCACTGATTCAGTTTGAAGATTTCGCACAAAATAATGCGATGCCATTGTTAAACAAATACCGTGATCAGGTCTGCTGTTTTAATGATGATATTCAAGGTACGGCCGCTGTTTCGGTGGGTAGTTTGATTGCGGCATCCCGTGCGGCAGGCAAGCAACTCAAAGACCAAATTATTAGTTTCTTGGGTGCAGGTTCTGCGGGCTGTGGTATTGCAGAACAAATCGTTGCACAAATGGTGGCAGAAGGTTTAACTGAAGCCGAAGCGCGTGCACGTGTCTTTATGGTAGATCGCTTTGGTTTGATTACTGAAAATCAGCCTAATTTACTTGATTTCCAACGTAAATTGGCACAAAAGCCTGAAGTGATTGCTGCTTGGGGGAATGCCGAAGAACATATTTCTTTATTGGATGTGGTTAAGCAGGCCAAACCAACCGTGTTGATTGGCGTTTCGGGTCAACCAGGACTATTTACTGAAGAAGTGATTAAGACTTTAGCCAGTAATTGCGAATCTCCGATTATATTGCCATTGTCGAACCCAACCTCGCGTGTGGAAGCGGTACCTGCGGATATTGTACAGTGGACTGAAGGACGTGCATTAATTGCCACAGGCAGTCCGTTTGCGCCAGTGAATTATCAATGTAAGATTTATCAAATTTCACAATGCAATAATTCGTATATCTTCCCAGGGATTGGTTTGGGTGTGGTGGCTTCAGGCGCAACTCGTGTAACGGACAGTATGCTCATGGCATCAAGCAATGCTTTGGCTGACTGTTCACCAAAACTCAGTAATCCTGATGCAGATTTATTGCCCGATATTAATGATATTCAAAAAGTTTCTAAAATCATTGCATTTAAAGTGGCGAAAGCAGCCATGGACGCAGGTGTTGCACCGATGGTCAGCGATGAATTATTGCATGAAGCGATTGAAGCTAATTTCTGGAAACCAGAATACCGTCAATATCGTCGGATTACCTTTTAATCCAATCAAAAGATTTTTATAAAAAAAGAGGCGTAAGCCTCTTTTTTTATGGATAAGCGTTGAGCCTAAAACATTTCTCGACCGTATGTATGAACATGGAATAAAAATACTACAAAAAGAGCTAGACGTTGATTTGAGCGGTTCATTAGAATGTCGCGCTTAATATATGTATAGCTTTAGGGGTTGTACTATATTAATCTGGATCGTCTTTTACCTCTAAAGCCAAAAGACGATGTAAATTAATTCTGGGCTAAAACGCTATAATCAGAAAATCAATAAAAGAAAAATAGGGGTTGAGCATGTGTATTTAGAAGCTTGAAGACCTTTAAAATTCTTGCAGAGCATTATCGAAGCTGAGGCAAAAGACTCGGTTTGAGATTCAACCTAATCGCTGGAGTTGACAATTTAGAACTGATTGGAAAATGATTTATGAAAGAGGTCTATTATAACTGAATATTTTTCAAGGGGAAATTCACAACTTAATATTTGGGGGTGTTATAATAATGAGGGAAAACTATTATATCGCTATAATTTTTTAGATATGAATATGCAGTCGTCATGCGCTGAAAATGATAAAATATTTAGCCCAAGTTTGTTTAATTTGAAAAATAAGAATAAAAAGAGTTGTATATACCTTTCTTTTATTCTTAGTAATAGACAACTTGCATAACTCATAAACCGAACAATCATTTGCTGTAATTCTGCACCGACATTTTTTGATATTTCATG
This sequence comes from Acinetobacter sp. ANC 4910, assembly GCF_004331035.1. Taxonomy (GTDB): domain Bacteria; phylum Pseudomonadota; class Gammaproteobacteria; order Pseudomonadales; family Moraxellaceae; genus Acinetobacter. The sequence continues at coordinate 410,352 of NZ_SJNT01000001.1, forward strand.
CATAATTTATGCATGAAATATATTGATATACAGAAACTGACTGATCCTCAGTTCAAACGCCTAACGGGAATATCTTG
>NZ_SJNT01000010.1 GCF_004331035.1 Acinetobacter sp. ANC 4910
CTCCGCCATACGCGGGGTTTTCGGTTGGTGCAGCATGTCTTGTTTGTGCAAATAGAAACAGTAGCTACAGTCTAAGTTACACTGTGCACCTGAGGGTTTGACCATCACGTGATAACGATAGGTTTGACCTGGTAATTGCATGGTTCTGAGTGGCGGGGAAGCTGCCTGTATCGGTATCTTGTGCATATTTTTTAAATTCCCCGAGTTGTTATCATCTTATAGGTAAATCGTTGTTATCATGTTTCATACTAAACAAACAAAAAAGTGTGAGCAAGGACTTATTTGTATAAACCCTAAAAAATTAAAGCCTTTTAAAAAATCAAATATTATTAACTAGTTATAAAAATAGAATCTGTTTTTTCATTGCTTATTTATACAATTTTTTTTATCGATTGATAATTTACGATACGGACAATGGTTCAGCACAAAAATAATCTTGCCAATATTTAATACGTGCAACAGATGAGAGAATGAACAATATAAGCCAAGAATAGAATTGCGAGGCAGTTAACAAAATCTTGGCTGCTATATCTTGCCTTTTTGTCCTATTTTTTGCACTATAGCGACCCTTCATATAGTTAAATTCTGTTTTGCTTGTTCTCACTTTGTTCTTAAAAGTGTAGGCAGCCAATTCGATAGGTTCTTTCATGTCTGATTTAAAACCGAATGCTGATATAGCACAGCTTCCGCGTATATCTGTTGCCCCGATGATGGATTGGACCACCAAAGACTATCGATTCTTTGCCCGTTTATTTAATCCGAACGTCATTTTATATACCGAAATGGTCACCACAGGTGCCATTCTTTTTGGCGATGCCAAACGCCATTTAGACTTTAACAATCAAGAACATCCAATTGTTTTACAACTTGGTGGCTCCAATCCCAAAGACTTAGCCACTTGCACAAAGATGGCACAAGACTGGGGCTACGATGAAGTCAATTTAAACGTTGGCTGCCCTAGTGACCGTGTACAAAACAATAAAATCGGTGCCTGTCTCATGGCAGAACCTGACCTCGTTGCAGAATGTATCGCTGAAATGCGTAATGCAGTGGATATTCCTGTCACCGTGAAACATCGTATCGGCATTGATGATATGCACTCTTATGAAGAAATGCTGCATTTTGTCGATACCGTCGCTAAAACAGGTTGTGATAATTTTATCGTGCATGCGCGTATTGCGTTATTGCAGGGTTTATCTCCAAAAGAAAACCGTGAAGTTCCACCGCTGCGTTATGAAGATGTCTATCGACTCAAACAAGAACGCCCAAATCTACTGATTGAAATTAATGGCGGGATTAAAACCTTTGCTGAAACACAGGAACATCTCAAGCATGTGGATGGTGTGATGATTGGTCGTGAGGCCTATCACAATCCGTACCTTTTGGCTGAACTGGGTCAATTGTGGAATTTAGACCTGCCTGATCGTTTTGATATCATCGATCAAATGCTGCCTTATATTGCTCAGCGTATGGCTGAGGGTGCTCCTTTATCGATTATCACCCGTCATATTCTGGGATTATTTCAAAACCTTCCAGGTGCTCGAAAGTGGCGTCAAGCTTTAAGTGGTGGTAATGCCAAGACGTTTTCCGATGTAGAAAATGCAATTATCAACATCAAAGAAGCGATGCAACGCACTGAGGATTACTTAAAAGAACAGTCGGTTTAATCGCCATTAAATATTTAACCCATCAAAAATTCTGCATTATGCCAATCTTTTGAATACAACGATGATCTGTAGAGATCATCGTTGTAAATGATGCAGCAAATACTCAGTACTTTTCTGTATCACCTCATCGGCATTTTGACTCCATACCATCACCACATCGGACAAGCTATTTGCAGCCTCCAAAGGAATGAGCCTCACCTGTTCTGGCAAAATCTCTGCAAATTCTTCAGGGACGATACAAACCCCAATTTCAGCAGCAACCAATTGAAGTTGGGATACTTTACGCGACTGAATGGGTGCTTTCTTTGGGGTAAAACCCGCACTGAGGCAAAGATTCGAGACTAAATAACTCAGCCCACCCCGTTCAGCATGTGGTGTTGAGACAAAATTTTCATGCCTTAACTGCTGAATTTTGATGCTTTTTTCTATGGCTAACATATGGTTTAGATGTAACGCGACATATAAAGGCTCATGGTAGAGCTTTACCACATGTAACTCATCAAGGTGATTTAAAACAGGTGGGCGAATAAAACCGACATCAATACGACCCGTCTTGAGTGCTAGAACCTGATCTTCTGAAGATAACGTATTGAGTTCAAAATGAACCTCGAGATCCCTTGAGGCTTGATCAAATACTTTGACTTTTTCCAAGCTCATTGTAACGGTACTTGAGTGTGCAATTTTAATGAGTCGATTTTTCCCATTTGCGATATCTTTAGAATTTTCAATAATATGTTCTAAGTTCAGCACATTATTTTTCAGCTGAGCATAAAAAAACTGCCCCGCTTTGGTCAACTTTATTTTTTTATCGCCCCGATCAAAAATTTCAAATCCAACTTCTTCTTCCAAAAGCTTAATCTGTCGACTCAACGCCGATTGGGCAATAAATAACTTTTCAGAAGCCGCGATAAAGCCGCCCTCCTCGACTATTTTAATCAAATAATTAAATTGCTTGAGTGTTGCCATCATCATCTCAAAATTAGATCAAACCTTATTTTTTCTATATTAGATGAGATCAATTAATTTAACTACACTTGACTTAAAGAGGCTTCGAGAAGAGAAAAAGCATGCGTTTATCCAAACAAATACTGGTGTTAGTTTGCATTATCAGCGCTTTGGTTTTACTCCATCTTTATGATGGTTTTATCGCGAAACGAACAGGGAAAAGTACGCAACCACTTGAATTAATTTATTTACAAGACTAATGATATCAAGGCTTAGCTCATTTTCATGAAGCTTGGTAGAGGGAAAATCTCAGCGACTCAGATCTCCACGGGGTCAATCAGAATCTATAATGTTTCAAAAAATTTGTTTTAGCAGGCTTATGCCCAGTTTCACTGAAGCACGCTTTTTTTATATGAGTGACACACGTGGTTTTTCTAAGTTTAAAATCATACTGATACTGCATATATTTCCCAACAAGGTTGTCACTCAAAACAGCATCTTTTTAAAAAGACGTTCTCTTGCACCACGTTTTTCAATTCATTCACAGGCATTTTTTTGAGAACCCTATCATTTTAAAAAAGCTCATTTTGCTTTTCTCTTTTTTCTATTCATTTAAATTTTTTATCATCTATGGGCGACATAAATAAATTGATTTATATCGCCCAATTAAACCTAAAACAGTCTTATTGCTTCGCTTTGATTTGATCTAATTTTTTCAGTACTTCTGCAACCGCAATCATGGCAAAACTCGAAGTCACCACAACTGCCGAACCATAGCCCCCACAACGCAAACCCGCACTTGGGCAAACATCGGCGCTGGAAAATGGATTATCAATCGAGTACACACAGGTAATGCCAAACTTTTCTTTTGGTTTTTTACAAATGCCTTTCGAACGTAGTTGAGTGCGTAATTTTGCCAACATCGGGTCTTGTTCGGTTTTAGATAAATCTGCGACTCGAATTTTCAGTGGATCTAATTTACCGCCAGCTCCTCCCGAAACAATTAGCGGAATTTTATTAAAACGGCAATGTAACATCAGCGCCAACTTGGCTTTCACATCATCAATGCAGTCCAGAATTAAATCAGGGGCATTGCTGAGCAACTCTTTGACATTGTCTGGGGTTAAATAATCATCGATCAGGTTAATTTTAATTTTCGGATTAATTGAACGACAACGTTCCGCCATGACTTCAATTTTTTCACAGCCTAAAGTCGAGGTCATTGCAGGTAATTGACGATTAATATTCGATGCAGCAACCACATCCATATCCACCAAAGTCAGCTCTCCCACACCCGTGCGCGCCAAGGCTTCTACTGCCCATGAACCTACACCGCCAATTCCAATCACCATGACATGGCTTTTCTCATAATGACTGAATGTATCCTCACCATAAATTTTGGCTACACCTGCAAAACGGCGGTCATATTCATCATCTTGAAGTAAGTCAGTCATGAGGAGATCAAATCTAAAAACGGAATCGTCGCCATTTTAGCAAACTCATGGGCTGAATCGAATCCTAATATGATGTCCATGCCGCAGGAATTTGAATCGCTTGTGGATTATTGCTTTTTAAAATATAGCGCTTGCTTTGATTCACAGGCTGCTGATCAGATGATGGCGACAAAGTGCGAATATAGTGATATTTCATGCGCCACGTATTCGCTTGTAGATATTCAATATTCAACAGTAATGTTTCTTGATCATGGCAGTTTCCATTCGACTGAGCATAATCTTGTTCCGAGAAACAGGCTCGAATCATTCTTGAGACAGAAAATGGAATATTCTGAAAAATCTGTTGGTATTTGCCCTGAGGATTGAGCTGTAGAAAGTCCGCCACTTCTTCCGTCATGCCCCCACCTGAATACATCTCTTCCCAACGCTGAATCAGGGCAATGCTGTAATCTGTATCGTTGACTGGAAATAACACGGGATACAGGTGTAAGGCATCGGCTCGAACAAAATGGCCTTGCTCATCCAGCAAATCTTCGACTGCTGCTGTACCATCCACAGTCCAGTGTGGATTCTGAGTAAGCGGTCGGTAATCTGAAAAATCCCAATCATTACGCAATTGATAACTTTGTGTATTTTTTTCAAGCTCAAAGAGTTTCAATTTTTCAATTACATAGTGCTGTTTAGGCTGATTCGGAACCTGATAAAGTTGCCATGTGGTATCAGTCTCACAGGAAATCTTGAGCTGAGAACAAATACTTTCGCGCTGTGCCTGCGTAATTTTTTGTGGTTTTAATATCTGGGCTTGCGGTTTTGCATGGCCCCAAACAGGAAATAGGCATACACACCCTGCCAATAAAAATTTCAACATACATGCTATCTTGTTTAGTTGTTTAATCTATACAAAAGGAGCCTTAGACTTCGCATCATAAGGCTCCTTGTAAGGGATCGCGTTGGCTATATCAACTCGCAATTAAATGGCGCAATACATAATGCAAGATTCCGCCTGCTTTGAAATATTCAACTTCGTTGAGAGTATCAATACGACATAAAACAGGGAATGAATCACGAGAGCCATCGGTTCGAGTGACTTCCACTTCAAAGGTCTGATGTGGCGCCAAATCATCCGACAAGCCTAGAATCGAAATACTTTCATGCCCTGTCAGATTTAAACTCTGTCGGTTCTGATCAGACATAAACTGCAATGGCAACACGCCCATGCCAACCAAATTGGAACGGTGAATCCGCTCAAAACTTTCAGCAATGACGGCTTTTACCCCCAGTAAATTGGTGCCCTTCGCAGCCCAATCACGGGAAGAGCCTGTGCCATATTCTTTACCTGCAATAATCACCAACGGCGTGCCTTGCTGTTGATACAACATGGCAGCATCATAAATGGCCAGTTTTTCACCGCTTGGAATATGCAACGTATTGCCGCCTTCTTCGCCACCTAACATTTCATTTTTAATACGGATATTGGCAAATGTGCCGCGCATCATAACTTCATGATTACCGCGACGTGAACCATAGGAGTTAAAATCGTTCGGCTCTACGCCATGCTCTTGCAGATAGCGGCCAGCAGGGCTGTCTTTTTTAATATTTCCTGCAGGGGAAATATGATCGGTGGTGACCGAATCTCCAAGCACTGCCAGTATTCGCGCATGCTCAATATTATGTAATGAATTCAGGGGTTGCCCAATATCCGCAAAAAATGGCGGATGCCGAATATAGGTAGAATGCTCGTCCCATGCATAAGTCTGACTTTGTGGAATTTGAATCGCCTTCCAACTAGCATCGCCTTCAAATACCGCGGCATATTCTTTATGGAACATGTCGGTATTCACGTTCTGCAAGACTTCGTCTATTTCTGCCTGACTTGGCCAAATGTCTTTTAAATAGACCGCTTCGCCATTTATACCCAGTCCAATCGGTTGTGTGGTTAAATCTAGACGAATGTTGCCTGCCAAACCAAAAGCAATCACCAAAGGCGGTGAAGCCAACCAGTTGGTTTTCACCAAAGGATGTACTCGTCCTTCAAAATTACGATTGCCCGATAACACCGAAGCAACATTTAAATCATAACAATTGATTGCTTCTTCAATTGCTTCAGGTAAAGGTCCCGAATTACCAATACAGGTGGTACAACCATAACCAACCAAGTTATAACCCAACTGATCAAGATAAGGCGTTAAACCTGCGGCATTCAAATAATCTGTCACCACTTTAGAACCAGGTGCCAAGGAGCTTTTGACCCAAGGTTTGCGTTGTAGTCCTTTTTCAATGGCTTTTTTTGCCAATAGACCTGCCGCCAACATCACACTCGGATTAGACGTATTGGTACAGGAGGTAATAGCGGAAATCACCACATCACCATGTACCAATGGATACTGCTTACCATCGATTTCACAGAATGCACTTTCATGCGTGACATTGGATTTTTGTGCATCGACCGCTGTACCGCCCCCCCCTTCATTTTCCAAACGTGCCTTATCTTCTTTTGCAGGTTTTAAACTCAGCTCCATTAAAGCATCAAAAGTTTGTGGGACATCTGCCAGTAATACTCGATCTTGTGGGCGTTTTGGACCCGCCACACTTGCAGCCACAGTCGACATATCTAGACTTAAAGTATCGGTAAATACAGGTTCATCCCCTGCATTTCGCCATAAGCCTTGTTCTTTACAATATGCTTCAACCAAAGCGATGCGTTCATCAGTACGTCCTGTTAAGCGCATATAGGCCAGCGTTATGTCATCAACAGGGAAAAAGCCACAGGTTGCTCCATATTCAGGTGCCATATTGGCAATGGTGGCACGGTCAGCCAAAGGTAAATCGGCCAGTCCATCACCATAAAATTCAACAAATTTGCCTACCACACCTTTTTGACGCAGCATTTGTGTGATGGTAAGAACTAAATCCGTTGCCGTTATGCCCTCACGTAATTTCCCAGTGAGTTTAAAACCAATCACTTCAGGAATCAGCATGGAAATAGGTTGTCCTAACATGGCCGCTTCGGCTTCAATCCCGCCTACGCCCCAACCTAAGACCCCTAAACCATTAATCATGGTGGTATGTGAATCTGTACCCACCAAGGTATCTGGGAAGGCATAGGTTTGCCCATCCGATTCACCGAGCCATACCGCTTGCGCTAAATATTCCAGATTCACCTGATGGCAAATTCCTGTTCCCGGTGGAACCACACTAAAGTTATTAAACGCCGATTGTCCCCAACGCAGGAACTGATAACGCTCACCATTACGCTGCATTTCAATTTCGACATTTTCAGCAAAGGCACGGCCACTGGCAAAATGATCAACCATCACCGAATGGTCAATGACCAAATCAACGGGAGATAAAGGATTGATGATATTCGGATCTCGTCCAGCTTGTGCCACTGCTGCACGCATGGCGGCTAGATCGACCACAGCAGGTACACCTGTAAAATCCTGCATCAGGACACGTGCAGGGCGATACTGAATTTCTTGTTCCGAGCTTCGGGTTTGCTGCCATTCTACAATCGCCAAAATATCATTGGATTTGACAGTTACCTCATCTTCAAAGCGCAGTAAATTTTCCAACAAAACTTTAAGTGATTTTGGCAATTTGGATAGATCACCCAATTGTGGCTGGGCTTGTGTCAAACTAAAGATCTGATAAGTTTTGGAACCGACTGTAAAGGATTGTAAGGCATTAAAACTATTGATTTGACTATACTTTGCCATAGGTGAATCCTCCGGCGTGCATGGCTAATTTTTATTTCATTGTTCTTTTTATAATGTAGGTCAAATCGTTGGCTTTAATGTTGTGGATTAGTAATTTCCCAGCCACTTTATTTGAATTTTACAGCCGCAAACACTGCTGCGTATTTTGCCAAAGCTGCTCTGCCAAGCGCTTTTCATCGGTTTGTAAAGATTGTGCCAAACCGTGTAATACATACGGTAAATTGGCTGGAGTATTGCGGGTTCGTTGTTGAGTTGAAACTTGACAGCACAGTGGTGTCATATCTGGGCAATCGGTTTCCAACACCAAATGTTCGGCCCCAATTTCCTGTACCACCCGATGCAGTTTTTTCGCGTTCGGATTGGTGATTTGCCCTGTCACACCAATTTTAAACCCCAATTTAATAAATGCTTTGGCTTCTTCGACACCGCCACTAAAGGCATGGGCAATACCACCGAATTTAAATTTTTGCTTTTTCAGTAAGGTTAGTGTTTCTGCATGCGCTTTACGGATATGTAACAACACTGGTTTTTGGTAATGCAGCGCAAATTCTAATTGCTGTTGAAAATAATCCTGTTGTTTGGCAAATAATTCAGATTGTTTATGCTCGGCTAAAAAAGTATCTAAACCAATTTCCCCAACAGCAATACAGTCACGCTGTTGTAAGAGTAATTCGAGTTGCTGTAAATGCTCTGGTCGATGTTGTTCAATATAAAAAGGATGTAAACCTGGTGCTAAATAAGCCTGCGGTGCTTCTGACAAATGATTTATAACCTGTTGCGTTTTTAGCAAATCAGGAAATCGTGAAGCGACAAAGCCGATTAAGACCAAAGCCTCTACCCCTGCCGCTTTGGCTTGAGATGCCAGATGTTCCCGATCTGAATCAAAATCAGGAACATCAAAATGAGTATGGGTATCAAATAAACGTAGCGGCATGTTCAAACCTATTACTTACTTGGCTCGCTAGCAGCACTCGCAACTGCTTCAGTGGCCAACTCAGGTAGGTACGGTTTTTTTATAATCGTCTGCAATTGCTCATAGGGAATGGTTAAGCGCGGCAACCCCACCACATATGGTCCAATTTCATATTCACCATACTGTAAAATTAAACCTTGCTTACTCAAATAATAATTATCACTCAGTTTAAACTTCCACGCCTGTTCATATTCAGACACATCATTGGCCAGTTTGGACTCAATTACCCAAGTTTTAAAAGCTTCATGCGCTTGATTTTCTAATGCTGCCAACTGATTCGGTGCCAAGATTTCATTCAGCTTGACCAGTTTTTTCTTTTCTAAATCAAAATTATAATATTGTTGTGAAGATGAACCATGCGCGCCCCCCAAGTAACTACTGCTGTTTAATACCACCGTAACCAATGGACCTTTGGCATTGAGAATAGTCGGCTTAATCATCACACTAATTTTATGACTTGAACTTAGCGCTTTAATCTCTTGATCTAATTTTAAAAAAGCTTGGGTATACGGCTGTAATTGCTGTTCGAGCTGTTGTTTCACTGTGGCTGCCTGAACCACAGCTTGTGATGCTGCCACTTCCGATGCTTTCGCGGTCGATGCCGCTTCATCTGCAGCCAACTCAGGAGAAACCGCCAAAATCTGCTCGACCTGTTTCAGAATTTCAGCATCCATATAGGCATCTATAAATGGCTGATTACTGCTGAGTCGCTCAATGGTCATTTCTGGGCAATTATTGTCGTCACACGCAGGTAAATTGAGTTGTAGTTTTTCCGAATCGCCAATCAATTGACTCGCTTGTTCTTGCGCCAATGTCGATGATGCCGCAGTCTCTGGCTGTTCAGATTCAACTTTTTTAGGCTGACACGCTGTCATCAGTATGGCTGTCGTCAATACACTTGCCGCCCAAATCACTTTCTTTGTTGTCATTTGACTCAACCCTATTTTCATTTTTTCACTCGACATATCACACCTATTCAGGCTTCAATCCCGCCGTCTAAAACATATTCCGATAAATATCCGCTTTTAAAACCTGTTGCGTTTGTGCTTTGCTTAAGTAAATGTCTAATTGCTTACCCTCTTGGGCAATTTGCTGGCTACGGTAATGTACGCCAATACCTTCACTGTCAAAGAACCAATCGGCTTGCCCCCAATACAATTTTTTTGGCGCCTTCTGTCTTGCTTCGGCCGTTTGTTGTTTTAACCAATCCTGATAGGCTTTTTGCACAATCTCGTTCATATAAACTTGCTGCTTTGGTTCAACAATGTCAAGTAAGGACAGACCTTTCTGCAATTTTCGATCTGCAACAGCAAAGTAGTAACGCTCATCAACCTTGACGTCTTCTTGTTTACTGTTGACGCCCACTTGTAACAACACATATTCATTTCGTTGATAGGCAATACGGGTATACAGTGCCAATTGATAAGCAGGATTCTTCGAGTATTTCGCCTGCCAATCATCCGATTTTTTCACATAAGCATTGATGGCTTGTTGCAAACTCATATTTTGCTTTAAGCCTATTTGATCTTGAATCACCATGGCTTGGGTTTTTGCCATCCAACTATTCAACCATTGGTCTTGGGTTTCAAGGGTTTGAATATCAATATCAATGCAATTTTTAGTTTCACAGAAGGGCAACGCAATTTTAGCAGGCTGCTGTTTAATATGCAGATAAGGCAGTACTTCCGCTTGATCCTGCTTAAAAATGGATGCTGCTGATTTTTGTTGTTCATCTTGTGGTTGCTTCGATGAATCACACGCGGACAAAGAAAGTCCTGCACATAGCAAAAGAGCAATTTGAATGATGTTGTTGTTCTTCATTTCGACCACACGCTAGGCTACCTCAACGGCAACGTCACCAATAAAAAAGAAATACCATGTAAAAACAGCCTCCGAAAAGAGGCTGTTTTATTTAGTTTAGTGTTCGCGTGTATTACGGAACACGATATCTGGATAACGCTCTTGCATTAACTGTAAATTGACACGACTTGGTGCTAAATACGTTAAATGCCCGCCGCCATCAACAGAGAGTTGATCATGTGCCTTTTTCTTAAATTCATTGAATTTTTTGTCATCATCACATGACACCCAACGAACCGTATTAATACTTACTGGCTCATATACACAGTCAACTTTGTATTCTTCTTTCAAACGGTATGCAACCACTTCAAACTGAAGCACACCCACAGCGCCCACAATCAAGTCATTGCTGTTTTGCGGCATGAAGACTTGCGTAGCACCTTCTTCTGAAAGCTCTTTTAAGCCTTTTTGTAGTTGCTTCGACTTTAAAGGATCTTTCAAACGTACACGGCGGAACATTTCAGGTGCAAAGTGTGGAATACCTGTAAATTGCAGTTTTTCACCCGAAGTAAAGGTATCGCCAATTTGGATGGTGCCATGGTTATGTAAACCAATAATGTCACCTGGCCACGCTTCTTCTAGGTGCTGACGATCCCCTGCCAAGAAGGTCAAAGCATCGCTAATACGCACATCTTTATCTAAACGTACATGCTTCATTTTCAAGCCTTTTTCGTATTTGCCTGAACAAATACGCATAAAAGCAATACGGTCACGGTGTTTCGGGTCCATATTGGCCTGAATTTTAAAGACAAAACCAGTGAAACCTTCTTCAGTCGCTTCAACTTTACGGTCTTGAGTCGGGTGTGCTTTCGGTTCAGGCGCATAGTTGCTAAATGCATCTAACACATGGTCTACACCAAAGTTACCCAATGCCGTACCAAACAATACAGGAGTTTGACGGCCCGCCAAAAATGCTTCACGGTCCAATGGTTCATTCGCCATTTGCACCAGTTCTAAAGACTCTTCAAATGCCGCCCAAGCCAGCTCACCGACTTTTTCACGGAGATCTGCATAGTCATAGCCATCTCGGATTTCAATCTCGGTAATAGTTGAACCAAAACCCGCTTTATACACATAAAATTTTTCTTCGATCAGGTTAAACACCCCAGCGAAGTCACGCCCCGTACCCAATGGCCAAGTAATAGGCACACATTTAATTTTTAAAACGTTTTCAATTTCATCCAACAGCTCTAAAGGCTCACGGATTTCACGGTCCATTTTGTTCACAAATGAAATGATCGGTGTGTCGCGCATACGACAGACTTCCATCAATTTGATGGTTCGGTCCTCGACCCCTTTTGCACCGTCAATCACCATGAGTGCTGAGTCAACCGCTGTCAAAGTACGATAGGTATCTTCCGAGAAATCTTCATGTCCTGGGGTGTCCAGAAGATTGATCATCTTATCTTTAAAGGGGAACTGCATTACGGACGTGGTAATGGAGATACCACGTTCTTTTTCCATTTCCATCCAGTCCGAGGTTGCAGCACGGTCCGATTTACGGCTTTTTACCATACCCGCGACCTGAATGGCCTTACCCCATAACAGCAGTTTTTCTGTCATGGTGGTTTTACCCGCATCGGGGTGGGAAATAATCGCGAAGGTTCGGCGCGCCTGTACTTCTTTCAATAATTGATCTTTGAACATTGGGGAAATCTGCAATTTGTACACAGCGATGCTCACGCAAATTACGCGCCGCATACCACTGTCAGGTGAGACAAAAATAGGCTCAATTGTAGCGTAAGAATCGTTTTTCTTCTATTCATTTCATGCTGAAAGGTTTTGCCGTTCAACAGACAAAACCCTGCCAGTTATTTAAAGCGCTTCGGTATTGGATGCAGGATTAGATAAAACAATGGAGTTTTCTTTGAGTTTTTCCAGCACAATGGAGGTCGTAATATCATTGATCTGAAATTGATGTGATGAAATTTTACTGATCAATTGTGACATCTCATCCAAATTCTTGACTGCAACTTTAAGCAGGAAGTCTGAAGTACCTGTCAATTTATAGGCATCACGAATGCGCGGCTCATCTAAAATAAATTCTAAAAACTTTTCAAAACCATCATCATAATGATTCCGAATGCTGACCTCGATCATGCCTGTAATTGGTGATGGATCGGCTTTCAGCGCAATTTGTGCATAATAGCCAGTAATGATCTTTTTTTGTTCCAGTGTTGCACGACGACGCGAACATTGTGACGCCGAAAGACCAATCAACTCTGCTAGCTCTTGATTGGTTAAACGACCGTTTTGCTGTAATTGCTGAATAATTTTACGATCGTAATCGTCCAGTTCATCGCCCATCATCTATCCTAGAATTTTGTTATCAAACTGCTGAAAAAGCGCGTTTTTGTCTGCAAACTACTTTATAGAAACAGGGCGAGAAAAACAAATTCGATTTGCTCTACTCCCCCTGTTAAGTACTTTAATTAAGCAACATAACGATCTTTACGATGGTTCATTGCAATGATCAAATTCAAGACCACCGCGCCCATAATCGAGATCATAAGTAAATTAAAATCAACAAAAAATGCCGATGCAATCAAAATACTGATATCCACAAACATTTGGAATTTACCCACAGAAATATTGTATTTCTCGTTCAGGAACATCGCCAATAAATTGATGCCTCCCATACTCGACTTATGGCGGAACAAAATGAGGAAACTAACCCCCAAAATAATGTTGGCAATTAAGGAAGCATAGATGGGATTAATATTTTCGAGGCTGAAAAAAGTCGGATTAATTTCAGCAAAGCATGACACTAAAGCAATGGCCGCCATGGTTCTAAGCACCACTTGCAGCCCCATTTTTTGATAGGCTAAATAAAAAAATGGGATATTAATACAGAAGAATAAGGTCCCGAAAGACACATTAAAGATGTAATGTAGCAACAAGGCTAAACCTGCCGTACCACCTGTCATAATGCCACCCTGTTGGATGATATTAATTGCAAAAGACAACAAGAAGGTGCCAATAAAGAGTGCCACGACATCTTCTACTTTTGAATGTGACATGGCTGCTGGGAGAGGTGCCAAAACGGCAGAATTTGATAAAGGTTGGTTGTCCACAAGAAAATCCAAGACATACAATATGCAAAATTAATGCAATTTATGTACCAAAATAAAATAAATATGCACATTTCAACTTTATAAGATTTTTTATTTCATTAAATCCAGCTATTTACATACGCATATTGAAACATTTTTTTGAAATTTAGCAGTAAATCCGTACGTTTTGAGTAAAATACAACAAGCACAAATCATGCATTATTTGATTATTAATACACATTGTGGTGCATTTAATTCATTTATGCACAATTTTGTTGCATTTTTTAATGATTATAGATTATACAGATACTGTAAACTTGCTTTAATGAAAGGGTGAAATGACAGTTGTGCGACTCAGGATTTGAAAGAAACCCAATGCGCCAACCGTCTTTTTGAGTAGCTTATTACACAGATGAATTTGTAGTTTTTTGATTTTTAAAAATTTTATTCAAATTCAATTGTTGTTATGTGCAATAACAGGTTTTTTCCAAATCTAGAATGCTGCAAGAGCTTAGCGTAGATATTGCATAATAAAATTACAAATAACATAATTTAATTATGTATTGCATAATTAAATTGGATTTAGTAAGCTGTTCTCAACATAAAGTAGCCAATGTGCACCTTTTTGATGCACAAATAGCACAGTTAAACAGATGATCGGTGAACGGAATATCACAGCCATCAGAGAAAACCACTGTAAAACTAAAATAGCCCTACAGTGAATGAAGATGCGGTATTCCACAGCACCATCATAAAAGTCACATAGGATGTGTCATTGAACGTTTGAACTTGGGCATGCCACTGCATGCACCCTGCTTCATATTGACAAACCTACGGGTTTTTCCATGCCGTTCCTCACATCCCAAACAGCCTGAACATTGGACTCGTCCTTGCATGACAAGAGGGAAATAAGATGGATATTTTAGAAAACCCATTAGAATTATGTGGATTTGCATTTATTGAATTTGTATCAAAGGAAAATGATCTCGATCCAATTTTTGAAACCATTGGTTTTAGCAAAGTCGCAAAGCATAAATCCAAAAATGCGTACTTATGGCGTCAAGGAAATATCAATATTATTTTGAACTATCAACCTGAATCTTATGCCTCTTATTTTTATAAAGAGCATGGTCCTTCAGCTTGTGCCATGGGGTTTAAAACACGCGATGCAGCCAAAGCCTTTCAAAAAGCATTGGAATTAGGTGCAGAACCTATTTATAGCCAAGCAGGTCCAATGGAACTCAATATTCCTGCCATTAAAGGCATTGGCGGTATGCCCATTTTCCTGATTGACCGTGACATTTATGAAAATGACTTTGAGTTTATTGAAGGTGTTAACCCGCACCCAGTGGGTACAGGTCTCAATGAAATTGATCATTTAACCCATAACGTCTACAAAGGTCGCATGGAATATTGGGCAAACTTTTATGAAAAGATTTTCAATTTCCAAGAAATTCGCTACTTCGACATTAAAGGTGAATACACAGGTTTAACCTCTAAAGCACTCACCGCACCTGATGGCAAAATTCGTATTCCATTGAATGAAGATTCAGATAAAGGCAATGGTCAAATTGCTGAGTTTCTTGCCGACTTTAATGGTGAAGGCATTCAACACATTGCGTTTATTACCGATGATTTAATTGGTACTTGGGACAAACTGAAAGCCCTCGGTATGAAATTCATGACCCCGCCACCAAATACTTATTATGAGATGCTACCTGAGCGTTTGCCCAATCATGGTGAACCAACAGATGAGCTACAGCAACGTGGTATTTTATTGGATGGTTCAACTCAAAATGGCGAGAAGAAACTGCTCTTGCAAATTTTCTCTGAAAATATGCTTGGACCTGTATTCTTTGAGTTTATTCAGCGTAAAGCCGATGATGGCTTTGGTGAAGGAAACTTTAAAGCGCTATTTGAATCAATTGAACGTGATCAAATCCGTCGTGGGGTACTCCAAGTTTAAACAACGTATTTAAACCTCAATACAGGCGAGTGAAACATGCGAACCCATTTAAGCATGTTTCGCTCACAAAAAAGGCGACTGAATTCAGTCGCCTTTTTTAGCATGTAGCACAAGTCATCTTAGCGGGCTTGAATAAACTGATTAATTGCAGCCACTTCTTGCTGCAATAACTGAACTTTTTCACTGCCTATGTGCAATGGTAGGAATGTTTCACTGTCAATTGCGACAACGCTAAACTCAATCTGGCCTTGTGCATTAAATACAGGTAAACCCACCGCATTAATGCCGACCAACAAGTCGCCTTTCGCCAAAGCCATCTGTTCAGTGCGAATCTGTTGTTTTAGTTGGGTAAATTCATCCCAATTGGCAGGTTTAAGTGCCAAACCTAAAGCGGCTGCTTTGTCCCACTCTTCCTGCATTAAAGTACGAACAACACTTTCAGGTAAATACGAAGCAAAGACACGCCCCGAAGCTGAGTTAACCAGCGGCATAACTGAACCGACTTTGGTCACAATTGCAATCGGATGATTAGATTCAATCGATTGCACCACCAAAGGCCCTCGCGGTGACCATTTGCTAATTTGGATGCTACAGCCAATCTTGGCTTGTAAAGCATAAATCATCGACTGGACTTGTTGTAAAGCATCGGTATGTTGAATACAGTTCAAACCCAAACGCCAAGCCTGATCACCCAGTGCGTATTGACCATCTTCCAGTTGTTTGGCGTAATTCATGCGAATCAAACTCACCAAATAACGGTGAACTTTGGCTGGATGCATACTTAGCTTGTGCGATAGATCTTTGAGAATAATCGGTTGATTATGCTCGACCAGTGCATTTAACACTGCCAAACCCACTTCAAGCGATTGCACGCCACCCGATAACTTTTCTTCAACCATTGACGCACTCTTTAAAGGTCATTTTTTCAATCATTTATTTAGTTTTGTGTGACTACACAAGGACACATTGGTCCGTGACATCATGCCTGAGATTTACAAAAAACTGAAATCATCTTTTTAAATGACATTTAGTCTCCCAACTCATCAGACAATAATTCACAGCAAAAAAAAAACTGCACTCGGTCAAAAATGCAGTAAAGGGTAAAACTAAAAATCAAAAGATTGGTTTAAGCACCTAATTCTTCTTCGTGTAAAAAGTGGGTATGATGCGGTGCGCGTTTCGTCTTGCTCCATTCATCCAGCATTTCCAGTTTCATTTCTTCAGTGATCCGCGCGATTTTCTCATCAGCATGTACATCGTTATAAGTCAGCTCTAAACGGTGACCATTCGGATCAAAGAAATAAATCGAATGGAAAATACCGTGATTGGTAATGCCAAGCACTTTCACACCCTGTTGTTCTAAATGTTCTTTGGCTGCCAATAATGCATTTAAGTCTTCAACTTCAAAGGCAATATGCTGCACCCAAGCTGGGGTGTTTTCATCACGTCCCATCTCGGGCTGAGTCGGTAATTCAAAGAATGCCAACACATTGCCCTGACCCGCATCTAAAAATAAGTGCATATAAGGATCAAAGGCTTTGGTCGATGGCACATGATCTTCCGCAAAGGCCAAAATAAAATCCATGTTCAACATGGTTTTGTACCATTGCACCGTTTCTTTGGCATCTTTACAACGGTAGGCAACGTGATGAATTTTTTTAATTGCAAAACTCATAATCAAACTCCTTTTTCTGTTTTATTCCCAATCGGCTTGTTGTTCTGGTGCAGCCTGATGAAAAGCTGCCAACTGCATACAATGCGTATAAATCGACTGGATTTTTGGATATTCCGTTAAATCAATTTGGAAGCGTTTGGCGTTATAGACTTGTGGAATTAGGCAGCAATCTGCAAAACTCGCCTGTTCGCCAAAACAGTATTCACCATTCGATTGCTGTAATTGTTGCTCTAGGCTATGAAAACCGAGCTTAATCCAGTGTTGATACCATGCAGTCTTTTCAGTATTACTCACTGCAAGCGTCTGCTCTAAGTACTGCAACACTCTTAAGTTATTCAGGGGATGAATTTCACAAGCAATGTGCTGGGCAAAAGCACGAATCTGCGCGCGCTGTTGTAAATTCTGAGGCAGCAAAGCCGTCTTTGGATAGGCTTCTTCCAGATACTCAAGAATGCTCAGTGATTGCGTCAATACATATTGCTGATCCAGCAGCGTCGGCACCAACTCACTCGGATTGATTGCCGCATAGTCTGCCGAATGTTGTTCACCACCCTGTTTTAGCAAATGCACCGCTTGCGTGTCATAACTCAAGCCTTTTAAATTTAAGGCAATCCGCACACGAAAGGCTGCTGAGCTGCGAAAATAGCTATACAGTTTCATGCTGTACCTGCGTTGCTTCGCTAAAGTCAAAACTTAACGCTGGTAAAATGGTATTGCGTACCTCACCAAAGCCCACGCGTATGCCATCTTTTTCTGCATGACCTTTCATGATGACCGTATCGCCATCCTGTAAGAAACCACGCTGTTCACCATTGGCTAAATTTAAGGGTGCTGTTGAGTTCCAGGTCAGTTCCAACAAACTGCCGTATGAGTCTTTGGTTAAACCCGAAATCGTGCCCGAGCCCATCAAATCACCGACATTGACATTACAGCC
Organism: Acinetobacter sp. ANC 4910; assembly: GCF_004331035.1. Classification (GTDB taxonomy): domain Bacteria; phylum Pseudomonadota; class Gammaproteobacteria; order Pseudomonadales; family Moraxellaceae; genus Acinetobacter. The sequence goes on from NZ_SJNT01000010.1 coordinate 18,244, forward strand.
TGAAATGGTGTGATGCGTTAACTGCTGAGCCATTGACCAGTACATATATTTAAAGTTGGTTTGGCAAATTACATCCGCACTGTCACTTTGAGGTGTTTGGATTTCTACAGAAAGCTGAATGTCATAACTGCTTTCAACACGCTCTTGTAAATAGGCCAATGGACGTGGCTCTTGTACAGGACCTTGCATTTTAAAGGGCTGTAAAGCTTGCATGGTCACAACCCACGGCGAAATGGCACTGGCAAAGGTCTTGGCATTAAACGGACCTAAAGGGACATATTCCCATTGTTGAATATCCCGTGCCGACCAGTCATTGAGGAGCACCATACCAAAGATATGAGCTTCAGCATCTTCAATATGAATCGGCTGACCTAAACGACTCGGTTTACCCACAATAAAAGCTGTTTCTAATTCAAAATCCAGCTTACGTGTCGCTGAAAAAACTGGACGTTCTTGTTCAGGTAATTTGATTTGCCCCGATGGACGAACAATCTCCGTTCCACTGACTACCACCGAACTGGCACGTCCATTATAACCAACAGGCAATTCACTCCAGTTGGGTAATAAGGCATTTTTAGGATCGCGGAACATGCAGCCCACATTGGTGGCATGTTCTTTAGAAGAATAAAAATCGGTATAACCTGAAATTTGTACAGGCAAATGCATGATGGCATCTTGCTGTTTATAGAGTACCTGTTGCTGCAATGCTGCATCATGCTGTAAGCGTGGATTATCCAGAGCCAATAAAGCCTGTAATTCACGTCGTACTTTATGCCAGTTGCTTGAACCTGATTCGATAAATTTATTCAAATTTGGCTGATTAAAATAGCATTCATGCTCGCTCAGGCGCAGAAGACCTGCCTGCTCCAACGCAGCTAAATCTAAAATCCACTCGCCAATCGCAACACCAACACATCGTTCGCCTTCCTTGCAACGACTAAAAATACCATAAGGCAAATTATGAATGGTGAAATCTGAATAGGCTGGAACAGGAATAAAACAGCTCAATTGTGAGTTCATGATGATGCCATCCTTGTTATTTTCTCAATACTCTTCGCTTATCCGCACTGATACAGTTTAATTATTTTTATAAAAATCAATAAATTATATAAAAACAAAAATTCCATGCAATGCGACAATTGCTTCAACTTCATTTCATCATACTGAATTTATAAAATTACGCAATATATAATTTAATTACTTTATTCATAATTTTAACACTTTCAGGTTGTGTCTCGTTCAAGTCAACACTGTATTCAACTGCTGTTTTAAACAACACTATTGGCTAGAAAACCCCAGTGAACTCGCTACAATAAATGCCCATATTTGGTGCGTTACTATACAAACACGGATGTGGGATAGAGATCATCAGGTACAAATTTACCTCTAAGTTTTTTATTTTTAAGCTAAATAAAAAATAATTAGATGTTCCACTTGTATATTATTTTTTAATCAATTTATGATATACGTAATTTATTAGGAAATAATTACACGACAAGGATGAGAATAATCATATGTCACACAATGATCACGGTCAGCTCAAGCACGGTTTATCCAACCGTCATATCCAGCTGATTGCCCTAGGCGGTGCAATCGGTACAGGTCTATTCCTTGGAATTTCTCAATCTATTAAACTTGCAGGCCCTTCGGTTATTCTGGGTTATGCCATTGCTGGACTCATTGCATTTTTTATGATGCGACAACTGGGTGAAATGGTAGTACAAGAGCCTGTAAGTGGCTCTTTCAGCTATTTTGCCAATAAATATTGGGGCCGTTTTGCAGGCTTTATGTCGGGCTGGAACTATTGGGTGCTGAATGTTTTGGTCTGTATGGCAGAACTGAGTGCAGTAGGACTTTATGTCCAATACTGGTGGCCAGAAATTCCAACCTGGATGTCGGCACTTGGCTTTTTTATTTTAATTAATGTCATTAACTTGCTCCACGTGAAACTGTTTGGCGAAATGGAGTTCTGGTTTTCGATTATCAAAATTCTCGCCATTGTCGCCATGATTGGTTTTGGTTCCTACTTACTGGCAACAGGGAGTGCAGGCTCACAAGCTTCAATTAGCAACCTTTGGGCACTCGGTGGTTTCTTTCCAAATGGTGTTAGCGGTTTAGTCATGGCAATGGCTGCGATTGTGTTTGCTTTTGGTGGTATTGAACTGTTTGGTATTACCGCGGCAGAAGCACATGATCCGCAAAAAATCTTACCTAAAGCGGTCAATCAAATTATTTACCGCATTTTGATTTTCTATATCTTAACTTTGATTGTACTTTTAGCCTTGTTCCCTTGGAACCAAATGGCACAAGGCGGCAGCCCATTTGTTATGGTATTTGCGTCGCTCGACAGCCAAGGCGTTGCCACCGCATTAAACTTCGTGATTTTAACTGCTGCGGTTTCTGTCTATAACGGCACCAGTTACTGTAGTAGCCGCATGTTGCTTGGCTTGGCAGAACAAGGCAATGCACCAGAATTCTTTAAAAAAATTAATTCTCGTGGGATTCCTGTCAATGCCGTACTTATTTCAGCATTAGTTACTGCACTCTGCGTTTTACTGAATTACATCTTCCCTGAAAAAGCCTTTGGTTTGCTGATGATGTTAGTTGTGGCTGCTATTGTGATTAATTGGGTGGTCATTTCAATCACCCATTTAAAATTCCGTCAGAGCCTACAACAACAGCAAGAAACCAGTTTATTCCCTAGCTTGGCTTATCCATTTACCAATTATCTGTGCATTGTATTTATGTTGGGTATTTTAGTGATTATGAGCCTAACCCCTGATATGCGTATCGCGGTGTATATGATTCCTGCTTGGATCGGCTGTTTAAGTTTGGCTTATTGGATGAAGCAACGTAAAAGCAAACTTGCTGATACAACCTTATTACTAACCCCCGATAGTTCTTTTAAATAAGTCTATTGAATAAAAGCTGTTCCTCCCCCATGTAAGACCGGAATCAGATTGGAAGAAACTGGTCTTGCAAATCTGATGTGAATCGGCTTAAGTTATCACCAACTTTAACTGGACGATGCGAAGCGCGAACAGTTTGACCCTAGCTGCAACAAACAAGGATTTTTTAATGTTTCAACATATCCCTCCTTATGCCGGCGACCCAATTTTGTCGCTTATGGAACAGTTCAATACAGATCCACGTGAAGGTAAAGTCAATTTAAGTATTGGTCTTTACTATAACGAAGACAGTATTGTGCCTCAGCTTGAAACAATCATGGAAGCGCAGAAGCGTCTTGAGCCAAAACAAAACAAGACCAAACTTTATTTGCCAATGGAAGGTTTCAAACCTTACCGCGATGCAATTCAAGCTTTGTTATTTGGTGAAAATAGCCCAGCAGTGCAAAGTGGTCGTGCCGTAACGATTCAAACTTTAGGTGGTTCTGGTGCGCTGAAAGTTGGTGCAGACTTTTTAAAAAATTACTTCCCAAATTCTGAAGTTTGGGTAAGCCAACCAACTTGGGACAACCATGTTGCCATCTTTAATGGTGCAGGCTTAAAGACTCATTTCTACCCATACTTTGATGCAGAAACACGTGGTGTAGACTTTGACGGTATGTTGTCTTGCTTACAACAATTACCAGAACAAAGCGTGGTATTGCTTCACCCTTGCTGCCACAACCCGACAGGTGCAGATTTAACTCCTGCGCAATGGGATCAAGTGATTGCCGTATTAAAGGCAGGTCAACTTATTCCATTCTTGGACATTGCGTACCAAGGTTTTGGTGAAGGCATGGAACAAGACGCTTATGCAATTCGCGCACTTGACCAAGCGGGTTTAAACTTTATTGTCAGCAATTCATTCTCTAAAATTTTCTCACTCTACGGCGAACGTGTCGGTGGTTTGACATTCGTGTGTGACGATGCTGCAACTGCACAATGCACTTTCGGTCAGTTGAAAGCAACAGTACGTCGTATCTACTCTAGCCCTCCTACAACAGGTGCATGGTTGGTTGACCAAGTCTTGAATGACCAAGCGTTAAATCAACAGTGGCAAAATGAAGTTAAAGAAATGCGTGAACGTATTATTAAAATGCGTCATATTTTGAAAGATGAATTGACCAAAGCACTTCCAGACCGTGACTTCAACTACTTAGTTGAACAAAAAGGCATGTTTAGCTACACAGGCTTAACCGGTGAACAAGTCGATACCTTACGTGAAGAGTATGCAATTTACTTGGTACGTAGTGGTCGTATTTGTGTTGCGGGCTTAAACATGAACAATGTTTATATCGTTGCCAAAGCAATGGCTGAAGTTTTAGCAAAAGCAACTGCTCAAGCTTAATCTTTAGTTTCAAAAACCAAGATTGTTCAAATGAACAGTCTTGGTTTTTTTATGTCTGAGTAGCTATATATTGAAGCCTATTTTCCTGCTGTAAAAGCATGGACTAGCATGGCTTAATGCAAGGTTCGATGTTGTACCAAATTATCGACATGCTGCGCCAAATATTCTTTTAAGTGATTTAAAAAATAGGCCACACGAGGCGAATCTTGCAAGCGGGCTAAATACACGGCATATACATCCGCAGGTGGGGTACTGTACTGTTCCAAGACTTGGATTAAACGTCCACTGCGTAAATACTTCGCCACATCCCATTCAGCCCGCATCAAAATCCCCTGCCCATCCAAGGCCCAATTTAAGGCAACCTCACCATCATTGGTACTTAAATTGCCATGCACCTTAATGGTTTCGACCTGCTCACCCAGACTTAAACGCCAGTTGCCATAAGCCGCTTCATTCTGTCGAATCACAATGCATTGATGGACGGTTAAATCATGTGGCGTTTCTGGGATACCAACACTTTTTAAATATAAGGGCGAAGCACACAATAAACGTCGATTGGCTGCCAGTTTTTGTGCAATTAAACGCGAGTCTGGAATTTCACCAAAGCGAATCACCACATCCGTCGCTTCATCAGGCAAATTCACTGGACGATCACTCAGCTGCAATTGCACCTCCACTTCAGGGAATATTTTCGCAAAATCTGAAATCGCAGGCGCAATATATGAACGTCCAAAGCCTAAGGGTGCATTGACGCGAAGTAAACCTTTGGGTGCAAATCGCGTACTCGACACGCGGCGTTCCATGTCTTCAATTTCTTTTAAAATCCGCAGCGCATTTTCATAATAAATTTCTCCCTCATGCGTCAGACTAATGCGTCTTGTGGTTCGATTCAGCAAGCGCACCCCAAGCCGATCTTCCATTTGCGTCAAACGTCGAGATACCGCAGGCGGGGTTAAATTTAACTCTCGCGCGGTAGCAACCAAACTTCCTTGTTTTATTAGTAAACAAAAAAATGCTAATTCCGTATCTGAGTTCATGATTATTCAGTTTTTTGCAATAGTGATTTAACTTTATATCGATCCATCCCTTTTGCAAAGTCTCTATCATCCATATCACGTTACCCCCCAAACAACATATTTCACCCAAGCAAGGAAACTTGAGTGAATCATAAAGTCCACCGTTTAAGGATTACGGTGTCACAACGGGGAGCCTTTTCGCCAGACTCGATTGCGGTATTTATACCAGATCGGGTGGTAATCGCTACTTATATGGAGATAAGCCATGGACATGGATATCGAAAAACGGACCTTACGGAAAATCACGTGGCGTATTGTCCCGTTTATCATGATTTTGTATTTAATTGCTTATATTGACCGCGTCAATATCGGTTTTGCCGCCATCACCATGAAGGAAGATTTAGGCTTTACTGCTTCAATTCTTGGTTTTGGCGCAGGGATTTTCTTTCTGGGTTATTTTCTCTTTGAAGTTCCCTCCAATATTATTCTGCACAAAGTCGGTGCCCGTATTTGGATTGCACGGGTCATGGTCACTTGGGGCATTATTGCAGGGGGTATGGCTTTTATTGAAAGCTCTACCAGTTTTTATGTGATGCGCTTTTTACTCGGTGTCGCTGAAGCGGGCTTTTTCCCGGGCATTATTCTCTATCTTAGCTACTGGTTTCCAGCCCGTAACCGCGCAGGTGTGATTGCCTTATTTATGGCAGCCGCACCAATTGCTACGGCGATTGGCTCCCCAATTTCTGCTGCGCTGCTAGAAATGCACGGCATCATGGGGCTAGCAGGTTGGCAATGGATGTTCCTGATAGAAGCAGTTCCTGCGGTGATCTTAGGTGTAGTCGTATTCTTCTATATGACGGATCGTCCTGAAAAAGCCGCTTGGTTAAAACCCGATGAGCGCGAATGGTTGGTTAAAACCATGCAAGCTGAAGATGCCAATAAAGGTGATCAACAACATCACAGTATTTTACGCGGTTTAGCCAACCCACGTGTACTGGCTCTGGCACTGATTTATTTTGGCACCTCAGCAGGCTTGTACACCCTCGGCATTTGGGCACCGCAAATCATTAAAGAACTGGGTGTCAGCTCCATGACCGTTGGTTTATTGAATGCCATCCCTCCAATTATCTCTGTCGTTGCCATGATTCTTTGGTCACGTCACTCCGACAAAACCAATGAACGCACATGGCATGTGGCATTGGCTTGCTTAACCGCAGCCGTAGGGCTCGCGATTGCAGCTGGTACTGGCAGTATGTTTGGTCTAATTGCAGCACTCACCATTGTTAACGTCGGAATTAGTTGTTCTAAGCCACCTCTGTGGAGTATGCCGACCATGTTCTTGTCAGGTGCTGCGGCAGCCACAGGTATCGCAACCATTAACTCGATTGGCAACTTAGGCGGCTTTGCGGGTCCAGCCATGATTGGTTGGGTCAAAGATCAAACTGGAAGCTTTGCAGGTGGTCTGTATTTCGTCGCAGGTCTACTGATTCTCTCTACCGTACTCACTCTCGTTTTAAGTTTTACTCAAAAAAACAAAGTCAGCTCGGCTGAATTGAGTAACTCCTGATCTTCATTTTTATATTGCTTGACTGAATTTAACGCTTTACAAGGAGCCTCCCATGGACAAAGAACTTGCCGTACAGTCCCTCACGGACACCATGGCCAAATTTACGGCCTACATTGGTAAACGTTTACCTAAAGATGTGAAAAGTAAACTGATTGAATTGAAAACTTTAGAAACCAATCCATTGGCGAAGTCGATTTACGACTCCATGGATGAAAACCAAGAAGCGGCGGATCGACTCAATCGTCCCAGCTGCCAAGACACTGGCGTGATTCAATATTTTGTTGAAGCGGGTGCACATTTCCCACTGTTGGGTGAATTACAGGAAATTTTACGTGAAGCAACCGAAGAGGCCACCCGTACAGGGCCCTTACGTCACAATGCGGTTGAAACCTTTGATGAAAAAAATACCGGCACCAATACCGGCACCCAAATTCCGTGGCTAGACTGGCGTATCGTCCCTGAACAAGACAGCTGTACCATTGATGTTTATATGGCAGGTGGTGGATGTACCTTACCGGGTGCCGCTAAAGTACTGATGCCAGGTCAAGGCTACGAAGGTGTGGCTGAGTTTGTGATGGACGTGATTACCGAACGCGGTGTGAATGCTTGCCCACCGTTATTGGTCGGTGTCGGGGTATCAACCTCAGTTGAAACCGCTGCGCGCTTGTCCAAACTGGCCATTATGCGCCCTGTCGACTCAAGAAGTGATAACCCACGTGCCGCATTAATGGAGGATTTACTAGAACAAGGTCTAAATGAAATTGGGATTGGTCCACAAGGCTTAACAGGCAATAACAGTGTCATGGGAGTGAACATTGAATCTTCAGCCCGCCATCCATCGACGATTGGTGTGGCTGTGAATACGGGCTGTTGGGCACACCGTCGTGGAAAAATCAAAATTAATGCGGACATGTCTTATGAAATCCTGTCGCACGAAGGAGTTGTGCTATGAAAAAAATTCTCACTACCCCACTGCGTGATGAAGACTTAGCCGATCTTAAAATTGGTGATGTGGTGTATCTGACGGGTCGTTTGGTCACTTGCCGCGATGTAGCGCATCGCCGCTTGATTGAGCAAGGTCGACAACTTCCAGTGAATTTAGAAGGCGGTGCGATTTTCCATGCAGGCCCAATCGTACGTAAAAAGGATGATGGCCGTTTTGAAATGGTCTCCATTGGCCCCACCACCAGTATGCGTATGGAAAAATTCGAGCGTGAATTTATTAAACAAACGGGGGTAAAACTGATTGTCGGTAAAGGCGGTATGGGGCCTGAAACCGTTGCAGGCTGTCAGGAACATAAAGCCGTCCATGCGATTTTCCCGGGGGGCTGTGCGGTACTGGCAGCCACTCAAGTGGAAGAAATTGAAGGGGCTGAATGGCAAGATTTAGGTATGCCTGAAACCTTGTGGATTAACCGCGTCAAAGTGTTTGGCCCTTTGATCATCTCGATTGATACTCACGGCAACAATTTAATTCAGCAAAATAAAACGCAATTCCAAGCCAAGAAGAAACCAGTTTTGGATCGGATTAGTAAGGAATTAAGCTTTATTAAATAAACTTAAATTTGCAAAAAAATAACCCTGAAATATTCACGTTCAGGGTTATTTTTTAAATCTAAATAAAAGCAAATGCTGCTCAGTCTATTAATTCGGAGTAAAAGGCCAATACGCTAGATTGACTCCCTGACAGCCTGTTGAACCATTTAATTGTTCCACTGTAGCAATTTTTACAGGACTAAAAGCCCGATCGAGATAGCGGTCATTTTCACAATGCTGTGCCAAATACCCCGCCTGATCAACCAAGCGCTCTGCCGAAGCAAAAATCTCACGTGAATGATGCCACCCTAATTGGCAATATTCAGCTGCGGCCCAAACCAATTTAACCTCTGCCTGAGCAAGCTCTTTATAAGCACACTGAAAACCCGCATGAACTTTAATGCTTTCTATACGAGCCCACAAATCTCGACGCATGACCTGAGCAAAAGGTAAAATTGGCGTTTGAGTCGCAAGCTGCACTCTGTTGTCGGTATTGGTGATATTCAGCGCCTGCTGATAAACCATTCCTAAGTTTTTTGGCTTACTCTTTTCACTATATAACTGGTCTGCATAACTGAGCCATGTTTGCGCTTTTTCCAGTTGGTATTTTTCTTTTACATCAGTACTTTGCCCAAGTGCCTCACGTATTTTCGACTGAATCTGTTGATGCGACGATATATATGTGAATTGATGGGTCTCTGGGTTGGCATAAAGCACTGGGCTAAACAACCCAGCCAACAGGAATGCTTTTAATCCTAAAAATTTCATAATTTAGGCTCCAAAGCTTTATTCACGCTTGCCTTGTTCTTATTGAACAGGTTCTCATCAAATTTAAAGCGGAAACGGAAATAAGCGCCATCCATTGTGGTATCGCCATCGGTTAAATCTTTATCTTCATAACCAACAAAGTTATATCCACCAGAAACCCAAAGGTTGGCCGCCAAAAGATAACCCACTTCAACCCCTGCCATCAGCTTGGTGCCATCTGAAACACTGTTCCACATGACGCCAGCATTTACCCCAGCATCCCAACGTTCATTAATGTCATACATGAAACGCGTATTCAGCATTTGCGTCATACCACTGCTTTGCAATAGGTCGTAGGTTTCTTCTAAATATTTCACGGCATACTGACCCGACACATGCACATCGCGCGTCGGATGATAATTTAAATGATGCGACATAATGTAAGCATTACGCTCGTACGGATCACTTAAAGTGGTCTCATTCTTTTCGTAGCGATACTCAATTTTACTGAGTGAATCAAATTTGTTGGTTTCTAAATCACGATAAGCTGCACCAATCTGGAATCGGTTAATTAAACGATCACCTGAATCAGCAGCTTTATTATCGGTTAAATTTAAAACGTTTTTAGCCAAGAACGTAACTTCATCTGAATATTTATAGGCTGTTCCCAACGTATTTAAATAGCTATCACTTTGATTTGACCAACGCCCTTCAATACGCGCTACATTCTTCCAACGAGGGTTAGATAAATGCTCAAAGCCTAGAGTTGCAGCGGTAGATTCTAATGAATCTTTGTTTTCACCTTCAAAAACCTTCACTTTCTCAAAGCTGGTATTAAAGAATAAACCTTCTTTTAATTGCCAACGATTACGCACACCCATTGCCGCTTCTGCTTCACGCGCACTTAAACCATCGCGCACACGATATTCACTAAATACCGAACCATCTCGCATATATTGACTGTCTAAACCAAATACCGTGGTGTTACGTTTTTGCGTGTCATTGAGTTCGTATAAACCGCCAATACTTGAGATAAATTCATGACGTGCATAAGCATGAATATTTTTATAGACCTGAGCATCACCACCAACGGCAAATACACGGCGATTACTATCCGCAACATCTTGCTCATATTCAATAAACGCACTTGAACCATCAAAAGGTAATGCCGTTTTCAATTTGGCACGAACCGTGGTGCCATCATAAGGTGTTTCAACGCTTTGCGTGGATGAACTAGCGGCATTCAATGACTCATTGTAATAACGAACACCCAGTTCCAAGCTCACAATACGGTTAATGGCTTTTTCAATTGAAGCACTGATCCCGTTACGCACCCCTGCATTGGCAATATCTTCTGTACGCACGGCTTCAATACGTAATACACCCAATTCATCTAAACGTGCATTCAGTTTTACAGCCGTTTCTTTACGTCCCGAACTGATCGAAGATGCTGCATTGCGGAAGCCAACATCCGCCTGCTGATGATAAGCACGCACATCGACATTGTCTTTTTTATAGTCCAGTTCTACACGTGCTGCGGAACCATTACCCGAGGTATTTGCAGCCGTCGAAGCATTAACATCGGTTAACTGATCCAAAGTCATTAAATCATGATCAGAATACGCATATTCGGCAATCAGTTTAGTTTGATCATTCCAGCGAATCACCGTATTGGCACTGGCAATTTTTTCCTGATCAATCGGATCATCATTTTGAATATAAGAACCACCGACGGTCACTTTATCATTCAATTTGTAACGACCATTGACTCCCGCCACGGTATATTCTTTGCCACCTTGATCGGTTTCAATGGTGATTCTTAAGTAGACTGGATTTAGATTTTCATCAATGCTACTTAACGGTGAAGTTAAATAAATACTGTTGGTATAGGTATCAATTTCATAGTCGCTAAAACGGGTTAAGGTGCGTTGTGAAATAATTAAACCAGGGTTGTTACGGTCACGCACAATCACTTCAACTTTTTCACTATTTTGAAGCATGTCATTGCTGTCCATGCCTAAGGCATAAGGACCTGAAACACCCATTGCACGGAGTTCATTTACGACTTGCGTGGTATTGGTGCGTGCAGCAAAGCTCGCGACTTGAAAGCGATCACCTTCAACCACCGATTTTAAACCCGTTAATGAACGGCTATATTGACCTAATGAAAGCCCTTCATCATTTTCGGTGCGCGTAACATAGTCGCCATACATGGCATAAGAACGACCTTTATCGACACGTACATAAAGTTTACTGGTCGATTGTGCGTCAAAACCTTTGGCAGATGCATCGCCATACACTGGGTAATATTCATCTGGACGAATATCACGGAATAGGCGCTGATTATTTTCTTTGCTTGAGTCATATGCCAAAGTCAGTAAATAATCACCGCGTACTTTGCCTTTTAAAAATAAAGCCGCACGACCACGAATGGCAGTTTCACCATCGGCTGAACTGGACAAATCATTCAGTTCTTCTTCAAAGCCATCTTGAGTCGAGCTTTGCGATAAATTTTTTGGGTCGAACTTATTTAGCGCAAAAGAACCTTCGATAATCCCCGCAACCAACATTGGACGAAGTTCTGCCAAAAAGCGCACAGGCACGCTTTGTTCGTATATGCCACTACGAACACGCAAGACGCCAGAGCCAGCCTCCAAAGGTGCCAACACGGGCACCACCAAAGATCCACCTTCTGCAAAAACTTGTACGCCGGGTTTATCTGGATCTAGATCTTTGAGTTGAATCATGCCAATAGAAGATTCCAGTGTGATTGGCGTACGTGTCGCAACAGGAGTCCCATGTTGATCCAATACTTTAACCACCACCTGATAAATATCTTTACCATTGGCATAAACGGTTTGTTCAACAGGCTGCGTCGTCAATTGGCTCATCGCATCTGGTGCAATCACTGTGACTTGTTGCTGATCACGTAAATTACCGAAGCTATCGTACTGACGAACTGCAATGCTATTTTTGCCAGCCGCCAACGGTACACCAATAAAGTCTAAGCCTGTAGCACTACGCTCTTGATAGACTGCTTTTTTACCAATTCGCTTTTCTGAAATTTGTTCATCGTTCACAAATAAACGAATGTCCGTACCTAAACTGCCTTTGACCTGAATCGTGGCTTGGGGTGTAGGTAAAATCTGTTGCTCTTTCAGATTTAAAATCGCCAGTTGGTTCGATTCAGAACGCTCAAGCTCTTGCTCTAAATCTAAAACAACAGGAGCTTTTACTGGTTCAATTTGAACTGTTTGAACCTCTTTAATCTGATCTTTTTTATATTCAATATTACAATTGGCTGAAGCACCTGCTGCACTAATACATCCACTTGCAGGTTGACCTTGCACATCTGACACTGAATTGCTCAGTGGATCGACGGTTAAATCTTGACGTAAGGTTTGCTCTAATGCATCCAGTTGTGCATCAATTTTACTCCGGCGGTCTTCAATTTGTTCTGCCAAGGCTTGAGTGCATTCACCTGAAGAATCGGTAATCGCGAAGTCTGCACGATGTAACTCGCCACGTTTTAAATCTACGAAGCGGCTAGCCGGATCCCCTGCTTGACGGTTATTAATCAGCACCAATTCTGCATTATTCGGTAAAGTCGTATTATCGACTTTAAGCACATGGGTAATTGGTCGAATGCCGTAGAAGTTGTATTTACCTTCCCGATCCGTCACCACAAAGCTACCATCTTCCATATAAATACGGACCCCAGGTACGCCCCGCTCTCCCGCATCTTGAACGCCATTATGGTTACAATCGCTAAAGACTTTACCGACAATAAAGCCATCTGGGCTGAATACACCTGGTGTGACTTTTACTGCGGCCTGTGCTTCATTAGAAACGGTATTTTTATTGTCCTGCGCGTAAACACGGTTAATACCGTCTCCACTCAGTGCATTAGGACCGACATAGACACGATATTGAACTTTGGCTTCTTGCTTTGGTGTCAGTGTTCCCAAACCGAGCGTCAAATAAGGTCCCTTTCCACCTTCAGGATCTGCATTTTTTTGCCCATTAACACGGGTACTGCCTGAAACATAAATAAAACCGCGAGGCAAAGTATCTTTCATGTTGACATTATAGAGGGTGGAATCCCCCATATTTGCCACCGTAATTTGGTAATCTTTAAAATCACCAATTTCAGCAGTATTACTACCTACCACTTCTTTTTTAATCACTAATTTGTCATTGCTGGGAACAGAAATATCCACAGGATCAATTGGAATATCAATATTGAGTGCAGCATCACCCGTTTTTAACGTAAAGTTGCCACCATATGACCAAGAGCTATCAACGATACGATTAGCAAAATTGTTATAAATGGTCTTGTCACTGGTAAATTTATAATTGGTCGAACCTGCAATGGTTGAAGTATCAATATCAAGTCGATAGGTTCCATTTTCGACAAATGGATATACAAATTCACCTTTGCTATTGGTCAGCTGTTGCGCTGGAATCGCCACTTTTTCGCCCGTGGTTTCATCCAATTTGTACGCCACATTTTCAGCAGGATTGCCCTTCTCATCCAACAATGTAACCTTCGCACCAGCGACAGGCAAATTGGTCTTGGCATCAAAAACAACACCATAAGGATCAATCAATACCGTGGTATGAATATCTGTAATACTGTTGGTCGGATTGCCGCCCTCATCTAAACAATCTGTCAAAGAAACAATCACTTGATCACGCTTGACGGTTTGTAAAATCTGGTCATTCACATGAATGATACTGGATTCTTGTGTTGCTAAAGTGAAACGGAATACACCTGTATTCGCTCCAGTCTCAACACCCTGTACATATTCAACGTCTCCAGTCAGCGTTGACTGAACTTTAATTTTGACTTTATCGAGATTGCTGCGTGAGGCATTACACATGGCACTATTTGCAGCAATGTACAATGGTTGACTTAAACTGCCTGTGGCTAAAATATTGGAATAATTTTTACTGTTATTGCTAATTGATGCACTACCACCAACGCTTGTTGTCACTTCATTAGAAACTGTTTTTTTCAAATTAGAAAGCAAACCATGCTCAACACTGAACACGTTTGAAATTGAGGCATGACTCACATTTGAATTCATGGTTACAACCAACTCAACCGCTTCGGTGCTATTCGCAGCCAAGGCTTGAGGGTATGCCACCACCAGTGTATTGATTAAAGATTTATCTGTTGGAATCTGGCGGGTAAACTTATCTTGCCCCAATGGATATAAAACCAACGCTTTAGAATTGGTCGGTTTAGCCGATTTAAAGATGGTGTTGGCAGGTATCTCATCCAACAGAACCACAGCTTTCATGGCCTCACCATCAACGTCAATGGTTTGAAGACCAGAATTGCGCTTTGAATTATTTTTAACGCTCAAGCTATAGGTTAAATCATAAGATTGACCCGCTTGTGGTTCAAAACTGGTTTTATCGACCGATTTAGTCGCTGTGAGTTGTGGTAAGAAACTAATTAAAGCATTAACTGCATCTGCAATAGCCGTCGGGTCTTGTACAACATAGGCTTGGAGTGGTAAATCTACTTGCTGGCTGTCATTCAATGATATGGAAGAATCTGCAACCACCCATAAATCAACTTTTTGCCCAGCCTGTAAACTTAAATGTCCTGTAACCAGCAAATCTGAACGATCAAATTCACCATTTTGATTACTGTCGACATAAATTTTAATATTCGATAATTCGGGAACAGTGCTTTTATCAATCACAATATCTGCTGGCGCATTACTATGATTGGTTAACGTATTCAGCCAAATCACTCGTGCACCCGCATCAATTTCTAATCGCGTTGGTGAAGTGAGGCTAATCACATATTTAGGTGTAATGGTCACTTGAACGGTATTTGAAACCGATTGGCCAACTTGACCATCAGTTTGTATAAAACTTGCATAAGCCGTATTGGTAATATTTTGCCCAGCAGCAGGCATCACAGCATAAGCATGATTTACCAATGCCATAGCCGTAGCTAAGCTTGAAAAAATAAGCTTGATCTTATGATTCTGTAGCGGCTGAACTCGTTTAATCACGAAAATACCCCAATACCGAGCAAAAGCAGGTGAAAGGGATAGGCACTAAAGGATGCCTATCCACATAAATAGTTATTAATGTTTTGACTTAATTATTGAGCATCAACTTTAACGCTGAACTTCATCGTCACTGTTTCAGACGGTGCCAAATCAAATTGAGATGACTTCAAGTTGTTTGCTGTATTGGTCACAGTACCTTTTGATACTGGCTCTAACGCAGCCGCAGGCGATGAACCTAGAGTGGTGTAACTTGGTACAGCATCAGTAATTTCAACTTTAGTTACTGCCTGATTACCATCATTCACCGCTTTAATTTGGTAAATGATACAAGCACCTGGTTTCGCCTGAAGTGTAGATGTTCCAAAGCCACCATCTGGTGTTCCGTCACATGCTGCATCTAGTGCTTGCATTTTTTCCAGACGGACTTGACCAATGTTGACTGTGGTTTTATCTGTCACAGTGATCGCAGCAGGAGCAACCGTACCATTTAATGCGCCAGTCGGTGTGACAGTCACAATCGACAAATCGGCTTGACCCGCTGTTGCATTACTTGGCGCTTCAACTTTAACCAAGATATTGATACTTTCTTTTGGAGAAAGACCATCGGCACCATTGGTTGCAGTTAACCACTTGTTAAGGTTCTGAATATCAGTAACCAACTCATCCGTGTCTGCAATACCATTGTTGTTTTTATCAACATAAACAGAAGTCACAAAACCATTAGTTGCAGGGTCATGTGTAATGCTGATCGGTAATGTTCCATCCGCAATACCTTCTACAACGTTACCGTTGTTGGTTAAAGTATGCTTATAGACAATCGTACCACCCGGTGCGACTTGACCTTGTTGATCCGCTAAGAATGAAAGTCCACGCACTGCTTCTACAGTCAAGTGATCTTTCATCTTGTCTGTTAAGCCTGTTGCAGGCGAATTAATTGTGAAGACAATATCTTGACTATTTGCAGGTGTTGCATCCGTAGACGGAGTCACCTTGGCACAGAAATACGCCGTTGCATTTGGCTGAATTGCACCCGTATTGGTCACTTTAGTCGCTGAACATACACCACTTGAATCAGCAACAAAGTATTCAACAGTCCAACCCGATGGTAATGCTTGTTCAGTACCAAAGTTATAGTTGTCCGATGTTGAACCAGAATTCGTTACAGCAATTGGGAAGGTCGCCGCAACACCAGGTTTAGTTGTTACTGTGGTTACCACATTATTTGAAACGTAAGCCCCTTCACCGGTTAAGCCCGTATCATCTTCCGTGTAGTTTTTATTCCCTTTACCATTGCTCAAATCAACTTTTGACGCTGTGATATTGGTAATTCTTAAAGTCACGGTATCTGAAGATGCTGGCGCATGTACAGGTGTAATGGTTAAGATTGTGTCCAAACCAGGTGCAGTAATTGGGCCGGTATAACCATTTGGCAACGTAATACGTGCAGAGATTTCAAGGTGACCACCTGAAGCCAATGGACCACTGTCCACACTCGCATCACCATTGGTATCGGTTAACGGTGTATTACCATCAGACTTTAATAACTCAACAATAGAACCTGCAGGTAGTGCAGATTTATTGACCGTAATGTTATAGGTTTCAGCGACATTACCAAGGTTGTGAATCCAAATATCTTCTGTAGAGCTTGATGCACCAAATAAAACTGGAGAACCTTGTACCGCAGTTGTGGTAATCAAGTCATCTTTCGCGAGATTGCCAGAAACTTTTTGTGCATCCGAATACGTATCGCTTGCGTTATCGTTAATCGTACCCGTATAGGTAGACTGTACAGTTACATCATATGGGTTGGTTGGTTGAGACGTCTCAGTACCCGGACCATCTGGGTCAAATGTCGCGATGTTGGTAATTTTTCCTGCAGGAGCAGCACTATCAACCGTCACTTGGAAGGTTAACTTGCCGGTACTGTTACGCGCTACAGAAGCAAGAACTAACTGAACTTTATTATTGGTAAATTCGTACTTCGCTGCTGCTGCCGCTTCATCACCAGTCGCATCGGTCAATGCCGCGGTCTGACCACTCCAACGTGCTGAACCTGCAATATAGGTCACACCTGAAGGTAAAATATCTTCAATGGTAAGATTGGCTGCATCGGCATTACCCGTGTTTTTATAGGTCAATTCATACGTTACGGTATCGCCACGTGCAACTGCAGTGACATTGGCAGACTTCGTGACTTGAATAACCGCACCTGAAACAATCGTTACGGTATCCGTATTCAGTTTGGTTTTGTCTGCAATAACTGTAATATAAGTACTTGCCGCAGACAGTGCTAATTGACCAGAATTACCAGCTGTTGCTGTTGCGGCAGTTGTACCTACCACAACCAAGCCTACAGACTCACCAGCATTTAAGGTAACTTTTTGACCTGCCAAATTCGTACCGTTATCCGGTACACCATCTTTATTCGCATCTAAATAAATAGCAATGTTGGAGAAATCAAAATTGTCCCCAGCCACATTGGCTAAATTCAGCGTAAATTCATCCGTTCCATTACCTGTATTGGTTAATACGTGCGATAAAGTCACGACACCATTTGGGTTAGCCGTTGCGGTACGGTTTTGCTCAAGTGTGAAGCTCCCCACTTGTAAAACAGTGGTTTTTACTTCATTTGACGTCACAGTACGTGTGGTCGATGTACCATCTACATACGATGCTGTTGCAATGTTACTAATGTTTGTTCCTGCGGCTGGTGCGGCTGCATGTGCACCTGTCGCGAAAAAAGCAAAGCCCCCCAACACTGTCGCAATTGACACATAAAGGCTATTTCGCTTTGTATTCTTCAAATTCATAGGCATAAGAGTCCCCCGACTCCATCAAAATGACGTGTATAAAATTTAGAAATTAATCGTTTGATGCATTTACTTTGGCTTGTGCACTAACAGTTACTGTTTTCTTGGCTGGTAATTCCATGATTTGCCACTGTAAAGCGCGGTATTCTTTGAGCGGAACGTTGACCAGTTTTCCATCTACTTTTTTCTTTAATGGCATCGCAGCAAAGTTAACGCCATCTGTACTCGCAAGTGCACCTGAAGGCAGGCTGTTGCCTAAATATTGCGTATCTGCTGGAATTGGTAAGGTTGCTTTTAGGCTTTTAATGCTGTGTGCCGTGTTGTTGGTATAAGTCGCACGATACTCGATAACATCTTGAGGCTTGATTGAGTTTGCAGCTTGAAACTGTGCATTCCCTTTACTGTCTACAACTTTTTTGAATGCTTTTAACTGAATTGATACAGGTTCATTTGATGTCGTCGTAGCAGCCATTCCATGAGCAGCCCCCCCAACAAGTATTAAACCAATCATCAATTTTTTCAGCGTAGTTCTTTTGTTTAACATGATTTTATCCACTGCAAACCAATGCAAATATTTGCGACATTAATCACATTTAAGAAAATTAATGCCGCAAAGCTCAAAGCAATATTAAACAAAAAACAAACGCTTCACCATACATTTTATAAAAAAAATGTTAACTGGTTCACTCTTGATTTTTTAATTTAGTTATATAAATTTACAATATTGAAAATAAATGGATGTTTATAATCAGTTTTCACAAAAACAGTGACTTTACACAAAGAAACAATGTAAGACTAATCGTGACGATTCAATTATTCTTAGAGGGGAATTGCCATATTAAAAAAAACCAAGCATTTGTTTTTATTGTTTATTTTAAATTAATTTTGGCCCAACTCTGGCAGTTTCAACTCATCTGACCGCTTCAAACAATGCATTCGATGTTTTACATTGCAAATCTCACAGAAAAAAAAAGGTCGGCTTCATAACATGACCCGACCTTATTTTTTCACCCCAAATCAGAACTAGTTTGGAATCCGCACGCAGAAACCGACTTGCCCCTTTTGCTTAGGCGCCAATACACCTGGAATTGTCCATATTAACTGTCCTGAACTTTCTTGAGTTTGGCATCCTGAAACACTACACGACATGGTTCCATAAACTGTTCCCAATGGAACACTATCTTTAAGCACAATATCAACCAAGTTTTTATTTGAATTATTGGTATAGGTGATTTGATATTCCAAATAATCGCCTTTTGCAGCTTGGTTGGTTACAGTAAATGGCGTTGAGTCATTACTCGGTGCAGGGCATGCAGATGTTTTTCGCACCAGCTTGCTCATATTGAGACCTGCTGTACCAATGGTCGTAATATCATTCACACTATTACTTTCCTTGGATGTTGCAGCAGTATAAGTCGCCTTGCCATTGACCTTAAAGCTCGCAATAAAACGATCTCCGCCTTGTGCCGTAGTAGGCGAATTTACTCGCTGAATCAAACAAACCTTTTCATTGGCTTTTAATACACGACTGGTGAACAAATTCTCACCTTGATCTAACTGTGCATTACAGTTGCTATCCACGTAAACCAAACTCTGCCAAGGCTGATTGTTTGCGGGTTGCTGCTCTTTGGTTTCCGTTAAATTCAGCGCATTCATGACACTTTTTGCACTAAGCTCATGTGGATAATCCACCACATCACCTGCCACAATAGTTTTTTGTCCATTTTGGGTTAAGACCAACTGTAACTCGGCATCACCAAACAAGAAACCATCATAACTGGTCACATTTGCAGCTTTAGGAATCGTAAAGAAGTCATTACTGGTGTCGGCTGTCGCTGTCACGCTACTGGCTTTTGCAGAACTCACCGAGTCAAACCCTGTCAAATTACGCTGTACCAGACAAACATTACTGCGCCCAGCAAATACGTCATCTAAGGTTTGAATTTTAAAATCCCCATTGGCATTGCTGGTTGTAGATGCTAAAACTGCCTTACTACTACAATCTTGCAGTTCAACCACACTCCCTGCAATTCCCAATTCACCTACATCTACAATCGCGTTATACGCCTTAGAAACATCCGAAGTTGTACCACTATTATCGTTAAATACCCGCCCCGAAAATACATAACCTGCTTTTTTACTATTGGTCACGCGACAAACGAGTTTAGCGGCAAATTTCACATTCGCTGCTGGTATAGTTTGAGTCATACCATTTACGCCACCCAAATTCGCAGTACTATTTCCCGAAATGGCTGCATTGGTATCTGTACATTCAATACTTTTAAGTGAATATAAAGTCGATGCTGACTCAGTAAAACTGATGGCTGTATTTGGTGTTGCATAAGCCAATAATGAGCCTTGCTCGACGGGTGATGTACTTTTCTTTAAACGAACTGATTGTGCAGCTCCAACTACCGTTGTGACGACCTCACCACTGGTAATGGTTTCAGCATTAGCATTGCTCAAGTTGGTAAAAGCGCTAAAGTTGAAGCTGTCTGTGCCATTTTCAGACACTTTGTTCATTGCAAATGTTGGCTTTAAACAGGCATTGACTTCATTTAAGCCAATACCAATATCATCACCTGCGATACCAGAACCTGCATAACTCTGAAACTCTGTGCGTACCATATTGATACTAGTCACAGCCGTTGGCAAAGTAATGGTAAAATTAATTGAGCTTGGATCAGTTTGGTAAGACGTTAAAGTATAATCTGCCTGCGAAACCTGTGCACCATTTAAGGCATTAAAAGAGGCCGTTGAATTAGCGCTTTTTCCCGGTGTAGTTAATACAGCATATACAACGCCATCTACCAATATTCGCATGTTCACTGCTGTTGTATTACTTCGTGGCGAGCCATATGACCAACTCAAACGACCTTTTACTTGTAAAGCGCCATTTGCTCCTGTGCCATACATCACCGTATTCGGAAGAACTGTTGGACTCGAACCTGCAGTTTTTAGATTATTATCAAAAGCAGCTAAGGTATTATCTGCATCATACTTTCTAAAAGTAGTATCAGACACCAAATTTACTGCTTGACCAGATAAACACTGATTTTGGGAGCTGCCTGTGGTGCTTGGCGTATTTTGTGCAATAGTCATATTGGCTGTTGCACTGTTATTCGTAGAGTTTCGATCAAAAACACTCGTTGTAATTGATGCTGTATTCGCCACTGAACCTGCTTTATAAGCTAACCCTGTTATAGTGAACTCTAAATAATTAACATCTTTTCCATTTGCGGGAAGATTCAGCCCTGTCGCAGTTAAACTATTACTACTTTCTGAAGTGACCATGTTTGTAGATGTTGGGCAAATGGCCGTACCATATTTGGTACAAGTCCAACTCAAGCCTGAAAGATTAGTCGGAACAGGATCTGTTAAAACTGCATCCGTAACAGCCAAGCCACCATTATTCCAAGCCTTAATCGTATATTTCACAACATCGCCAGCATTATAGGCAGCCTTATCTGAATTTTTTGAGACTTCCAGATCGGCAGAAGCAAGTACAGTATCTTGGTCTGCTGTGGTACACGCACCTGTAGTTGAGTTAAATGAACGTGTAATACCATTTGCATTTAAGGTTGTACAACTTACCCCTGTTGATGAACCAAGTGTTGGCAGTTCAACTGTCGCTGTATTTGTTACTGTACTGCCTGCTGCTGCATCTACACGTGCTGTGACTAAAATTTCATAGAATTCGCCAACTGCTAAAGAACCAGTATCAATCGAACCCAAACTACTTAAAGCTGGGGCTGTAGTACATTTATTACTCGTGGCTGTACTACAAGCAACTGTTGTCGCGGTTAATCCTGTCCCAACCACATCTTTGAGTAATGTTCCCGTATAAGTATCTGGACCATTGTTGGTTACACGTACTGTATAAGTAGTTGTAGCGCCAGAATAGACTTGGGTTGTGGCATTGGTTTTTGAAACCACTAAATCCCCCACCATAGAGTCGACACTAGAACTATTAAAGACAAAAGCATCACGTAAAGTACTGTCATTCGATCCTTTCGTAATATTTCCCGATGTTTTATCCGTACGTACATAAACATTAAATTTCAAAACGGTAATCGGCGCCGAAGTTAAAACCTGAATACTTCCTGAAGCTCCCCCATCACTAGCAGTTGGGCCAAGGGATGTAGAGGTATTACGAATCTCACCATTATTAGTCACAGAAAAGTTGATGCCCGATAAAGCATACACATCACTGATATTCGCAGTTGTTGTTAATTTAAACTGTGCAGAAATACCAAAACGATCAACAACCTGACCATTACTTGTAGTCGTTCTCACCCCCCCCAGTCCAGAGATATTAATGATTGGATTTCTAACAGGTCTATCCCAAGTTAAAGTCACCTCTCCAGCTTGATAGCCCAACCCATTGTTTACTGCTGAGGTGTTTGCTGCACTGCCAATAAATCTACTGGTGTCCACAGTCATACGTAAACCATAGTTTGAATTAATATCAATCCCTTGGTTGGGCAAAGTTCGAGTAGACGAAAAATGAGAACTAAGAGGACTACCTTGATCAGCCAATCGAGTAAATACAGCTAATGCGGAACTACTCGCTGTAGAATCTGCACCAAACACCAAAGCTGGCGCATTATTTGAATCGTAGAGTTGATTTGTTAATGTGTAATCAACATTGATTTTTGGAAAATAATTTAAGGTGCCAGTATTATCATTCGGGTTATTCGCATTAAATACATAGGTATTTCTTTGCGCTGATACCGTCCCTCCTACATAAGGCGTTCCAGTATAAGAATTAGACATAATCTCAAGGGTAGGCGTTGCAGCATTTACAAGCGTGACAAAAAGTAAGCTCGTAATGAATAGTGACAAAGTACGAAGTGTTTGCATGAAGTTGAGCATCTGTGAATGCGTAGCACTACAATTCCTTGCTTGTTTATTAATTCCCCACATATTGCACCCCAAACTCTAAGCTATGACTTTCATTACTATTCACTGCTGCAACCGAACCTTTAATTGCACCTGTTTGTCCCAGTGCAGGTGCACTAAGTGAACCCACTTCACAGGTTGTACAACTTGGTGCTTTACTCATCACCATCGCTTCAGGCGTATAGTCATAAAAATTAAATCGACCAATTGCCGAAGCGCCCAAATTCTTCACCGTTAATTGATACAAAACACATTGTCCTGAACCATCTGCATTGCGTGTAATCGGCAATACATTTGAGGTATACGCACTATCCGCCACGCCATCACAGTTATTATCTTTGGCTTGTAATTTAGTTAAACGCACGGGTGCACTGGTAATGGTCGTAATGTCTGTCGCCGTATCTAGCAAAGTACCCGTACTATTTTTTAGACTAATGATGGAAGTGTTCACTACACCAACCGTGTTATACGCAGTATTTTCAACTTTATTAAAAATACGAATAGGCACTTTGCTGCTTAAAATAGAACTATTCACAACAGATAAATTCTGAATCATCGGGTCAGAAGCATCTAACTGCCCATCATTATTGGCATCATAGTAAAGCGTCGTGGTAAAGCCTGTTCGATCATTAGCAACGCTGAAAGTATCCGTTGCAGACAATACCGAAGTTCCCCACGGCTTTAAGCTATGGCTATAAACAATACTGCCACCTGGTGCAATTTGCCCACGTAAATCAGGTTCTAAACTCACCCCACCTTGACTCGCATTTGAATTAATCGTGATGGCGTTTTGAATCACGTCATACGCATTACTTGGTGCTGATGCAATGAGATTTGAAGAAGCGACTTTAAAATAAATCGGAATCGGTTGAGTTGTACTTTGAGCCTCTGCCCGAATTTCGACCACGGCGCAATAGAGCTGCGATTCATCATTATTCAACAAACGAGTTGAAGAAATTTCTGCGCCAAGCACCGAACAGTTTGTCGTCGATGTCGAAAAATAGCGGACTGAACTAATTTCAGGAGGCAATGCGACCGTTGCAAAATTATTATCGGCATCTGCACTAAAGTTATAAGTCGTCGCCTGGCCTGTATGACGCACTGTAAGTGGGAACACTACTGTTTGGTTATTTACCCCTGCTAAGGTTTTCCAAGGCGAACTGCCATTCGATACATTGCCATTTCCTGTACCGTTTGCTGTGGTTTCAGGGCTATTGACCAAGTCCACCAAACGAGAGGCTGTACTTTGAATCAGCGAGGTACGATCTTGTACCGTATCTATTTTAGTACTGTCTAAAATCGACTGTGCTTTAGGCACAATGTTATACATGGTATTGGCTGTATCCACATAGTCTGCGGGGAATGTGACCTTCACAATAATCGGAAGCTTAGCTCCCGCTTCGAGCATTCCTGTATCAACAATGCCGTCATTATTACTATCAAATAGTGGTGTGACGCCATCTGCACGATAGAATTCCAGTACACTACCTGTCGGTAAATTATGGCTGTTAAACGTTAAATTGAACCGATCTGCCACCGTTCCAGCATTCCAAACATAGTTTTCGAAGATAACGGTGCCACCACTACTTACCGCCGATTTAGTCAGTAAATCTGTACCGTTGACACTATTTGCATCAGCATTAATCACCACACCATACATTGGCTTAATGCTTAATACCGCAGTATTCGACTGTGTGGTTAAATTTGCAGTGGTGGAAAGACCGTCATGGTCGTAGTCCATATTTGCCAAGTTGGGAATGTCACCGGGTGCTGTACGTACCACACGAACTCGGAACTCAATATAGCCTTGTGCATTTCCAGGCACATTGCTGATCTGTGCACGAATGGTTTTACCATCCGTATCGAGATAATAATTAATTCCTGTCGGATCATTACTGCCTGTCGCAGAATTCAGTGCTTGCCCATTCCAGTTTTCATTACCCGTAACATAGGTCAACTGCGTGGTATCCAACAAGTCACTGATATTGACCACACCGCTGTTATTGCCGTTGTTGAAATAAGTTAAACGGACGGTTGCAATATCACCATTTACGACGCTTGTTTTATCAAAACTTTTGGTTAAATTTAGCACCGCCTGATCGGTGATTCGGGATGTATCAATATTATTTTGTGTCAGGCTGGGTTGTTGTGTAGAGGTTGCTGTGAGTTGAATCTGACTCGTGCTATTCACAGCAGCAGATGAAGGGATCATTGCTTTAACAATCAGTGCAACCGCCTCTCCAGCATTTAAGCTATATTGGCTAATCGGCGTATTATTGTCTGCCACACCATTGCGATCGGCATCCAAATAAATTTCAATATTACTGTGGGTAAAACTCCCGCCAGCAATTTGACTGCCCAACAAATTATAAAGATCGCGTTCATTCCCTGTATTGGTTAAAACATGATGATAATAAACCGCCTGACCTGGACGCACATATTCCGTTCGGTTATCTTTCAAACTCAGGTTATACACAGGAATCACGGTGGTCTGAACCAAATTCGAACGCGCCACTTGAACCACAGTAGAGCCTTCTTCTTTGTATTCGCCCACAGCCATGTTACTGATGACCAAAGCATCAGCAAAAACCCAAGTTGATGCCGTTGCCCCCAATAAGCTCAGCATGGCAATACGCATGTGTCGAATCATTTTCTTTTCTGCAAACATTTTCCGAGCCTACGCTTAAGGGTTAACACGAATAACAAAGTAGAAATTGGCTTCTTGATTTGGATCTAAACTATTCACCAAAGCTGAAACTTTCTCACCTGAAGATAAATTTGTCCCTGTCGGAACAATCACAGGCGTTCCTACAAGACTGGTGTAGGCAGGAACGACGTCATTAAACTGCACATTCTTCACCACAGAGCTACCATCATTTTTGAGCGTGAGTTTATAGGCCACACACTGATTTGGTTTAACCGAAACCAACTGGGTGGTATAGCTCAAAGCCGCTAGATCAGTGGTTATACAGCCACTATTCACTGCTTGTGTTTTCAATAACTGTAAATGCCCAGTGGCTACCGTAGTCACATCTGTGTTTTTTAAGTTGTCTAAATGAATTCCATTAAAATCAGAAATCTCAACCAAAATATCCGCCTGACTCATCACCCCTTCTGTTGCAGAAGGTGCTGCCTGAACTTTAAGTAAAAGCTGAATGTCTGCCTGAGCGACTAAACCTGTACCACCCAAAAGTTGATTTAGACTGGTGGTGGCGCTGATCATTTGGTCTGCACTATCAATTTGACCATTTTTATTCGCATCATAATAAAGGCTATAGACAAAGCCATCATTTTTAAGCGGAACCACTTTAAGGTTCACTTGAGAACCTGCATTTTCACCTTCCGCCATATTGCCCAAATTCTTTAAAGTGTGCACATAAACAATCGTCCCACCGACACCCACCTGTCCCTGCTGATCATTGGTTAGGGTGAGTAAGCGCACAACATTACTTTCAATTTGATCCTTAATGGAGTCCGCCTGTTGATTGATGGGTGATTGAATCGCAAACCAAATTGGAGCTGTAAAATTCTGTTGGCTTGCATCAACATCAATCACCGCACAATATGCTTTGCTTGCCCCTGCCGCCAAAGTTCCCGTATTGGTGATTTGCTTACCAACTGTTTGACAGCTTGCATCCCCCTCATAAAATTTGACGCTAAAGCCCGTTTTGCTTGTCGGCACAATATTGGCCACATCAATCGCGCTAAAGGATGCATACAAATTATAGTTATTGGCTTGGGTTGAAGTATTCTTTGCAACCAAAGGAAAAATGGCTTTACCCGAGACCACTTTAACCGTACGTAAAGGTTGACCTAAGTTATCCACGGTCCCCACACCTAAACCCGATTGGTCTGCGTTATATAAATCACTACTGCTCGATCCTGCAGTTAAAACTGTAATTTGGTTACGAATCGGATCAGAGACTGAACTTGAAGCAATCGAAGTTGCAACCACATCAATGTTGATATGGCTGACACTGCTACTACACCCTGTAGAAGCCGACACTCCGACCTGAATTTGTTTTACCGCCGCATTTGAAATTGAACCGGTATCCACTTTACCGTCACCATTGGTATCTGTGAGTAAAGTTTTTCCATCCTGCGTGTAAAAATTAACTTTGGCACAGCTCGGTAAATTACTTGAGCTGTAACTTAAATTATAAGTATCTGTGGTATTGCCAACATTCCAAACATAGTTATTAAAGAAAACTTCTTGCCCTGGTTTTAAACTGGCTTGAATGACCAAGTTATCGGGACTACTGTTGGGATTCCCGGCGTTCGTTGCTGAACTGGATTTATTATTTAAAACCACCCCATAGACAGCGGCCAAGTTATAGATCACGGTATTGGAAAAGCTGCTCAGTGTTACCGTGGTATTATCCGTGTCGTATTGTACAAAACCTGCCGTATTTGGAATTTTATTCGCTGCACCTTGTTTCACTTTGGCTTTAAAGCTCAGCGTGCCTGATGTTAGAGGTGCAACCGTGGCAATACTGGCTTCCAAACTCTTCCCATCAGCTTTCAGTTGATAAGCAATTCCTGTATTGGCTGATGCTTCAGTATCATTTGCATCGGTGAGTGCGGTGCTATTTTGATTCCAAATTGCCGAGCCTGATACATATTCCAAGGAATCATCCAAGACATCTTGCAACAGCACACGACGCGTTGCTGTACCTGTATTTCGATAGGTCAAAGTATAGGTAATCAGATCACCTATATTTCCTTCACTTGCACTTTGCGCTTTAACCAAAGCGATTACGGCATCGTCTACAACGCGAATCGTATCTGTGACTTGTGCAGAAAGCGTCGCATTTTGCTGGCTCACAGCCTTGAGGTCTAAACTACTAAGCTGATTAAAAGATACATTGCTAGGAATACTGCCCACAATCACAACAGCTAAAGATTGTCCTGCATTCAGCTCAATTGAACCTAGCAATAGGTCTTCGGTATTATCAGGTAAACCATTTTGATCACGGTCTGCATATACCTTTACATTACTTAAATCAAAGTTATCGCTACTGCTTTGCACTAAAGCCAAGGTATATCGATCAGCACTATTACCTGTATTGGTCAGCACGTGTGGAAGATTCACCACCCCGCCTATAGCACCATATTGGTTTTGATTTTGTAGCAGTGTTAGGGAGTATGTCTTTTGCACCTCCAATGCCACAGGATTGGAATTAACCAATAAGAGGTTGCCCATCTCATCGGTATAGTCCCCAGATGCAACGTTGGAAATATAGCTTCCTGGCTGAGGAAAAGCATGACAAACACCGACCAATAATAGCGATGCACTCCCCAATAACGCGCGATGTATTCTTGTTGTCATCCCCGGCATAAAGCAAACACTCACAAAATTTACAATAAATGATAAATAAGTCACAATATTATACATAAATGTATCATTTGTTGATTATTTTGCACACGCTTTTAGATAATTTTTATCATTATTCGTTGATGATTAAGTCTTGTACTGCTGTCGCCTAGGCATAGCACTCAAAAAAAATTGAGATGATACGTTGAGCGATTATTCATGATAGGGGCATATCAAATGCTGAATACAACGAAAGAAAATAGAAATAAACAAGATTTATCAATAGCTAACTAAAAACCTATCTCAAAAAACAAGCATTCTCTTAAATATTAATTCCAAAAATTACACAAAGTTATTTTCACTTTCCAAAATAAAGAAAAAATCTTGTTTGAAATAAACCACTCATAGCGAAGAGATGAATAAAAAATAAGGAAAATATTCCAATCATCATTCAAGGTGTTTGGTTAAATATTCTAGAATTTCAACTGAATTAATTAAACGTGAACAATGTTTAGGACATTTTAGACATTTAATTTTTTCGACTTCAAAAATGCATTGTTCATTTAACAAATGGCAAAATGCGTCAACATACCAATGCTGTTTTTCTTGATATACTCGAATAACATCAATATCCCGAATGGTCATTTGACCTTTTTGATTTTGATAAAGAATTTCTAGCGTTTTACACGGCGTACAAATACATTCCGGCTCTAAAGAAAGCCTATCCTGTTCTAATGCGTTCAGTGGGCATGCTTTTTCATTCGCACCACAAGGTTGCTTCCGTATTCTTTTACTTATCAACATGAAACTACCAAAGAAGATAGCCGCCAGTACA
This sequence comes from Acinetobacter sp. ANC 4910, assembly GCF_004331035.1. GTDB lineage: Bacteria > Pseudomonadota > Gammaproteobacteria > Pseudomonadales > Moraxellaceae > Acinetobacter. Next base: position 47,299 of record NZ_SJNT01000010.1, read on the forward strand.
GCGCCCGCAATTTCCATCTTCAAACCGCACCTCGTTATCTCTTTAAAATTCTTTATCTATTTTAAACAACCGCAAAGACCGCGCGATTGTAGCAAATCCATGTCATTTTATTGATTCAATTTTCGCATTAATTTTTAGTTAATTTAAAAAATAGATTTATACATAAAGATAAATTAAAGAATCCACACATATAAGTGCTTATTTATATTATGTTCATCGAATTATTATTAATAATTAGAGTAAATTTCACTTTTCGAATACAAAGCTTAAAAAAAATCACTATTCTGTTAAACATAGACATTAAAATTAAATTAACTCTCGGAAAAAGTACTGGATTTAAAATATAAATACCTCATAACCAACATTTGATTCATTCACCAAATTAATTCCATTAAATAAAAAACACTTAAATTTGAACAAAGTGTAAATTCAAGTACTTATTTTTATATATGCTTTTTATGCATACATTACATTTTGAATTTTACTGACACAGACCCGTTTTGCTTGCGTCCCAATTCATTCCAACTGGTTAGCAATCGCGATAGATAAAAGACAATCTAATGAAATTCAGCCGCTGTAAACCCGTTCAGACAGCAGGCTTTGCTTCTAAATGTCAGGTGTTTCACACGCGGATTATTCAAGCAATTTTCTATATTATTCCAATTCTGTTCAATACGTTACTGACAAGAATGAGCCGTTGATTGGCATACACTTCATTTGCATCATTAATACCATTTTGATAAAGCTGTTTTCGCTATTCTATCTGCTATTATTTTTGGTTGAACACTGCTTAGCTTTACTTAATTTGGGTTAATCCAAATCAAGTTTTGGCGCAAAAAATTAAATAATAAATACACTTAGACCCACCAATAATGCCAAGACTCTGTCTACAAGATGATGACAATTCTGCTGTATTTACATTGACCGATTTACTCTAAACCCGCTCATTACAATGGAACAATAATCTTGTGTACTTTCCAACTTAAACCATCTCGCACCATCATCATTTTAAACACTTTAGACGACTCTGGGGCTTGAATTTTCACTTCAAAATCCTGCCAAGAGGTATAGCCGGCCTTATATTCAGGCTTATGTTGTTGTTTAGCATCAGCAGTTTCTTGACCGACTTTATCTTGATCAATTGCTTTCAAGCCCCGCCCTTGCAAGATCATCGTCATTCCTTCTGGTGTCACCACGACATCAACGATTTTATTTAACAAACTCGAAGCTAGCATTTGTCCCCAACCAGAGAAATGATCCTGCTCACCCCTCTTGTCTTGAAGCATATCTGCATTCATTTGATCTTTCAGGCTTTGTCGTACGCTTGGATAATCAATATATTGAGAGACTTTTTCACTGTCTCCTGCTTGCGCTGCATTTTTTATATTGTTCAACACAATATAAGGAGAAACATAAAAATAGGCTAACGCACAAAAAATAAGTCCAATAACCGTCCAAATGATTTTTTTATTCATTGTTCTTTTCCAAATGAAGCTATCTATAACCATAAAATAGCGTCTTCTTGAAAGAATCAAAAGCAGAAGACATGTATCTAAAAAGCACTTTCCTTCGAAGAACACTAAATTTCAGGCAATAAAAAACCCCCAAGTCTTAATATGCTTGAGGGCTTTTTAATATATGGTCCCGAGGGTCGGACTCGAACCGACACGTCATCTCTGACAGCGGATTTTGAGTCCGCCGCGTCTACCAATTTCACCACCTCGGGAAGGTGTTGATGCGTATATTAACCTGTTTAAAAACCTTGTCAACGCTAGATTAGCGCAATTGGTTAATTTTGAAACAGAATGGATTTTTTAGACTCTTATTTAACCAATTTCGACTAAGAAATGAAAAAAAGCATATACTACCGTCAGTTTTTTTAGCGAAATGTGTCATGCAACTTTCTGACTTCAATTTTGATCTCCCTGATGAGCTTATTGCTCGATATCCATTAGACACCCGCAGTTCATCACGCTTGCTCCATTTAGATGCACAAGGTCAATATCACGATCATCAGTTTACCGATATTCTGGATTTACTGCATGAAGGTGACCTCTTAATTTTAAACGACACTAAAGTCATGAAAGCCCGATTAAAAGGCAAACGTGCAACAGGTGGTGCCGTTGAAGTTTTGGTCGAACGTTTGCAGGACGCGTACATCGCACATTGCCATATCAAAGCCAGTAACTCACCTAAAGCAGGTGCAGAACTGTTTGTGGGCGCAGAAGAGATTAAAGTGACGGTACAGGGTCGCCATGAGAATTTATTTATTGTCGAATTTTCGCAACCGATTTTGGAGGTTTTAGACCGCTGTGGTCAGTTACCCATTCCACCCTACTTCAACCGTGAAGCAGAAGCGATTGATACTGAACGCTACCAAACTGTATTCAATGATCCAAGCAAATTAGCCAGTGTTGCGGCACCCACCGCAAGTTTACACTTCGATCAAGCTTTACTAGAGAAACTCGAAGCTAAAAGAATTCACAAAGCTTTCGTGACCTTACATGTAGGTGCTGGAACATTTCTGCCTGTTCGTACCGATGATATTGCCAATCATGTCATGCACAGCGAATGGTGCGATGTACCAGCACATACTGTTGAATTAATTCGTGAAACCAAAGCACGAGGGAATAAAGTCATTGCGGTTGGCACAACAGCAACACGTGCTGTGGAAAGTGCTGCTCAAGCACATGGCGGTGTACTCGATGCTTGGATCGGTGATACCCAAATTTTCATTTACCCTGGCTATGATTTTAAAGTGGTAGATCGTTTAATTACCAATTTCCACTTACCTGAATCTACGCTGTTGATGTTGGTTTCTGCATTATCCAATCGTGACAATATTCTCAATGCCTACCAACATGCAGTGGCTACAGAATATCGTTTCTTTAGTTATGGCGATGCCATGCTGATTGACCGTTTTACAAGATAACAATAACAAGGACCTCCTGCTCTTATGCCGATTGATACTGTGCGACATTCGATTCATATTCGTCGTAAAAAGAATCAGGTGGTCTTCCACAATATTGCTCGGCTTTGGGACATCGGGCGTCAGGCGCAAAGCCATCAACAAATTTTAGATGGCCTACATCCTTGGAATGCTCCTGTCACCTTGAAGTTTGAAAATACTCTGCCGTGGTTGCTTGCAATTACAGGCAGTATTTTTATGCTTGCGATTTTGATTCAACCCAGTAGTATTTGGGCGCAAGCTAGCCTGTTCTGTGGCGGGCTGATGGTATTTTGGGCCTATATTTGTTATGAAGATGACGACCCCGTTGAAGAAGTAATTGATTATCTCGAACAACAAACCATTGCACAAAAATATCAGTTGGCTTACCACCGCCAACCACAACATATTTCCGTTCCACTCAATCCTGTTTTATTTATTGCCCACTTAAAACGCCTGTTTCCAGTGTTTGAGCAAGGCTCTGTCTCTAATGATTTTCCATTATATGCAAGCACTGTTTGGACAGATGAAGAAAACAAGGACCATCAAGTACTGGTATTTCAATATCACTTTGTGAATGAAGTCCGCATGACTGATAAAGATGGCAATCAGGTCAAGGTTCAGGAAATACATCGTGATCTGTGGGGCGTATTTGTCTTTGGTGTTGACATGCCTGGCTTAGCGATCAGTACTGCGAGCAAATCGTTTGGTCATCCTTATTCTTTTGCATGGCATACCAGTGATATTCAGACCAATCAGCGACTCAAATTCTATGGCACCGATGAAATGCAGATGGCAAAAATGCTGACACCCGCCATGGTGCTTCGCCTATCGGACTTTTTTGAGTACCGTTCAGGAGATTTGTTGTTTCATCCAGAGAGTGATGTCCTGTGTTATCTAGGACCACATGATTTGTTTAAAATTTCTAGCAAGGCTCAGAATATCCAAGATATTTCCAGTTTACGTGGACACTTACGTACATTTAAACTACCTTATCTAGAACATTTAAAGTCTGATTTATTGAAACTTTTAAAATAACAGCGACAAAATTGTATAACCATTAAACAGGGGGCAACATGGGACTTTTTATTTTATTATTGCTAATTATTATCGCCATTGTAGCCATTATTTTCATTCGTAATAATATTGTACGCCATCATAATGCCACTATTCGTGCTTGGTCAGATGTTACCAGCTACGAACGTCAAAAAATTAAAATTTTAGATGCGCTTGCACCCTTGGTAGAGCAATATTCAAGTTTTGAAAAAGGCACTTTAGAAAAAGTGACCGAATTGCGTCAGAACATTTTAAGTTTGAATGCAAACACTGCCGATGTATCTCAGTTACAACGGATTGAGAACTTAAACAAAGAACTCATGCACAGCCTAAATGTCGTGGTTGAAAACTACCCTGAGCTTAAAGCCAATGAAATTTATCTAAAAATGATGAATGAAATTGAAGAACAAAACGAAAATGTAGGAGCTGCGATTACGATTTTTAATCGCAATGTTGAATTGTTTAACAACCAAATTCAGATTTTTCCCAACAACGTCATCAATACCATGACCATTGGCAAAAAAGCCATTCGACCATTTCGTGATACGGCAGCTATGCAAAATTTTGATTATCGTCCGAATTTCTAAGACTTTTTATTGTGTAACTCTAAATACAAGCATAAATAAAAACAGCATGGCGAACCATGCTGTTTTTTTCAATTTAAGAGTAATAACAAATCTGATTGCGACCTTCAGCTTTAGCCTGATACAACAACTCATCTGCCGATTGCAAAAAGTTAGACACATTCAAGTAGTTTTGCCCAGCACCATGGGTATTTACCCCAATGCTCACCGTGATATCAGCATGCTGACTTGCTGTCAGACTCGGGATGGTTAAATGAGCCACTGCCTTACGGAAGCGTTCAGCCGATGAAACCGCATCTTCAAGTGTAGTTTCAGGCAAAATGACCACAAACTCTTCCCCACCAAAGCGCGCCACAAAATCGTAGGCTCGACTAAACTGATTTTTTAATAACTGCGCGACTGCAATCAAACACTGATCACCTTGCAAATGTCCAAAATCGTCGTTGTATTTTTTAAAATGATCAATATCAATAAACAGTAGCGACAATGGTCGTTTGTTGCGCTCTGCTCGCTTAAACTCATGTTCAATCCGTTCATTCAGCGCTTTACGATTTGCCACCTGCGTCAATGGATCTTGGAGTAATAATGCTTGATTCTTTTTATTCAACTCCTCAAGTTCCAATTCCATACTTTTGCGTTCAGAAATATCAAACATGAAGCCAATAATGGCAATGGTTTTATCATTTTCACGAATCACATGCACAACATCGCGTATCCAGACGTATCCGCCATCTTGGGTTAACGCGCGATAATCTGCCTCATGATCCGTACCATCATCGGAGAGTTGAATACACATCCCAACCGTCTTATCTCGATCATCAGGATGCATACGGTCAATCCAGTCTTGTGCAGATTTCCAACTGTCTTGCGGCCACCCCAATAAGCTTTCAATTTGTGGCCCAATATAACTAAATTCTTTGGTATCCCAATTAATTTGCCACGGAATGGCATTCGTAGTTTCCAATAAAGTTTTATAAAATTCCCATTCTTTTAACTCACTCATTACCTCCCCCCTAAGAACACACAGTCAGCGTAAACAATTAGTAAATACCAATTCTCTTTACAATATAATCACCATTTTCAGGTAAAAGAGAAACAAAACATTACACAAACAAAAATAAAGCAAAATTTTGACCAAACCCGCTTTTCTCTCATTTTTTGTAATTCATGAATCAGAATTAACAGTTCAATACATCACAAAACTGGCGTTTAAGTACAGAATCGAGGAAAATAGCTCTCTTTTTAGCTCGAACAATCAGCGAACTGTTTTTTCGCCTTGATTTGGAATTTGTATGAAGTTTGAAAAACTTGCACAATCGGGGCGTGCCCGCCGTGGTCGCTTAACGCTTGAACATGGTGTTGTTGAAACACCTGTATTTATGCCTGTTGGTACTTATGGCACAGTTAAAGGTATGTTGCCACGTGATATTGAAGACATTCAAGCACAAATTATTTTAGGTAATACTTTTCACCTGTACTTACGTCCAGGCTTAGATGTCATTGAAGCACATGGTGGCTTACACCAGTTCATGAAATGGGACAAACCGATATTAACCGACTCAGGCGGCTTCCAAGTCTTTAGTCTTGGTGCAATGCGTAAAATCAAAGAAGAAGGCGTGACTTTCCGCTCTCCGATTGATGGTTCTAAAGTTTTCTTGTCTCCTGAAGTTTCGATGGAAATTCAAAAAACTTTAAATTCTGACATTGTCATGATTTTTGATGAATGCACACCTTATCCTGCGACGCATGAAGAAGCGCAAAAGTCATTGCAGCTTTCATTGCGCTGGGCAAAGCGTTGTAAAACCCATCACCATGATGAGTTAAACAATAGCAATGCTTTATTTGGCATTATTCAAGGGGGAATGTATGAAGACCTTCGTGAAGAATCTTTAACGGGTTTACTCGAAATTGGTTTTGATGGTTATGCCATTGGTGGTCTTTCTGTCGGAGAACCGAAAGAGGAAATGATCAAGGTTTTGGATTATCTTCCAAACAAAATGCCTGCTGATAAACCTCGTTATTTAATGGGCGTGGGTAAGCCAGAAGACATTGTTGAAGGTATTCGTCGTGGCGTAGATATGTTTGACTGCGTAATGCCAACCCGAAATGCACGAAATGGTCATTACTTTGTGACGGATGGTTTGGTCCGTATTCGTAACAGTAAATACCGTCATGACCAACAACCGCTTGACCCACACTGTGATTGCTATACCTGTACCAACTTTACCCGCGCGTATTTATTCCATTTAGAAAAATGCGGTGAAATGTTGGGATCAATGTTAGGGACCATCCATAATTTACGTTACTACCAGCGCTTCACCCAAGACATCCGCGATGCACTCGATAACGGGACGTTTGATGCTTTTGTTGAAGACTTTTATCAACGTCGTGGTTTAGAAGTACCTCCTTGTCCGCAAGATTAATTCTTTCAGCATTTGCGCTGAAGAAAAAGACAAGGTAAATTGCAGAGCAAGTCTATTTATTATCAAATTGATACCAGTTTATTGTTTAGGAAATTGAAATGAGCCTTTTTATTTCTACTGCTCACGCAGCAGGTGAAGCTGCACAGCAACCAAGCCTCGTAACGAACTTACTTATGATTGCGGTTTTTGTCGCAATTTTCTATTTCTTGATTTGGCGTCCGCAATCTAAGCGTGCTAAAGAACACCGTTCTTTAGTTGAAAGCTTAGGTGTTGGAAGTGAAGTTGTTTTTGCTGGTGGTTTGATGGGTAAAATTACTAAAATTGAAGGTGATTTTGCAGTGGTTGAATTAAACCGTGGTGTAGAAGTAAAAATTCAACGCGCAAGTGTGATTTCAGTTCTTCCTGAAGGCACATTAAATAACCTTTAATCAAAAATAGTCGTGCACCCGCACGACTTTTTCATTTTAAGAAGAAAACAAATGCGTTACCCAGCATGGAAATATCTACTGATTCTCGTGGTTCTCGTGGTCAGTACATTATATGCCCTGCCAAGTTTGTATCCTGATGAACCTGCTGTTCAAATTTCAGGTGCCAAAGCTGGTACTCAAATTGACCAAAGCATCATACAAAAAGCAGAGCAAATTTTAAAAAGCGAAAATATTGCAACGCATGACAATAGCTTTACCAATAACGCTGCATTGCTCCGTCTAGATTCATCTGAAGCCCAGTTAAAAGCCAAAGATGCATTACGCCGTGGTCTTGGAGATAACTACGTTGTTGCGCTGAACCTTGCACCAACCACACCAGAATGGTTGCAAAAAATTGGTGCGAAACCAATGAAGCTTGGTTTGGACTTGCGTGGTGGTGTTCACTTCCTACTTGAAGTGGATATGGACAAAGCCATCAGCCAACGTATGGAAACCTCCGCAACCGATTTACGTCGTCAATTGCGTGACAATAAGTTGAAATTCAATAGTCTTTCATTGAATAGCAATACCATTACTTTGCAATTTGCGAACAATACTGATCGTGATGCAGTCATGGATTTCTTGCGCAGCAAAAATACCGAATTTACTCAGCAAGCAGTTGCTTCAGATACAGGCTCTAGCTTGCGCTTGACCTATACCGATGCGCGTAAGCAAGAAATTCAATCTTATGCGGTCAACCAAAACTTAACTACACTCCGTAACCGTATTAATGAGTTAGGTGTAGCAGAAGCTCTGGTACAAACCCAAGGCAATAACCGTATTGTGGTGGAATTACCGGGTGTACAAGATACGGCAGAAGCAAAACGTGTTTTAGGTCGTACTGCAAACTTAGAGTTCCGTCTGGTATCCGACCAGAATGATCAATATATTGACCCATATACAGGTAAATACAATGGTCAACCACTCCCTCCGGGTACAGAAGTTTTTGCGTATCAGTCACTCGATAGTGGTCGTGAGTTATTACTTAACCGCAACCGTATTTTGACGGGTGAACGCGTTCAAAATGCTTCTTCTGGCTTTAGTCAGGACACTGGCGGTGCAGAAGTTAATATTACCCTCGACAGCGCGGGTGGTAAGCTCATGGCAGACGCTACGCGTAATTCTGTGGGCAAACGTATGGCGGTATTGTTTATTGAAAATAAACAAAAGATCAGCTATGTCGCAGACCCGAAAACTGGTGCTCAAACAGAAGTCCGTACACCATATACAGAATCTGTGGTCATTAATGCGGCAACCATTCAAGCTGTGTTGGGTTCTCAGTTCCGTATCACAGGCTTAGATTCGCCACAAGAAGCGTCAGAACTTGCCCTCATGTTACGTGCGGGTGCATTAGCAGCGCCAATGTACTTTGTTGAAGAACGCGTGGTTGGTCCGAGCCTTGGTCAAGAAAACATTGATAAAGGTGTCTTATCCACCCAAATCGGTTTCTTACTGGTAGCGATCTGGATGGTGGTGTTCTTCCGTCTATTTGGTTTAATTGCCAATTTAGCTCTCGTCATCAATATTGCCATGATCCTGACCGTAATGTCTTGGATTGGCGCTTCATTATCGCTTCCAGGTATTGCTGGTATCATCATCACCATTGGTATGGCGGTCGATGCCAACGTCCTCATCTGTGAGCGAATACGAGAAGAAATAAAATGGGGAGCCTCTCCCAAACAAGCCATTATTGCGGGTTATGATCGCGCCTATAACACCATTCTAGACTCGAACTTAACTACCTTTATTGTCGCTTTCATTTTGTTTGCCATCGGTTCAGGTCCAATCAAAAGCTTTGCAGTCACCCACATGATTGGTATTGTCTGCTCGATGTTTACCTCGATTACGGTGACTCGTGCGGTCGTACAATTGATTTATGGCAAAAAGCGTGACTTGAAAAAGTTGAGCATTTAAGGAGATCGATGATGACTGACATGACTCAACCTAAATCAAAACAATATGGTCGCCCTGACAATGAGCGTGTAATTGGCTTCATGAAGATCAGCAAACCTGCTGCCTTCGCGTCAATTTTAATTACCATTGCCAGTATCTTCTTCATTGCCGTGAATGGTCTTAACTTAGGTTTGGACTTTACTGGGGGTATTTCTGCGGAAGTCACCTACGCAAAACCGGTTGACCAAGATCAAATTGTTAAATCACTTCAAGCCACAGGCTTTGAACATGCCGTGGTACAGACCCTAGGCAGTAACACAGACGTACTCATTCGTATGCCTGTGCAAAAAGCCAGTGTTGAAGATTTGAATAACACCTTGGCTCAAGCAGTGCAAGTACCGAATAACACAGCTACGTTACATAAAGTTGATGCTGTCGGTGGTCAAGTCGGAAATGAACTCTATGTTCGCTCTGCGGGTGCAGTTGCACTTGCATTGATCTTGATGTTGATCTACGTGACCATTCGCTTTGAGTTCAAATTAGCTGTAGGTGCAATCCTCTCCCTCTTTCACGATATTTTAGTGATTCTAGGGGTATTTGCATTCATGCAATGGCCATTTGACCTGACTACTTTAGCTGCAGTGCTTGCCGTGATTGGTTTCTCACTCAACGATAACATCGTGGTATCGGACCGTATCCGTGAGAACTTCCGTAAAATTCGAGGTGCATCACCTCGTGAAGTGATCGATATTGCCCTCACTGAAACTTTACGCCGAACTGTACATACTTCCGCAACTTTATTATTGGTTGTCGTCGCTATGTTAATTATGGGCGGTGAAGGTCTACGTTGGTTCTCAGTGGCAATGTTTATCGGTGTGTTTGCAGGAACATACTCTTCGATTTATATTGCAACCGCTTATGCCCTATGGCGTGGTTTAAATCGTCAAGACTTTATTGTTCAAATTAAACCCGAGTTTGATGAGGAAGAGATTCCTTAATCCCTAAACAACAGGCTCACATTAAAGCTCATCCTCGGATGGGCTTTTTTAATGTTGAATCAATTGAATTTGTGGCCACTGAAAGCCATGACACGAGAGTTCTGCCTGCCAAGCCACTGTCAGCATCGTTTGACCTAAATGATAGTTCTGATAAGCAAAGCTTCCTAACATCGCGTGCTGACACATCCCGCCATGCTGGATTGGATGTACCTGTGTATTCAACTCATTCAAACTCAGCCGAATCCCCAAGCCCGAAGCTTTTAGTACCGCTTCTTTAGTGGTCCAAACCCTAAACCAAAATTCTTCTGAATATTCCATTTCAGCCCAATGCTTAAGCTCATCAGGATGAAATGCATGTTGTGCCAAGGCTTCAAATCGAACCTTTCGGTCCAAATCCTCAATATCTATACCGACCTGTTTAACCGTATCGCTATAGGCTAAAGCGTAGTGTTTATGGCTATGGCTATGATTAAATGTGACTTGTGGAAATTGTTCTAAATATGGCTTGCCATATTCAGTCTTAGAAAGATCTGCGTTTTGAATCTCACGTTGCATGTGCTGCGAGAGCAACTGATTCCGAAATTGATAGATCGCCTGTTTTTGTTGCTGTACTTTGGCTTTACGGTCTAAATCCGCAGGCAACTGAATCATCTGCTCTAAGCGGCTGACATCTATATGAATCAATTTCGTCACGCATATCTCCTCTTTATGTACAGCCTCATTCTAAAAGAAACCGAATACAAAAGAAAAAGCCCAAAGTCGTCTTTGGGCTTTTTTATCTTTTAAATGAACTGAAAATTAGCGTTTAAATTTTTTCTCAGCTTTTTTGAACTTCTGAACATAACGACGTTTACGTGCAGCAGTACGTTCATCCACTTGTGACTTACGCCCTTCAAATGGGTTTTCAGAGGTTTTAAACTCAATACGCACAGGCGTACCTTCCAGTTTATACACACGACGGAACACATTTTCCAAGTAACGACGGTAATCTGCTGGTGTTTTATCAACTTTGTTACCATGAATCACAATCGTTGGTGGATTTTGCCCGCCCATATGTGCATAACGCATTTTAATACGGCGACCACCCACCATTGGTGGTTGATGTGCATCCACAGCATCACTCAAGATTTGCGTGATTTTGGCTGGTGAAACTTTCAAATGTGAAGATTCATAAGCACGGTGGATTGATGGGTACATTTCCCCTACACCCGTACCATGCAGCGCAGAAATTAAGTGGATTTTTGCCCAAGGAATAAAATCAAAACGACGTTCAACATCTAGCTTACATTGCTTACGATCATACTCAGACATGTTGTCCCATTTGTTGATCGCAATTACCATGGCACGCCCTGCTTCTAAGGCATAACCAATCAAGTGTAAGTCTTGCTCTACAATACCTTCACGAGCATCCACCACCACAACAACCACATGTGCATCTTTCATGGCTTGTAAGGTTTTTACAATCGAGAATTTCTCGATCATTTCATCGACCTTACCTTTACGACGTACACCCGCAGTATCAATCAGCGTATATTGACGACCATCACGCTCGAAAGGGATATAAATAGAGTCACGGGTTGTACCTGGCTGGTCAAATGCCACCACGCGCTCTTCACCCAACAAACGGTTGACTAGCGTTGATTTACCTACGTTCGGACGACCAATAATGGCGAGACGCAGGCCAGTGTTTTTGTCGTGTTCTTCTGGATTCTCGTCTTCAGGCACATCCTGCAACACATCTTCCAGCATTTGCTGTACGCCACGACCATGACTTGCCGCAACTTGCAGTGGCTCACCCATACCAAGCTTATAGAACTCGACAAGCGCGGCTTCCGCGTGTACACCATCCACCTTATTTGCGACAAGGTAAACTTTTTTACCTAAGGTACGGAGTTCACGTGCAATTTGTTCATCAGAAGCCAATAGACCTGCACGCGCATCTACCACAAATACAATGATATCCGCTTCATGAATCGCAGTTTTAGACTGCTCTGCCATGTAGGAGTCAATACCACCTTCATTTTCGCCAATACCACCTGTATCGACCACAATGAAAGATTTATTTTGATAAACAGCATCACCATATTTACGGTCGCGTGTCAGACCCGCAAAGTCAGCCACCAAAGCATCACGACTTTTAGTTATCTGGTTAAATAGAGTTGATTTTCCGACGTTCGGACGACCAATGAGCGCAATTACGGGTTTCATAGTTTAACCTTTATTCAAGATCAGCCAGTGAGACTGGTCTGAACATCAGAAAAATGGAAGATATTTAAGAATAATACTAAATAAAACACGGGGCATTGAAATTTCTCAAATACCCCGTGTTTAAAAATACGGATTTGGCTTAGTTTAACATAAGGCAGACGAAAATTAACGATTCTGCCAAACGCTAAATGTACCCTTGCGTGTCGCGACTGTGAGTTGACCTTCAATTACACGCAATGTACGGACAGCACCACTGGTTTTGGCGCGACCAATTAACTGACCTGAATTCGGATCAATTAGATGTAATACACCATCTAAATCGCCAACAACCAAGTCTTGACCAAAGAGCACTGGATTACTCAGCTCTCGGTTTAAAAGTTGCTCATTTTGCCACAATTGCTGACCTGTCGCCAGATCATAGGCGACTAGCTTGCCATTCGCTTGAGCAACAAAGACTTTATTGTCTGCAACTTCTGGACGTTTGGTACTGCTGGCATCTTCACTCCAAATCACTTGTTGTGAAGCTAAGTCGGTTGCAGTCACTTGCCCCTGAAAACTGGTGGTCACGAGAAGTTGACCGACCACCACTGGGTCACCATCAACATCATTTAAACGCTGAATGTCAGAGCGACCATCACTGACCGACACACGGCGCTGCATACGAGGTACACCACTAAGCACATCTAACGCATAGACATAAGCATTTGCAGACGACACCAATACAGTACGTGCATCCAATGCTACAGGCGTTGAAGTACCACGTAAGCTAAATTGTACGCTTGGTAAATCATAACTCCAGACTTGCTGCCCAGACTCTAAATCATGCGCGTAAACTGTACCATCATTGCTGACGGTCACCACACGACCAGATTGCACCAAAGATGGCGCCAAAATTGCACCTGTTAACTGTGCGGTCCACTTTTGTTCACCTGTTGCTTGGTCTAATGCAAACAATTGACCTTTATGGTTTCCAACAATCACTAGACCATTTTTGGCTTCTACACCTGAGCTTAGACCTTGTTTAGAGACTTTTTTACTCCAAACCTTATCTTTGCCACGATATGCTGTGACTTCACCTTTGGGGCTGGCAACAAAAATTACCCCATTATCGATATCCAATTGTAAACGTAGTGGATCTGCCTCTGAAGTCGAAGAAACACTTTCAGAAAAAACAGGTGCTAAACTTTTCGATTGTTCAAGCTTAGGTAATGGACTTGGTTTGACATCTTCAACTTTAATTTTGTTACTCGAACAACCGACTAAAGCCAGCGTCAAAATTGTTAGTGCAAACGGTATTTTATATTTTCTATCCATTAAGACTCATCCACTTGTGTTTCTAAAATTGGGCGTTCGATTTCAGGATCATCTACTAAAACGCCAACACTTTCGAGTTTAATTTGTAAAATTTGACGCTCTTGTTTACGCTCAATTAACGTATCCCATGCACTTTGATACGCTTTTTTTGCATTTTCCACATCATTCTTAGCGACATATACATCACCACGCACTTCGTCAGCCGTTGCTTTGAATGCAGGATCAGTAACCAGAGCTAAAGATTTGAGTGCATCATCATATTTATTTTGCGCCAACTGTGCATAAGCCAAACGTAGTTTCACGATTTGCGTTAAACCATCATCTTTGACTTTAGAGTTTTCCACCTTTTTCAAGGCTTTCTCTGCACCTGCATAGTCACCATGATCATAAGCCAACTTCGCCATCACAAATTGAGTCTGAATTGCCTGTGCTGAATCAGGATCATCTTTCACAATTTTATCCGCAGCTTCAGTCAACTCAGTCATCGCATTCGGATTTCCTTGCACATTACGCGCATCATCCATCAATTGCTGGACTTTTGCAGTTTGCATTTGTGATTCTGCAAGGTTTTTCTTTTGCCAATATTCCCAACCGAAAAAGGCAATCAACGCAATTAAAATCCCACTAATAATGGCCGAACCATATTTCTTAGTGAAAGACTTTAAACCCTCAAGTTGTTCTTCTTCACTCAATGATGCGCTCATTTGATTACCCTTTTCCTAAATGTTATTTGACTCTTATTTTGAAGAAAATTTTTCGATGAAGAATGGTACGACATCAGCCATTGCGACTTCACACTGTTCTGCTGTCGCCAAAGTTTTGACCAATAGCTGCTGTGCTTCCCACTCGCGCTCACCCAAAATCAAGGCATACAGAGCACCTGACTGATCTGCCTTTTTCATTTGGCTTTTCATTGAACCTTGTGAGCCAACTTTTAAACGCAATGAGCTTTGCGTAGCGTCTAACTGATTACGGAATTGTTCTGCCAATACCAATGCCTTACCTTGAGAAGCAGGATCTGCCACCAAGAAAATCTCGCAATCACGAATTGGAGCCACTTCTTCAACTTGCTCAAGCAACAGTAATAAACGCTCCATCCCCATAGCAAAACCAACCGCAGGTACAGACTGGTCAGCCTTTCCTTTTAACTGTCCAACCAAACCGTCATAGCGACCACCTGCACACACGGTACCTTGTGAACCTAAATGAGTGGTGGTCCATTCAAATACCGTTTTGTTGTAATAATCTAAACCACGAACCAGTTTCTGATTAATCACAAACTCAACGCCTGCATCGGTTAAATACTGCTGCAAAGTTGCAAAGTGCTGTAAAGTTTCTTCACCCATAAAGTCATGCAACTTCGGTGCATTTTCTAAAATAGCTTGGGTTTTTGCATCTTTAGAATCAAGGATACGCAACGGATTGGTGATCAAACGGCGCTGTGAATCTTCATCTAAATCATTTTTATGCGATTCCAAAAACTCAACCAAAGCTGCACGATAAGCGGCACGCTCATCAGACTCTCCGAGAGTATTCAATTCAAGTTGAACTTTATCCGCCACCCCCATGCGTTTCCATAGACGTGCCGTCATTAAAATCAGCTCAGCATCCATATCTGGAGTCGCTACACCAAAGGTTTCCACACCAAACTGGTGGAACTGACGATAACGCCCTTTTTGTGGTTTTTCATAACGGAACATTGGTCCGATATACCACACGCGCGGGGTCGCGCCACGGAGCAAATTATGCTCAAGCATGGCACGTACACAGCCTGCCGTTCCTTCAGGACGCAGCGTCAAAGACTCAGGTGGATTACCTTTGTCCAAGAAGGTGTACATTTCTTTTTCAACGATATCCGTTGCATCACCAATCGAACGTTTGAACAAATTGGTTTGTTCAACAATAGGCAAACGGATTTGTTGATAACCATAGGCATCCATTAACGATGCTAAATGTTGCTCTAGACGTCTCCATGCAGGTGTTTGCGTTGGAAGAGTGTCATTAAAACCTTTGATTGCGACAATTGAACTCATGATGAACTACGAATGATCTCTTTAGATTTAGCTTCTTCAAGCTCTAGAACACGTTGACGAACCATTGTTTCGATTTCATCAACTAACTGGTTGGTATCAATCAGATGGCTTTTCTCGCCATTACGATACACAAGCGAACGTGGACTTGCCCCCACCACGCCAATATCAGCCTCTTTGGCTTCGCCTGGTCCATTCACTTTACAACCAATGACCGATACGTCCATTGGGGTACGAATGTCTTCCAAACGCTCTTCTAAGGCTTGCATCACTGAAATCACGTTAAATTCTTGGCGTGAGCAGCTTGGGCAAGCAATAAAGTTAATGCCATTTGAACGAAGGCTGAGTGATTTTAAAATATCAAAACCAATTTTAACTTCTTCTTCGGGTTCTGCTGCCAATGAAATACGCATGGTGTCACCAATGCCTTCCATCAGCAATCCACCCAATGCAATGGCCGATTTTACTGAACCTGTACGATAAATACCGGCTTCGGTAACACCTAAATGTAATGGATTATCAATTTGTTGAGATAGCAAACGGTAAGCATCCATGGTCAAAAACACATTCGATGCTTTCACAGAAACCTTAAACTCATGGAAATTCAGACGGTCTAAAATATCAATATGACGCATTGCCGATTCAAGCAAAGCCTGACCTGTCGGTTCACCATATTTCTTTTGAATGTCTTTTTCCAAAGAACCCGCATTTACTCCGATACGCATAGAAATATCATGATGGCGCGCCGCAGCAACTACTTCACGAATTTTTGCTTCCGAACCAATATTACCCGGATTAATACGCAAACAATCCGCACCCATATCAGCCACTTTCAATGCGATTTTATAATCGAAGTGAATATCTGCCACTAAAGGGACTTGTACGCGTTTACGAATTTCACCAAAGGCCTCGGCTGCTTCCATCGACGGTACAGAAACACGCATAATGTCAGCACCAGCATCTGCACAACGCTGAATCTGAGCGACAGTTGCTTCGACATCACACGTTTCAGTATTGGTCATACTTTGAATACTGATCGGAGCATCACCTCCGACGTAAACAGAACCCACACGAATTTTGCGGGTAGTACGGCGTTGAATCGGGTTTACAATCATGATTATTTACTCTGGCACCATTAACGAGATAAACGGAATTCTGCTTTCCCATTTACTGTATATGGTGACAATGAAATCTGCTCATTGTTCAAACTTAATGACACTGCGGCCGCATCATCCAAACGAATTTGGAATGGTGCTTCACCACTTAAGGTTAACGTATTGGCTTGACGACCTGTGGCTAAAACTTTACCCGTCGAATCCACAATATGAACTGAGGTCGGACGGTTAAAATTCAAGACCAATTGATCACCAGAAACTGCGGTCGCACCGCCCACTGATAAGACTTCAACTTCAGATTTATTGGCATCTGCCGCACTGCTTTCTGAATTCGTACTAGATGAGCCCCAGTTTTGAATCGTGCCAACAATTGCAGCCAAGATCACTAAGATGATGATGATAATGACAGATCGCTTTAACCACTTACGGTTGCGCTCACTGTTTGAACCTGGCAATTTGCCCATAATCTTGATTGGCGAATTATCCAAGGCATGATTAGGCACCATACCTGTATCATTGGCATAGATTTCATCAAAACGTTGAATCAGTGAGGTTGCATCAACATTTAAATATTTTGCATAAGTGCGATAGTAACCTTTAATAAAGGTTGCTTCTGGCAAAGATTTATATTCATCTTGCTCTAATGCAGTTAATGTTTTTACAGGAATTTTTAAATCTGCAGCAACTTGACTTAATTCACGTTTTTGAGCAATACGTTTCTGGCGTAAGTATTCTCCAGGACGCTGGACATTTCCTAATGCATTAGGTACTACGCTTGAACCATTCGATTGCGGTGAATTAGGATTTACTTCCATACGGCCTCAGTACTGTACTGTAATTGCAAATAACGTGTGTATTCTTGGCTATCTGGGAACAATGCACGCAGTTGATTGACTAACACTTGCATTCCCATCTGATCGCCATTGGCTCGCGCAATACGAATACCAATCCATAATGCACGCGCACTCTGATTTTTCTGCCCAACCAGACGAACAAACTGTTCATATAACTGTGTCGCAGCAGGAATTTGTTGTCTTAAATAAAATATTTCCGACAACTCTAACATTGAAACATAAGAATTCGAATTCACTTGCAATGCTTGCTTGAATGATTTTTCAGCATTCGCTGTATCACCCAACTTTAAGTAAATACGTCCTAAATTTTCCAACGCCTTGAATCGCTGATCATAACCTAAGGTTGAACCAGCAATTGCTAATTGTTCAATCGCCTCATTATAACGCTCTACGACGTATAAATACGTACCATAGTTGTTACGAGCTTGCGCATTTTTAGGATCTGCGGAAATTGCACGTTTAAAATGTGTCTCCGCTTTTTCCATATTGGCAGGGCTACCTTCTTGCTGTAACAACACGCCCATCATCATATTCGCCGTGGAATCACGTGGTTCCATTTCTAATGCTTGATCAAGTGCGCGTTTTGCCGCATCTAAGTCACCCTTACGAATATATTCCGCTGCCAATTGAGTTCGTACTTCTACTGCTTTCTCAGGGTCTTTTTTAAACCCTGGTGCTGACGACGTCGTTGTCGTAATACAACCCACCAATGACGCTGAAAGACAAAACATTGTAATACATGCAAATTTGTAGGTGGGTTTACTCAATTAATAGCCCCTTTATTATCCGTTTGAGCGCAAAATCTCATTCCGCTCAGCCACTTTTTTCTTCCACTGCTCTGCACGACGTGTGCGGTCAGCCACTTGACCAACCAACTGTCCACATGCAGCGTCAATATCATCACCACGTGTCTGACGAATCGTACACACAAATCCTGCATCAGACAAAGTTTTTTGGAAAGAAATAATACGGTTACGACTTGAGCGCCCATATGGTGCATGCGGAAACGGATTAAAAGGAATTAAATTAATTTTACTTGGTAAATTCTTTAACAATTTCAACAGCTGTTGTGCGTGTTCGGGTTGATCATTCACCCCATCCAACATCACATATTCAATGGTGACATGACGGCGTGCACTTTCATTACCATCTTTCGCCAAATAGCGCTGACATGCTGCAATCAATTGATCCAACGGATATTTCTTATTGATTGGTACTAATTCATTCCGTAATTCATCATTTGGGGCATGTAATGAAATAGCCAATGCCACATCAATATCTTGTGCCAACTGGTCAATTTTTGGAACCACACCTGACGTTGAAAGCGTCACACGACGTTTCGACATCCCATAAGCAAAATCGTCCAGCATTAACCGCATAGCGCTTAAGACCGCATCATAATTGAGTAATGGTTCACCCATTCCCATCATGACCACATTGGTCACGGTACGTTCACGCTCAGCAACAGGTACTTCTTCCATATAGGAGTAGTTTGCCATCCACAATTGACCAATAATTTCCGCAGGTGTTAAATCACGTTGGAAACCTTGTTTACCCGTAGAACAGAATGAGCAATCTAGGGCACAACCCACTTGTGAGGAAATACACAAGGTTTTACGTGCGCCTGTTTTATCTTCGGCTGGAATGAGAACAGTTTCAACCAATGAACCTTCACCATCACCAACACGGAACACCCATTTACGTGTGCCATCTTTAGAATAGTTACGGTGTACGACTTCTGGCGCTTTAATTTCACATACGCGCTCTAATTTTTCACGTAACTTGCCAGAAATGTTAGTCATTTCAGCAAAATCAGTCACGAAATATTGATGGATCCATTTCATCACCTGTCCTGCACGGAATTTCTTTTCGCCCATAGCTTCAAAGAATTGTTCCAGTTCAAGACGTGACATGCCCAGTAAATTCACTTTTTCCACAGAAGGTTGCTGTGTTGGAGTGGACAAAGATTGTTGCGATTCATCAGACGTTGCAGATGAAACGACCACTTCAGTACTCATGTGTAATTACCTAAACCATGTCGAAGATAGAAAGAGATTGCTCAATATTCAAGCAAATAAAATTTAAGGGAATAAAAAAACCAGATAAGCAGTATAACACTTATCTGGTTCGAATACTGCGAATTAACGAGTACGCGGAGCAATCTCAGTTTGAGCGAAGAAGTAGTTAACTTCACGATCAGCAGATGCTACAGAGTCAGAACCGTGAGCAGCATTTTCGTCGATGCTTACAGCGAAGTCAGCGCGGATTGTGCCTGGAGCAGCTTCTTTAGGGTTAGTTGCGCCAAGGATTTCGCGGTGAGCAAGAACTGCATTTTCGCCTTCAAGAACTGAAACAACTACTGGACCAGAAGTCATGAACGCAACTAAGTCAGCAAAGAAACCACGTTCTTTGTGTTCTGCGTAGAAACCTTCAGCTTCAGTTTGAGTCAAGTGTTTCATTTTAGTTGCAACGATTTGAAGACCAGCTTTTTCAAAACGAGCAAAGATGTCACCGATGTGGTTTTTAGCAACTGCGTCTGGTTTTACGATAGATAAAGTACGTTCAATAGCCATGATTGGCTCCTTAAGTCAAATTAGACGTGAAAATTTTGCCGCATTATACCGAATAATGTGCCGTTATCAGCTTTTGTAATGTAAAAAAACTGGATTTTTTCGATGTGCTGCTAGAAAAGCACTGGATTAGCTGGCTTCGTCAATCCACGCCATTTGAATTGCTTCAAGCAAACCTTCAGTCGACTTAGTTGGATCATCACTAAAGTCAGGCAAAGCACACACCCACGCGTGTAAGTCGGTAAAACGAATCCATTGTGGGTCCACATCTGGATGTGCTTCATATAATTCAATCGCGATATCCATGGTATCGGTCCAACGTAAACCCATGACTGTTCCTAATTTATGCTATGAATTGGCTACTTTAACAAATTTCATCATGTCTGAAAAACGGCTCAGTACGATTCAATCTACAAGACCATGCTAAACATCGGTGCACATGCAATAATCACTGCGGCAACACTCGCACCTATTATAGCGCCAACCGCTACATCACTAGGATAATGCAAGCCTAGCACCATACGGGACAAGGCCACCAACACCGTAAAGGGCAACATTAAGACCAATAAGATGGGCTGAACATAACCAATCACCACACTCGCCATCACTGCGTGCAAAGTATGTCCAGAGGGAAAACTAAAATGATCTAAAGGGCGCTCACAAAGACGAATCACTTGATGCACCTGATAAGGTCGTGGGCGCACTGTTTTAGTTTTGAGAACTTTATAAATAGCCGTGCCCAGTAAAGAACCCAAAATCAAATACAGCATTTGCAAGCTATAAGACAAACCTTGCAACATCCAAAGGCTCATCAACATGATGTACCAGAAAAAACCATCACCTAATCGGCTAATCAGTTTAAAAAAAAGTGCCACTCGCTCTGAATGGGAAAAATGGTTCAGATATAAACAACCTTTTAAGTCGAGATCGAGTATTTTTATTTTTGCATTCTTAAAATTCATAATTCCTCTCCTCAAGCTTTTGTTTTGCTTACGCGATCATTCGGGTTTCCTTTGCCACCTGATATAGGGCTTGTTCTAGTTGAGTCACGGGATGATGCCACCCCATTTCCATTACGTTCAGACGGGCACTTTGCCCCATACTCTTCAGTTGTTGTCGCCTTGGTAAATTCAGCATGTGTTTCGAAAATGCATTGACATCATTTAATGGACTCAGCCATCCTGTTTTACCCTGTTCAATATGCATATGAGCACATGCATAATTATATGCCACGACAGGTAAACCACTCGCCATTGCTTCTAAAACAACGTTACCAAAGGTTTCTACTTGACTAGCAAATACAAAGACATCTGCACTTGCATAAACACTTGCAAGATTCTTACCAGTTAAACTTCCCGTAAAAATCACGCCATGTGATTCGCCTAAAGCTTCTAAGCGTTGACGGTCAGGCCCATCACCCGTAATCACCAATTTATAATGTTTTTCGCCACGCTGTAACATACATATATAGTTACGAATCAGCACATCAATTTCTTTCTCGGGTGACAATCGTCCCACATAAAGCATCACTGTGGTATGACAGTCTGCCCCCCAAATGCACCGATATGCATCAGAGTGATGTGCGGGAGAAAATTGCTGCGTGTCTACACCCCGCCCCACTACCACCAACGGACATTTAATACCAAATTGCTTTAATGCCTTCTCGGTATCTTTGCTCGGGACACAAGTCAGTTGGGTATTGTTATGAAACCAACGTAAATAATGCTGTATCGGTTTTATTAAAAATGCCAAATCAAAGAAGCGACTAAAATCCTGAAAAGGCGAGTGAAAACCACTCGATACTGGAATATCTCGACTTTTTGCAGCGTGCAAGGCTGTAAGCCCCAATGGTCCTTCAGTCACCACATGCACCACATTCGGCATGAACTCATCCAGCGCATTAGCAACCTTCAAAAACTGCGGCCAACCGAATTGCAAGCTTGGGTATTTAGGAATACTTTGGGCTGTAACCAAACATTCTTTATTTGGGGAAAACTCTATGCTTTGCACAGTTTGATTTGGACGAATCAGCAATATTTTATGCCCCTGCTTTTGCAACCCTTTACAAAGCTGCATCAGAGATAACGCTACTCCATTGACTTCTGGAGGCCATGTTTCTGTGACGATTGCAATTTTTAACCGTGGACGAACCAGATCTTTTAAAACACTTATTTCTTCTACGCTGTTTTTGTTTTTTTGTAATTTGAAATAAAACTTAAAGCTGTCTGGAAAATCTTGTTGTTTTAGCAGGCCCACAGTGGATATGTAAGACATATAACACCTATTGCTTGATTTTCTTCTAGCTTAGATGACTTTGTTTACAGTTTGATGATTGTTGTTTGACATTCCCGTGAAATACAAAAGGGAGATAACATTTACCTCCCTTTTGTTGATCATTTACAAAACCTAACGGCTTTACAACGAAATTAAAAATCCACATTGACATAGATTCGGTCACGATAAACTCCTGCAGGAACGCTATATAAAGGATTCTCTTCGAGTTGAGCTGAAATTATATACTTTTGATTGGCTCCAGCTTTTTGTCTCATTTGAACCCCCCATAAATTTTCACTTGCACCGCGAATATTCATTTGAGTTTTGACTTTATATGGCCCGTTCGACACATAACTTGAACCACTGGCATTTAATAAGTTCTGACTTCGGAATGAAATCGAATAACTGCGATCACAAGAAACGTTAAAAGATGTGGCTGTCTGACTATGATAGTAGTTGGCTAATTTCATTTCAGGGGCAGAAAAACCGCTGACCGAACATCCTGCCGCATAAACCGCACTACAACTCATAGAAATTAAGCAAGCTAAAAAAATTGGTTTCATACCAACCTCCTATTACTTACAAACTAAATTGATGACTTGTGCATCATTGCTATTATCAATTTGAGTCTGCGAAATACTGAAAGATGTATTACAAGTTTTTCCCTCCTGCATCGCTAGTTTTAGATCATATTTCACTGGTTTTGAAAGATACAAATAAACTAAACCATTACTATCAATAAAGTAACTTTCATCCTCATTACCATTAATTTTTACAACTGTCCCAACAGGAAAATTCTTATTATTTGAATCTTTTAAATTAACTACAAATTTCTTGGTTTTTGCAACTTTGAAATCTAGAATATAACCTCTTTGATTTAATGCACTTAATTTTTGTATTGGCTGATCAAATGTATAATCCAAAGGCAGCTGATCTTGATCATAAGAAATATCGTAATTTATGTAAGGAATAATATCGTGTACAAATAAATACCCTTTATCATTCGTCTTACCAACAACAGACAATGATCTTAAAACATCTACATCTTTCATACCATCAACATTAACCAAGGCAAAAGCATTATCCACATATTTTGTTGCTGACAGCTTATTACCCAAAAGAACTATTGCTCCACGATATTGAGCTTGAGTTACTTTATTATTTGTATATTCATCATAAGATGCTCTAAAATCACCAATATTAGTTTTATACAACCCATAACCATGAGAGTTAAATTCACTATCAATATTAGAAACAGCGACTGAATAATCAAGACCATTTTGCAATAAACTATTTTTAGAATAACTTAGTACGGTTTCACCATTATCTGTACTATGTTCTAAATCAACATTCCCTCGAGTATTCCAATTATAACTAAGAACTATGTTAAAACTATCATCACCATCTTCAAAATTTTTAAAATAATTTAAACTTGTATATAAATTTTTAGTTAATAATTTCTGAACACCCACATTTACAATTTTACTATCAACAGACTCAAAACCATCCACTTTATAATTTTTATTGTCAACATAACTTAAATTAAAACCATCAACAAATCTTAGATTTGAGAAGTTTATATAAGCAAGATTAGATATTTTTGTATTAAAATCATATTCATCAAAACCTAACTGTTGAAACTTTTCAGTATAATAATGAGTGTTTAAACCAAAAGACCATGTTCCAAAATTTCTGCTAACTGAAGCAGAAGCTGCATGCCCAATATCTCCATTATAATCACTCACTGCATATGCAGTATCAAGTAAAGCAAACTTACTTACACCTTGAGTCCACATAAAGCTTATATTACTCACATCTTTTGAGTAAGTTGCATCAAACCCCAAAGTTGTACTTGCAGCAACCCCTCGACGGAAAAATACTTTTGAAAAGAAATCACGATAATCACTATCATCCTCATCGTAGTTATATCTTAGCTTACCTAAAGAAACATCATATTCATTCAAACCCACACGCAATAATTGACTACTAATATAGATAGGAAAACTCTGTACGGTCTGATTTCCCAGAATATCTTGTACAACAACCCGCGCTTCACCTGCTTGGTCAATCGTTGCTCCACTTTGTAAAGAATAATTACCTGGAGTTATCGACTGTTTATATAAGTTTACGCCATTAATATATAAATCCACGGTTGATGGTAATGCAGCGCTTCCTTGTAAAGTTGGCATATTCCAATATACAAAATCTGGACGATCTGTATAGTTTGTACCGAAACTTATCCCACCATATCGGAATGAATTGGTTAACGAATTATAGACACTCGTATTATCCCCTATTCTTAATTTTAAATATTTTTCAGGAAACTCAAGTTCAAATAATGAACTGACACGTAAAAATTGCTTTTCCCCTACATCTGGTGAATCTTTATATAAAATTGCATTATTGAATAACCAGTAATCTTTAAATACCCCAATTTCTGAATAGGCATTAAAATCATTCGAAAAGTCATCTTTGGAATAAAAGAAATCATAATTAATGAACCCCCCAAAATTTGCCCGCGCTGGGGTAACAACTAAATTCTCATAATTATTATCGTTAAAATAAGAAGCAGGCAAGTCAATTTTAACTGCCTGTAGTGCATCATCTTTTTGAAATTTTATATCTGAACCGCGCATTAAACAAAAACCATCTTGACCATGGTTCTTTTCAAATTTGGAAGGATTAACACCTAATTCACTTAATGTTTTACACTCTATATATTCTCCGTCCTTAGTAACCAATAGCACTGTTTCAATATTTCGATCTACACCATTCAACCAAACATTTACAATGAGTGCCCCTGCATTCGTTTCTGCTAATACATTAACATTGGCTTGTGCAATTCCGACTGCACTAAAAAAAACCAGAACAACTCTAAAACATTTCATAGAATCACCCTCGAAGATTTAATATTCCAATAAATCTCCATCTTTATCAGTTTTAATTTTCACTTTTATTTTATCATTTGGTTTTTTAGACAATTCACCCAAATCAAATGTATATTTCTGTCCAATAAGCAAATATCGATTAAAACTTTTTTGTAATAATTCATTATTCCGACTATCTACCAATCGAATATCTGTAATTTGTACATGTGATTTTGCAATATTTTTAATATCCACCATCATATTATTATTTATCGTCTTAAGTTTTACATCAAGGTTAGTTTTATCTTGTTTACCCACAAATAATGGCAATGAAAAGTTAAACTGAAAATTTATCGCCTCA
Organism: Acinetobacter sp. ANC 4910; assembly: GCF_004331035.1. Taxonomy (GTDB): domain Bacteria; phylum Pseudomonadota; class Gammaproteobacteria; order Pseudomonadales; family Moraxellaceae; genus Acinetobacter. Next base: position 73,260 of record NZ_SJNT01000010.1, read on the forward strand.
TCATCCGCTACTGGTGTAACTTCATTAAAAATAATACGCCAAGTTTTTTCACGATCTAGCTCATCAGCTGTAAATGATTGACTAAAACCAACACGGACAATTTGTTTACTTTCAGGTTTTAATTCAAAAATTTTAGGGTTAAATAATATATTTTTTTCTTCTACAAGGACATCCTCTCCTTTTTCATTTTGACTCCATTTCACCGCAGACAATTCAAAAATTTTAGAACGATCAAAATCAGAACTTTCCACAATTACAGTGGTACTTCTCTGCTGCTTATTTTTATCACCTAAATAAAGTTGTACTGGTGTAAACTTAATTCCCGCAAATAAAAAATTACTTAAACTACTTAAAATTAAGAATAAAATTATTTTTCTCATATTTATTCCCTTTTAAAATTATTATAGTGGTGCATGTTATGCACATACACCACTATTTCCTATTTTTATTTAGAATGCAACAGCTACTTTATAAGTTCCTTTATAGGTACCCCAATGTGCCATGTCAGACACGGCACTTACAGTTTCTGCTTTTACTGTAAATGTTCTAGTTGATGAGGTATAAGGAAGTACTGCCCCAGTGTAATTGAATAAACCAAGTTTAGTATCAACATTCACTGGAATTTTTTGCGAAGCATCTATTTCATTATCTAAAGTAGTTGGTTTAGTGATGTTTAGGCTGTATGGCGCATTTGCACGGACATCGAAACCAGATTGTCCACTCCATTTTCCACCAATAAGATTTTTTTGCATTACGATTTTTGATTTATCAATATCTAAATCACAGTGTTTTTCAACAAATAATTCAATATCGATTTTACCATCACATTTGGTCCCACATCCGTCACGACCTGGGTGATGATATCCACCATCATCACCTTTTGCACCCTCCTCACCATCTGCTAAAACCACTGTCGAACACATACCTAAAATTAATGCTGCCAAAGCAGCCTGTACTTGTAATTTCATGGCCCTATCTCCCAGTTCATTTTTTCTTCAAAAAGGTTATATATTATTTAAAAACAGCAACTTACAAATGGTCATCTGTTATTCTTGAGCCTTTTTCGTAAGCGCATAGTTATCATATTCAATTTCAAAAGGAGCAACTTATACAGTGTTAAATCACGTGATTTTTATTATTTTATGTCTGATTTTTAATATCGACCAACAATGCTGTTTTTCAGTTAAATATAAAAAAATGGTGATATTAACTTTTCTTATTAATTATTAAATATAAAACTTACTATTCTGATAACAAGAAATAAGCAATTGATTAATAAAATTTTTATATAATTTTACAATTTACTTAATATTACAATAACTTCCTATAAAATTACTAAATAATCTATTTATTGAAATTAATCACACTTTTTTTTAAAAAATATAATTAACAATCAAAATATACCAAAAAAAAGACAAGTTACACAAATTCTAATATTTACAGACATTAAAAAAATCACTAATTATTTAATTACTCATATAAATCAAATTCTTATTCTTTAACTATTTATGAACACATAATAAGCTTAATATTCTTCAAAAAAAATTAAATAAACCTTAAATATCCTTAAGCATGCAATCCGTTTACCTATTACATGTAATTTTCATAATTTATACACTTTTATAATTCCCCTCATTCAAATCATAAGAACGAATTTAATTCAGCACAAAACGCAAATGAACAACTTTTGCTTGTGAAAAATAAACCCTATTTATGCAGGGTCTTAACATTCAGCGTGCAGTAATATCAAGAGAATTATTAGCTCCACTTATCCATCATATTATTTCATGCTTTCTCAGCGACCAACTTTCAATATCCACATCAACACGATGTAAAACAGCCTTACTGGATCGACAATGTGCTTTTAATACGTCAATACTATTCACTGAGTCAACAGGTCTTTGTGTTTTATTCTGCTGTTTCTTTCGTTGATCCCTATAGCAATTTTCACCTATATAAACTTCAACAAAAGCCTCTTTGGGTATTTCATGTAAATAGATTGGTCTTGTTTGTAATTGCACTCTCTTCCAAGCCTGACCATCTATTATTTGTTCTTTTTTACTCGAATAGTGATATGTAAAATTTGCACTGCTGATATTTTTAACGATACGTACCTCTTCCTCATAAGCCCAACATAAAGACTTATATAAAAATGCATGCTTTAAAAACCTTTCGTATTTTTGCCAATTCATAATTGATGAGTCACCTATTGCCATTAAACCCTCATGACTAATCTCATTTGTAGATTTAGGTGCTGTATTTACATAAATGATCTCTCCTCGATGCGCTGGAATAATATATTGTTCAGCATTTTCAAAACCTGCTTTGATTGTATCTATACCAATCACCATTCCCTTATAACTATCTCCATAATGTGACCACATCAGCGGATTTAATGGTGCACGAGTAAGCGAAAGAACGACATATTTTCTTGATAGGCGATTACGGCATGCTCTAAAACGAACAGTTTGAGAAATATCACTTTCTGTTAGACCTAATGCAGTCGCCTCGAATGGATCATTAAAATCCTCTAAATCAGAAAAGCCTAAAGCACCAGTTTCAAGAATCTTTAAACCTGCTTCAAAACTGACATATTTATATAAAATCATTGTTCTTACTCAAATAAAAGAACCTGCCAAAGCAGGATTTTATCCTATATAAATCATAAACTTATTATTATTTTTATCTACATCCTGAATTTAAGGCATAAAAAAAGAGGAAAGCATTGCTTTCCTCTTTGTGTAAAGTACCGAACCTTAGTTCTTTTCTTTATCTACGATCTTGTTTGCTTGAATCCAAGGCATCATCGCACGTAACTTACCACCTGTTACTTCAATACCATGCGCTGCGTTTTGACGACGACGAGCAGTCATTGATGGGTAGTTCAACGCACCTTCGTTGATGAACATTTTCGCATATTCACCTGATTGAATGCGTTTAAGTGCATTACGCATCGCTTCACGAGACTGTTCGTTGATCACTTCAACGCCAGTTACGTATTCACCATATTCAGCGTTGTTAGACACTGAGTAGTTCATGTCCGCGATACCGCCTTCAAACATCAAATCAACGATTAACTTAAGTTCATGCAAGCATTCGAAGTAAGCCATTTCAGGCGCATAACCCGCTTCAACCAAAGTTTCGAAGCCCATTTTCACAAGTTCAACCGCACCACCACAAAGAACTGCTTGCTCACCGAATAAGTCAGTTTCAGTTTCTTCACGGAAAGAAGTTTCGATGATACCTGTACGACCACCACCTACGCCTGAAGCATAAGAAAGTGCTAGGTTACGGGCATTACCAGACGCATCTTGATGAATCGCGATTAAGTCAGGAACACCTGAACCACGTTGGTATTCAGAACGTACAGTATGACCTGGTGCTTTTGGTGCAACCATGATTACGTCAAGGTCAGCACGTGGAACTACTTGGTTATAAAGAACAGAGAAACCGTGAGCAAATGCTAACGTCGCGCCTTCTTTAATGTTTGGTTCAATCACGTCACGGTAAAGTTGTGATTGGAACTCATCTGGAGTCAAGATCATGACTACGTCAGCTTGTGCTACAGCAGCAGGAACTTCAGCAACTTTAAGACCCGAATTTTCAGCTTTTTTCCAAGAAGTAGAACCCGCACGTAAACCAACAGTTACGTCTACACCAGAATCTTTAAGGTTAAGCGCATGCGCGTGACCTTGTGAACCGTAACCAATGATCGCTACTTTCTTAGATTGGATGATAGATAAGTCGCAGTCTTTATCGTAAAAAATTTGCATTGCTGTCTCCGCTAAAATGCTTGATATTCTGTAATTCCATCAAGAGATTTGTTTTTGATGAAATCCCCCTCTTTTCTCAAAAGGAGGTTGAATCGTGTTAAATAATTAAATGGTTAAAACTTTTTCGCCGCGCGCGATGCCTGAAACACCAGAGCGTACAACTTCAAGAATGGTATTCTCTGCTAGAGCATCAATAAAACCATCAATTTTTTCGGTCGTACCCGCGATTTGGATGGTATAGGTCGTTGGGGTGACATCAACAATTTGCGCCCGGAAAATGTCCGCAGTTCGTTTAATTTCAGCACGCGCCGAACCGAGTGATTTGACTTTTATCAACATCAATTCGCGCTCAATGTGTGCACCTTCAGACAAATCAACCACTTTCACCACTTCAACCAATTTATTGAGTTGTTTGGTGATTTGTTCAATTTTATGGTCATCACCATAAGTCGTTAATGTCAAACGAGATAAGGTTGGGTCTTCAGTTGGTGCAACGTTTAAGGTCTCAATGTTATAATTACGTTGAGAAAATAAACCCACCAAACGAGAAAGCGCACCAGCTTCGTTTTCTACAAGGACAGAGATAATATGTCTCATGATGTGCGCTCCCCTTTACCTAACCACATATCTTTCATCGATTGACCCGCAATAAGCATTGGATAAACATGCTCGGTACGATCAACCATGACATTAATAAATACGCATTTATCGTTAATCGCCATTGCTTCAGCAAGCTTCGACTCTAACTCATCAGCATGGTCAATTTGGATACCAACGTGACCATATGCTTCCATCAACTTAGAAAAATCAGGCAGCGACTCTACATAAGAACTTGAATGACGTCCTTCATAGTTCATATCTTGCCACTGTTTTACCATACCCAAAGCACGGTTATTCAAGCAGAGAATTTTTACATTTAAGCCATATTGCTTACAGGTAGAAAGTTCTTGAATACACATCTGAATCGATGCTTCGCCCGTAATACACACCACTTGCTGATCTGGGAAGGCTAATTTGGCTGCCATTGCATAAGGCAAGCCCACACCCATAGTCCCTAAACCACCCGAATTAATCCATTGACGTGGACGTGTGTATTTATAGTAAAGCGCACCGAACATCTGATGCTGACCGACATCCGACGTAATAATTGCTTGGCTATTGGTAATTTTATCCAATGCTTCAACCACTTGCTGTGGCTTCATTGAACCATCAGTTGGTTTGTCATAATTCAAACCATGTACTTTGCGCCATTCATTGATTTGCGACCACCAAGCTGCAATCACTTCAGGATTTGGCTTAGACACATTCATTTGTTTCAACTGTGCCAACATTTCCTGAAGAACAGGCTCGACTGCACCCACAATTGGAATATGTGCAATAATGGTTTTTGAAATCGTCGCTGGGTCGATATCAATATGAATCACTTTGGCATTTGGACAGAATTTTGCAGGATTATTGGTTACGCGGTCATCAAAGCGCGCACCAACACACAAAATCACATCCGCATTGTGCATGGTCATATTGGCTTCATAGGTACCATGCATGCCCAACATACCGATGAACTGCTCATCATTGCCTGGAAAAGCACCTAAGCCCATTAAAGTATTGGTCACTGGATAGCCCAGTAAATGTGCCAATTCAGTTAATAAAGCTGATGCATTACCTTGAACGACACCACCACCTGTATAAATGATAGGACGTTTCGCATTAATCAGTTCATCAATCGCTTTACGAATTTGACCTGAGTGACCACGATGCGGTGGTTGATAAGAACGCATCTTCACTTTTTCTGGGTATTCGTAGGCAAACTTTTCTGCTGGGTTGGTTGCATCTTTCGGAATATCGACAACAACTGGGCCCGGACGACCAGAAGCTGCAATATAGAATGCTTTTTTGATAATTGCAGGAATTTCACTCGCATGACGCACTTGGAAACTGTGTTTCACGATTGGACGTGAAATACCGACCATGTCTGTTTCTTGGAATGCATCTTCCCCAATTAAATGCGAAGCCACCTGACCAGACAAAATCACCATTGGGATTGAGTCCATATAAGCGGTTGCAATTGGAGTAACGGTATTGGTTGCGCCTGGACCAGAAGTGACCAGTACTACACCCGTTTTACCCGTAACGCGCGAATAGGCATCTGCCATATGACCAGCAGCTTGCTCATGGCGTACGAGATAATGATTAATTTTGTCTTGTTGAAAAAGCGCATCGTAAATGTGTAAAACTGCGCCGCCTGGGTATCCAAAAACATGTTCAACGCCTTCGTCCGCTAATGCGCGAACAAGCATTTCACCACCAGATAAAAGTTCCAACGTGATTCACCCTAATCTTTTATCACCGCTTGATGGGAGACATCAGCAGTGTTCATTCATTAATTGTCTGCACTGTTATAGCACACATATTTCATAGTTTTCATGGCAATAGGAAAAAAATCCGATCCGTTTGCTGTTTGAGCAATATGGGATCTAAAACATGTTGGGATAAACATATTTTTATTTGCTTTGTTCACCATCTCGGCTAGAGATGACGCCCATTGCATGACGTAACACTTCTTCGAAGGGTGATCGAGAGAAGGCACATAAAACTAAAGACAGCATTTTTCTTGTTTAATCCATTATTGTCAAGTTGAAAAATCAGCTTTTTTTTGATTATTTACAGACCGTTTGTTTTTTAAACAAAATGTGATTTTTTGTGCACTCAATCAAGCATTGAATAAATTATGTAGAATTTCCACTATACTCCATCTATCTCTATAATTTTTCGAGATTAAATGTATATATTTTTAAACATTTAAACACTAGAATTGCTTGTTCATCTGGAAAATCAACCTATACTATTTTGCACACGTCATCTTCTGTTCTGGAATCTATAAATTTACTTTTACGACAACTTTACAGACAAAACATCTTCATAGAGAAATAAAACAGGACAAAATCTTATGTCACTTCCATTTCATTTGATCAGCAGTGTAGCACTCACTTGTGCCTTGTTATCTTCTAGTGCATCACTTTGGGCTAAAGATTATTACAAATGGGTCGATGCGAATGGCTCAACGCATTACACCGCCACACCTCCACCGAAAAGTGCACAAAAAAAAGGGAAAATTCAAACTTATGGCTGGGCAAATTCGCCATCCTCTCAATCCACAAATACAGCTGTGCCAATAGCAAAAGAAGCAGCTGAAACAGCTCAACAAGCCGTAGACGAAAAAGCCAATCCGCCAGCCGTCACCACACCACCTATTCCCTCTGCAACTGCTGCTCCTACTCCCCCACCGATGACGCCTGAACCGAGTAAAAGAACCCATTTAAAAAACGACTAATTATCTTCTTTTCTGAACTTTAAAATGAGCGAATCAGATGATGGCTTATCATCTGATTCGCTCAAGCATTGATTCAATAGAATGATTGCCGTATACGTACAAAAAATAATGCATGAATACGGCAAGGAAAAACAAACATCTCTATACAGCGATATATTCGGTGTCCACACCCAAACAAGGTTAAAGACCTACATTCAATTAGCCTATTCACAAAAGAAAGAGAAATTAGCCAATTCAAAAAACTCATCCTATTAAATAGCTATTTGAGAAATTTTGGTTGTGCATATTGCAAGATAAAACCCCATCTAAAAACTGACATTGCACCCAGTTTTGCGCTATGCTGTGCAGCAAACTTTTAACCGTTGTTCCTAAATACGTTTATGACTACTCATATTGACCCTGAATATCAAGCTAGTGCGATTGAACCCTCTGTCCAACAAGACTGGGAAAATCGTAAAGTCTTTAAAGTTGCCGACACTGTCGAAGGTCCTCATCGTTACATTCTGTCGATGTTCCCTTACCCAAGTGGCAAGCTGCATATGGGTCATGTGCGTAACTATACCATTGGCGATGTCATTAGCCGTTTCCATCGCTTAAAGGGCGAAACTGTCTTACAACCAATGGGTTGGGATGCGTTTGGCTTACCTGCTGAAAATGCGGCGATTGCACACCAAGTTGCACCTGCAAAATGGACTTTTGAAAACATCGCGTATATGCGTGACCAATTAAAAAAATTGGGCTTATCTGTCGACTGGGATCGCGAATTTGCGACCTGCACACCAGAATACTACCACTGGGAACAATGGTTATTTGTTCAGCTTTATAAGAAAGGCCTAATCTATCGTAAGCTTTCAACCGTGAACTGGGACCCAGTAGACCAGACGGTGTTAGCCAATGAACAAGTTGAAAATGGTCGTGGTTGGCGTTCAGGTGCATTGGTTGAAAAACGTGATATTCCAATGTACTACTTCCGCATCACCGACTATGCACAAGAATTATTAGATGATTTAGATACCTTAAAAGATGGTTGGCCACAACAAGTCTTGACCATGCAACGTAACTGGATTGGTCGTTCTACAGGTATGGAAATTACTTTCCCTTCTGCGAACACTGAAATCTATGCTGACGGCTTAACTGTTTATACAACACGTGCTGACACGCTTATGGGTGTGACTTATGTTGCTGTGGCAGCAGAACACCCTATGGCACTGAAAGCGGCGGAAAATAATCCTGAATTGGCTGCATTTATTGAAGAATGTCGTATGGGTTCAGTGGCAGAAGCTGATTTAGCCACTGCTGAAAAGAAAGGCATGGCAACAGGCTTGTTTGTAAAACACCCTGTAACTGGCGAAGAGCTTCCTGTCTGGATCGCAAACTACGTATTAATGTCTTACGGTTCTGGCGCTGTGATGGCGGTTCCTGCACACGACGAACGTGATTTTGAATTTGCCAATAAATTCAACTTGCCAATTAAGCAAGTGATTGATGCCAAAGGTGCTGATGATGCTGACTACTCTGCAACTGAATGGCAAGAATGGTACGGCTCGAAAGATGGTAAATTGGTGAATTCTGGCGAGTTCGATGGTTTAGAATTCCAAGCCGCTTTTGATGCTTTCCTTGTAAAATTAGAACCACAAGCTTTAGCGAATTCAAAAGTTCAATTCCGTTTACGTGACTGGGGTGTTTCTCGTCAACGTTACTGGGGTTGTCCAATTCCAATGATCAACTGTGACAAGTGTGGTCAAGTCACCGTACCAGAAGATCAATTACCAGTAATTTTACCAACTGATGTGGTTCCAGATGGTTCTGGTAACCCATTAAACAAAATGCCAGAGTTTTACCAAACCACTTGTCCATGCTGTGGTGGCGAAGCACGTCGTGAAACCGATACTTTAGATACCTTTGTAGAATCTTCTTGGTACTATGCACGTTACGCATCTCCAGACTTTACTGGTGGTATGGTAAAACCAGAAGCAGCGCAATCTTGGTTACCAGTCAATCAATATATTGGTGGTGTAGAACACGCTATTCTGCATTTACTTTATGCACGTTTCTTCCATAAATTGATGCGTGATGAAGGTGTTGTTCAAGGTAATGAGCCATTTACCAACTTGCTCACTCAAGGCATGGTTTTGGCAGATACGTTCTATCGTGAAGCAGAAAATGGCAAGAAAACTTGGTTCAACCCTGCCGACATCGAATTAGAGCGAGATGAAAAAGGTCGTATTCTTTCGGCAAAATATTCAGGTGATGGTCAGGAAGTTGTCATCGGTGGACAAGAAAAAATGTCTAAGTCGAAAAACAACGGGATTGACCCACAAGCGATTATTGATCAATACGGCGCAGATACAGCACGTGTCTTCATGATGTTTGCTGCTCCACCAGATCAATCTTTAGAATGGTCTGATGCAGGTGTGGAAGGTGCAAACCGTTTCTTGAAACGTGTTTGGCGTTTGACAACTGGTTTCCTTGAAAAAGGTCATCACGCCACTACAATTGATACAGCAACTCTGTCGAAAGACGCGCAAGACTTACGTCGTAAAACGCATGAAACCATTCAAAAAGTGGGTGATGACATCGAACGTCGCCATGCGTTTAATACGGCAATTGCAGCATTGATGGAATTACTCAATGCCAGCAACAAGTTCGAAGCGAAAGATGATAACGATGTTGCGGTAGCACGTGAAGCCATCATCACCTTGTTGACTTTACTGGCACCATTTGCCCCACATTTAAGTCAAACTTTATTGACTCAGTTTGGCATTGAATTGACGCAATGCTTATTCCCTGTTGTCGATGAATCTGCATTAACGCGTAATACTCAAACGATTGTGGTACAAATCAATGGTAAATTACGTGGCAAATTAGAAGTGTCTGTTGATACATCAAAAGATGAATTATTGGCACTGGCGAAAGCCTTACCAGAAGTACAACAATTCTTAACTGGACCAACCAAGAAAGAAATTGTTGTGCCAAATAAGTTAGTAAATTTGGTGGTTTAAAGCCTTAAAGCCTCCCTTTTATAAAGGGAGGTTTGGAGGGATTTTATTAGAAAATCTCCCCTGCCCCCTCTTTATTAAAGAGGGCAAACTCCTCCTTTTTCAAAGGGAGGTCGGGAGGGATTTCTGAACAAAAACCCAAACAAAGCCCGTTTTAATTTAACGGGCTTCGCTACTAAAATCAGATCAGTCCAATCAATTTGTATTACCCTGCTGAGTCAGCATTTACAGAGGAAAACACATGCATTTAGGCAAACGTTTCGCAACTCTTATTTTAACTTGCGGTCTAGGTGCAGGTTTAATCGGCTGTGGTTTTCATTTGAAAGGAACCCAACCTTCTGCGAATCCAGTGGCATATGCACAGATGAGTTTATCTTTGCCTAAAGACACGGAAGAATTAGAAGAAAAATTATCTATTTATTTAGGTGCTGCCAATGTTCAACTCAGTAACAGCCCCAATGCTTACCGTTTACATGTGTATAGTTATACGCCTGTTCGCCAAGAGCTACGCGGAAAACTGATTGAAACCTTACTGCGCTTGAATGTCACCTTCCGTATTGAAGATGCTCAAGGCAATCCTGTGACTGAAATGCGTACCGTGACTGCATCACGTAGCTACCAATATAATTTAGCAACGGTCAACACCGATGACCAAGAAGAAAAATTCTTAAAAGATGTGCTTGTGGATGATGTCGCACAACAAATTGTGCGCCAAATTTCATCAAACCGTTTACCTAAAGTTACTACCACAACAACACAACCTTAATCGTTATGAAACTCGACTATTTGCAGGCCCTTAAACGCATTTCTGAGGCACGTGGTGCATGGGTGCTGCATGGTCAAGAACCGCTGCTCGAACAGAATCTACTTGATGCCTTTCGTAAAAGCTGGCACGAACAGAATATTGAACGTCAACGCTATGACATATCCAATGTGAGTGATTGGAAAACAGTTTTCAATGCATTGAACAGTTTGTCTTTATTCTCGACGCAGCTCGCAATTGAGGTGCATGGCAACATCAAACCCGATGCCAATGGCATTAAATTACTGACCCAATATCTGCAACACAATGAACAGAATTTATTGTTGATTGTGATGCCTAAGCAAGACAGCAGCAGTTTAAAATCTGGCTTCTTTAAAGTAATTGATGCCAATGGAGTAAATGTCAACTTAACTGCCCATTACCCACAAGATCGACAACGGATTTTGGCGGTTGAAGCAGAAAAACTCGGAATTGAATTGGCCAACAATGCATGGCAATGGCTTGAACAGCATCACGAGCATAATTTACTGGCAGCAAAGAATAGCTTAATGCGGGTACGGGATACTTTTCCTGATTTAGCACAAATTGGTATAGAACAACTTTTTGCCTGTTTACAAGACCAATCACGGTATAGCACCTTTGATTTAAGTGATGCCTTACTCGAAGGTAACTTTGCTCAAGCCGTGAAAATTTACCAATATCTGCTGGCTTCGGGCGAACCGATGAGTTTATTGCTGTGGAGCATTAGCAAAGAAATGCGCCTTTTAATGCAGCTTTTTGAGCAACCGCAAAATGCTTTGCAACTCGGAATATGGAAAACCAAAGTCAGCCTTTACCAACAAGCTTTACGCCGCCTTAATCCGAAACAGTTCCTCACGTGGCCCACACTTTTATTAAGAATAGATGCATCAATTAAAGGTTTAAGTCAGGAAAACCCTGAACAACTGATTCTACAAGCGATTGCGCTGCTTTGCGGACGTCAGCTCTTTCACTAACCCTTGCTATTTTTAATATGCCGAGCTGTCGAAATAGCCTCAGTAAATTGGGGGGTTGTGCATAATACTAATGAAATGTCATTTAATTCTGATTTAAACATTATAAAAGAATAGTTATCATTTACAAATAGATAAAAAATCCACGATTTATCCGCATTTCACTTTTATACTAGGCAGGATTATTTTTTACTCCCTGACTCCTATGCCAAAAATAAAATCTTTTAGAATTATTATCGCACTACTCTGTGTTGCTTTAGTCGCTTATTTGGCTTGGAGCTATTTCAAACCCAAACAAGAACAACCACAATATATTACCGAAAGCGTGACACGTGGTGATCTTGAAAATACTGTATTGGCAACAGGAACTTTAGATGCCACCAAACTGGTCAGTGTCGGTGCACAGGTGTCAGGTCAAGTACAAAAAATGTATGTGCAGTTAGGCGATGAAGTCAAACAAGGTCAACTGATCGCACAAATTGATTCCACCACACAAGAAAATAGCTTTAAAACGGCTGAAGCGAACATCAAAAATTTAGAAGCTCAACGCTTACAACAAGAAGCCAACCTTAATGAGGCACAATTGGCATATAAGCGTCAACAACAAATGTTTGCTCAAGACGCAACCTCTAAAGCGGAACTTGAGTCTGCGGAAGCAAGCTTTAAAACTGCACAAGCACAAATTAAAGCCATTGATGCACAGATTGAATCGGCAAAAGTCACCAAATCTACAGCGCAAACCAACATCGGTTATACCCGTATTCTGGCACCAACTGATGGCACAGTGGTTGCGATTGTGACCGAAGAAGGTCAAACCGTAAACGCCAATCAAAGTGCACCCACCATAGTCAAAATTGCCAAATTACAAAATATGACCATTAAAGCGCAGGTCAGTGAAGCCGACATTATGAAAGTCGAAAAAGGTCAACAGGTTTACTTCACGACTTTGGGTGATGACAGTAAACGTTATGCTACCCTACGCCAGATTGAACCTGCACCCGACTCGATTAGTAGTGACAGCAGTACCAGTACTTCAAGTTCATCAAGTACCGCAATCTATTACAATGCTTTATTTGATGTCCCGAATAGTGATGGCAAACTGCGTATTGATATGACTGCACAAGTCTATATCGTGCTCGATTCTGCACAGAATGCACTATTACTTCCTTCTTCAGCAATCTCTAATCGCCCTGTAAAAAATAAGCAAAATAGTGCTGCCAAGGCACAATCCGCATCCGTAGCGGTAAGCAAATCTGACTCAGACCGTACACAAGCTCCTAAGCTTGAACGTCTGAATTTAACCGCTGCCCAACAACAACTGATTAAACAAGGTAAAGCAAGCTTAAGTGTCGTCCGTGTATTACAAGCCGATGGTTCAGCCCAACCCAAACAAGTACTGATCGGGATTAATAACCGTGTGAATGCACAAGTTTTGGCAGGTCTAAAAGAAAATGATCAAGTGGTCATTGCAGACAGTTCTGATACCTCAGCGGCCTCAGCCAACAGCGGCAATAAACGTCGCAATGGTCCACCAATGGGAATGTAAGCATGACAAAAAAAGCTTTGCTTGAAGTCAGCAATTTGGTACGAGAATTCCCAGCTGGTGAAAGTACTGTTCAAATTCTCAAAGGGATTGATCTCACCATTTACGAAGGTGAGCTGGTTGCGATTGTCGGTCAATCAGGTTCGGGTAAATCCACCTTAATGAATATTCTCGGTTGTCTAGATCGTCCTACATCTGGCAGCTATCTGGTCAAAGGTAGAGAAACTGGGCAACTCGAACCCGACCAACTGGCTGAATTACGCCGAGAGTATTTCGGATTCATTTTCCAGCGTTACCACTTACTGGGTGATTTAACCGCTGAAGGCAATGTTGAAGTTCCTGCCATTTATGCGGGCATTACACCCTATGCACGTAAACAACGGGCAACTGCTCTACTCACAGAACTTGGACTGGGCAATAAAACCCAGAACCGTCCGAGTCAGCTCTCGGGGGGACAGCAACAGCGGGTGTCTATTGCACGCGCGCTGATGAATGGTGGCGATGTAATTCTTGCCGATGAACCGACGGGTGCTTTGGACTCACATAGCGGTGTTGAAGTCATGCGAATTCTGCGTGAATTAAATGCTGCTGGACATACCATTATTCTGGTCACACATGACATGCAAGTGGCTAAAAATGCCAGCCGCATTATTGAAATCAGTGATGGGCAAATTATTGCTGATCGTGTCAATCAGCCTGAACATGATACTGAATTACATCATGATCCCGATGCTGAAACTGCACTTTCAGCACAGCAAGAAAAAAATAAAAGTGTTTCTGCGTGGCGCTCCCTACTTGATCGCCTAGGTGAAGCCTTCCATATGGCCATCTTGTCCATGAATGCGCATCGTATGCGAACCTTTTTGACCATGCTCGGGATTATTATCGGGATTGCCTCGGTTGTCACCGTGGTGGCATTAGGCAATGGCTCTCAAAAACAGATCCTTAGTAATATTAGCAGCTTAGGAACAAACACGATTACCGTGTTTCAAGGGCGTGGTTTTGGTGACAATTCCAAAACGGCCAATTTTAAAACCTTGGTGCCCAGTGATGCCGAAGCGCTTGCCACCCAACCCTATGTCAGTGCAGTCAGTCCAATGGTGAGTTCATCGAAAACTATTCGCTATCAACAAAACGAAGCCAATGCCACCATTAACGGGGTTGGGGGTGATTACTTCACCGTTAAAGGTCTTACTTTCAAAAATGGGCAAACCTTTGATCAACGCAGTGTGCGTGACCGTACCCAAGATGTCGTGATTGACACCAATACCCAAAAGCAATTTTTTAATGATGGCAGCAATCCGATTGGACAAGTGATCTTACTCGGCAGTGTACCTGGGCGGATTATTGGTGTCGTGGAACCCCAAACCAGTGCCATGGGTTCCGATGACACCCTGAACGTATATATGCCTTACACCACGGTCATGAGCCGTATGCTGGGTCAGACGAATGTGCGTAATATCATTGTGCAAATCAATGATCAATACTCTACCAGTGCGGCTGAAAATGCAATTGTGAACTTATTGACCTTGCGCCATGGTCAACAAGATATCTTTACCATGAACAGTGACAGTATTCGTCAAACCATTGAAAAAACTACCAGTACCATGACCTTGTTGGTCTCTGCAATTGCCGTGATTTCATTGGTGGTTGGCGGAATTGGCGTCATGAATATTATGTTGGTCTCGGTCACCGAACGGACGCAAGAGATTGGCGTACGTATGGCGGTGGGTGCTCGGCAAAGTGATATTTTACAACAGTTTTTAATTGAAGCGATTTTAGTCTGCTTAATTGGCGGGGTCTTGGGGGTATTACTTTCCCTTGGCTTAGGTCAAATCATTCAGAAATTTGCCGGCGGAAATTTTGGCATTGCTTACTCAACAACTTCAATTATTGCAGCATTTGTCTGCTCGACGTTAATTGGTGTGGTATTTGGATTTTTACCTGCGAAAAATGCAGCCAAACTCGACCCTGTTGCAGCACTTGCTAGAGAATAAGGACAAATTATGCAGTTTTCATTTACACGTCTGTGTACAGCAATGCTACTCGGTAGTACCTTAGTGGGTTGTGCGGCTGTGGTTAAAACACCTTATCAAGCCCCCAGTGTACAAACGCCTGCCCAATTTCAATATGGTCAGACGGCTGCACAACAACGACAGCAAGCCATCTATGCCGATCAATGGTGGACCTTATTTGGTGATACGCAACTGAATCAATTGATTGATGAAGTCTTAGCAAAAAATACCGACTTAGCTGTTGCGGGTATCACCTTAAAACAAGCACGCTTACAAGCAGATTTAACTGCAAATCAGCAAAAACCGCGTGTTAGCTCTACACTATCTACGGGACATAGTTTTGATCTTAATGATGGAAGTGATGCATCAAGCGGACTCTCTACCAAAGTTGGACTCAGTTATGAATTAGATTTATTTGGTAAATTGGCACGTCAAACCGAAGCTAAAAAATGGGAAGCACTGGCGACTGAACAGGATTTGCAAGCCACAGCACAAAGCTTGGTTGGCACCACAGCCAAACTGTATTGGCAATTGGCTTATTATCATGAAAGTCTCAGCACCGCACAGCAAAGCCTTGCGACGTCGCAAAAGCTGTATGATTTAGTCAAAGCACAGTATCAAGCAGGTTCTGTTTCTGGCTTAGAACTGACTCAAGCCGAGCAATCAGTACAAAGCCAAAAAGCCAGCCTGAGTCAAATTCAGCAAAACTTAGTCGAAACACGAACTGCGCTAGCTATCCTGCTACATATGCCTATCCAACAGTTGAATATTCAAGAACCACAGCGTTTACCGCAATTGGTATTACCTACTATTGCTGCGGGCTTACCCGCAGATATCCTGTCACGTCGTCCAGATTTAAAAGCCGCTGAGTTACGCCTACGGGAAAGCCTTGCCACTAAAGATGCCACCACAGCGAGCTATTATCCTTCCATCAGCCTAACTGGAAGTTTAGGCAGCAGTAGTACCTCTTTAACGCAACTTTTGCGTAATCCGGCCCTGACTTTAGGGGCAAGTTTAAGTCTGCCGTTTTTGCAATATAACGATATGAAAAAAGATATCGCGATTAGCCAATTGGACTATGAAAAAGCCATTGTGCAATATCGTCAGAGCTTATATCAGGCTTTTGGCGATGTTGAAAATGCCTTGTCTGCACGCAGTGAGTTAGATCAGCAGGTCAAGCTACAACAGCGTAATTTAGAACTGGCAGAAAAAGCCGAACGCTTAACCGATGTGCGTTATCGTTATGGTGCGGTGGCCTTAAAGAATTTACTGGATCAACAAGAAACCACGCGTAGTGCTCGTTTGACTTTGGTTAACACCAAACAAAGTCAATACAACGCCTACGTCACGTTGATGCAAGCCTTGGGGGGTAGCCCCATTCAGCAATTGCCTGATTAAGGATTAAAAACAAAAGACATTAAAAAACGGCACTTCAAGTGCCGTTTTTTGAGATCAAGCGAATGATCAGTCATCGCCCATCAAATCAGGGCTCATTCCCACAGTGTTGAAACCTGCATCAACATACATGATTTCACCAGTAATCCCGTTTGCCCAAGGTGAGCAAAGGAATAACGCTGCATTACCCACATCTTCAATGGTTACATTGCGTTTAAGTGGTGAAATTTTTTCATTCGCATCTAACATCTTACGGAATGATTTAATGCCTGAAGCCGCTAAAGTACGGATTGGACCCGCTGAAATTGCGTTAACGCGAATACCTTCAGCACCCAAGCTAGACGCCAAGTAGCGTACGCCCGCTTCTAAAGATGCTTTTGCCATACCCATCACGTTGTAGTTCGGCATAACACGCTCAGAACCTTGGTAAGTCAGAGTCAATAAACAACCTTGACGTGCCAATAGCAATGGTTTTGCTGCTCGCGCCATTGCAATAAAGCTATATGCACTGATGTCATGTGCAACACGGAAACCTTCACGGTCCGTAACATCGGTAAAGTCGCCATCTAAAGTATGTGCAGGTGCAAAACCGATAGAGTGAACTACGCCATCTAGACCATCCCAGTGTTTCGCCAATTCAACGAACGCTTGGTCAATTTCTGCATCCACAGCAACATCACAAGGAAACACCAATGTTGAGCCAAATTGCGCCGCAAATTCATCAACACGCTTTTTAAGTTTCTCATTCGGATAAGTAAATGCCAATTCTGCACCTTCACGATGCAATGCTTGAGCAATACCAAATGCGATCGACAACTTACTTGCAATACCTGCAATCAGAAAGCGTTTTCCTGCTAGTAGTCCTTGTGACATGTGAATCTCACTTAAAATAATTTAGGATGAATAATGCCAAGTCTGGCATCAGAACAAAATTGCAAAATGCGCCTTTTTTTCAGCAAATCACAGATTCATAACAATTCACCCTGCAAAAAGCAGGGTGAATATGGATTACGCTGAAGAAATGTTAAAAAACATCAATCAATCATCCCCTTGGATCAAGCTCAATAAGCGCATGAATGAGTAATACATCCAGACTAAAGTCGCCAATAATGCAATCGCAGATAACCATTCCATAGACTTTGGTGCATGTTGTGCTGCACTGCTTTCAATCAAATCAAAATCGAGAATGAGATTTAAAGATGCAATCACCGCCACAAAAGCAGCAAAACCAATGCCTAACCAGTTACTTTCAAAGATATACGGCACACTTGAACCAAAGGCTAAACGCATGATGAGTTGCACCACAAACACAATTGCAATGGCAATGCTGGCAGAAAGTACAACCGATTTAAATTTTTCTGTGGCACGCACAATTTGTAAACGATACAAAGTAAACATCACCAAGGTCGTCACAAAAGTTGCCAATAATGCCTGCAACGGTACGCCTGGGAATTTCAATTGGAAAATAACCGAAATCCCCCCTAAAAAGGCACCTTCAAAAAACGCATAAGGAATGGCGAGAATTTTCGCGGTATCTGGTTTAAAAGTAGTGATAAGTGCCAAAATAAATCCACCAATCGCACCTACAATTGCGGCGCTATAGGCAATAGAAATATTTAAGGTCATAAAACTGTAGAAGAAAATACCTAAACCCAGTACCGCGGCAATTAAAGTCAACAATACAGACTTTTGAATCGCACCTTGAACGGTCATCGGCTGGCTGTAATCCGCGTAAACTTCGACGCGATTAAGTATTGGATTATTACTTTGCATATTTAAACTCTTTTTTATAATTTAAAATGAATAAAAACAAAAATTTGTACTTTGCTTTAGATCAACTTAAAGCCGTACACCCTCTAGCTTGATGTAGAAAATATAACCTAAAAATATGACAGACTAAAATAAAAATGGGGTTTAACACCCCATTTTCAGCCAATATCGATTTAGTCTTTATTCATGATAAAGAAGTATTCACGGTAATATTTCAATTCTGCAATCGAATCACGAATATCATCCATGGCCAAATGCGAGGCATTTTTCTTCAACCCGCTCATAATTTCTGGACGCCAGCGTTTCGCCAATTCTTTCACTGAAGATACATCCAAGTTACGGTAATGGAAGTATTGTTCCATTTCAGGCATTAAACGATGTAAAAAACGGCGATCCTGACAAATCGAGTTACCACACATTGGCGAGCTCTTTGGATTGACCCATTTTTTTAAGAACTCAATGGTTTGCTGCTCAGCATCTCGTGCTGTCAATTTACTACGACGCACGCGCTCAATCAGACCTGATTGACCATGTTGACGGGTATTCCACTCATCCATGGCATTCAGGATTAAATCCGATTGATGCACAGCCAATACTGGACCTTCCGCCAAAATATTCAAATGATCATCGGTCACAATCGTTGCAACTTCAATAATTTGGTCGTTATCGGTATCTAGACCTGTCATTTCAAGGTCAATCCAGATGAGGCGAGTATCAGGCGTGCTGCTCATAAATGTGCAATCTTATTGGCTGTAAAAACATTTATAGTAGCAAATTAATACCCTGAATGCTGTAATTCATCCCCCGCTTCATGCTATTTTTGCCATCTTGAATTCATGGTTTTTTAGGATATGAATGGCTTTAATTCGTAAACGTCGCTTAACTGAACAGCAGCAGCGTCGTATTCAGAAACAGCAGCAAACACGTCAAGAAGAAATTGACACGTCAAATGATCTGGAAGGGTTAGTGGTTCAACACTACGGACGTCAGCTTGAGGTGCAAGCCCTGTCGGTGCCAGACATGCATCCTGAAAAACCACATGTACAAGATGGTGAACCTGAACCGTTTTGGAAACCGATTGAATTGGGCAGTATTTGGCGTTGTCATACACGGACCAATCTTGAATTACTGGTGACGGGCGATCGAGTTAAATGGCAAGCCGATCCGAATACGGGTTTAGGTATTATTACCGCCATCCATCCGCGTCGTTCCTTACTGACCCGTCCTGACCGTTATCATAAAGTGAAGCCTGTCGCGGCCAATATCAGTTTGATTGTGATTGTGTTTTCACCTTTACCAGAACCTGCACCCACATTAATTGATCGTTATTTGGTGGCATGTGCCGATGCCGACATTCCAGCCTTATTAGTCCTGAATAAAACCGACTTACTCAAAGAAAATGATCCTATTCTAGATATGCTCAAGGAATATGAAGCTTTGGGTTATGAAGTGATGCAATGCCAATCTACAGGTGATCTCAGTGCTTTAGCACAGCGCCTTGAAGGTGAAACGGTGGCTTTTGTTGGACAGTCTGGGGTGGGTAAAAGTTCATTAATTAATACCATGGTTCCAAATGCCGCGCAAAAGACCAATATTATTTCTGAAAACTCGGCTTTAGGTCAGCACACCACCACCTCAACGCGTTTAATTCCTTTTGGACAAAGTGCATCACTGATCGACTCGCCAGGCATTCGTGAATTTGGTTTATGGCATCTGACCACTGAAAAAGTGCAACAAGGCTTCCCTGAAATTCAAAATCAGTTGGGCTACTGTCAGTTCCGCAACTGTACCCATAAACATGAAAAACAGTGTGCACTGCGTGTAGCTGCCAGTAATGGTGAAATTTTACCCCGTCGTTTAGACAGTTTTTTACGTTTAATGGATGAAATTGCTGAAGCACAGCAAAAAAATTAGACTTTCTGTTTGTCTTCCCCTTGAAGCGGTGATTTTGATCACCATATTTATGAGCTATACTCTAGGCAATTTCGAATTGTAATTAGGTGATTTGTGGAACGTTGGTTGGAATTTATGGGGAATCACCCCTTTTTATTTGGAACACTTGGGGCATTAGTGGTGTTGTTCTTCGTTTTAGAAGGTCAGCGCAACGGTCGCAAAATCTCTCCACAGTCTTTAGGTATTTTAGTGAAAGCAAAAAATGCCATGTTGATTGATTTACGTGATGCAAAAGACTTCCGTGAAGGTCACATCAGTGGCAGCCGTAACATTCCCTACAGCCAAATTGCAAGCCATGTCGAAGAGTTAAAATCTGCGGAACGTCCATTGGTGTTTATTTGCAACCTTGGTCAAGTCGCAGGTACAGCTTTGCAACAAGTTGGTCATGTGGATAGCTATCGTTTAGACGGTGGTATTAGCAACTGGAAAGCGCAAGGCTTACCTTTGGTAAAAGCAAAATAATGGCTTAAGGAGACTCTAATGGCTGAAGTAACGATTTATTCTACAACTGTATGTCCTTACTGCGTTCGTGCGAAACAACTTCTTGAGCGTAAAGGCGTTGAATATAAAGAAATTAATTTATCCAATGAAGCGCCTGAAGTACGTGTAGAACTCATGCAACGCACGAACCACCGTACTGTTCCACAAATTTTTATTGGTGACCAATTTATTGGCGGGTTTGACCAGCTTTATGCTTTAGAGCGTGATGGTAAACTTGACGGATTATTGGCTTAACCATAAAGCATAGTTCAAATTTATATTAAGGATTTAATAATGAGCGAAGAACAACAAGTTCAACCACAATTGGCACTCGAACGTATTTATACTAAAGACATTTCTTTCGAAGTTCCTGGCGCACAAGTTTTCACAAAAGAATGGCAGCCAGAACTCAATATCAACCTTTCTTCTTCTGCAGAAAAGATTGATCCAACTCATTTCGAAGTGTCTTTAAAAGTTGTTGTTCAAGCAAATAATGCAGGTGAGACGGCATTTATCGTTGATGTGACTCAAGCAGGGATCTTCCTGATTGATGCAGTTGAAGAAGAGCGTCTTCCATATATTTTAGGTGCATACTGCCCGAACATTTTGTTCCCATTCTTGCGTGAAGCCGTGAACGATATGGTTACCAAAGGCAGCTTCCCTCAATTGCTGTTAACGCCAATTAACTTTGATGCTGAGTTCGAAGCAAATATGCAACGCGCTCAAACAGCTATGGCTGAAGGTCAAGCATAATTCCTGATCTTTGCATTGCAAAATCATGAATTCAAAAAAGGCTGAATATAATCTATTCAGCCTTTTTTATTGCGCTGCATTCATGTATCTGAAGGTCAAATTCACTCTCATTCCATACACTTTTTTGCTTGGGGGCAACCGATGTAGCCAGTAGCTTTGGGTTTCATCTTTCATGACCAGTAAACTGCCATGTGCCAGTACCAACTCCACTTTTTCTTGGGTCTGCTTATGCTTAAAAGCAAATTTTCGCTCTGCCCCCAAACTTAAAGAAGCAATTGCAGCATACTGTTTCAGTTCTCGTTCGGCATCACTATGCCACGCCATCCCTTCTTCCCCTGAATGATATAAATTCAGTAAACAGGCATTAAATTTCTCACCCGTTTTAGCTTCGACCAACGCTTTTAATGTCAATAGTTCAGGCGTCCACGGCAATGCTTGTTTGGTGGTTTTGGAGTAGGTATAAGAAAAAGCCTGATCGGCATACCAAGCCACTTTACGCTTGGTCACAAGCATCTTGCCAAAAATCACCGCTAGATCATTTTGCCAAGCAATGCTTTCTAATAGTCGCTGAAAATAATGATCTGCCAAAACACTATCCATAATTTGACCGTAGTAATACACACAGCCCTGATAAGGCAATAAATTCTGTTCAGAATCAAACTCGACGGGAAATAGTGACATTTAAAGCTCTTCTGAATGGGCATGAATTTGGGCACTTTCCCAACCGATCATCGCTGTCTTGCGGGTTGCTCCCCAATGATAATTGCCGAGCACGCCTGACGCTTGAATAACCCGATGGCACGGAATTAAGAAAGCTACAGGATTATGCGCCACCGCACTCCCTACTGCACGTGCAGCTTTAGGTTGATCTATCTGTAATGCCACATCACGGTAACTCGCCAGTTGACCTACAGAAATTTTGAGCAAACTTTCCCAGACTTTTAATTGAAATGCTGAACCTTTTAAATGCAGTTTTATGTGCTGTATTGAGTTGGGTTGCACCGTCAACACAGCCATAGCGCGTTGCTGCATTTCATCCCTCTGCTCAATATATTCAGCATGAGGAAACTTGGTTTTTAATTCATTGAGGGCTTGCTCTTCCTGTTCAACAAAAGACAGCGCACAAATCCCTTTATCTGTGGAAGCCACCAAAACACGGCCAAATAATGTTTCAGCGAAGCTATAAAAAATCTTTAACCCAGCTCCACCCTGTTTATATTCAGCGGGGGTCATCCCTTCAATTTGAATAAATAAATCATGCAAGCGACTGCCACTGGATAATCCTGTGTCATAGGTCGCATCTAAAAGTGAATGCGATGCTGTTGAGGTTAAAATCGACTTGGCATGTTCCACACTGATATATTGCAGAAATTTCTTAGGACTGGTGCCAGCCCATTCGCTGAATAGGCGCTGAAAATATGCAGGACTTAAATGTACATGTGCCGCCACATCCTCCAGCGTCGGCTGGTGCTGAAAATGTCGCTGAATATATTCAATGGCTTGTGCCACACGCTGATAGTGCTGTTGTGAGGACATACTTATTCATCCTTGCAGATTTCTTTTTCACTTTAGCAATTCTTGCTGTAGCTGAAAATCCGAATCATGCTCAATTCTAATAACGACCTTAATGTATCAGACATAAAAAAACTGTACCGATGAAGGTACAGTTTTAGCAGCGAATAGACGTGCTGATTCTAAATCAACATCAGTGGTGCATATAAGTCTTATGCCCTTGATCACGTAACTCACCAATTTTTTTACCTTGCTTTTTCGCTTCGTCTAATTTGCCTGCTTGTGCCAGTGCTTTGGTTTTGTCAATTTCTACAATAATCTGGTCAAACAAAGCCGTCGAACTTGGTGCTTTTTCAGCCATATGTGCAGTCAATTTATATTGCTTGGCATGTACTGCGGCACCACGCATATTGTTCAAGGCACTGGTTGCCGCTTGTGGGGTTGAGGCTTGGTTGAAGGCTTTATAATTTTTCCCAAGGGTTTTCATATCATCGTCTAAACCTGCCGCCATTACGGTATTGCTTAATAACAAAGATGACAACATTACAACGGTGGCTAAAGTTTTTTTAATCATGATGATGTCCTATCAAAAACTGTGGCTATGGTTTATTTATCAGGGTCAAATATACAAAATGTTTATTTAAACACTCTGCTTTATTCTACTGATGTAGCATACATAAAAAATGCAACGGATTCGTTGCATTTTGATAAAAATTTCACAGGTCTATTTGGCTTTATGATGCTGTAAAGCATCGTGCATGGCTTCTACCAACTGTTGTGCAATCTCTTGTTTTGAGGCTTTTTCTAAATCACGTTTATCCATACGGTATTGATTGGCAAAAAATACCGTCATGGCATTTTCATCCGATGCAAAACCAATATCTGTACGTGACACATCATTACAAGCAATCATATCCAGTTTTTTTGCAACTAACTTGCCTGCTGCATATTCTTCCACATTACGTGTTTCTGCGGCAAAACCCACCATAAACGGGCGCTTTTGTTGCTGTGCAATAGTTGCCACAATATCTGGGTTCTTGACTAAAGCGACATTCAGCTCATCACCCGATTTTTTAATTTTATGTTCAGCGACTTCAGCAACGCGATAATCAGCGACTGCTGCTGTGGCAATGAAAATATCACAGCCTTCTTCCAACATTTGCATGCTGGTATTCAACATTTGAATTGCAGAGGATACGTTCACACGGCGTACCCCATTTGGAGTATCTAAACTGACAGGGCCTGCAATTAAAGTCACTTTCGCCCCAGCCGCATAACAGGCAGCTGCCAACGAAAAGCCCATTTTGCCAGTACTGTGATTAGAAATATAACGCACAGGGTCTATTGCTTCACGGGTTGGACCCGCAGTAATCACTACATGTTTACTCGCCAATAGACCAAATTTTTCGGCAATTGCACGTTGTGCTTTATGGAAGTATTGCGTGACTTGATAAGCCAAATCTTCTGGCTCAGGCATACGACCCAAACCCACATCACCACATGCTTGTGAACCCGCTTCTGGCATAATGACATGCACGCCATCTTCAATCAGCGTATTTAAATTACGCTGCGTGGCTTTGGCTGCCCACATTTGTTGATTCATAGCAGGCGCAACCCAGACTGGTGCTTTGGTCGCAAGATATAAAGTACTGAGTAAATCATCTGCCAAACCTGCGGCAAACTTAGCTAAGGTGTCGCAGCTGGCTGGTGCCACCAACAATAAGTCTGCCCAACGCGCTAATTCGATATGTCCCATACCTGCTTCGGCTTCTGGATCGAGTAATTCAGTATGCACGGGATTGCCAGACAATGCCTGAAAGGTCAGTGGCGTAATAAAGGCCTGTGCACCATGTGTCATCACCACACGGACATTAAATCCCTGATCTTTAAGTCGACGAACGAGGATGGCGCTTTTATAGGCTGCAATTCCGCCTGTAACAGCCAAAATGATGTTTTTATTTGGAATTACACTTAAATCAAAGCTCACAAACAGTATACCTTTCTGTTGCAGTGGCGCTCACAATAGCATTAAATATCCGCATACCCAAGTGATTGACTGGGGTAAAACTTGATAATAAACATGAAAAAGCTCAACAAAAATGAATCTATCGATCAAACATTGGCCCGAACAAGAGCGTCCACGTGAACGCTTATTACAACAAGGGGCGAGTAGCCTTTCAGATGCCGAATTATTGGCCATTTTTCTGCGCTCTGGCTCCAAACAACATTCAGCCGTTGAATTAGCCCGACTGCTGATTCGTCACTTTGGTGGGCTAGCGCCTATTTTGAATGCTGAACTCCCCCAACTCAGTCAATTTCATGGGATTGGTGCCACTAAATATTCACAACTGATGGCTGTGAAAGAACTGGGACGACGTTATGTGGCTCAACAATTACAACAACATCGTTTAGAAATTGAAAACTCTTCGCAATTACTGGACTATCTACGCTTCGAACTCTTGGGAGAAACACAGGAAGTATTTGCCGTTCTGTGCCTAGACAGTCAGCTACGTAAACTGCATTTTAAAAAACTCTTCTTTGGCTCACTGAATAGTTGTACCGTCTCTTTGAATCAATTACTGCGTTATGCCCTGCAACAACAAGCCAGCTCCATTGTGATCGCACATAATCACCCTTTGGGATATGCCCTGCCTTCGGCGGCAGATATTGCCTTAACCCAACAAATTACACAGGCCTGTAAACTGCTTGAAATACAATTGTTGGATCATTGTGTCATCGCTGCGACAGGCAGTTTTTCGTTTGCTGAGCAGGGCTTGATCAAGTCCACTTAAAGCTTTTCAAGCAATATTGACAAAACCTAAACGACAGATGAAGATCAACCCAAAATAAATGATGAAAACCACCACATGATTGTGCGAGAACAACCCGACGTCTTTAAACTATTATTTTCATGGCGCGGTACAATCCTTCCGAAAGTTTTACCACCCTTAGGCGTGGTTATGCTCATTTCTACCATCGTGGGTGGTGTATCCCACATGGGATATTTTCACTTTCCTGAACTACCCTTGGTTGGCTTCACCTTAATTGGCGTTGTACTGTCTATTTTCCTTGGGTTTAAAAATACCGCTTGTTATGATCGTTGGTGGGAAGCGCGTAAACTTTGGGGCATGTTGATTGCCAATGCACGCCACTTTGACCGTAACTGTCGTATTCTTACGCAGGCACGGCGTGAGCGAGTCATTCAACATGTGATTGTCTTTGCCAATGTATTGCGTGACCGACTACGTCATCAAACCGAAAACCCAACCGAGCTTACTGAAACTACAGGTTTAAGCCCGCAAGCATTGGCACAACTGTATCAACAGGTCAATGCTCCGCAATACACCCTCAGTCTAATTCAATGGGAACTGATGCAAGCCTTAAAAGAAGGTGAAATCTCCGACATTATTTATGCACAAATGAATGAACATGTGGCGGAAATGAGTTTGGTACAAACAGGCTGTGATCGGATTGCTACCACGCCATTACCTTTTGCTTATTCTGTATTGCTAAACCGTACCGTGTACTTCTTCTGTTTCATGCTGCCATTTAGTTTGGGTGCAACTTTAGGACTGGCTACCCCTTTATTGGTCGGGATCTTGGCTTATACCTTTTTGGGTTTAGATGCCTTAAGTTCAGAAATTGAAGAACCATTTGGTACTCAAAGTAATGATTTACCCTTAGATGCAATGGTACGTACCATTGAAATTGAATTACTCGGTACCTTGGGTAAGCCAACTCCACCACCCATTCAAGCACAGGATAATAATCTCTTATAAAGCTAACAATTCAAAACGTTGTAGAACAAGAAAGATTAGATTAAACAAATATTTAAAAATCAGGATAAGGAGTCAGGCTGTGATTAAACTTTTAGGGCGAACAGATTCTATCAATGTCAGAAAAGTACTCTGGTTATGTGATGAGCTAGATGTAGCTTATCAGCGTGAAGATTGGGGTCGTGGCTTTCGCTCCCCGAAAGAACAAGAATTTTTACAATTAAACCCGAACGCCACTATTCCTGTACTGATTGATGAAGAGCTAATTCTTTGGCAGTCTAATTCTATTATTCGTTATTTAGCCAATGCTTATGCTGGCACAGCACTTTATCCGATACAGCCGAAAACACGTGCGCTTATTGATCAATGGATTGACTGGCAAGGGATTGAGCTCAATAACAGTTGGGTCTATGCCCTGATGCACATTATTCGGAACTCCCCCGAGCACCAAGACTTGAAGGAAGTTGAAAAAAGTATTCAAGCATGGAACAGCATGATGCTGATTTTAGAAAACCAACTCGCAAACACGCAGGCTTATGTAGCAGGTGAGCATTTTTCATTGGCAGACATTCCGATTGGACTTTCTGTACAGCGCTGGTATTTAACACCTTTTGATAAACCAGATACTCCACATATCAAAAACTACTATGACCGTTTAAGTCAACGAGAAGCTTATCTAAAATGGGGCAATAACGGTCAAAACTAATTCAGCATGTTTGCTTGTGAATTAAAACATCGGGGTTACTGAAACTGTTCCCAAATTCCGACTTGTTCTGCTTTCATCACAGGAATATTCCCCAGTTTAACCCATGGCATATTTTCACCATGAAAATCACTGCCTACGGATACTTTTAAACCCTGTTCCGCAATTATACGATCCACCATGTGACGGGTCGCAGGTGGGTCAATTTGTGGTGGTAATTCCACGGCATCCCCACCGGACTGTGCAAACAACTCAATTAAATAACGGACATTGGTCGCAGACAAATCATATCGGGTGGGATGAGCCAAAACCGCAAAGCCACGGCTGGCATGAATTGCCTGAATCGTTTGTTGCAAACCCAAGCCATCAAATTTCACATAGGCCTTTTTGCCTTCCTTGATATATTTATCAAAAGCTTGCTGCACACGGCTTACAATTCCCTTTTCCACCAAGGTTTTCGCAATGTGGCTACGCGTGACGCGATCTGCTTCACCCTCGACTTTGGCCAGTACATCTGCATAAATATCCTGACCAATTAAAGGCGTCAGCAAACTACAAATCTGCACACCACGTTCAGCTCGAATCTGTTTCTGTTGTTCTAAGACTGCCAATAAAGGCTCAGGATGCTGCATATTCAGTGCAACAATATGTACGCTATAACTTTTCTGGGTGGCTGGACGTGACCATTGACTGGAAATTTCTACCCCAGAGATTAACTTCATACCATAAGCATGTGCAGTTGGTTCTGCCAATGCCAAACCATCCATCGTATCGTGATCGGTCAAAGCCAGCGTATGAATGCCTTTTTCATGTGCGGCATGGATCAGTTGCTCTGGTGACAAAGTTCCATCAGAAATATTACTATGTGTATGTAAATCTACGCCAAGCATCACTTATACTATGCCATTTATTTAAACAGATTCAGATACTCTAACATGAAAGCACTTTTAGACTTTGTGCCACTCATTATTTTCTTTTATTTATATAAGACTGTAGATCCGAAAGATACCGAGCATCCTTTATTGCAATTGATCGGTTCTGCCGGCGGTGTAGACAATAATAATATCTTAGTGGCAACAACTGGCTTAATTCTTTCCATGCTGGTGGTTTATGGTGCATTGTTCATCATGCAAAAATTCCGTTTAGACAAACAACAGTGGATTGTGTTGTTTATGACGGTCATTTTTGGTGGCATTACCCTCATGCTCAGCGATGACTTCTATATTCGTCTCAAGGCAGCCCTGTTAAATATGGTCTTCGCAGGTGCTTTCCTGTTGTCCCCGTATTTTAGTAAAGACCGTAGTCCGCTCATCAAACGCTTATTTGCACCCATTTTTAATTTGGGTGAATTGGGCTGGAAAAGACTCAATTATGCTTGGGCGGTCATGTTTGCGGTCATGTCTGGCTTACATGTCTTTTTTGCTTTCTTATTTATGAATGGAAAATATTGGGGCGAATTTACCGCTTTTGGTGACATGCTGGTGATGTTTTCCTTTATCATTATTCAGTTTATTGTATTACGTAAACATTTTAAGTCTTCCGAAGATTAATATTCGTTTCGCGCGCAGAGAATCATCATGCCATTATTTGTTGTGACTTGTACCGATCAAGACGGTACAGTAGAAAAACGCCTTGCGGTACGCCCTCAGCACCTCGCACGTTTAGAGCAATTAGATGCTGAAGGTCGTTTAATCGTCGCAGGTGCGATGCCTAAAGACCCGAGTAATCCACAAGCAGGTTTTTATGGCAGTACCATCATTGTTGATTTTGACAGCCGTGAAGCACTCGATGTTTGGCTACAAGATGAGCCTTTCTTGAAAGAAGGCGTCTATGCTCAAATTGAAGTTAAACCTTTTAACAAAGCGTTTCCTAAAGGATAAAGTTCATGCGCGCTGTTGTTCCTAGTTTACTGGGTCTTTCTTTATTGTGTTCTACGGCTTGGGCGGTAGAACCTGCAACAACATCTCCAGCTCCAGCTGTAGCCCCTGCTGCCCCTACTGCAACAGCACCGACAGCGCCACATACCCTTTCTGCGGATAAACCACGCGTGATTCCGGCAGTAGCAACGGTGAATCCAAATGGACAACCGCAAGAGGTTCAACCCCTTACGGCGGAACAACTTGCCAAAAATAAAGCCTTACAAGATTTAAAAATCAAAGCTTTGGTCAAAGACCAATCCGTACGCCTACAACAATTGGAAAAAGCCAATTTAGAAGCGTTGGCACAAAACCAAGAATTACAATTAAAAAATGATAGTTTAGGTGTGCAAGTTCAAGTGCTACAAAGTGAACGTAGTGCCCAAATGTTTATTTATGGCGCTGTCACACTAGCAGTTGGCGTACTATTGGGTTTCTTAATTGCCAGTTATGCACAATCTAAACGTCGCCGCCAATGGTAATTTTCTACGCTTAAATCATATAGGTTGCTGCTTTTGTCACATGCAATACAAACGGCCGATCTCGATTGGCATCTCGTCGATGGCATCGAGGTGCCTGTTTCTAAACAATTTGGCGATGTTTATTTTTCTAAAGACAACGGTTTATTGGAAACACGTCATGTGTTTTTACATGGTAACGATCTCAATCTCCGTTTGGCAAACCTAAGCGACTACCAATATTTTTCTGTTGGGGAAACAGGCTTTGGCACGGGATTAAATATTTTGGCGCTGTGGCAAATGTGGCAACAATGTCGCCCCAACAACCATAGCCATTTACATGCGATTAGTGTGGAAAAATTTCCACTGACCAAAGCCGATTTGATTCGAGCCTTAAATGCTTGGCCCGAACTCAAGCCGTTGGCCGATCAATTGATTCAACAATATCCTTTACCGATTGCCGGTTGTCATCGCCTGAGTTTTCCTGAAGAACGCTTTAGCCTTGATCTCTGGCTTGGCGATGCACATGATGTTTTCCCACAAATGGAAAAACTTCATCCCGT
Source organism: Acinetobacter sp. ANC 4910 (assembly GCF_004331035.1). Lineage (GTDB taxonomy): Bacteria > Pseudomonadota > Gammaproteobacteria > Pseudomonadales > Moraxellaceae > Acinetobacter. The sequence goes on from NZ_SJNT01000010.1 coordinate 103,955, forward strand.
CAACGCGTGGTTCCTTGATGGTTTCGCTCCATCCTGTAATCCAGATATGTGGCAGGAACAGGTGTTGAATCATATTGTTCGACTATCCGACTTCGGAACAACTTTTGCCTCATTCAGCGTTGCAGGTGTATTAAAACGTGGACTAAAACAGCATGGTATCCAAATTAGTCGTCCACGCGGTTTTGGCCATAAACGGGAAATGCTCAAAGCCTGTTGGTTAAAACCAGAATCTACATCAGAAAATGACATAGTTCATGCAACAGCGCACAATCCTGTTGACGTGATGTACCCAAAGCAACGTCATATCGCCATTATCGGTGCTGGCATTGCAGGTTTAAGCTGTGCTTGGGCCTTTGCTCAACGTGGACATCAAGTCACCCTGTATGATCAAAGTGAACCACTGGCTGGCGGTTCTGGGAATCCCTTAGCTTTACTCAATCCTAAATTGTGCCCGATTGAGCAAAGCCATGAACACTTGATGACCTTGGCATGGCAACACGCACTGCGCCACTATGCCCAATTTCAGGCATATCGCCCTATTCAAGTCAATCAGATGGCATTAAAAAATGCGGAAGATTTATTGAGCTTAGCCGCTGAATATCCAGAACAAGTGCTGAACACCTCAGCAGCACAGGACAGTGCCATTGCAACAGAGTTTTCGAGTTTAAATCTGCTGCAAGCAGGAGTAGTTTCTCCACATGCACTACGCGATCAAATTTTACAGCACCCCTTCATTCAGTTTCAGCAAGCCACGATCAAGAGCTTTATTTCAAAACAAACTGTAGAAATCATGAATACTCAAGATCAGTGTTTGGGTGATTTTGATCATGTCATTGTGTGCTGCGCGCGCGATAGCCAAGCTTTTTTTGAAAATTTCCCCCTCCTCAAACCAATTCGTGGTCAAGTCAGTTGGGTTAAAAATCAAACTCAAGTCCTTGCTAGCGATCAAGCCTATAGCTATGGTGGCTATTGTATGCAGCTTGATGCTGAGCATTTAATTCTGGGGGCATCCTTTTATCCTAATCGGGATGATTGTGAAGTTCTCGCAGAAGACCATGTGCATAACTTCAATCTTATCCACAGTGTGTTTCCAAATTATGCACACTCCTTGCCTCCAACCTCAACTTGGCAAGGTCGCGCTTCGGTCCGCGCACAGACCAATGACTATTTCCCTGTACTGGGTCGCTTGGATCAAACCAAAGAAATTTATAGCTTGGCGGGATTCGGTTCTAAAGGCTTTTTATTTGCACCATTCTGTAGTGAATTACTGGTCGCGCAGATTTTATCTGAAACCAGTCCAGTTCCTAGTAGCCTGATCCGCAAATTAGATATCAAACGTTTTGTAAAAAAGCAGAAAGTGAAGAAAGCTTATTATCAAGCTACGAATGCAGTGCCATCTCAAGCTCAGTAAGCCGATGCATGATGCTCTGTTGTTTTCTTTATGCCATAAAAAAGCGCCATAAGGCGCTTTTTTGCATCAGGTTCCTTGTTCTAAAGGTAAGCCCGCATCACGTGCCGCTCGGGTACCTCCCATTAGCACAACATACTCACGTGAATCATCTAAACCATCAAGAAGTTCAGCCGCACGTGGCGCCTTACTTCCGCCACCACATAAAATGTAAATGGTCTGATCCGCAGACACCTGAGTCAAACAATCTGCTGACAAGCCTGTAATTGGCTGATTTACCGCACCTTTAACGTGGGCTTCAGCATAAGCACTTGCATCACGGACATCCCAGATGATGGCATCGTCTGGGAACTCAAATGTTGTAATTTCTTGTTTACGGATCATTGTGCACTCCTTTGATGTAAACAACACTTGGCAAATGAAGAAAACATCCCTAGCATCTCAGATATTCTTTCCCTTTGTAAAGGTCTATTCCATGCCATCTTTCGATATTGTTTCAGAATTAGAGATTTTTGAAGTAAATCATGCAGTTCAGAACACGCAAAAAGAAATTGCGACGCGTTTTGACTTCCGCGGACAAGATGTTTCTATTGAACTGAATGAAAAGTCTAAAGAAATTAAAATTAGTACCGAAAGTGATTTCCAATGTGAGCAAGTTTATAACATGCTGGAAAACCATTTTTATAAACGCAAAGTCGATGTACAGGCTCTAGATCCACAAAAGGCCACCGCTTCGGGTAAAAATGTGATTCAAGTGATCAAACTGAAAGATGGCCTTGACTCTGATACTGCAAAAAAAATTAATAAAGCCATTAAAGAAAGCGGTATTAAAGCGCAATCTTCAATTCAAGGCGACAAAATTCGCGTGACTGATAAAAAGCGCGACACTTTACAGCAAGTCATGAATTTCTTGCGTGAACAACAATTTGGACTTCCATTGCAATTTAATAATTTTAAAGACTAATGTGAGGCCATCCCCTAAGCTCTAAAGGTATGATATGACACAAAGTAATCGTTTATCCAAACTGGTCAAAGCTACGTCGAAATTCCCGCAAGGGATTCGAAGTACCCTTTGGAGCAAAGCTTTTGGTCGTATTGTGCCGATGGTGGGCACAGCCAATATTCGTTATCTGGAAGTCGATCAACACCATGTGGTGGTGCGTATAGAAAATCAACGCAATATGCAAAACCACATTAAAGGCGTACATGCAGCAGCCATGGCGTTGTTGGCAGAAACTGCCACAGGTTTTTTAACAGGCCTGCATGTGCCAGATCATCGAATTTTGCTGATTAAAACCCTACATGTCGATTATTTAAAAGTCGCTCAAGGCGGGCTTACTGCCACCGCAAGCTTAAGCCCAGAACAGCAGAAGTTGATTGCTGAACAGGAAAAAGGTGAATTACTGATTCCAGTAACGGTCATTGATGATGCAGGCAATGAACCCATTCAATGCCAAATGCTGTGGGCTTGGTTACCTAAGCGCAAGTCGGCTTAAAATAGAGGCATAAAAAAACCAGCAATGTGCTGGTTTTTTTATTCAAGCTTAAGCCGATTGGGCTTCCATAAATTTCTGCTTCACTTCTTCAGGAATTTGACGTTTATTGCCTTTTACATCCACAGCCACAAAAGTGAATACACCTTCTGTAACACGTTTCGCTTCACGAGAACTGTCATGGCTGTCCCAGACTTCAATTTGCATTTGAATTGAAGTATTGCCGACTTTTAAAATTTTGGTATAACAACTAATCACATCGCCAACTTTTACTGGCACCAGAAAAGTCATTTGATTAATTGAAATGGTCGCACAGCGCCCTTTACTAAAACGTTCTGCGTGGATTGCTCCCGCCAAGTCCATTTGTGACACAATCCAACCACCAAATACATCGCCACTCCAGTTGGTATCTGCTGGCATCGCAATGGTTTGAAGGGATAAAGTCCCTTCTGGTTTCACATGAATATCTGACACGTTCTCTCCAAGCCTATTGTGCTTTGACTAGGCATTAGACATTTGAATATTGATCCAGCCACTGTTGTAGTTCACTCGATCTAAGTGCACCGCTTATTCTAGCAATTTCATTGGTTTTATTCATCAACACGAGGGTTGGAATACTCCGTACATGAAAAGCGCTACTTAAACGAGGGGATTCTTCAGTATTAATCTTGGCAAAAATCACGCGAGGGTTCTGTTTTGCCACGGCTGCGAAATGAGGAGCCATCATTTTACATGGTCCGCACCACTCTGCCCATAAATCAATCAAAATAGGTAAATCACTGTGCGTGATGAACTGACTAAAATTTTGTTCATTTAAATCAATGGGAGCTAGTGGAATCAAAGGTTGGTGACACTGGCCACAGCTAGGCTGTGCTTCAATTTTTTCTTCAGGCACGCGATTCTTCGCCAAACAGGATGGGCATACAATAATCATGAGCTGACTCCAATATGTTGATGTAAGAATTCTAATTGGGTCGAAATGGCTTTTTCAAACCATGGATGGTGATAAATATCGAAATGTTTCATCTCCCATTCATAATATTGCACAAATGGGGCAATATTAGTGGCTGCTTCACGACTGGAAGCGATTGGAAATAAACTGTCTTCTTTAGCCGCAATAAATAACACAGGAATATTGATTTTACGGACTTCCTGAATTGGTCGATAACGGATCAACTTAAAAAAGACTCGAGCTGGAATTTCACCACTCCAGAAGTAGTCAGGATGAATGATAGACAAATAACCTAAATAACTATCTTCTGTCGGCATAAAGCTGAGATCAGCAGGGCTCACGACAGGCAAGGTTTTAGCACTCATCCCTACCTTCGCCCCCATATAATCCTGACTGGACATTTTTAATGCTTTGGATAATTGAGGAAGAGGATAAAGTTTGGCAAGTTCACTGCCATCAACCATCGGAACTTGAACCATCACCGCTTGAATATTTTTCAATTCGCTGGCCAAACTCAAAACATAGCCTCCACTAAGTGCCGTTCCCCACAAAATAATCCGTCGTGAATCAATCGACTTTCGTTCCTGAAGATGTGCAATCATCGTTCGCCAGTCTTCTAACTGAGAACTGATGGAGACCAATTCACGCGGTCGGCCCGTACTGCCACCCCAATAGCGATAATCAAACAACACCACCGCATAGCCTGCTTGTGCAAATTGTTTTGCATATTGCACCAGTTTAAACTGGCGTAAGCCTGCCAAGCCATGTGCCATCAATATAACAGCAGGTCTGTGTTCCGTTTTGGGCCGATAAAAATCTGCTGCAAGGACTTCCTGACCACTTTTGACATATAAAGGCTCGACCGTATAAGCGTGCATACGCGCTCCAGTACGTTATTTTATGGTTGTAATCATTTATAAAAATTTCAACAGATTCAACTGTCGAATCTGCTTAATGCTATCATAAAGCATATATTGTTTAATTGGATGATGGAGTGACACAATGAGCGAAAATGTAGGCTTCGCAGGTCAAATTGGCCCTGAGCATATAGAACAAGTTGTTGAAAAAGAATTTAAGTCTATTATCAACAACCGCCCAGACATGGAAGGCGGACCAGAGCAACCCACCAGTGCTCAAATTGAAGAAGCAGCGCGTGCTGCAGGACTCGACTACGTCTATCAACCCGTAGTAGCAGGTCAAATTACCGAGCTTGATGTACGTACTTTTGCCAATCATTTTAATGAACTCCCAAAACCAGTTTTAATGTTTTGCCGTACTGGCAATCGTTCAAATAACTTGTATCAATTGGCAAAACAAATGGATTTGCTGGATGATTAAGCAACTCTTTGCTACATGCATTTTGTGTAGCGGTTTAATGAATAGTACATCTCTTTTCGCTCAGAAAACTCAAACACCTCAAGCACTGAGCGAAAATCTTACTGTCTCTGGTCAACTTGATGGCAAAACGTTTCAATTACTGTTAAAACAGGGATTTAAGTCTGTAATTGTAAATCGACCTGATCAGGAAATGGGAAACAATATTTCCGTCAGTCAGTTACGGAATATTGCGGAGCAATCTCATGTAAGTGTCATTTACCAACCTATTGAAAACGGTAAAATTACACAAACAGATATCATTGAATTTTCAAAGTACTATAACGAACTTCCTAAACCTATTTTAATGATTTGTAAGAGTGGCTATCGCTCTAGCGAATTATTTAATGAAGCACGTAAGCAAGGCTTATTACATGAATAAATTATTGATCGTTGTACTCTGTGCTTTAGCCCTACCCGCTTGTAGTTCTATGAATGTGCGTCCTACCGTTGGGGTGAGTGTTGGAACATCAATTTAAATTTTCGCCCAAATAAAAAAAACAGCGCTGAAGCGCTGTTTTTTATTTAAAACTATTTTATTTGTAGTTAGTACATGTCGAATAGTCTGTACCATAAGGACTCACGTCATCTGGACGCCATTTACCATCAACATCATCCACATCAATATCAGCAACAGGCGGCATGAAGGATAATGCTGTTAAATTATCCTTAGTAGAAACCGTTGTGGAAGCATTAATATTAACTCGTAGCCAATTTGAATAATTACGTCCATAACGTACTTTAAAATCAAATTTCCCTTCCGAATTCGTTCTAAATGTTGCATTAGTCCCAAGAATTTTATTATCCGAACCTAAAATCGCAATTGGATTTGGGAATTCATTTGAAGGACATTCAATATATGTCGTTACTCTTTTCGCTACACTATTTTCATAAACAGTGTAATCGCGCGACCAACGCCAATAAGACAACCATGACCACATTCCATCACTGCCTTGTGCATAAGAATAATCACGCACCCAGTTAAAACGCCCTTTATAAAAACTTACCAAATCTAGAGAAATACTAATTTCTTGATTAGCAATTGGATTTCCTGCCGTATCTACTACAGATGCTGTGAATTCTTTATAATAATTGGTATTGTCATTCGCCTCTTTAATGACATTATGATTTTGCGCCACAGTAATGAAAGCGGACTGAGTTGAAACAGTTAATAATAAATTTGGTGAATATACAGGCTGAGGAGATGTTGCACTTGCACTTGAGGCTTGAATTTCAACTCCACCGCCTAATGTTTGTGCTGAACCCGCCGTATAAATTACAGTTGCTCGACCTGTACTATCCGTTACTGCAGTTGGTTGTGACAGACTACCATCAGAAGATGTATCTTTAATTGTAGTAAATTTAACAACGACTCCTGGCACAGGTGAACCATTTTTATCTTTGACTAGTGCAATCACCTTAGTATTAGCTCTTGGGGCTAGAACACTCGCTTCAGATTGAAGTGTGATAATTGCTGGAGCACCCGCACTAATTTTCTGAGCAATATAAACGACATTAGACCCGAATTGCGCTGAAACTGTTGCAACAGATGAAATCGTACCAATTAAGTTTGTACTCGCATTACCCACCCATTTGCCATTTTCTTGATGCACATTTGTAATAGTAGCTTTAGTTGGAGTAACTGTTCCATTTGTGGTATCAAAATTCACCGTTTTACCAAGTAATTCCGCTTGTGATGAAGCATTTACTTGTACTGTTATTGTTTTACTTTCACCGACACCTACAGGGTCTGTATTAGAAATAGGTTGAATTACATTATTAGAAACATTCGCAATTAAAGTGACTGAATCTGTAGTTAAAAGATTACTAATTGACTGATTACTGCCTGAAACAGTAATCTTACCTGTCAATTCTAACTTATGATTGGCTAATGCTAATACCATATTATATGGTACTTGGAATACAGCTTTACCAGCTGAATTAGTAACTAAGGTCGATCCAACCGTATTACCTACACTATCAATTAGACTAGCTGTTGCACCAACTAAAGGATTACCTACGGCATCTACTGCTGTGAGAGTTACATTGGCACTATTTCCTACTTCAAGTAAATTAACATCAGAAGTAATCGAAACAGTCGTACCTGTCACTGGAATTTCAATTTCTTGTTTTGCAGACCCAGAAGTAACAATAACCGTAATTGTTCTATTAATTCGTTGGCTTAATGTAGAATTAATTAAGCTTACATCTATTGTTGTTATACCACCTTCATTACTAACGAGATTACTAGATTTACTTAGGCTTGCACCAGAAGTTTGTGCATCTTTAATTTCAACTTTAACATTCGCATTTGCAATGACACCACCGCTTTTATCTAAAGTACGAATAGTTAAAGTTAATTTATCCTCACCACCTGCATTTAGACTACTTTTACTTTGTCCAATTGATAATAACTCTGCTGTTGTAGAAGTTACGATTCCACCATTCGAATTTCCTCCCGAGCTGTTATCTGGGAAATATCCATCACTCCCCCCTCCACCACAACTTGCCAACAATACTGCCAGTGCAACTGTCGACAGTTTTAGACCAATCTGTTTATTATTCATCAAAATTCCCCGAATAACCTTTCTTCATAAAGTGGTAATTAAATTTTTAATTTGTCGTATGTAAACATATAAGTAGCTTTATGTAAATAAAGTCAGACCAAATGTTTAACTATGTTAAGCTGAAAAAGTAAATATTCAAATAACATAAACTATGTACGACATCATTATTATTGGTGCGGGAACAGCTGGACAAGCTGCTTACAAAGAAGCAATCAAACACACATCAAATATTTTAATTGTGAATCATGGTCCGTGGGATACCACCTGTGCACGCGTTGGTTGTATGCCAAGTAAAGTGCTTATTTCTGTAGCAAATCAACTGCACGATGCCCAATCATTAAATAAAGTTGGCATAACAACTCATCTAAACCTTGATTCTAAAAAAATCATGTTACACGTACAAAAATTAAGAAACCAATTTACACAAGCTGCTTTAAAAGATGTCGCTCGTTGGGATTCGGCCCATAAAATATCAGGTCAAGCTCACTTTATTGATGCTGCGACAATTGAAATTAATCAAAAGCACTATCAAGCTCGGAGTTTTATTCTCGCTGTAGGATCAACGCCAAGTTTTGATCTTGAATGGAAAAAAGAATTAGGATCTAAACTCATCACTTCTGATGAAATCTTTGAACTGGAGCAACTGCCAAAATCTATCGCTGTGATTGGAAGTGGTGTGATTGCGATTGAAATTGCTCAAGCATTACAACGCTTAGGTGTTAAAACCACGATATTTGCACGTAGTCGGAAGGTCGGAACATTAACCAGCCCTTTACTACAAAAAATGGCGCAGGAACTTTTAAGTCAAGAAATTGACATTAAGTTCGAAGTTTTACCCACACAAGTTCGAAATTCAAAAGATGGTGTACAGGTTGTCTACCAGGAGCATGGGCAAGAACACAATTTAGTAGCGGATTATTTATTGGTCGCAACAGGGCGTCGTACTTTATTAAATACCTTAAGATTAGAAAATATAGATGCTCAATTTATAGATCTTAAAAACTTACCTGTCCATCCAGAAACCAAACAACTTGCACACTATCCTATTTTTATCATTGGTGATGCTCATACCAACACCCCTATTCAGCACGAAGCAGCACATGAAGGTCACCGTGCCATTTTAAATTGCTTGAATTTAAAACAAATAAAAAATATCCGAAATCTAACACCAATCGGTATTGTATTCTGTGAACCAGAAATGGCAATTGTCGGGCAAAGTTTTAAGCAACTGGAAAGTAATAAAATTCCTTTTGTAACAGGCTATGTTTCTTATGCCCAACAAGGACGTGCACAAGTTTTAGGAAAAAATTATGGTGCGTTGGAAGTCTATATTCATACAGAAAGTCGCAAAATTTTAGGTGCAGAATTACTCATGACTTCCGCTGAACATTTAGCGCACTTACTCTGTTGGATGATTGCTGAAGATTTAACACTTGATCATCTCCTCGCCAAACCATTTTATCATCCAACCTTAGAAGAAGGATTACGCACTGCCCTTAAACATGCTAGGCGTCAATTAAATACTATTCAATAGCCTCTTGATCTTATTGTAACAATACTGCAACTCTTTGTGTATGTACGATGAGATGAACAATCCACCGTTGTGCAGCCAATAAATCCAAGGTCTGAGAAGCCGTAAGTTGATGATTTAGTGATGCATACATAATTTTCTGACGAAGAAACTCTTTTTACTCATTGCTCGCTTGGTCTAACTGAATTAAATCATTCATAAAATCTATCGAAAATTTTGGAAATGGCGTTGTTTGTAAATATTCAATTTGTCTTCCCAAATGTGTAACCCGTGCTAAAGGTAATTCTTGTATTATTCTCTGCTTTTCAGTAATTCAACTTGTGCGATTTCTTGTAAATCATTTCGTAAAACTCGGATGTAAACCACCAATCCTTAATAAGAGAATTAACCATTGTTGATAGTAGCGATTGTGGGACCATCCATATACTCTAAGTAAGATTCCACTTTTCTTATAATTGCACCCAGCTCATTGATATTAATAACTGGTGTAATAATTTTTCCACGAATAAACTTAATACATAAGCAATAGTTGCTCAAATTTACCAATAAAAGGTATAAAAATTAAAATTCTAAGTAAACTAATGCAATAAGGCCTTCAGCAGGATCGACCTCAACTTATATTTCTTATCATTGGAGAGTTTTATTATAGAATGGGCAAATAAATTTACTCTTATTTTATAATGTGTAATAAAGAAACACCCCCTAACGTTGGTTAGGGGGTGTTTGAATAATGAGCTGGCGATGACTTACTCTCACATGGGTAACCCCACACTACCATCAGCGCTAAGAGGTTTCACTTCTGAGTTCGGGAAGGGATCAGGTGGTTCACTCTTGCTATTGTCGCCAGCACAACTGTTTATGACTATTCGTTATGGTCTTAT
>NZ_SJNT01000011.1 GCF_004331035.1 Acinetobacter sp. ANC 4910
CCTGTTGATGATAAATGAAGATTGAGTACATCAATCATCACTTTATAAGTAGACCAAGATATTCCCGTTAGGCGTTTGAACTGAGGATCAGTCAGTTTCTGTATATCAATATATTTCATGCATAAATTATGCATGAAATATCAAAAAATGTCGGTGCACAATTACAGCAAATGATTGTTCGGTTTATGAGTTATGCAAGTTGTCTAGTATTTGCTATTGCATAGGGTAATGCAACGCCCAAAGCTCTAATATGCGAAGGAAACATTTCCGACTTAATCACTGCACTTGTTGAAGTGTATCCTGACAAAAATGTCATTCCAAATAAGATTAATAATCCTGCGATAATTGGACTTGAAGTTGTAGCCACAGTTGAGAATATTGGATAAGTAAACAATACACCTCCAATACCAAAGAAAATCATTACTGCCTTACGCCCAATTTTATCGGATATTGTCCCCATTACAGGCTGCATACACATAAAAATAAAGATTGTTGTGGCAGATACGATTGAAGCGACTTCTTTTGAAAATCCAGTCGTATTCACCATAAATTTCTGCATATATGAGGTATATGCGTAAAATGAAATTGTTCCACCAGCAGTTAAAAATAGAACCGCCAGTGCTTCTTTAGGGTGATGTTTAAATAAAGCCAAAGCGCTCGACTTCACTTCTTGAGTTGCATTTTTAAAAGATTGTGTTTCGACCATTCCACGTCGAATGATGAACACAGATAAAGCTAAAATTGCACCAACAAAAAATGGAATACGCCAGCCCCAGTCATACAATTGTGAATCTGTAAGGATAGTTTGCAGCGAAATTAATGTAGCCAAGGCAAGCAACTGGCCAGCTAAAATCGTCATATATTGAAAACTAGAAAAAAATCCACGACGATTTTTTCCTGCCATTTCACTAAGATATGTTGCACTTGCTCCATACTCACCACCAATACTTAAACCTTGAATTAGACGTGCAATAATTAAGATAATTGGTGCAAATACACCTACCTGCTGATAGGTTGGTGCGATAGCAATTAGTATGGAACCAATACACATCAGCGTAACTGAAAGTGTTAGCCCAGCTTTACGACCTTTGCGATCAGCAAACATTCCCATCAGCCAAGCACCAATTGGTCTCATTAAAAAACCAATAGCGAAAACGGCAGCGGCTTGCAATAATTCAGCCGTTTGATTTCCTGCTGGAAAAAATGATTTCGCAAAATACAATGTAAACATACTGTAGGCAAACCAGTCATACCATTCGACTAAATTGCCCGCTGAACCGCCTAAAATTGATTTAATACGTGTTTTTTGATCTAAATTTGCATTGAGCTTTTTACCAATATTCTGATCTGTACTCATTGGGCTTCTCCTTAGCCGATCCTATTTTTTAACATTCCTAAAAAATAGACCCTCCTTAGCTTGTTCTAAAATAACAACATCTAGCTCTTTGACGAGCTTCATGTTCTAGTTCTGAAACGTGCTAAAGATTAATCGCTACTTTTTTAAGTGAAGCTCATTATGTGGAGAAGAAGATAGAAAAAAAATTGATTAATTTTTTTGAAAATGAATAAAAAAACTTAACAGTCAGTTTTACTAAAACTTAATGAAGTAATCCAATCTACAAAATTCGACACACGACTCCATCGTTCTTTATACGGTGGAACACTCAAATAATAATGAGGTAAAGGAGGGATACTCTCTTTATCAATTTCAAATGGAATACACAATTTTTCTGATGCAATCATATCTTGTGCATTGATTAAATTACCTAGTGCCACTCCAAGTCCTAGCTCAGCCGCATCAAAAGCTTGCAGTGAATATCCTACGGATAAATATCGCTGTTGATTAACCCAAGAATACTGTGCCAAAAGTGATCGCCAAGAATTCAACCGCCGTTCCGTTTCAATTAAAGTCAAACCTTTTAATTGCTCAATCGCAGATAAATTATGTTGCTTTACAAAGGTTGGACTCGCCAATGCAACAATTTGATCATCAAAAAGTTGCTGTGTAGAAAAGTGAGCTATCTCTTCAAAACGATATTCTATTGCAACATCAATACTTTGCTCTTCAAGATCTAATGTCATACGGTCAACTAATCTGACATCATATTCTGGAAATAATTCAAAAAATTGAGTTAAGCGTGGAAGTAACCATTTACTGGTTAGTGTTGGTGGAGCTGAAATAGTTAAAGTCTCTCGTGTATTATTTTTACTTGCGACGAGTGTTGCACGACTAATGGCTTGTAATGTAGGACGGATTTCCGTTAAATAATTGCAAGCTGTCTCCGTCAACAGCAAAGTACGTCCCCTTCTTGTAAATAGGGCTTGCCCCAAGTGATCTTCTAATTTAGCAATTTGATGGCTGATTGCTGGAGGAGTTACACATAACTCTTCAGCTGCTCGACGTACACTTCCCAAACGAGCAACAGCTTCAAAAACTCTTAGTGCATTTAAAGGCGGTAATCGATACATAAATTTTCTACTTAATTTTAAAAATAAAAACGTACAGGTACATCTATAAAAATAGACTACTCTTCTCCAATAATCATTGAATTGCATCTGTATTATTTCAAATAAATATTGAATATTTATTCATCAACGAATGAGTATATTACCCCATTCATAAAGGTACTTGATCAACAAATGAATTTATTCAAAGCCTTACGCGATAAGAACGATATTTTTTTTATCTAAATTACATGAATATCAATAGATTGAACTTGATCACTATTTATAACAAATTTTAAGCTTCCTGATGCGATATAGGGGCTGTATCCTGCTCCCACAACTGCTGAATAATCACCTGTCAGTCATCCTATATTTCTCTACTCGGAAGTATGACGTCAAAGATTCCTTTATGATCTCTAACGGCTGTGTTGCAAAAAGTTATTCCTAAGTTCTTATTCAACAACATCTTTCTCAGATGAATAAGCCGATACCTAAAATCTATCCTAGCAGGAATTGACCTTCTTATAACCTAACCAAGCGTTGATCCATCGAGAAAATCGCTCTATCTGATTTAATCGCAATACTCAATGCTATACACAACCCAAAGGCAAACAAGGATCAAATCTACTCGGATACAGCTATTCAGTGTTATTTAATGCTGAACGTTTTATTTCGTTGGACTGTACGAATGGTCTCGGGATTTGTTCAAAGTCTCATTCATCTTTGCGGATTAAATTGGACAGCACCAGACCACACTGCGATATGCAGATAACAAAAACATATGATATTTCTATTCGTTATCAACAATGTAGTGATGGACTTCTCCTACTCGTGGATATGAGAAGCATGGCTTCGCAAGGTTTAAAATTACAAGGTGTAAGGTGAGTGAAAACGTAAGAAATATCAGCCTGAATATTATCGTCAGTGGCGTAAGCTGCATATTGGTATCGATGCTGAAACTTTGCAAATACGGCTGTTCAGCTCACCATAAACAATCTCATTGATGCACAAGTATGCTGTGATTTACTTGATTAAATTCAATAAGATGAACGAATTTATTCTGTCTATACCGATGGTGTTTATGACACAAAACACTGCCGACAAGTTATGTCTAATAGGCAGGCTCATGCTGTAGTTCCGCCTAAAAAAATGCGAAGCCTTGGAAAGATAAAAGAATTAGTTCGCTAGAGCAACATGAGTTGTCTCTTAATTTTGCATGTATTTAAGCAATTAAGGTCTAAATGTTTATGTAACAAAGTCATTTAAAAGTAGTGAGTACTGTGAACCACCTTCATCAAATCATCCTGCGATTGCACCAATCAGTAAATATATGATTAACTCCATAAATATTTTTCACTATGCTCAGATTCAAATGGATGTAGAAACTCGCCAACTACAACAACGACTTCAAGCGGCTCAACAACTTCCTGAAGTCCTGATGCTCAAACCGAGCACCACATCAACCAATGATGATGTGCGTGAAATTGCACAAAAAGGCATACAAAGTGCATTAGTGTGTAGTGCCCAGCAAACGCAAGGCCGAGGTCAGCGACAACGTCAATGGGTGTCACCCGAAGGAAACGTGTATTTAAGTACGTTGCTCAATACTCGAACAGCAATAGATGGGCGCTTGGCTTTAGAAGTTGCCCTGAATATTCTACACATGCCCAGCCTAGAGCAACTGAATTTACAAATTAAGTGGCCCAATGACCTGTATAGTGTGCAAGGCAAATGGGGCGGTATTCTGATTGAGCCGATTACCCCAAACCAAGTCATTGTTGGTGTTGGACTCAATCTTGCCCCTATTGCGGATGCGAGTATTGATCAACAAGTCACTTCACTCATAGAACTAGGACTACAAGGCACTTCACGTATTGATTTGATTGCTGAACTTTATCTGGCGATTCACCGTGCTGGAGAATGGTTTGATCACCAGAGCTATAATCTAGCAGCACGTTTTAATCGTTATGCCGCTTTTCAGCAACAAGCCGTCGAGTTTGAACATAGTACAGGGAACTGTGTTGGAACCTTTATCGGCATTCAAGATGATGGTGCAGTACTACTTAAAACCGAAACAGGCATCCAAAGTTTTTACCAAGGTCGTTTGCGACTCAGCACAGCACCCGAATAGGATGATGCAATGAAAAGTTTATGGCTCGATATTGGCAATACACGACTGAAATATTGGATTACGCAACACGAGCAAGTTGTGGAACATGCTGCTGAGTTACATCTACAATCCCCTGCCGATTTACTGCTCGGGCTAATTCAACATTTTCAAGGCTTGAACATTCAACACGTCGGGGTTTCCTCAGTTTTAGATCAAGACAATAATCAACGTATTCAAACTATTCTGAAACGTTTGGCTGTACCTGTGATCTTTGCCAAAGTGCATACCGAATATGCAGGCTTAAAATGTGGCTACGACGATCCTACACAGTTAGGGATTGACCGTTGGTTACAGGTCTTAGCTGTTGCCAATCATGCGAATCAAAATTATTGTGTGATTAGTTGTGGTACTGCCCTGACCATTGATTTAGCGAATGGATTACAACACCTAGGCGGCTACATTCTGCCGAATTTGTACTTGCAACGTGATTCCCTAATTCAAAATACCAAAGGCATTAAAATTCCTGATGCTGCTTTTGAAGAACTCAGTCCGGGGCGAAATACCATTGATGCAGTGCATCATGGCATTTTATTGGGCTTACTCAGTACCATTGAACGCGTGATGCAACATTCACCGCGACAGCTTGTATTGACTGGTGGTGATGCCGAGTTGTTTGCACAACATTTACAGCAATATCAGCCAATTGTTGAAGCAGATTTACTTTTAAAGGGGTTACAACATTATATTCATCATCAAGCTGAAACCATTAAAGGCTGAAGAATCTGTTGTAACAATACAAATTCACTCCATCCATCCTGCTGAGTAAAATGCCCTGCCTGTTTCACTTCCTGCAATTGAGCATTCATAAAATGTCCAAATTGCAGCGCAAGCGGAGGGGGTACAATGGCATCGTTATTGGAAAATAATACGATTCGATGTGCAATTTGACGATGTAATATACGACTTTGTAAGGTTGCTTGTTGGATAAATGAATTAAGCTCAGGCTTATGTGGCGGCACAGATTTAAACCCTGCTACACAAATAAATGCCCCAATTTTTTGATGATTTAAATGCTGACTCAAATAATGTGCAGCGGCTAAGCAGCCCAAACTATGTGCAATCACAATACTGTGTTCATTCAGGTCTGACATCTGCATGTCTAATGCTTGTTGCCAAAGATCAAACTCTGGAGCATCTGCATCGGGTAAAAAAACCAATTTCGCTACACCGTGCATAGCTTTGACCTGTTGTGCTAACCAAGTAAACCAATGGTCTTCTGGCGAAGAATTTTCACCATGCACAATAAAAACAGTTTTGGGACGATTCGACATAACTACATTTCTTTTTATTCATTTGCGATCAAATACTAATCATAACTTTTATGGTTTTATATTGATCTTTTGTAGTTTATTTAAAAAATAAGACATAAAAATAGGTGCTTGATGCACCTATTTTTATATTGAAGATTCTTCAATTATTTCTTTTGATCATTGTTTCCAAAAAGCGGTCCCATACCACCACCGCCACCGAATTGCTTTTGCAAGCCACCCAATGAACGCATCATTTTTGCCATGCCCGATGGGTTAGCAAACTTCTTCATCATTTTCGCCATTTGCGCGTGTTGTTTGATGAGTTTATTGACTTCCACCACATCCATACCGCAACCTGCTGCAATACGTTTTTTACGGCTTGGGTTCATCAAGTCTGGGTTACGGCGCTCTTTAATGGTCATCGATTGAATAATCGCTTCCATTTTTTTCACTTGCTTTTCCGGGTTTGCTTGTGCAATCGCATCTTGAATCCCTGAACTGCTCATGCCAGGCAACTTATCCAAGAAGCCCATCATGCCGCCCATTTTGTTCATTTGCTCAAATTGCATCAGCATATCTTCAAAGTTGAAGCTGCCGCCTTTTTGCAATTTTTTCGCCATTTTTTCGGCTTTTTCTTTGTCGATTTTGCGTTCAACTTCTTCGACTAAAGAAAGGACGTCACCCATACCCAAAATACGTTGTGCAACACGTTCTGGATGGAATGGCTCCAAGGCATCAAGCTTTTCGCCCATACCCAAGAATTTGATTGGCTTACCTGTAATCGCACGAACAGAAAGTGCTGCACCACCGCGCGCATCACCATCGGTCTTGGTCAGGATCACACCCGTTAAAGCTAAAGCATCATTAAAGGCTTTAGCTGTATTTGCCGCATCCTGACCTGTCATGGCATCAACCACGAACAAGGTTTCAGTTGGCTTAATCGCAGCGTGTAACTCTTTAATTTCGTCCATCATGTCATCATCGACATGTAAACGACCCGCAGTATCGACAATCAAGACATCCGCAAACTGGATTTTGGCTTGTTCAATCGCACGGTTAGCAATATCAATTGGCTTTTCACTGGCATCCGATTCAAAGAAAATCGCACCAACTTCACCTGCAACCGTTTGCAACTGCTTAATTGCCGCAGGACGGTAAACATCGGCAGAGACCATTGCCACTTTTTTCTTTTGGCGTTCTTGTAAGAAGCGCGCTAATTTTGCCGCAGTGGTGGTTTTACCTGCACCTTGCAAACCTGCAAGAAGTACAACCACTGGAGGTTTCGCTGCGAGGTCAAGGCTTTCATTGGCCTCGCCCATCATTTTGGTTAATTCGTTATAAACAATTTTAACGAAGGCTTGCCCAGGGGATAACTGCGTCATCACTTCCTGGCCTAATGCTTCTTCCTTAACTTTCGCGATGAATTCACGAGTTACAGGTAACGCAACATCGGCTTCAAGAAGTGCCATACGTACTTCACGTAACGTATCTTTAATATTATCTTCGGTTAGCTGCCCTGAGCCAGTAACATTTCTTAAACTCTGCGTGAGTCGTTCTGTTAAGGTATCAAACATTGCAAAATCCGCTTAAAATAGCCAGTAGCAAAAAAATCTTTCTTAAAATAGAAAATTTATGCATAAGATGCTATAGGATACTGTAGTTCGAGTCGAATTTATATAAATGAATATTCATCATCCTGAAAAAGGTTTGACATGATTAGTCTTCCCTTGGTTTATACCATTTTGGCTTTAATTGCCTATACCACCTCCTTTTGGTATTTATTCCTGCATTTAATGTCGAAACGTGAACCAAACCATTGGTTTATTGGCGTAATTTTGGGTTTAGGGCTGCTGCTGCATGCAGGGGTGCTTTACCATGACATGCTTACGCCACTTGGGGTCAATTATGATGTTTTTGTACTCATGTCCTTTACCTCAGGTTTAATGCTGTTACTGAGTTTAATTTTTAGTACTTATCGCCCGATTCTGGCGTTAAATTTAATCGGTATTCCTGTCGCTGCGACAGGGCTGATTTTAGGCTTTGCCTTTAGTAAACCTGATCAATTTATTGAACAGCATTCGGTTAGCCTAGATATTCATATTATTCTGTCTTTATCGGCCTATGCTGTTTTGCTAATGGCAACCATTCAAGCGGTAATTTTATGGTTCCAAAACCGTGAGCTAAAAAACAAGCAAAAGAAGCGTATCTGGGTTAATTTGCTTCCATCTTTTCAAGCGATGGAATCGTTATTGTTTGATTTAATTCAAACTGGCTTTATTTTACTGACCACAGCATTAGTGTTTGGTTTCTTTACCATTGAAGATTTCTTTGCTCAGCATTTAGCACATAAAACTGCGTTCAGTATTATTTCATGGTTTGTCTATGGTTCGCTGCTGATAGGTCACTATAAGTTTGGTTGGCGCGGGCAAAAAGCCATTCGTTTTACCCTGATCGGTTTCTTCCTTTTAGCGGTTGGTTTTATTGGTTCTAAGTTTGTACTGGAAATGATTTTAGGCAGATAAAGGCATTTATTCAGTTTGGCTGATTAAAGATATAGAACATTCTTCATTACGCGAACGAGAAGAACATCAAAATTCAATAGAAAAGCCCAGTTTGTATAAGCTGGGCTTTTATCCAATCAACAATCTATTGATTATAAATGACTTAGATAGTGCATTTCGTATAAGGTGTATTATGTTGATTTAACTTCTCTTAAAAGTATTAATAACAATTCTCTCTAATTCTTTTTTTGCACCATCCCTTAAAATATTTCCGTGAGCAGCAACTAAACTTGTAAAATTTAAGCTCAATAGTTGGTTAAAATCATGCTCAAGACTACCTTTTTGCCTAGAAACTTTCTTCAACCATGGACCACCTATAAATAATCCTAAGCGGAATCCCATTAATAACAAAATAATTTTGCTTAAAAAGCTTATATGTCTCCAATCATCCCAGTATTGAACACTATCTGTTGTAATTAACAACTGACTATCCTCAAGGAAAAGAGCAGCCTCAGGAAACTTTGCTGATTTAAAAATAAAGAATTTGCTGTTTAGGATAGGAGAATCGGTTGTTGCATTAATAACTTTATTGGGCTGCAATTCTGAGTAATTATCATGGCGCTCTTGACTCCAGAAAGTAGCTTTATATGTATCAATATAAAATTGGTCATCTAAGCCATGAAAGTCGCCTAAACGAATAATATTTTTAACAGTACCTAATTTATCCAAATGTTCTAAGTTTGTACTATCAAGACGAACAGCATTAATTAAGGTAAGTTCAGATCCATCTCGGACAATAACCATATTACGATTCATTTGTAATAGTGGTCCAATTTTTATACTTCCTCTCACTAAATAAATATTGGGAAAAATTTCAATCAAAGGGTCTTGTATTGTCGCTACTGCGTACTTGTTCATAATTAATAGTTTTAAAGATCAATTGAATTTCTATACTATTCCAGTTATATATTTTTGATTAACTTAAATTTCTTATAACTATAATTTATATTTAAAATAATGATCGTTATACGAAGTAGATTTATATATTAACTTAAATATCAATTATTTTAAAATTTCACCATAGTTCAAAACGCACAAAAGCCAATTTTGAAACAAGTCAGCGTTTTATTCAGCAAATTTATTATTTTCAGCCAATAAAAGCGATCGAAACAAATTCATCTTGATTACTAAAAGTTGTGATGATTAAAATCATCACAACTTGTCAGTTGGGATTGTTCTAAGTTTTGGGTAAGTACTTAATTTTTATTTATCCATTTCATTAAGAACCTGAATCATTTCTTTTGTAGGTTTTAAATGACCTAGTTGCCATTGTTCAGGTGGATGTTCATCAATCCGAATCCAAATATGCTCTCTAAAAGCCGCTCTTCCTTTACCTTCAATTTCCACAAATAAATCTGTTAAACGCTCAAAAAGCTCAGCTTTACTGTCCTTATCAAGTAAACCTTCTATTGTTTGTACATGAATGAATGGCATATTATTATCTCAATCAACTCTAGGTCTTTAATACAGACCCAGAGTAAGCGGAGTTCTTTTGAATGTCAAATCAAATATCTTTGAGTCACCAGTTTTCTTCCAAAGCTTGTGGAATTGTTAAAATTGCTGAAATTCTAAATGACAGATGGACCATTCTGTTATTAAGAGAAGCCTTTTATGGGGTGACTAAATTCAATGATTTCATGAAAAATACAGGTATATCCAAGCAAATCCTATCCAATCGATTAAAGCATCTTGTTGAATTAAATATATTAAACTTGTCTTTATACAAAGAAATGGGAACAAGAGAACGTCAAGAATACTTACTCACATCAAAGGGAAGAAGTTTGAATGTGGTATTACTTGCTATGTTAGAATCTGGTGGTCATTTTTTATCACAAGAAGAGCCTGTCGTTAAAATTTTCCAAAAAGATCAAGATGTAGCGCTTAGATTGAAACTTGTTAATGAAAATAATCAAGTGGTTAGTATTAACGATGTGGAATTAAGAACTGTTTCTAATTCTAAAAATTAGTTTAGAAAAGCTAATCAGACTTCTTTCATCAATTACTTTCTGCTTAGCTCTAAATTTTGGGCGCCACTGCATAAAGCTCAAGAACGTTCTGTAATGAAAAAGAGTTATACAGAAATACTTCTACCATAAAAGGGTAATAAAACTATTAATATCCTATCAGAAAAGTCTTTTTACTCTTTTGCAAAGCGCCAATTTCTTATTCATCTTTAACATAATCGCGCTTATACAAAATAGATTTTTAAGATTACCTTAAGATCAGTATCTTATTCTTATACATACCCTCTGGAACGATCTCGTTCAACCGACTTAGAAATAAGTCGGTTTTTTTATGTGTAATTTTGATACTTCTGTCCAATAAATCTAATTACTTCTCAACCCAATTAAAGCTTTTCCAGCCGGTTCAACACGAAAATTATCCCCAATTTCAGAGGATAAAAAGAAGACAAATTTTATCCAGACTTGTACGTATATGCTTACAACAATTCCCGCTCTTTGCGGCTGTACGACCTCAGGTGGATTTCTTATCATGTGGACATAGAGAACAGGAAGTTCCAAAGAACAAAAATAAGAAAGATCGCACAAGGACTGCAAGGTACGACAGGAGTTATACCAAGCGAACCAATACGAAAAAGCCCGACAGGACGTCGGGCTTTTTTATTAATACGTGCTTTTTGTAATATGATATAAGTTTTCAATCATATCTGAAATTATGTCCCTATTTTTAACGAAAGAATTATCTTCAATATATTTTTTCACATCATGAAGCGTATTTTTCCCATATTCCAACAACGCGATTTGTTGATCAATAATTTCTATTTTTTTTCCAATGAGTTGATTAGAAATATCATTACAGGTTTCGGAAGGCGGTTTTGTCTCAAGCTCAATTAAATGCTTGATCTCTTCCAGACTAAATCCAATGCTTTTTAAACAAATAATTAACTTAACTTTTTTCTCATGTATATCACGATAACTCCTATATCCATTTGCTAGTCGGTCAGGAATTAATATTTTACGCCTTTCATAAAAACGTAAAGTGTCTAATGAAAGACCATATTTTAGAGAAAATTGACGAATATTCACTCAACCACCACGATTCCTTTATCTAGGATATTCTAAAAATGTCTTTGTTGAATGGATGATCTTCAAGATATTGTTTGAAGGACTCATTCATTCTCTCAAAATTTAATTGCGTAGGTTGAATAATAAAATAATTTAAAATAGGCACAAGTAACCCATTAAAATCTTCTGCCTGAATGAATTGAGTTGTATTAGCATCAATTTTAGTAAAAACAAACTGATGTCGACCATTAAACAAACCATTGATATAGAGTTTACCCTCCCATTCTAGATAATATTGATCAAGTTTTTTTACCTCTGGCTGCATTTGAAATTTCACATTTTTGTTTTCATCATATAAATCGACAATAATTTGTTGACCGATATATGTGGGAAATTGATCAAGACCAAATAATGTATTCCACTCTGAGTAAGATGAAGTAGATGTGAAAAGTTGCCAAACGTAGTCTATTGGTTGGTTTATAACGATCTTTGTTTCAATTCTTTTTTGTCTAAAGATAAATAGAAAAAACAAAAATAATGCAATGATAGTGAAAACTGTTTCCATAAAATAATGTCTTTATTACGCAATCAGACAATAATTCTAAGATTGGAGTCTACTCCAACATCAAGTAAAATTTTAAGCTAACAGCTAACTCTTAAAAGGTTTTTTCCTTAACATAAAATCACTGTGACAAAACTTAAATCGTCACCCTACCTCTAACGATAACCTTTCAAAGCCCCTCGCCTAGACAATTTGCACAAAAAAACGTATAACACCGTTCTTCAAATTTAACTGGTGACTCAAATCGTGAAACTCATCCTTGCACCCATGGAAGGCTTAACTGACCCGATTATGCGTGATGTCTTAACATCCGTTGGGAGCTTCGACTGGTGTGTAACCGAGTTTATTCGTGTCACCAACTCTGTGTTGCCTGATCATATTTTTCATCAGTTTTGCCCTGAGTTACTGAACGATGGGAAAACAGCTTCGGGCACCCCCGTACACGTACAGTTTTTAGGCAATGATCCTGAAATGTTAGCAGCCAATGCCATTCGTGCTGTTGCACTTGGTGCTCCCGCTATCGATATGAACTTTGGTTGCCCTGCAAAAACTGTCAATCGTCATCGTGGCGGTTCGGTCTTGTTAGATGAACCTGAAGTGGTACATGAATTGGTCAAAGCCGTGCGCGATGCTGTGCCTCCGCATATTCCAGTATCAGCCAAAATGCGCTTGGGTTATATGGATCGCAACTTTATGCTAGAAAATGCCCATGCAATTGAAGATGCGGGCGCAGCTTGGGTAACGGTACATGCCCGTACCAAAGCAGATGGCTATACCCCGCCCGCATTTTGGGATCAGTTACAACCGATTCGTGAAGCATTGAAAATTAATGTGATTGCCAATGGTGAAATCTGGACCAATGCTGATGCTAAGCAATGTCGCTTAGAGTCAGGTTGTGAAGACCTAATGATAGGTCGTGGTGCTGTGACTACACCCGATTTAACTCAATGTATCCGCCAAAACTCAGATACAGCTTTATTGAGTTGGAATGATTTATTGGCTTTGCAAATTCGCTTTATTAACGGCCCAGCCAAAACTGAAATTGGTATGCTTGGGCGCTACAAACAATGGTTAGGCATGATGTCTAAGCATTATCCTGAAGCGAAATTACTTTGGGATGAAGTAAAACGTATTAAACAATTAAATGAAATTGTAGAAAAATTAGAAGCAACTGTGCTTTAAGTTTCAAATAAAGGCCATGAGATACATTTCGTATCTCATGGCTGTTTCAAGGTAAAAGGATTAACTCACTTCGCTGAGTAAAATAGGGAGTCCTGTTTCGAGTTGTATTGGCATAGAAATATGCTGATGCGCCACTTTCCAGACTTGCTCTACTTTCTGAAAACATATGGTGGTGCGGCACCAAAACACTTCTAAATTGGGAATTGCATCAATTTGATCGACCTTTGAAAAGCAGTGCAATACGGCGAGTTCTGGCTGGGCAATAAGTTTAATGCCTTCACGATATACACGAATATTTCCAGCTTTCACTGGGAGATAACGCCTCCACAATTGTTTGTACGCTTGTATACCCGTTAAATGGGTACTTACATCAATTAAACTTACATCTTCGACACAAAGATCAGCTAAAGCTTGAATATCCATGCTTGCTACAGCTTCATCCCATTGTTTCAACATTAATAAGATGGCATGGGCACTTTGCTCATCACCCGAAATTTCTATGCTCATCGTGTCATTCCTTTACAGTGTATCAACTTATCATCAACATAAGCTCTGATTTTGACGGCATCACGACTTAAACGTATCTGCATACAAATAAAACATTCAGAGACATTTGCCTTTTTATACACAGTCTTAGAAGGTGCACTCCCTACAGCCTTCACAAACTTAAATCATGTGATTTTCATCACACTATAAAAACTATAGCTAAAATAATTCAGAGAATAAAGTGGTAATTTTAAAGGGCTTTCAAATCCTTCTTTCCTAGCCTTTTTTACCGAGTTTAATTCAATAAAAAAGCATGTCGATATGGACATGCTTCATTAAGATAAATCTGGGATTACACCGTTAAATCTTTGATCGTGGTGACCAAGCCATTATTTTTGACTGACTCAATTCCCTTATCACGTGATTGTTCAGAAGAATAAAATTGACTGGTACCAATAATCTGATGGTTTGCTGCTTTTAAATTAAAATACGGCTTACCATTACTGGCGGTTAAACGTTCATAGCGACTGTCATCAGCACTATTTTTATGGACAGACTCTATGCCCACATGTGCTGAGGCTTTTGCTTTATACAACTCACTGGTTAAAATAACTTCTCCATTACCTGCTTTAAGCACAAAGCGATATTGACCGTCTTTTGCTTGACTTAGTTCAAACCATCCAGACATAACTTCATTCCTCTTGTTGTTTTAAATTTATTTATTGTTGCTTGAAACTATTTTAGTTCTAAGAAATATAAATGACTTTTATATAACAAAAAAGAGCTTTTTTGATCAAACATGAGTCCAGAAAGTAACACTGTGATTCAAACCGCCCTAAAACCATGCAATTTCAGGGGCGATTATCAATTTTTGCTTAAATAACAATATAAGAACAAGATGGAATCACCTTACTCAGGTCGGTACAACCACGGTTTTACCGTAAAAAGCGCTTTCCATTTCAAGAATTTCCACACACAGTTGTACGGTCAGATGCATTTGCTTGGGTAGCAACTGCTGTAAAGCTAAAAGTAATTGATTGGAAATTTCTGTTTTTGTCGCCATATCTCGCCCTGAAAGCAAAGAAACCTTGACATGTACATAGGCTTGATTCGATTCACCTAAACCAATCAAATAATCACTTTGACAAATTGCTCGGCTTTTAATGTCTGTGGCAACTTTTACATGACCTGTCGCAAATAGTGCTTGGTTTAGACCTAATAAAACAGGCTGGGAATGAAAGTCTTTTAAATTGTCAGAATATTCCAAATGAATATGCGGCATCTGAGTACAACCCAAACAGTGAAAACTGGGTTATACCATGTTTTCATACCTCACTGATGCAAGAAAAAGGGTGAGATCATCCTCAATCTATGCATAGTGAGATAAAACCGTACAATTAAACTTTTTTCACATATTCTGATTTCAGTTTAATTGCTCCAATACCGTCAACCTTGCAATCAATATCATGGCCATCGCTAGCTTCAGGCAATAAGCGAATGTTCTTGACCTTGGTCCCGACTTTAACCACTGAAGATGAGCCTTTGATTTTTAAGTCTTTAATTACAGTAACCGTATCTCCATCGACCAATAAGTTGCCATTGGCATCCTTAATTTGAGCAACGTCTTCTGTTTGATTCAGCTCACCTTCTTTCCATTCATGCGAGCATTCTGGGCAAATTAATAAGTCGCCATCTTGATAAGTATATTCTGATTGGCATTTTGGGCAGTTTGGTAAAGACATAAAAAAAACTCAAAAAATAAAAAATAAAACTTAGTGTACTGTAAAACTGCGAATAACCCTAAATTCCATATGGGTATTTCTACAAATTATTGCTTTTGAAACACCACATAATTAAATTTTTGAGCTTGTTGATTGGGTGTGATATGCACGTCCTGCACACTCGAAATGAAACGGAAATCAGGTTCAGTAAATTGTTGCTGTAATTGTGCAACACTATAACGTTGAACTTCTAATCCACTGCATTTTAAAGGACCATCTTCAGCAAAAGTAGCTACAATCACGTACCCTAAGGGTTGTACGGCTGTTTTCACTTGCTGTATATAACGCTTTTGCTCTTGAGGTTGAGTTAAAAAATGAAATACTGCACGATCATGCCAAACTTGATAGCTTTCTGGTTCGAATTCCACGCTTAAAAGGTCGGCTACTTTCCAATCAATCAAATGAGCACGATCACCTAAACGCTGTTGGCTCTGCTGCAATGCCTGGTTGGATATATCTAACACTGTTAAATGGCGATAGCCTAAATCGAGTAATTCATCAGCAAGTATCGATGCGCCAGCACCAACATCAATCATTGCTGCATCAGGTGCTAATTTCAAAGATTGAATTAATTGTATCGATTGGCTTGCATGTAACTGAAACCAACTGACTTGCGTCACGGCTTTATCTGTATAAACTCGATTCCAATGTGTTTCTGTGGACATCTCTTCATTCCCTGCAATAAATAATATTATATTAAAATATATTTTATTTTAAGTATTTTCATCTTCAGGGAATTCTAAATAATGCTTCAGGACCACCGCATGATTTTGGTTGGTATTCTTTGCCGCTGTAATCAAGCTAATATTATTCTGTTGGCCTAAACGTCGTAATTCGGCAAGCGTTTCAGGGTGTTGCATCAATTCAAGCAAATATTTTGCTCGAAACTCTTCCCAGCCAATTAAATCTTGATGATAAGACTGCCTTAAAACAGTAGAAGGCGTAATCTCTTTGGGCCAAAGATCAATCTTGGCATCTTGTTTTTTAATGCCTCGTGGCCATAAACGATCCACTAAAATTCTTAATCCATCTTCTGCCGTAACAGGACTATAGGCACGCTTGATTTGAATCTGCATTGATTTCCTTAGCGGTGCGAAAATAAAGAATTCATTTAACTTTCCATACTGATATCTTCAACATTGCCATCTTCATCAAATGACACACATAACACATAGTCAGTCACATTTTCTGGCAGACTAAAATCAATCGAATCATCATTTTCTTCAACGGAATGAAAGTCTAAAAAGCGCTGCGTCGATAATAACTCAATCACCTGCTTCGCTTCAGGGTGCGTGAGCCCAGTATGATGCTGCCAATATTGCGGAGAGATTTCTTGCAGATGATGCTCTACATACAAGCGCACTTGATTATCTAACCCGACATCTTGCAGATAGCTTTGCCAAATCGCATTCCGAGCTTTCTGTTCTCTGTCCTTAAAATTATTAAACGTTTGCATAACATCCTTACCTTTTATCCATCAGGTATTTCAGGCGTAATTAGGAGTGCCAACAATTGCAAAGACTCTTGCCAGCCCAAATAGCACGCTTCTACGGGAATTACATCGGGTATGCCAGATTGAGTGATTTGAACTTCTGTCCCCACAGAGACCGCTTTAAATTGAACTTTGACTTCAATCAAATCGGGCATGTTTGGATCTTCAAATTGATCAACGTAGCGTAACAGCTCATTCGGTACCACTTCATGATATGTGCCACCAAAACCAATGCGTGTGCCTGTAGAAAAGTTAGTGAAATACATGCGATATTTGCCCTCAGGCTTCACCTCAAGCAAATCGACATGTGCTGTAAAACCGTGGGGTGCCATCCATTTGACTAAGGCATCTGCTGTGGTAAATGCCCGATAAACACGCTCTGGTGGCGCATTAAACACGCGATGTAATTGAACCGTATTCGACATGAGACACCTATATTTTTATTCTTTGGTTTCAAATAGTGTACGGTAAGTCGAGGTGGCTTATGTATAGCTTGAGTATGAATTATACAGCAACCACCTACTTTGGCATCTCGCTACTCATCATCATAATCATAGAGATAGCTTAAACAGCCCCAACCGTCATATTCACCTTGGAACATTTCGGCAATTTTAACGAACCACTCTTCTAAATCTTGAACATCTTGATATTCAGGAATCATATTGACATGCACGTTCAACACCCATAAATCACTGCCATCATTTTTGACTTCTTCTTGGAACAGTGAAATTTTTTGTTCTTCATGCAATAAATGCAAAGCGCATTTTTCTGCCTGATCTTGGGTTGTAAAAACAATAGAGAATTCAATTTCATGTAGATCGGTTAGATCATTACCATCTTCATACATCTGCCACAGTACATTACCGTTATCATCGTCTGGAAATAATTCATAGTTTCGGCTCATTGTTATATCCCTACTTTTTGTTTATTAATTCAACGTAATTTAGCATGATTTTATGACAGTTTAAGCCCCCAAATAGATATTTTTAGAATGCAGCTACACTCTGAATATCGACCAACTCACCACTGAATGGCTGGGTAAATTTCAAGTGACTGGCATGTAATGCCATGCGCTTTAAAGGACTTTGTAAAGGTTCTGGATGGTATAGCTTATCGCCTGTAATTGGATGTCCAATATATTGCATATGCACACGTAATTGATGTGAGCGCCCCGTAATCGGAGTCAGCAACACACGACTGATATCCTGCACTGAATCGTATTGCATCAGCTCAAATAAGGTTTTTGCAGCTTTACCCAACTCAAAATGTACAATCTGACGTGGACGGTTTTCCCAATCCGTAATTAAAGGGACTTCTACACTTCCCGATTGCTGAATCTGACCTTGTACCAATGCTTGATAATGTTTGGTCACCGTTCGTGCTTGGAACATTTTGCTGACCGCGACTTCGGCATCACGATGCTTGGCAAACATCAAAATTCCCGAGGTCGCCATGTCTAAACGATGGGTAATTTTCGCCTCTGGAAATTGCACTAAAACGCGATAATAAGCACTATCATGATGTTCAGGTAAGCGTCCCGGCACCGACAACAAACCCGCAGGTTTATTAATCACCACCAAGTCTGCATCTTCATAAATAATCTGCAAAGGTTCTTGTGGTGGGGTATAAACGAAGTGGTCATTAAGAGGCATGAGCAGATGGGATGACAAACAAAGCGGGCAAAATATCAAGCTCAATTCAGACTGTCAATTTTTCTGCTTTTAAGTCATTACATTCATCCGAAGATGATGCATCCCCCATCAAAAATCTAGAAATATTTAGCGATGCTTACTCATTTCTGACAGCAAATCTAACTGAATTTCCTGAATTTGTGTGAGCCTTTCCCATTGATGTGACAACAAATGATCCATTTTTTCATGTAAATGCCGAATTTCTAATTCTGCTTTCAAATTAATTTGATAGTCATGCTGCGAACGTAAACGGTCTTTGGCTTCCTGTCGATTTTGGCTCATCATAATAATCGGAGCTTGTATGGCCGCCAGACATGACAAAACCAAATTTAATAAAATAAAAGGATACGGATCCACTGGATGTACCAATAACACCACTGTATTTAAAAGAATCCAAAGCACTAAAAAAACGCCGAAACAAATTAAAAAAATCCAACTGCCGCCAAAACTGGCAATTTTATCTGCCAATTTCTCTCCCATTGTCCATTTTTGATCAAATTCAGTCTCTATATTCTTGGTAATCAGTTCATGCCGTTGCATGCTGCTAATTACTTCACGCTCTAAATCTGTCAGCTCGCCTTTTTCAGACTTTAATAAGGCGTGTACATACTGAATCCGGTAGTGGGTCAAATCAGAGCGACAGATAAAACGATCGGGAGACCAATCTGAAACATCTTTTTTAATTTCATCGCTAATCACATCACGAATAATATGCCCAGAGACCAGTGCGTTATAAGGAAATGACTTTTTGCACACTGCACACGTTTGATTTTGTCTATCTGTCATCTTTTTAATTCGTTTTCTATTTTGACTCTATCATAACAATTTTTGGTTTAAATGAAGTAACTTCCATTATTGCAACACTACAAATGTCAGATTTAACTTAAAATAGATAGAACAATAAATGGAACCAGATTAAACACCATAATTAAAATTTTATAGACTGCCATCGCCGCATAATGAATGGCATCGAAAGCTTGATCATTCAGATTAAACCAACGACCATGTAAACGTTTCATCCACGTTCTAGCATAGATAAAAACCACAAACCAAATCAATAAAATCAGATAATTAAGGGCTAAAGACCAGCCCAACACTTGCCGTAATAATTCCATATTCATATGTACCACCCCTATATTTAGGTTCAATGGCGTGAGCTAAAGCTTTATCCCAACCCGAAAACCTCGCGCAGCATAATAAGATTCAGCCCCATTATGATAAGTAAATACCTGACCATAGCGACGGTCACAAAATAGCGCCCCACCCAACGCCCGAATAGCCTCAGGCGTATACACCCAACTTGATGTTTTTTGGTCAAAATTTACTATTTGTTGTAATTCACGATATTGCTGTTCTGTGAGTAATATCGTGCCCATTTTCTGTGCCAAATGCACTGCACTGTCTTGTGGTGGATTCTGTTTCCGAGCAGCCAATGCGTCTGCGTCATAACATAAACTACGGCGACCTTTGGGACTTTCCTCTGCACAATCTACAAAATAATATTCATTGTTATTTTGTTGAAACTGAATAAGATCGGGCTCACCCCCTGTTTGCTCCATCCAGTGCAAACTTTGAATTTTTTCAGGTTGCGCTTGAAGTTTGGGCAACACTTCACTCCATTTGAGATAAGGATGCCTTAAAACATGCTGCTCAAAACGTTGCTGTAACTGGGTGAAAAGTTCCTGATCATCCAATGGCTGATCTAAGTTATGACTCGTCATTTCTGCTCTTCTTTTTATTAGATTATTGGGGGGAATACGCTCTTATCATGTTACTGAATGAGCTAAAAAAACATCGTCTAAATTTGTAAATGACGTAAAAATATAGATGGGAGTTATATAAAAAACTAAACTAGAATGGACTCTAAAATATTTTTAAACTTATATTTTTATTCAATTTTATTCTAAAAAATTTTTTAGGGTGTCAAGGGAAAACATCAGTGGTTTACTTCAACAACCATGACTTTGTAAATCATAACCTTGTGCCTATAAACTTTTGGTTTATAGCGTCCTAAGCCGAATCGAGACCTTTTGGGTAAGTACTACACTCACGTTGTACGCAACTGGTAGCAAACTACTCTTTCCGATCCCCATCACACCCTTGAGATATAGTGTAGGCAGATTCGATTGGGATTGTTTTCCTAAAATTTAGAATTTTCCATAATTTTTAAATGTATTTCCCATAATACAATCAATAAAAGAAATAAATTTCCATTTAATAAAATTTAATGAAGTTTTAATTTCACTTTTAAGCATAATTTGCGTTTTTTTACCACCAAAATAAAAGCAACTGCTCATTATGCCCAAATCACCATAGTGGCCGCCAAAATCACCAAAAATAGCCCTAAATGATCAGAACGAGCTAATTTCTCTTTAAAGAAAAATGCCGAAATCAACAAACTAAATAGAATTTCAATTTGTCCTAGAGTTTTCACCAAAGCCACGGTCTGCATACTCATGGCACTAAACCAGCCTAAAGATGCCAAGAAACTACATACACTGACTTTAAAGGTCAGTCCGACACGCTGCCCCATGTGGTACAAAGTTTTTCTGCTAAATAAACTTAAGTACAACAACAAAATCACACACTGGAAGCCAATTAAAATACACAACACCCACGCTGCGCGATGCAAAAAAGGCAGCATTGCTAGTTCTAAGCTGGCTTCTCGAACCAATAAAGAGGTAACGGCAAAACACAATCCACTGCCTAATCCGATCATTAAGGTTTTGATGGAGAGTTTGCTCTGCTTGCTTCCTTGACTCAGTAAGAATACAGCGATTGCACCAATCAGTACCCCAAGCCATCCCCAAACGCTTAAGTGTTCTTGTAGCAACATGACGCCAATGAGTGCAGCCAAAATGGCTTCGCTTTTTGCCAGTCCAATACCAATCGCGTAATTCTTTTGTTGAAACAATTTCACCATTAAGGCAGTTGCATATATTTGACTTATGCCTGCAACCAAAATATACAGCCAAAAATGTGCTGAAAAACTCACGACTGCTGTGACAGGTTGTTGGTGATATAAAATTGCGAGGTAACTTAAAGCAAAGATTGGAGAAAAGAGAAAACGGGCTAAGGTAGTTCCATAAACATCAACGGTGGTACTGAGTTGCTTTTGAAAAGCATTACGCCACGCTTGCATAAACGCCGCCATAATCGTAAATAGTACCCAAGCAATTGCCATAATTCTGACTTCATCTCTAACTCAGGTGCTAATTTACTCGCTTCAAATTGGCTTTTCGAGCTTTAGTTTTCTTTTACTCCACAGGTGTGTTGCTACTTAGGCTGAACAGAGGACTCACTAATAAAAACTGTTTTAGCCTTCAAAATGGAAGGGGCAAAATCGACCATGCGACGTAAGGTTCGTGTGTAATGTGCTTGATCCGAAAAGCCCGCTTCAAAAGCAAGATCAATTAAACTATAACCTTCAATCCACAATTGAATTGCATAGCGTACTTTTAACCACAATATATATTGCCGCATGGAACCACCCAATTGAGCACTAAATAAATGCATCAAACGTGACTCAGACAACCCGACTTGAGCCGAAACTTCTGCCGCTGTAGGAATATTCTGTGGTACTTGCTGTTTAATATATTCACACGCTTTTAAAATACGGACATCCCACGGCAAATGAGTTACTTGTGGGGATACAAGCTGCAAAATACGCAATAACAATTGTTTCACTTGCACAATATTTAATGCCCCTAATCTCAATTGTATAAGCTCACTCCTGAGTGGCTGTAAACAATCCGCAGGCAATGAATGCATCTGCTTTCCTTGTAATGCAGTGTGTACATAGCTATAAAGTTCATGGTCTGGATCTATTAACACCGCCAGATAAGGTTGATTTTCAGAATCCGTGCTATGGCTAACATTCGGTGCCATACAAACAATGTCATGATAACTACGGGGCTGATGATCCAAAGTTACAGCAAATTGAGCACCTAACCCGATTTGTAACAGTGCAGGGAAATGCGTATGTGATTTGTTTAAGTGTTCTTGTGTGACATATAAAATGACGCCATCCCAAGCATATACCCAGCTCTTTTCTGGTTTCGCTACTGGGTCAGATTCCTTCTGATGAAATAGCATAATCGTTCAAGACCCGATGTGGTATGTTGTTCAAAATGACTCCTGTAAACACTAAAGGAGTAGTTACATGTTACAGAATACCCAAGAACTGATTAAAAACAACACTCAGGAACTCATTAAAAATACTGTACCAACACTCACGAATAAGCATGAGGTACAAATTGTCGGCAATGATGGTCGTATTAAAACGCTTAAAGAGTTCTACCCTTTTTATCTTTCACAACATACAGACCCAACTTGCCGTCGTTTGCATTTCGTAGGTACAACCTGCGTGATTGGTATTGCTGCAACCGCAGCCATGAAGAAAAATGCCAAATTACTTTGGGCCTTACCTATCGTGGGCTATGGTTTTGCTTGGGTCGGTCACTTCTTCTTTGAACACAACAAACCTGCAACATTTAAACAGCCCTTCTTTAGCTTAATTTGTGACTTTAAAATGTATAAAGACATTTTAGTCGGCAAAGTCGACTGGTAAAACCCCTATAGAGCTGACTTATTTAGGGGTCTAATAAGTCAGCAACATTCTTAGAAATAGCCTCTATTAACGGTTATCCAATAGCTGTGATCTATTTGCAAAAAACCAAGAAAATTTTAATCTATTTCCTTTTCATGTTTTCCTGTAAAGCAAATGTGCAATTTCACGCAAAATAGTGGAAAATCAAGCGAATTAATTCTTCTATAAATTGTTGAAGTGAGCATTTCATGAGTACTCTTGCATTTACGGCTTTCACTCTTAATGGTGTAGACGTGCAAAAATTTCTACAAGGTCAAGTTACCGTTCACGTAGAACGCCTAATTGAAAATCAAACTCGCTATACCGCAATTTGTGATCTTAAAGGTCGAATTCATTTTGGCTTGTGGCTAAAAAAAATAAATAGTGAAAGTTTCGAAATTATTACCACACTCGATCAAAGCGAAGAATTTGCCAAACATATTCGAAAATTTGGTGCATTTTCCAAGATGAAACTGGAATCTATTGGGTCAGTATTTCCGAGTATTGTTGGTACACATACTGAATTTTCAGCAACAGAGACCGATATAAGTGCTTGGCAATTGCAAGCGATTGAAACAGGTCAAGCATGGATTTGCCAAATCACTGAACATGCGTTCCAACCTCAAGAGTTACGTTTACATCAACGTGAAGGTATTCACTACGATAAAGGCTGCTACTTAGGTCAAGAAATTGTGGCTCGCCTCTGGTTTAAAGCAAAACCAAAACATTGGCTACATTTAGTTCAAGGACATGGTGAAGCCCCTGCTCCTGCGACACAACTTGACAAGGATGTGGAAGTGGTCAATAGCATACCGACAACCGATGGCTATAAAGCCTTAGTCGTTGCCAAACCAACAGCAATGACTGAGTTAGGCTTACAAATCTTAGACTTGCCAGAAGCATTAAATGGTGATGTTGCAAGACCTGTTCATTAATTCTGTTTAAATGCATTCCAAGATCGTATATGAATTACATATACGATCTTCATTCACCCCATAAAATTAATATGAAAAATAAATACTTAGAATAATTATAAATTACAGATCATTTACGTTCTATATTTCATCTCTAGCAAATTAAATTACACAATACCCAATTTTGGTTATTTTATGATCAGTTGCATTTTATTCCAAATGCAACTTACGCCCCAATTAAACATATATATTTCAGCTAGTTAAAATAAAACCATTACTAAAATATAGATTTTTTACTCTATTTTGTTGTTTTTTTGAACTAACCAGTTCAGCTAGAGCATTTACTCTTATTTTAATTGTGTTATTTTTGTCACATGGAGTAACAATATGATTTTGGTCGGACCTACCAAAAATTCCAGAATTAACAAAAGCATGATTCAACATGCATAAAAATCGTGTACCTCAAGGGAAGATGAAAGAATGAAATTAAAAGCGCTAACTACCGCAATGATTCTCGCAGCATTACCAACCGCTGGAGCATTTGCTGCGGCACTTGACCGTTCAGGACAATCAATTTCTGCCTTCTTACAACCAGGCAACTATTTTGAAGCAGGTATTTCAATACTAGATCCAAGTGTTTCTGGTACAGCTAATGCTAATGGCTCATCAATATCAGATATGGGCGATGATTATTACTTTCCAAATGCTGCATTAAAATTACAAGTAAATGATCATTTCTCTTTTGGTTTAATTTACGATCAACCATTTGGTGCTGATGCAACTTATTCAACTAGTGATTCTGTATTAGCAGCAAATGGCTCAGGTTTATTTCATAATGGCACAGAGTCGACCAATGTTGAAGTTAAAACCCAAAACCTTGCTATGATCTTAGGCTACCAACCGAATGAAAATTTTAATATTTATGGTGGTGGTGTTTACCAAACAATTAAAGGTCATGTAAAACTTCGTGGTTTAGCATATGGTGGAGCTGCTGGATTCGGCGGATATAATGCAGATATTAGTGAAGACAGCGCTACAGGATGGTTAGCTGGTTTTGCCTACCAAATTCCTGAAATTGCCTTGAAAGCATCTATTACCTATCGTTCTGAAGTTGAGCATTCTGTCGGAATAGATGAATCTTCTGTTGGTACAGGAGCCCTTTCAGCTATTATGAATAATCCTGCACTAGCGGGAGTGAGTGCTACAGGTGATACAGATGTTACTACACCTCAATCTGTTAATCTTGATTTCCAAACTGGAGTTATGGCAAATACTGTAGCGTTTGCGAATGTACGTTGGGTAAACTGGAAAGATTTCGCAATTCGTCCTTATGCATTTGGTGTTGCAGCAGGAAAAACTCCAGGATATCCAAATGGATTTGATTTGGTTGCTTATAGCGATGATCAATGGTCAACAAATGTTGGCTTAGGTCGCAAATTAAATGAACAATGGGCAGGTAATGTTTCTGTAGGTTGGGATTCTGGTGCAGGTAACCCTATAACGACACTAGGTCCTACAGAAGGTTATTGGAACCTTGGTTTAGGTGTTCAATATAGCCCAACACCAGCAACCTTTATTGCTGGTGGTGTGAAATACTTCTGGTTAGGCGATGCTAAAGCACAAACTGGCGCACAATTTGGCACATCAAATTATGTTGCAAATTTCTCTGACAATGATGCAATTGCATACGGTTTAAAACTCGGCTACCGCTTCTAATTCATACTCCATTCAAAAGACCATCCTTCTGGATGGTCTTTTTTTTGGCAAAAAGTATCATTTTATAAATTTCTGTTTCTATCAAACTTAGCCAAGTGTTTCTTAATTAAGCATTTAATCATTTACTTAAAAAGCTCTATAATTAAACTAATTACTCTAATTTTTTATATATAAATCATTAATATACATACGTACCATTAGTATTTTTACTCTATTCAAGCACTTTTTGTGTATGAGCTAGTTCAATTAATAAACGGCATAGTGCATTTACTCTTTTTTAATTTGTGTTACCTTCGCCTAACTTTTAGTTACAAAGTGATATCAGGGAAAATATCCATGAAGCTTACAGCCCTTAAAAAAGCAATTTTACTCTGTCTTATTCCTACCACCTCTACATTTGCAGCGGGTCTCGATCGTTCTGGTCAATCTATCCTGCCTTTTTTGCAATCAGGAAACTATGCTGAAGCTTCAATCAGTATTTTAGATCCGAATGTAAGTGGTAAAAGTAATAGTGGGGCTGCTGTAACAGACATGGCGGATGACTATTATTTCCCATCAGCTGCACTTAAAGTTCAGGCAACCGAACATTTTTCTTTTGGTTTACTTTACGACCAACCTTATGGAGCTGACTCTCAATATTCTGCTGAAGCGGGTACTTTTGGTAATGGCGTAGAAGGTACTAGTGTTAAAGTTCGTACCAACAACTTATCCCTGATTGTCGGCTACCAACCAACTGAAAACTGGAATTTTTATGCAGGCCCTGTTTATCAAACGGTAAAGGGTGATGTCTCTTTACGTGGTGCAGCTTACTCGTTACTTTCTGGTTATGACATTAACCTAAAAGAAGACGAGGCTTATGGTTGGTTAGCTGGTGCAGCGTATCAAATTCCAGAAATTGCATTAAAAGCAGCTGTAACCTACCGCTCTGAAATTAAACACGAATTAGATACTACAGAAACTTCAAATATCTATATTCCACCGAATTACTTACCAACTTTACCAAGTGGCGTAGACTTACGTTCTGTCACCAGCCAAACTGAAGTGGTCACACCACAGTCTGTGAATGTAGACTTTCAAACTGGTGTTGCAAAAGATACTTTAGCTTTCGCAAATGTACGTTGGGTACACTGGGACCAATTTGCTGTTAGCCCAACAGCTTTAGCAACCGCATCAAAAATCGCGAAAGGTAAAGCACAAAACCTGATCGATTATTCTGATGATCAAATTTCTGCAACAATTGGTCTAGGTCATAAATTCAATAAAAAATGGTCTGGTTCTGTTTCAGCAGGTTGGGATTCAGGTGCAGGTAATCCCGTTACAACTTTAGGCCCAGTTGAAGGCTATTGGAGTGCAGGCTTGGGTGGTCAATATAGCCCAGCAGAAAATTATTTTGTTCAAGCTGGTGTTAAGTACTTCTGGTTAGGGGACGCTAAGGCACAAACTGGCGGTAATGTTGTTGGTGATTTCTCTGATAATGAAGCAATTGCTTACGGATTGAAATTTGGCTATAAATTCTAATCTTTGAAATAAAAAAGACGGACTTATAAGTCCGTCTTTTTTTTGCTTTAATCTTATAAAATTAAGCAGGAATATCACGTATAGATGCCTTACGAATAGCTTCTTTTAACGCATCATAACCGTTGATTGCTGGGAATTGTGGAAACTCAGCAATCACATTTTCTGGCGCATCAAACAAGAAACCATGATCTGCTTCGCCCAACATTGTGGTGTCATTATATGAATCACCCGCGGCAATCACACGGAAGTTTAAACCATGAAGTGCTTTCACTGCCTGACGCTTTTGGTCTGGTTGACGTAATTTATAAGCAGAAATCATGCCCTGCTCATCTGTTTCTAACTTATGACAGAAAATGGTTGGCCAACCCAATTGTTTCATCAGTGGATGTGCAAACTCATAAAAAGTGTCTGAGAGAATAATCAGTTGAAAATGCGTGCTGACCCATTCAACAAACTCTTTCGCACCTGGAAAGGGTCCCATTTCCGCAATCACTTCTTGAATATCATCCAAGCCTAAATTATGTTGCTTAAGAAGATTTAAGCGCTGTGTCATCAACACATCGTAGTCAGGAATATCACGTGTTGTCGCTTCTAGCGCTTTAATTCCAGTTTTTTTTGCAAAGTTAATCCAAATTTCTGGAACTAACACACCCTCTAAATCAAGACATACAACTTCCATGAATGCTCCCAACTGTCTATGAAAAAAATTTGGACTATAATAGCATCAACTTATGATTCAGTAATTGCTGTTTTTTAAATCTATTTTTTTCATAAGCATTTATTTTTTAATGCTAAGTAGAAATATTCAATTCAATTAGAATATTTTCAAAATCTTTTAATATAGGTTTTGAAGTCTCCAAGCCTATAGCCAGGAACTCTAATGACTACTATCCCTACTGTCGATCATATTGATGCACTTGCATCTGAATATGCGGATAAATCTCCAAGTGAAATTTTAGAACTCGCACTGAATCAAGAAGGTGAAATTGCCATTTCTTTTTCGGGCGCTGAAGATGTTGTACTGATTGATATGGCTGCCAATCTGGGTAAACCATTCCGTGTTTTTAGCTTAGACACGGGGCGTTTACACCCAGAAACCTATCAATTTATTGAAACTGTACGTAAACATTACAACATTAATATCGAAATCTGTTTCCCAGAATCTGAAGCAGTCCAAGCGCTCGTGAATGAAAAAGGATTATTCAGTTTTTACCAAGATGACCATAAAGAATGTTGTGGTATTCGCAAAGTACAACCTTTACGTAAAAAACTGGCGACTTTAGATGGTTGGATTACGGGTCAGCGTAAAGACCAAAGCCCTGGCACACGCACAGAAATTCCAGTGGTTCAATCTGATGTTGGTTTTTCTGGTCCAGATAAACAGCTGATTAAATACAATCCTTTAGCCAATTGGTCAAGTGCAGAAGTATGGAGCTATATCCGTATGATGGAAGTGCCATACAATCCATTACATGAGCGTGGTTTTATTTCAATTGGCTGTGAACCATGTACGCGACCAGTATTGCCCAATCAACATGAGCGTGAAGGTCGTTGGTGGTGGGAAGAAGCCACCCATAAAGAATGCGGATTACATGCAGGTAATTTATCAAAATAATTTTGTCAAGCCAAAGCCACTGAACTATTCAGTGGTTTTTTTTCAGATTGATGGACATATAAAGCCGTAACTTTTCTAAGTAAAAGGCGCTATACTCAAATCAAGTTTTATAATTCTAACAAGGTGTCTCAGAAAGGAGTCACCGCAGAAATTGCAGTGAGGCAATCAATACTATGCGCCCATTACACCCCATTGACTTTATTTTTTTAACATTAGAAAAACGGCAGCAACCTATGCACGTTGGGGGATTATTTCTTTTCCAAATTCCTGAACATGCACCTGAAACTTTTCTACAGAATTTAGTTGCAGATATTCGCAACTCAAAATCTATTCCCATCCCACCATTTAACAATAAATTAAATGGTCTGCTATGGGATGAAGATGAAGAGTTTGATCTCGATCATCATTTTCGCCATATTGCATTACCCCATCCTGGACGCATTCGTGAATTACTGACCTATATCTCACAAGAGCATAGCGCCCTTATTGATCGAGCTAAGCCTTTATGGACGTGTTACATCATCGAGGGAATCGAAGGTAACCGTTTTGCTATGTATTTTAAAATTCACCATGCCATGGTCGATGGTATTGCGGGTATGCGTCTGGTCGAAAAATCACTCTCTCACGATCCAAATGCCAAAAGCATTGTGCCACCGTGGTGTGTTGAAGGACCTCGTGCAAAACGCATAAAAGAAGCGAAAGTCAGCCGCATGAAAAAAATCATCACTGGGTTGAAGCAACAGGTTGAAGCAACCCCTATCGTGATGCGGGAACTTTCCAAAACAGTAATGCAGGATATGGGGCGTAATCCAGACTATGTGTCTAGCTTTCAAGCACCAAGCAGTATTTTGAATCAGCGTGTCAGTTCATCACGCCGCTTTGCTGCCCAGTCTTTTGATTTTGATCGTCTGCGTCATATCGCGACATCTTTAAATGTCACTATTAACGATGTGGTATTGGCGATTTGCTCTGGTGCATTACGTGAATATTTACTGAGTCAAAATGCCCTGCCGAAAAAGCCTTTGATTGCCATGGTTCCTGCTTCTATTCGGGATGATGATTCAGAAGTATCGAATCGAATTACCATGATTTTGGCAAATTTGGGCACACATAAAGAAGATCCTTTAGAACGTTTGCAGATTATTCGTCGTAGTGTCCTCAATGCAAAAGAACGCTTTAAACGCATGAATTCAAACCAAATCATGAATTATAGTGCTTTTGTATATGGAGCCGCAGGTCTAAATATTGCATCAGGTTTAATGCCAAAACGTCAGGCATTCAATTTGGTTATCTCTAACGTACCAGGTCCACGTGAACCTTTATATTGGAATGGCGCCAAATTAGATGCCTTATATCCAGCATCCATTATCTTAGATGGTCAAGCGCTCAATATTACGATGACCAGTTATTTGGATAAGCTTGAAGTTGGTCTAACGGCATGCCGTGTTGCACTACCTAAAATGCAAAACTTGTTGACGCATTTGGAAGAAGAAATTCAACGTTTTGAAAGTATTGTTGGAGTAAAGAACCCAAAGTTGCAAGCGGTGAGTTAACCGCTAAAACAGCACAGCAAGATACTGCAAAATAAATTAAGGGGCTTCATGTGAGCCCCTTAAGCT
Organism: Acinetobacter sp. ANC 4910; assembly: GCF_004331035.1. Lineage (GTDB taxonomy): Bacteria > Pseudomonadota > Gammaproteobacteria > Pseudomonadales > Moraxellaceae > Acinetobacter. The sequence goes on from NZ_SJNT01000011.1 coordinate 30,617, forward strand.
TTAATACTACGACACTGTTTCAGTAATTGATGACATACCGAACGAACCATGGCAGTTGTAATTTGAGTTTCTTTGCCTTGTTCATCTACGATATAACCCGTATGTACGTTTTTATTATCTAGCACGTGCTTGATACCTTGTTTGATAATTTTTTCACTCATGCCCATTTCACACCTCTTCTTGCTAAGACCAAATTCTCCAAAAATGAAAATTTAGTTTGGCTACTTGGTATGAGTAGTATTGAAAAAACCAGCTCGAAAGTAAAATTTCAGTTGTAACAAGTGTTTAACGACATCCTGTTACAATTTCAGCTCAGAATGATATCGTATTGCTCTTGCGTATATAAATTTTCCACCTGAAATTTAATCACGCGATTAATGAAATGCTCTAAATCCGCCACAGCTGGCGCTTCTGCCGTAAGTAAGCGATCAATCACAGATGGATGTGCGACAACAGTAAAGCCACTCTGTGATTCAAAAGCTCGGGTATACCGTAAGATTTCTCGAAAGATTTCGTAACATACCGTCTCTGCTGTTTTGACATAACCACGCCCCTGACACGTCGGACAAGATTCACATAACAAATGTTCTAATGACTCACGGGTACGCTTACGCGTCATTTCCACCAGACCTAACTCAGAAACCTGCGTAATTTTGGTCTTGGCATGGTCACGTTCCAACATGCGATCAAACTGACTCATCACTTCTTCACGATGCTGAGCTTCCTGCATATCAATGAAATCAATGATAATAATGCCACCCAAGTTACGTAAGCGTAACTGGCGTGCAATGACCTGCGTTGCCTCCATATTGGTTTTAAACACGGTATCTTCCAGTGTTCTACCACCCACATAGGAACCCGTATTGACATCAATTGTGGTCATGGCCTCGGTCTGGTCAATCATTAAATAACCGCCCGACTTTAAAGCAACACGTGTTTGTAACGCTTTCTGAATGTCTTCTTCAACATTATATAAGTCAAAAATTGGTCGTTCACCAGGATAGTGAATCAAACGACTCTGCATATTTGGCACAAACTCAGCCACGAATTCCTGCAATTTGGCATGAATTTCACGTGAGTCAACGGAAATTTTTACAGTATTTTCATTCGCTAAATCACGAATAATACGTTGTGGTAAGGGTAATTCTTCAAAAATAAGCGAAGGTACGGCAATATTTTTTTGTTTACGTTGGATGTATTCCCACAACTTTGCCAAATACGCCATATCCTGTGCAATGGACGCTTCATCAATGCCTTCCGCAGCAGTGCGTACAATAACTGAACCGGGCAACTCATGTTCGGCTTGGATCTTCTCAATAATAGAACGTAAACGCTCACGCTCTCCTTCCGATTCAATTCGTTGCGATACACCAATATGATTACCAAAAGGCATGAGCACCAAATAACGCGAAGGAATAGAAAGGTCTGTGCTTAAACGCGCGCCTTTGGTTCCCAGCATATCTTTCATGACTTGGACTGTCAGAATTTGCCCGGGCTGTAATAACTCAAAAACATTGGGAATAGGCTGATTCCGCGGCCAGATCATATCATTGATATGTAAAAAAGCAGTACGCGACAGACCAATATCGACAAAAGCCGCTTGCATACCTGGCAAAACACGAACCACTTTGCCTTTATAAATATTTCCTACCAAACCCCGTTTTACAGTACGTTCAACATATAACTCGTTGACTGTACCGTTTTGAATTAACGCCACACGACACTCCATCGGTGTGACATTAATCAGTAACTCGTCAGACATAATAAGACTCAAAACATTATAAAAATTTTTGTTTCACCATTAATTTAATAGCTTAATGGCTTTGAATAACTCGACTGTCTCATGTAACGGCAAACCAACTACATTGGTATAACTGCCTTCAATACAGGGAATATAACGCGAAGCAAGCCCTTGTATGGCATAAGCTCCCGCTTTCCCTTCAGGTTCCCCTGTTGCCCAATAGTCTTCCATGTCTTTCAGGCTCAACACTTGAAATTCGACTTGGGTACGCACCACTATACTTGAAATTTGCGCTGATGTACGTACACACACCCCAGAAAATACATCATGCTTTCTGCCCGATATTTTTGCCCACATTTCAAAGGCATGGTCTTTTGATTCTGGCTTACCCAAAATTTCACCATCGATACTTAAACTGGTGTCTGCAGCAACAATGACGGCATTTGGAAATTTTTCTTGTACTACCGACGCTTTTTCACAAGCCAAACGCTGGACATAATCTGCTGCGGTTTCATTCTCAAACGTAGATTCATCAATCTCAGGACTATAAACCAAGAAGTCTAGACCGAGCTGCTGAAGCAGCTCACGACGTCTGGGAGAACTAGAAGCAAGAACTAGATGCGCCATTTTTTCAGTACAAAATAAACCAGCGGCCACAGCAAAACACTGGTGAGTAATGGTTGCCAATGTCGGGCAAAGGGAAACTGAATGCCCCCCATAATTTGTGCCACCCACATCATAAATAGATAAGCTAGAATTGCCAGCGCTGCAATAACCCACAGGTTGGCAAAAGTCAGTACACGGCGTTCACGAATCAAAAAACGCGTCACAAAACTAATCACCACAAAACACAAGGCATTCAAGCCCAGTGGTGCATCCATCAACAAATCAACAAAAATACCAGTACCGAAAGCAAACCAGACACCACACCATGTTGGCTGACACAGCACCCAAAACAGCATCACCATCATCATAAACAATGGACGCCAGCCCGAAACTGCATATGCCAATGGATAAACCATCAGCACAGAAGCAACAATCACTGAAAAGATGATTGGGAATAACGGATCTTGACGTTTTTCTTGACGTAACTTAGCGATTGGCATGTGGCTGCTCCATCGCTAATGAATCGGAAAACAGCACCACAACATGATGACCACTGGCTAACTGCGCCGCGGGAACCACATCAATCTGTGCAAATTCACCCGTCGTATGTCGGCTCACTTTAGACACTGTACCGACCAAATATCCTGCTGGGAAATGCGCCCCTAAACCTGAGCTATACACTTTTTCACCCACCTTAATATTGGCACTGGTCGGAACGTATTCCATTTTCAGATGTCCTAAATCACCTGTACCTGAAACAATAGCACGCATGCCTGTGTACTCTAAACGTACCGATAAAGAATGATCTTTGTCGGAAAGCAGCATGACACGGCTACTGTGCGGATACACATTGATGATTTGCCCCATAATACCTTTATCGTCCAGTACCGTTTGTCCAACTTTCAAGTTGTTGGTTGAACCACGGTTAATCACAATAATATGGCGTAATGGATCCGCATCCGTCCCAATGACTTCAGCAATTTCCATTCGACCATCAATAATTAAAGGCGTATCGAGTAAACCACGTAAACGTGTATTTTCAGCAGAAAGCTCGGACAGCTTTTGCAAACGCACTTGGGCTTGTAGCAACTCCGCCTGCATGGCAGTGTTTTCACGACGTAATTGTGCCTCAGACTTGGTCTGCTGAGTTAACCATTCGCTGGACAATACAGGATAACTTGCCAAGGCATAAATGGGATTATATGCCGCATACAAGACATCTCTTGCAGGCTGTATCACATGAGGTAAGCGCCAGTTAAAAAATAGCACCACCAAACATGTTACAACCGCAATGATAAATGAGCGAAATGATGGGGGCTGCCTAGAAAACAAATTTGTTTGCACAGCCAAATCCTTAATTAACCAACGAATAACATGTCGTGATTTGGATTATCAAAGAATTCTAAAACTTTACCACCACCACGAGTGACGCAAGTTAAAGGATCTTCAGCAACTACGACTGGTAAACCAGTTTCCTGAGCCAATAATTTGTCGAGGTTACGTAGCAATGCACCACCCCCTGTCAATACAATGCCGCGCTCTGCAATATCTGAAGATAATTCAGGTGGCGTTTGTTCCAATGCAGATTTCACTGCTGAAACAATGCTTTGTAAAGGATCAGAAATCGCTTGGGTAATTTCATTTGAAGTTACGGTAATAGCACGTGGCACACCTTCTGCCAAGTTACGACCACGAACTTCAATTTCTAAAGTTTTACCATTTTCATCTGGTAAAGCCATGCCTACTTCTTTCTTGATGTTTTCTGCTGTGGTTTCACCAATCACGCAACCATGTGCTTTACGTACATAGTTAATGATTTGTTCATCAAACACATCACCACCAACACGTAAAGAGTCAGCATAGACACAACCTTGCAATGAAATAATCGCAATTTCAGTTGTACCACCACCCACATCTACCACCATCGAACCGCAGGCTTGTTCTACAGGTAAACCTGCACCAATTGCAGCAGCCATTGGTTCTTCAATTAAACGGACATCACGTGCGCCTGCATTGAATACAGCCTCACGAATGGCACGACGTTCAACCAATGTCGATTTACATGGGACACACACCACAACGCGTGGTGCAGGTGGAAATAAACGCTTTTCATGCACTTTACCAATAAATTGGTTCAGCATGGTTTCAGTCACTTCAAAATCAGCAATTACACCGTCTTTCATTGGGCGAATTGCAGAGATGTTCGCAGGCGTACGACCAAGCATTTGCTTCGCATCAAGACCAACAGCGGCAACAATTTTTTGTGAACCACTGTGACGAATAGCCACAACTGTTGGTTCATTTAATATAATGCCTCGTCCTGGTGCATAAATAAGTGTATTTGCTGTACCTAAATCAATGGCGAGGTCTGGCGAAAACAAGCCAATTAGTCGTTTTAGAATCACGGGGTCGTTCTCAGTTTAACTTTATATGGACGCAAGGTCGCAACTTTAACTAAATGTGATGCTTTGAACAAGTCAATCGCTTATTATAACGCACGATATTTTGAAATTTTTTAATACTGATTAGGTGATGTTATGTCTACATCGGATGCTCAGCATTCAGCAGATTTAAATGCTCAAACCGTTTCAGCGATCGCCAATCTTGCTCGTTTGTCGCTAGATGATACGCAATCTGCTGAATATGCTCAAAGTTTAAACAAAATTTTAGGCATGATGGAAACCTTAAAAGGCATCGACACCGAAGGTGTTGAACCATTGAAAAGCCCTTTCGACAATCCACAGCCGTTACGTGAAGACGTGGTGACTGAACAGAATCATCGTGAAGAATATCAAGCTGTTGCACCTGCAACTGAAGCAGGCTTGTACCTTGTACCACGCGTGATTGAATAATTTTCACTCAGTTGAACCATTTTTTTTAAATTAAACGTAAAGAATTATTTCTCATGACCGATTTACACCGCTTATCGATTCGTGAACTTGCTGAGGGTTTGGCACAAGCTCAATTCTCTTCTCGCGAACTGACTGCACATTATTTAAAACGTATTGAAAAAATCGATGCTCAAGTTCAATCCTATGTGACGGTGACGGCTGAACAAGCTTTGGCTCAAGCCGATGCCGCAGATGCTTTACGTCAAGCAGGTCAAGCGACTGTGCTCACAGGCGTGCCGATTGCACACAAAGATATTTTCTGTACTCAAGGCATTCGCACTTCTGCGGGTTCTAAGATGTTGGACAACTTTATCTCTCCTTACGATGCAACAGTGGTTGCCAAAGGTAAAACCGCAGGTCTGGTGACTTTAGGTAAAGTGAACATGGACGAATTTGCCATGGGTTCAACCTCTGAGAACTCATTCTACGGTGCTACAGCTAACCCTTGGAACTTAGGTCATGTACCAGGTGGTTCTTCAGGTGGTTCTGCAGCAGCCGTTGCAGCAGACCTTGCTCCATTTGCGACAGGTACCGATACAGGCGGTTCAATCCGTCAGCCTGCTTCGTTCTGTGGTTTAACGGGTCTAAAACCGACCTATGGTCGTGTATCCCGTTTCGGGATGATTGCTTATGCATCATCACTCGATCAAGGTGGCCCAATGGCACGTTCGGCAGAAGACTGTGCCTACCTCATGAACGTGATGGCTGGTCATGATGCGAAAGACTCAACGTCTATTGAAAAAGACGTTGATGATTATGTGGCAAACCTAAACAACACAGCGGTTAAAGGCTTACGCATTGGTATTCCAAAGCAATACTTTAATGTCGCTGGTTTAGACGCCGCAGTAAAAGCACGTGTTGAAGAGTCATTGAAGAAGTTGGAAGAGATGGGCGCAACACTTGTTGAGATTGATCTCAACATGACTGAAGCTTATGTTCCAACCTATTATTTGATTGCACCTGCGGAAGCATCATCTAACCTCTCTCGTTTTGATGGCGTGCGTTACGGCTATCGCTGTGAAAACCCGACGGATATTTTAGACCTGTATAAACGCTCTCGTTCTGAAGGTTTTGGCCCTGAAGTACAACGTCGTATCTTGATTGGAACCTATGCGTTGTCTGCGGGTTACTACGATGCGTACTACGTGAAAGCACAGAAAGTTCGTCGCTTAATTCAACAAGACTTCTTAAAAGCCTTTGAACAAGTCGATGTGATTGCTGCACCATCTGCACCAACGACTGCTTACCGCATTGGCGCATCGTTAGACCCAGTCGAAGTGTATTTGGGCGACATCTACACCATCGCAGTGAACTTGGCAGGTTTACCAGCCATCAACGCCCCTGTTGGCTTTGACCAAGATCAACTCCCTGTTGGTTTACAGTTGATTGGTAACTACTGGTCAGAATCACAATTGTTGTCAATTGTTCATCAATACCAACAAAACACGGACTGGCACACCAAACGTGCAGCAATTGCTGAGGAGAATGCATAATGGCTGAAGCTCAAAAGTTGAAATTGATTGACGGTTGGGAAGTCGTTATCGGGATTGAGATTCACACTCAGCTTGCGACCAAATCTAAAATTTTCTCAGGTTCTTCGACTGAATTTGGTCAAGACCCAAATACACAAGCCAGCCTTGTTGACTTGGCTATGCCGGGTGTATTGCCTGTTTTAAATAAACAAGTGGTGGATTTGGCGATTCGTTTTGGTTTGGGTATTGATGCGTACATCGACCAAGCATCCGTATTTGCACGTAAAAACTACTTCTATCCAGACTCGCCAAAAGGCTACCAAATTAGCCAGATGGACAACCCGATTGTGGGCTTGGGTCATATCGACATTCAACTTGAAGATGGTACGGTGAAGCGCATTGGCGTAACACGTGCTCACCTAGAAGAAGATGCGGGTAAATCAATCCATGACCAGTTTGAAGGGATGTCAGGTATCGACTTAAACCGTGCAGGTACACCTTTACTTGAAATCGTGTCTGAACCTGACATGCGTTCGGTTGAAGAAGCTGTGGCGTATATCAAGTCGATTCACACTTTAGTACGTTGGTTAGGTATTTCTGACGGTAACATGGCAGAAGGTTCATTCCGTGCCGACTGTAACGTGTCGCTACGTCGTCCGGGCAACGAATTTGGTACACGTTGTGAACTGAAAAACCTCAACTCATTCCGTTTCATTGAACAAGCGATCAATGTTGAAATTGAACGCCAAATGGACATTTTGGAAGACGGCGGCAAAATCGACCAAGAAACACGTCTATTTGACCCAGTAAAAATGGAAACGCGTTCGATGCGTTCGAAAGAAGAAGCGAACGATTACCGCTACTTCCCAGACCCAGACTTGTTGCCTGTGATTATTCCAGATGCACAAATCGAAGCAGCACGCGCAACATTACCTGAGTTACCTGCGGCACGTCGTGAGCGTTTCGTGGCGGACTTTGGGGTGACTGAGTACGATGCACACGTGTTAACACTGACTCGTGAAATGTCTGAGTTTTATGAAGCAGTGGTTGAAGCGGCTGGCGGTGCGGCTCAAGGTAAAGTATCTGCAAACTGGGTGATGGGCGAATTCTCGGGTGCTTTAAACAAAGCAGGCTTAGAGTTGGCGGATTCCCCTATTTCGGCTGAGCAATTGGGCGGCATGATCGCGCGTATTGTGGACAATACCATTAACGGCAAAATCGCTAAGCAAGTGTTTGGCTTTATGTGGGAAGAAGGCAAAACTGCCGATGCCATTATTGCTGAAAAAGGCTTGAAGCAAGAAACTGATACAGGTGCGATTGAAGCGATTATTAAAGACGTGCTTGCAGCCAACGAGAAGATGGTTGAGGAATACAAGTCTGGTAAAGAGAAAGCCTTTAACGGTCTTGTGGGTCAAGTGATGAAAGCTGCAAAAGGCAAAGCTAACCCTGCGCAAGTAAATGAATTAATGAAGAAGTTGATTGGTTAAGACTGATTAATTTTGAAAAAAAACCCGCTGTGAAGCGGGTTTTTTTATATGATTTTTATATCAATTAATTTATATGTTTCTAAATTATCAATCTGAATTTTAGAAACGTCACCATTGGGTATAATAAAACCGAAATTATTATTCTGCCTAGCTAAAATACTAACAGTAGTGAAAATCATATTTTGATAATCTATACTGTAGCATTCCAACCTTTTATTAGCTTTATTCCGATAGCAGTATTCCATACCATTTTCACTAAATGTAAGGATTAGCTCATACCTACCTGTAAGTCCAGCTTCGACATTCAAAACAATTTCTTTATTATATTGTTTCTGAAAGAATTTATAGATAAATGGCTCATCCCCAAAGAAAATCTCATATAAATAAGTACTTTTCAAATCTAAAAATTTTTTATTATTTTGAAAAATTTTTTCATCATATCTATGTAATTGTAAAAGTAACTCAAAATTATAATTTCCAAAAATTTCACTTTTGTTCTCGACATAGTATTTGAAGTCCATATTTCTAAAAAAACCTGAATTTTCTAGAGTTTTTTGAAGAATTTTATCCTGAAAAGCATACCATGCTAAAATGTGCAACATTCCATTTGGAACCTGAGCTAATACAATATCAACATAATAATTTTGTGTTTCTATTTGTTCATTAAGATTATCTGTAATATCTAATTTTTTACCAATGGTTATAAGAATAAGATTTAAGGATGAAAAATACTGAAGCAGATTTGTATCTTGGAATAGTGCTATATTTTTATTTTTTTCAATGAAGATATCTTCATACTGCTTATTATGCTGTTCTTGCTGAGAATAGATTACATTTAAATATTGAAAATTTTTCAATAAATTAAAAAATAGACTATCAAATTGTTGTAGTTTTTGAGTTTTCTGAATTTCTTTTTGCGTTCCCGCATTATCTTTTAATGCATTTGTACTCTCCTTTAACTCTTCCCGACTCACTTCTAATGTACGATAAGTGACGAACCATGTAGCAAATAATAGGATAATACTAATAAAACCAATAATTGGATTTAGTGTTCCACCAATAAAATCTCCGAAAGTTCCCCAATTACCTATTAAACTTGAGTCATTAATGTTAGACGTTTTTTTTAGAGTAATGAGTTGGTTATTTGAATCAAGAACCTCTTTAAAATATGGCGAATATAATTTATCAAATAACTGATATCCTAGATATCCAATTAAAAGACCAATAATTAAAAAAGCCATAATAAAACATATATTTATTTTCAACTTAGTCTGTTGTTTTATGTCATCACAGAATTTCTTTACTTTCTCTCTTACTCTATAAAAGACGCTATAATTTACTTCAGCCCACCAAAACAAAATACTTAATAAAATCAAAAATGAAAATAAAAACTGTAACATATAAAATTTATAATTCATTAAAATTCAGTATCTTAATATAGATTGCATACTTTTAAAAGCTAATTAACCACATACCTAGTAAAAAAGCATCCTCCGCCTTCTCCCAATGAGAGAAGAAGCTTTCATTATAAATCCAATGCCGTCATCAATTTTGTAATGGATCCCCCTTTTTAAGAAAAGTTAGGGAGATGTATTTAAAAGCTCAAAAAATGCCTCATAAATGAGAGCTAAAACCTCCTATCTAATTCCTCAAAATCAACTACACTAAACTCATTCTAATACTTTAAAAAAACCAAAGGACAAAAATGAAAACAGCTATCCTCACACTTTCTACGCTTGCCTTCCTCAGCACCACTACATTTGCAGAAACCAACCCCAAAGTTCCTACCAAAGAAGCCAGCCAAATCTTCAAAGCGGCTGGCTTCAAAAAAACAAAGTATGGTTGGGAAGGCAACTGCGATATAGGTGAAATCACCACATATAAAGATTTAAATGGTGATGGACTAAAAGACGCTGTTATCTCTGATTCCAGCACTATGTGCTATGGCAATACAGGTGCCGGCTACCACATCGTTACTCAGCAAAAAACTGGAAATTGGAAACTCATTTTTGAAAACATGGGCATCCCTACTTTTCTAAAAACCAAAGGAAAAGACGGCTGGCCAGATATTGAAAATGGTGGCCCCGGATTTTGTTTTGCTGTTTACCGCTGGAATGGTCAAAAATATGATGTCAACCGTTATGAATATCAGGGCAAAGCCTGTTCATTGTGATAAATGAAACTGTAATAAAATAAAAATCCCTCATCAATGAGGGATTTTATGCAATCTACTAACGCACCACACCCAACTTATTCCAAATCTCAGGCGTCAAAAACGTCGTCACCATCTTGTTTAAATCCACATAACGCAACAAACCATTCAACTGCTGCTTTACTTCGGTATTCTTTACAATTTCCTCGCCTGTAATCTGTCCCAACTGCTGAAAACTCTCCCCAACCGCTTGAATACCCTCTGCCTGAATCACGGCTTTGGTTTGTGCCGAACATTGCTCGACTAAAATGCGCTGCAACACCTGCGCCACGTTTTTATCTAGTGCGGTTTTCTGATCTTCCGTGACCTGACTGTACTGCTTTAAATCGGGATGCGTCGATAACGCCACAAAGGTCCACTGCAACACCGCAGTTTTATCGGTAGCCGTCGTCGATTTCACTAGACAATCACTCAGTTGATCGACCGTGGTACTCGCTATACTCATCTGCGTTGCACCCAAAACCGTGGCTGCCAACAACACCGCACGACCAAGACCCGACCATTTCCCCTGAATTTTCACAAGCTGAACAAACATCTGCTGAATTCCAATAACTGATTGGCTTCTTTGTAGCACAGGACTTTAGCGTTGGTTGTTATGACTCTGTATCTCGTGGTGCTGTCTACCCAACAATCGCAACACATGCTGTAAACGTACATTTTCAGGATTGTCCTTATACACTGCATAAATTGGGGCAATAAATGGTGGCTCTGCCTTTAACGACTTATACACAATCTGTTTGTTCCAAAAATCTCGAATGGCTTCAGGCACAATGGATAAACCAATACCTGCGGCAATCAAGTTTAAACTAGAGGTTAACCGTGGGGCTTCTTGGACAATTTTGGGACTAAACCCCGCCTGATAGCAACTTGCCATAATATTGTCGAATAAGTCTTGCCCTGCTAAACGGCGATACAATACAAAATCGTAAGGCTCTAAAGCTAACAATTGGATTGCATCTGGCTGTTCTGCCAATGGATGATTATTCGGCATCGCCACAATCAATGGCTCATCCAATACGGGCAGGCTATTTAACCCCAAACCAATCGGTGCGGGTTTGCGTAAAAATACGATGTCATTTTTATCATTGCTGATGGAATCAATCAGTGAATTACTGCCATCTTCTTCTAGATGAATCGACACCGCAGGAAAAGCTTCACGGAAGCTCCGCAGCAAGGCAGGTAAAAAAGGATGCAGCCCAACCGAATTGGTAAAGCCAATATTCAACTGCCCTTCCAAACCTTGGGTAATGTTCTTCACGCGCTGTGGAATTGCCTGTGCATGCATCAATATGGTTAGTGCTTCCTGATACAACACTTTCCCTGCTTCAGTTGCCTCTACGCCACGCGGTAAACGCTTCAGTAGCTGCACATTCAATTCATCTTCCAGACCTTTAATGATGCGGGTCAAAGGTGGCTGCTGCATATTTAAACGCACGGCTGCACGTGAAATATTACTTTCTTCTACCACTACCACAAAGGCATTGAGCTTGTGTATATCCATCTTCCGCCCTCTAAACCAAACATACTTTTTAGGTATGGATTGCACCATAAATAGAATTTTTCATTATAACGCAAGAGGCGCATACTTTTAACATTAGAACGAGTGAGGTCAGCAATGAAAACTGAAGTCATGACATTGGAGCAAGACATTCATCCCAATAATCAGGAATTATTTATGGGGTTTATGAAACTTGGTCTGATGGGGTTTGGTGGAGTACTGCCACTGGCACACCGTATGATTGTGGATGATCGTAAATGGCTGACGATTGAGGAATTCACGCATTTACTTGGAGTGTGCCAACTACTGCCTGGCGGCAATATTATTAATATGTCAGTCGCAATTGGCTATCAATTTCAAGGAATTAAAGGTGCAATAAGTGCTGTGGTGGGTCTAATCTCAGCACCCACTTTAATTGTGATTATGCTGTATGAACTGTATGCAAAATTTCAGTCCATCCCCATGGTCAAACACATGCTTGAAGGTTTGGCAGCGGCTGCCGCAGGTTTGTTGTTTGCGATGGGATTAAAAATGCTACGTCCCATTATGAAACGTTATTTAACTTGGTTGACCATTGGCATGACTTTTTTATTTATGCTGGTCATCAAAATTCCATTGCTGCTGACTTTGCTGATTTTAGTTACCCTCAATATCACAGTTTTAAGCCTGAATAAAGGAGCAAAAAACGCATGATTCTGATTGCTTTAGCCATCGTTTTTACTCAGCTTTCGTTACTGGCTTTTGGCGGTGGTAATGCCATTTTGCCTGAAATACAACATCAAGTGGTCGAAGTACATCACTGGTTAACTGCCACAGAATTTAGCACCATGTTTGCGATGGCACAGGCAGCGCCCGGCCCCAATATGATGATTGTTCCGCTGGTGGGTTGGCATGTAGCGGGTCCCGCGGGACTGTTGGTCTCCTCATTTGCCAAATTTGGACCATCATCCGTGATTACGGTATTCGCACTCAAATTCTGGAATCAGTTTAAAGACCATCCTCTACGCGAACGCTTTGAAAAAGCCTTAAAACCGATTACGGTAGGCTTGGTGTTGGTCAGTGCATGGATTATTGCCGATGCTTCAGCACAAAATAGTTTACTGATGGCCATCATTGCAATTACGACAGTGATGAGTCTGTTTAAGAAAGTACATCCTCTTTGGGTTATGCTCTTTGGTGCAACCGCAGGCGCTTGTTTTCTATAAAAATATCATAAAGGTAAATAAACCCGCATTGTGCGGGTTTCATCATTTTTCTAATTAGATACGGAGTGAATCCAACTCACCGAGTGACATCTACTGTCGGATAAAACATGATTTAATATTGCGCTAAATCTCGCTCCCGACAAGACAGTTCATAATATTCAGCTTGCGGTCGTCTTTTTAGAATATGACTATAATAATCAGTATTATCGTTTGCTATAAGGCCTAAAGAACACTGATTCTTTTTGGCAAATTGTTGCAACGCCGCCAAGTCCGCAGTTTTGCTTAATACAGCCCCCCAACCTTCACTGACACAACAGCCGACATACTGTGACATATATTCATCCGACACCGCGACCACATTTTGCCCCATAAACTTGAGTGGTTTTTTAATGCGAAATACATCGTTGTAGTCATAACGGGAAACTTCAGGTTTCTTGGCAATAAAGCCACCCGCTTGTAAAACTTTAAAAGTCGGAAAATCTTGTTTCGCAGTCCCCATCCCCCGATAGCTGGTCATATCCGCAGCCATGGTCATTGAAGAAAAACTGATTGCGACCCACAACAAACTTTTTGAAACCCAGTGCTTCACGCCCATCTTTATTATCCTTTGTTATTGCTATAAGACAGACTGGCATTTTAATGCAGATCAGGTCTAAAACAACTGATGATCACGATGATATTGACTGTCTTTTATTTTCCATCCCCTCCTGATAATTCGTTACGACTAAAGACAACAAAGCCTGACTTAAGCTGATCATTGGACTATGCTATGGTGAAGAAAAATGATTCCATACAGAACAACACAGAGAGAAAAATCATGCCTAAACAGATTCTCATGCTGGTCGGTGACTACGCCGAAGATTACGAAACCATGGTGCCTTTTCAATTTTTGACAGGACTGGGTTATACCGTACATGCGGTCTGTCCAGACAAAAAATCGGGGGACAGTATTGCCACGGCAATTCACGACTTTGAAGGTGAACAAACCTATAGCGAAAAGCGTGGACACAACTTTGCCATTAATCATGATTTTGATGCAGTGAATACTGCTGACTATATTGGCTTAGTCATTCCAGGTGGTCGTGCACCTGAATACTTACGCATGAATGCCCGCGTCATTGAAATTGTGCAAGAATTTGATACTTCGAAAAAACCGATTGCTGCGGTATGTCACGGTGCACAAATTCTGGCTGCTGCCAATGTACTGCAAGGTCGTACCTGTTCAGCCTATCCTGCCTGTGCAGCAGAAGTGAAACTGGCAGGTGGTCACTATGCTGATATTGCCGTAACAGAAGCAGTGACAGATGGACATTTGGTCACAGCACCTGCTTGGCCTGCACACCCCGCTTGGTTAGCGCAATATGTAAAAGCACTCGGTGCAACTATTCAGATTTAAGACATTTTATCTTAAGTACTAATCGTTGCGTTCCAAACCACATATAGGGAACGCAACCCATAGATGAGCTATTTCATCACGGGTGACAGATGATGTATGGTCGGTGATTTGTTCCAATACCAATAAAAATAGCCACCTTGATTTTGTAATAAGGTATGCGTTTTCAATTGGGTCTGCTGCTGACTGCCCCAGCAAGCATGTGCGGAGTTACGATTGTTATGTAAGTTAATATATTCCTGCTCCGAATGTGCAGGCTGCGGGGGTAAATACAGTGCTGAACCTATGGGAACCCACAAATCGGCCAGATAAATTTTCTTTTGTTTGGGCCAATAACGAGCCACACTAATCACCAAAGGTAAGTTTGCATCGCTCGATGCAAACACATGTGGAAAATCATGATGCTCCATATCGGTACATATAAACGGAAATAAAGTTTTTCCACGACCCGAAGCCAAACCTAGATCCAAATAGGGACACCAGTAGCTTGCCCAAAGCCCATATTCATATTCAATTTGGGATAGCGTGGTAACTGGACTTTGAATTTGAATGGCTTGCCCCGCTTCAACGAGAGTAAAACCAAAAGCTGCCGCATTTTCTCGGGTTGCCCAGAGTGCTTCAAACTCAAATCGAGTACCTTTAAATTCCAACTGGGTTTCTATGCCATAAGGTGCATTGTCCTTAGTGCCTAAACAACGAGGGACAAGATACTTATTGCCTTTGCTTTTTCGATTTTCTGGTGCAAGAGCAAGTGGTTTTAGCCCATCAGGTAAGCTCGCGAGATAGCTAGGTCGACCTGCATCATTATAAAAATAGGGTGTCAGTTGAATATCAACCTCATATTCCCTGACTTCCCGATCCAATAATGCCGCCTCAAAATACACAGCATTTTCCGAACAGTTCCCCATCGTCACACCTCTTTATTTACTTTTTTATTTCGTGATGCTACCTCAGTCCCATTTATTCACTTTAACTGACCGTTAAACGACTTATCGCCCCTGTTTTAGCATGCGCTTAGCACCTGCATGGTTATAGTTGCTAGCAAGATTTTGCAGAATTTTATCGGCTTGTCCTTTCGGGTTAGAAAAACGACTGCTGTATGCAGGCACACTGGTCAAACACCGTGCAACGAGCATGCCTGAATCGGTATACACATTTGCATTGGTTCCTGCCAATTTTCCATAGTTATACGCACGTTGGGCATTGTTACAGGCATTTAACTTATTGGTACCTTTGCTTAAATCACGACGAGCGGTGACATAAGCTTTGAGCTGCTGCTGTTGCGGTGTTTCAACTGCTGCAGCAGTTACAGTTTGCGTAGCGTCTACTACAGTAGGTTTACTTTCTTTCTTTTTCTCTGCTTCTTTTTTATTATCAGGCTCTTTAGCTATTTCGGTTTTGCTATTTTTTGTCGTTGTGGTGCTCTTCGCTGTTTTTTTCTCTGCCGAGTTTGATCCTACATTTTTATACCATTGCTTGGCTTCATCTGCTCTCAGCATACGGGTTTGCAAACTCACAGCACGCGCTGTAAGACGACTTTCCAACTTTCCTTCTGCAATAGGTTCAATCGAAACAATCCAACGCTCATCAGGCAATACACATTCGTAAGCACCGATACCTTGCTTCACATTACTGTTTCCCATCAGGCGCTTTTTCTGTGTCTGATCTTTAACTAAATGCAAATTACTTTTATACAGCAAGGCAAATTTGCCACCTTTGGCATGACAATAACTACCTAAATACTTACGTGGATATAACGCTTGAGTTTCAGTGCTGTTTTGTTGTTTTCCCCAATCATAGACATATTCTTTTGCCGTACCATCAGCTGCATTCAAATTTTTCTGGTCAATTAACGCTTGTGGTGTTGCATATTTATTGATGGAATCTGTACTGAAATTACTGATGTGGTTACACCCCTGTAAAGTAATTCCCATCGCCCCAATGAAAATAAATTGTTTTAAATTCACGTCGCCGTTCTCAATAATTATTTTATTGTTTAAAAATATCGCAAATTACATAAAATAACAAACCATAGCCCACTGATTTTATTACTCATTTTTATATTTTATTAAAAACCAAATCAACCAAACCCTATTTAATGTTAAACAAATTATATTTTTGTTTTTTTAGTTGTTTCAATTAACACAATTACTGTGGTTGAAGCTCATACAGATATGACCACATAAAATCATCTTTTTAATCAAATAAATAAAAAATAGCGATCAAGCCTACCGCAATTTCAGTGCATGGAAACCGACAAACTACTTAACCACGGCCTCAATTTTATCTAAATCCCACACGCCTCCCGCAGCTAAACCTTTACACATCCCAGTCCAACGATCGACGGTTTGCACAAACTGTTGTCCATTCCACACCCATTCTGCAATAGCCCAACAGTCGCCAATGCCTCGCCCTTTTTGCCCACTATAAATATGCCCCTCCGAAAAATCTGACGCAGTTTCGGTAATAAAAGTTGCAGGACCTTTGAGTGAAGCATCTAATACCCACATGCCATAACCTTCATTATAGGCGGCACGCCAGCACAGCGTTGTGGCCAATACCTTTTGTCCGCTTAGTTTATACAGTTGAATCGGTTGTGGTTCCTGTCCATCACCTGTATATACTCCGTCACAAAACCCTTCACTCACCTCGGTTTTAGGCTGCGATGACATCAACGTTTTATACAAAGTTTGATAGGGTGCTTGAGTTGGATCTAAAGTCCGATAGGGTTGATTTGCGGTCTTCACTGGTTTCACCACGAATTTGGGTATAGCTGCTAAAACACCTGCTTCATTGTTACGTCCCTTTTTAATCAAAGCGCCCACAGTATTCAGCCGTTTTTGGAAATCATCCATTTTTAACAGTGTCGCAGTCATGCCCTTATCAGAGATTTGCCAATGTGCATGCTGATTTTTAAATTCAATTTGGGCATTTTGTGCAGCACCTTGTAATAAGGCATTCACTTGCTGATTCGACAGCGTCCCCATCAAAGGCAGCTCATTGCCATCAATATTCACCATCCCTAAGTCCCGACCATTCACAAAAAAATGAATATCCCGAATTTTGGATGCTGGCAATTCTTCTTCAAAACTGGCTAAAGCAAATTCTGCCATTACCGTTTGCTTCGCTCCTGCGTGACGCGTCAAAAGTATTGATGCGGGTTCTGATTGACTGAGATCATCATTTTGATAACCTGCCGCACGGCAGGTGCCTGTATTGCTACAATAAAGCTCCCAATCTTCATGAGAAAAAGATATTCCTTTAATATCTTGCGCCAAAATAGCTGTACTGACCGCAGTTAAACACGTTACAGAAATAAAATAAGCGATAAATTTCATCAGGAAGGCACTGTTATTTATTGTCATCATTGTTTTTAGTTTACTGCTTTCCATGTATTTGAACAAAATGACGTTACTTTCCAAGCGAAAAAAACCTGCAAAATGCAGGCTCTTTTCAATCGATAAACAGTTCGATTATTCATCCAAAATCGATTCAAAGGCTTTTAAACGCTTATAAATGGACAACAGTTCAATAATGGTTTTCCAAGACATAATTAAATATTGGAAAGATTCACGAACTTTATCAAAAACATTCCCAATCTGATTGACCAAACCTAAGGTCATTTTTCCTGCTGCAATGGACGGGAATAGCACCACTAAGCTATATAAAATATCAAGTTGTCGATACCACGTTGCCACCAAGTTGAAATACGCATAATGAAAATACAGGCGGAAATAGTTTTTGCGTACGCGACTAAAAAGTTCGGCCAAGGTTGCAGGCTGTGCACGATCTGCATGATCTTCTCCGTATACCAATTCTTTACGATATGCTGCTTCTACTTTCTGATTGTTAAATTCCAAACCTGGCAGCTTATTTCCCACCACCATCAACAACACCGTACCAAAAATTGCCCAAATAATGGATGCCCAAACCAGTGAATGCTGAACTTCGCCTACAACGGGTAATACAGGCACATGTTTAGACAAATCAAATAAAATGGGGAGGAAAGCGACCAAAATCATAATGGCTTTGATCAGCTCGACACCCAAATCTTCCATAATGGTGGCAAAACGCATGGTGTCTTCCTGTACACGCTGTGATGCCCCTTCAACTTGGCGCAGTTTTTCCCAACGTTCCGTATAATATTCGTTCATCGCTGTACGCCAGCGGAATACATAGTGACTGGTAAAGAAAGCATTAATCACAGCAAACGTTACTGCGACCATCGCAATGTAGAGAAAGGTTAAAGTGCCCATATATAAGTCGTTAATATTGCCGCCTTTGCCCAACATATTTTGGATTAAGTCCCAAAATGGACCATACCAAGCATTAATCGCAACACTGACCTGTACACCAAACCAGATGTTAAACAAAATAAAGGCAGAACCCCAAATAGACCAACCTTGCCACTTATTGTCGGAAAAAAATTTCCAGAACAAAGCAAATAGTGCGGTTGAAATAAAGAACCAGACATAAAACCATAAAAATGAAGGTGACCAAAAGCGACTCACGCCTACAGGTAACTCTGTATTGGTATATCCCTGTGGCCATCCAATGGCACTCCCCCATGTATTTCCTCCCGTGTACCACAAAGTCATATTAAGCACTGACCAGATCAACACCGAAATAAAAAACCATTTGGGATTTGGAAAAAATGATTTAAACATTGAACCCGAAAATCCTTGAGTTGTTTGAATGAATATCTTTGGAATACTAATCCTAATTTTGTAATTTCTGGTACGAACTTTTACAGATATTTGTACTTTTTTCTTTTGTAATCATTTATTTGTGAAAATAATTCTCATTTGCTATTTTTTTTGTGGATCAATCTCATAATTTTTTATCCATTACCGTTTAACATTCCAACTCCGACCTTTTCTCTATAACTATTGATTCTTTTACATAATTATTATATTCGTAATCGATCAGCCCCCCTATATTGCTTATAGATTGGCTATTGCGAAAAAATCGGCATGATATGGAATAGACTTTTGATTTTTATCAAGATCGATAGAATTTTTTCATCGTTATTCCATGAAATATTTTGTATTTCTGACGTAGTGCAATCTATGCCCGAAAGGAATAATGCTACACTGTTGCCATAAAATTAACTAAATTTATGAGGAGAAGAATATGGAATCATTTGTTATTGAACTGATAAAACCAATTACTCTAGAAAAAGAAAATCACACCGCAAAAGTCTTCGAAGAAGGCACAATTCTTAAAGTCTTATTGAAAACACCGAATTCTTTATTGGTAAGTGATGATGCCAAATTTAGTTTTACCGTAGATTTAGATGGCGAAAATATCATTTGGCGTAAACTTTAAGATTCCACTCAGGCTGTCAAGCTACATAAATTGTCATAGCAACCACCCCGTATCGGGTATATGGAGTGGTTATGTTCACAAGCTCTAATTGAGTGAACTTAAACGCTGATGAATATTGGCAAATCAATAACAATAATTTTAAGCAAAACACAATTGCTATATTTACATTCGGTCAATTCAACTTATTATGTATTTGTTTCTCTACCCGACACACAGATGGAATTGTGTGAATGCCCCACAAGGTTTTTAAAAGATGAAAAAAATAATTCTTGCTAGCTTAATCGCGATGTCCACACAATTCGCATTTGCTGAAAGTAAACCCGCCGCAGCAGATCCCGCTTTTACTGAAGTCGAAGCCATGGTCAAAGCCAATAATATGACAGGTGCCTATCAGGCATTGGAAAAACTTGGCAAGGCAGGCAATGCTCAAGCCCTTTACAATTTAGGCTATTTAACCCAAATGGGGCAAGGCACAACCAAAGATGAAAAGAAAGCCATTCAACTTTATGAGCAATCTGCCAGTAAAGGTTACCCCGTTGCGGACTATGTACTGGGCAAAAATTATTTAGCAGGTACTTTGGGTTTAAAACAAGATACAGCGAAAGCAAAACAGTATTTTGAAAAAGCCTCTGCTAAAGGTTTTAGCGATGCTACAGTCGATCTGGCGGTGTTACTTTTTTCTGAAAATAATCCAGCCTCGGACAAATTGGCATTACAAAAGCTTGATCCTTTAATCAAAAAAGGGAATTTCCAAGCCCTTCACGCTAAAGCCTTGTATGACATTAGCACTGGATTCAAAAACAAAGATGAAGCTCCGATTAAGCAAGGTTTAGCCAGTATTCAAAACTTGGCGCAGAAAGGCTATATTCCTGCCTTAATGGCAGTTGGTAATATGTTTACCAATGGCAATATCGTGCCGCAAAATCTGCCTGAAGCGAAAAAAATCTTCATGGCACTTGCCAAAGAAAATGTACCACAAGCACAAGAATCATTAGCAGTCGTTGAAAGAATGATGGCTGAACAGGCGAAAGCATCAACAGCATCACCAACTAAAGCCGCAAAAAAAAGCTAATTTATCCCGATCACTTGTTGATATAGAAAATGCCCATCTAAAAAGATGGGCATTCTTTTTGGTCGAAAGATTGAAACTTATCCCCACCAAAATGCAATCAAACCACTCACAACTCCAAACCCTAAAATTGTACTGAGCATTAAAGGCGTAAGGGCTTTTTCATTTAGTCCATAAGTCTGTCCAAATATGCCAAACGCAATTGGCATAGGCAATGCCGCCAATAAAGTTCCTGCATACAACATTTCCTGACTGACATTCGGCAGTACTGAAAACAGCAGAAAAATGGTCAACGGCATCAGAATAATTTTAAAGAAAACCAAAACAAGGCTTTGTATATCAACAGCTTTAAGACCTATACCTACCAAACTGCCACCAATCACAAACAACGCCAGTGGCGATGCCGTCTTCCCCAGCATCGCTAAAATCTGATCGATGGCAGCAGGTAATTTTAGCCCCAATAATACACAGCTCATCCCTAAAATAATGGCTAAAATGACAGGGTTTTTCAGCAGATTAACCAACGTTGGAAGGGCAACCTGTTTAAAACTGCCCTGCTGCTGTAATCCTGCCTCAGCAATCATTAACACCAAAGCCACAATCAGTAGATTTTCAATAATCAATGTCAGAGAAATATAAATTGCCGCATGTTGACCAATCAACATGGTCAAAATTGCAGTACCAATAAAGCCCGTATTTGACATCGATGCCCCCATCGCCATAACTGCCGAAGCAGTTAAGCGATGTTGGAAATAATGCCGATATAAAACAAAGGCACAAACAAACAGCAGTAATGAGCCACCACCATATGCAATGAAATAACTCGGATGCCAAATCTCATTTAAATTACGACTGGCTAAGGCATGCAATAAAAATGCAGGTAAAGCAATCTTGATCACGAAGGCACTAAGCGCTTTAATCTGTTCAGACAGGATTAAGCCACCTTTGACACAGGCAAATCCAAGCAATACCAACAATATAATCGGCAAAATAATACTTAAGACCACATGTGTACTCCATACCAACGCTTTTTCAAAATGCCTCCTTGCTATGTTTTAGCATGCAATCATCACGGTATGCTTAAAGGAAGGTTCTACGCCAACAATCAACTTAACCTAGGTTTATTCCGAAAATGACTTGAATAATTGCTTCACGCCATGCGGCTGACAACGCAGATATTGTGGTGCAATTTCCAGAGTTTCTCCCAATTCTGCTGCGGCGTGCCAAGGCCAACGTGGGTCGTACAACATCGCGCGTGCCAAGCCAATTGCATCGGCTTGTTCTTGTTGCAATACCTGTTCTGCTTGTTGAGCTTCCGTAATCAGTCCCACTGCAATCACTGGAATATCAATGGCTTGTTTTACTGCTTGTGCAAACGGAACTTGATAATTCGCGCCAATCTGAATCGCCTGCTCTACATGCAACCCCCCACTGGAAACATGAATATAGGCAGCACCCAATTGTTGCAGGCGTTTCGACAATTCAACCGATTCCTCAACCGTCCAACCGCCATCAAACCAATCTTGAGCAGATAAACGCACACCGATTGGATAGCCTTGAGGTACAACATCAAGCATCGCTTGAAAAGTTTCTAAGGTCATCCGAATGCGATTTTCAAACTCGCCACCATATTCATCCTGACGCTGATTTGCCAGTGGTGACATAAATTGATGCAACAGATAACCATGCGCTGCATGTAACTCAATTAAATCAAATCCTGCATCCACAGCACGAATGGCAGCTTGGGCAAAATCTTGCTGAACCTGCTTAAGCTCAGCCATCGATAAGGCATGTGGAGGAATATCTTTCGGATTAAATGTTACCTCACTGGCAGAAACCGTTTGCCAACCATGTTGTTCTGTTGGAGTAATTTGTCCTCTGCCTAACCAAGGCTTATCCGTAGATGCCTTACGCCCAGCATGCGCCAATTGAATCGCAAAGGGCATCGGAGAAATTGAACGAACTTTCTTTAATAACTGCTGCATTTGATCGCGTTGTCGATCATTCCATAGCCCTAAATCTGCAAAACTGATTCGTCCTTCGGGTTGCACTGCTGTTGCCTCAACAATACACAGCCCCGCACCAGATAAGGCATAATTTGCCCATTGCTGTTCATGCCAATAGCTCAGCTCGCCTTGATCATTGGCTGAATATTGGCACATTGGCGCAATTACGATGCGATTTTTTACAGAGAGTGAACCATACTGAATGGGCTGAAATAAGCGTGACATGCGATGCCTCATAATTCTAATTTCCGTGACTTATCACGTTATACAGATTATGCCGAGGCTGCAAATACTCTTTTCATCTATTGTTTAAGTTCCATCCTCAAAAGAAAGCGATCAGATTTTGAAAAGGCTTGCATTCCCGCCTATTCAGCCCGATATTAGCCTTGTTGTCTTAGAACTGTCATTTTAAAGCCTATGCCTGAATTACCCGAAGTAGAAACCACCAAAACTAGCTTGCTCCCGTTGATTGGACAACACGTTCAATCCGTTACGGTCTTTGAGCCGCGTTTACGTTGGCCTATTCCCGACGATTTACAACGTCTGCAAGGACAAAAACTACTGAAGCTCACACGTCGTTCTAAGTATATTCTGGCAGAATTTGAACAAGATCGGATGCTTTGGCATTTAGGCATGTCGGGAAGTTTTAGATTGTGTGAAACGCACGAGGAAAAGCGCAAACACGATCATTTGATTCTTCAATTTGATGACATCCAGTTGCGTTATCACGACCCACGCCGCTTTGGTTGCATTCTTTGGTGGGATGCGGAAACTGAAGCAAAACTGCTTGCTCCTTTAGGACCTGAACCATTAAGCGAAGCATTTAATGCAGATTATTTAAGCCAAAAATTGAAAAATAAACAGGTCGGCATAAAAGTTGCAATGATGGATAATCATGTGGTGGTGGGTGTGGGCAATATCTATGCCACTGAAAGCTTATTCAATTTAGGCATACATCCAGCACAAGTGGCCTCAAGTTTATCTATGCACCAAATTGAAAAACTGGTGCAGGAAACCAAAAGAATCTTACAGCAAGCCATTCAACTGGGCGGATCAACGCTACGAGATTATAGTAACGCGATGGGGGAAAATGGTTACTTTCAACAAACCCTGCTCGCGTATGGTCGCGCTGGTGAAATGTGTGTGAACTGTGAAACAACATTGGAAAATTTAAAACTGGGACAACGTGCAAGTGTCTTCTGCCCACAATGCCAACCCTTGAAACAAGTAGCTAAAATGACAGCAATCAAGCGAGGTAAAATCAAGTGAAAACAGCTATTGTTCGACATATTCTGGTCAAAGATAAAGAGTTAGCTGAGCAGTTAAAAAAGAAAATTTTAGATGGTGCCGATTTTGCCAAAATTGCCAAACAATACTCGACCTGTAATTCGGGTAAGCGTGGTGGTGAACTGGGTGAAGTGAAAAAGGGGCAATTGGTGCCTGTGATTGATAAATTGGTCTTTACTGCGGCTGAACATGTCTTGCATGGTCCAGTGAAAAGCCAATTTGGCTTCCATTTGGTTGAAATAAAATTCCGTATGGCATTCTAAATTTATTCAGTAAAGCAGTGCCTAAATTATTTTAGGCACCGCCCTTTGGATAGCGGTTTAAGCCGCTTTCATTTCATATATCCAAGCATCGGTTTGTTCACCCGACTCCAATTCAACTTGTACAGTGACCCGTTGATACTGCATGCCTTCAAACTCATCTAACGAAGCCCAATGTTCAATCAATTCGTCTGTACTAAAAAAATAACCTTCCACTTTCGGGGCTGCTCGGTCGAGTACAATTGCGGGCAATCCTTGGTCTGGCCCCCAATCCAAAATGTGTACCACACCATTTACATAGCCTTTTTGCCATGTGCCACCAATGCCTTCTAAAATATGTGCATTTTCCTGATTAGGGCGTAAGGTTCCATAGACAAACAATCGATTCATCGGATTTTCATCTTCTAATTAAAAAATCAGCGCGCATCTTAATCGGAAAAATGTACAAAAACTAGCCCTTTCATGCATCCTTGATGACATAAAAAAACGGCACTTGAAAGTGCCGTTCTGAACCATGAATTGATTAAGATTTATTTTTTAATTCATCACGTATTTCACGTAACAATTGAATATCTTCAGGTGTTGCTACTGGTTCTGGTGCTGCTTCTTCTTGCTTACGACGCATACGGTTAATCATTTTCACCATTAAAAATACTACCCATGCCAAGATGATGAAGTTAATTAAAATGGTGAGGAAGTTACCATAAGTCAGGACATTTACCCCGGCTTTGGTCAACTCATCTAAGGATTGTAGGTTATTCGGATTATCACCTAATACAAAGAATTTTTGCGTGAAATCCACACCACCACCTGTGATGACAGTAATCAACGGCATGATAATGTCTTTTACCAATGAATCAACAATCTTACCAAATGCCCCACCGATGATCACACCGACAGCCAAATCAATCATGTTGCCTTTTACCGCAAATTCGCGAAACTCTTGAACAATGCTCATTGAACTCTCCAGTTATTTTTTGACTTTAATTTATGTGATGAAGTATACATTATTGAAATCTATATATTTCCATCTAATTTACTTGATTTTGTAAATTTTCTACAACGCTTTATTGAACAACTTATACAAAAAAACCGCTGATCAAAATCAGCGGTTTTTATCATCCGAAGATAAGAATAACTTATTTGTTACGCTTACGTTCGTTTTCAGTCAACCAACGCTTACGGATACGGATTGACTTAGGTGTTACTTCAACCAATTCATCATCTTCAATGAATTCAAGTGCTTGTTCAAGCGTGTATTCAACTGCAGGAACAAGAGTCAACGCATCATCAGTACCAGAAGCACGTACGTTAGTTAACTGTTTCGCTTTAGTTGGGTTAACCACCATATCGTCTGAACGTGAGTTAATACCTACGATCATACCTTCATAAACTTCTAACTGTGGCTTAGCGAATAGACGACCACGGTCTTGTAAGCTGAACAGTGCATAGCCAAGGCAAGTACCTTGAACCATAGAAATCAACACACCGTTTTGACGCTTCGCAACAGTACCTTGTTTCATCGGACCGTAGTGAGAGAAGCTTGAAGTCATGATTCCTGTACCAGAAGTCATAGTCAAGAATTCTGAACGGAAACCAATTAAGCCACGTGAAGGTACAGTTGCTTCAATACGGATACGGCCTTTACCGTCAACTTCCATATTGGTCATTTCACCTTTACGGCTACCCATTTGTTCCATTACAGAACCTTGGTGCTGTTCTTCAACGTCAAATGTAACGTTTTCGTATGGTTCTTGTTTTTCACCGTCAATTTCTTTGATGATTACTTGTGGGCGAGATACGCCCATTTCGAAACCTTCGCGACGCATGTTTTCAATTAAAACTGAAAGGTGAAGTTCACCACGGCCAGATACTTTGAAACGGTCTGGACTGTCAGTATCTTCTACACGTAATGCTACGTTGTGAATTAATTCGCGGTCTAAACGTTCACGGATGTTACGTGAAGTAACGAATTTACCTTCTTTACCTGCAAACGGTGAGTTGTTTACTTGGAAAGTCATGGTCACTGTAGGTTCATCTACAGACAATGGTGGTAAAGCTTCAACATTTTTCGGATCACAAATGGTGTCAGAAATATGAAGTTCATCAATACCTGTGATACATACGATATCGCCTGCTTGAGCAGAGTCAACATCAACACGCTCTAGACCATGGTAACCCATAATTTTTAAGATACGGCCGTTACGTGTCTTACCGTCTTTATCAATTACAGTTACAGGTGTATTTAAACCAATTGAACCACGTTGAATACGACCAACACCGATAACACCTACGAAGCTGTTATAGTCAAGTGAAGAGATCTGCATTTGGAATGGACCATCTGCATCAACTGCTGGTGGTTCAACAATGTCAACGATTGTTTGGAATAACGGGGTCATGTCGTCAGCTAATTCTTCTGGAGAAGGACCCGCTACACCACGTAAGCCAGATGCATAAACAACTGGGAAGTCGAGCTGTTCGTCAGTCGCACCCAAGTTATCAAACAAATCAAACACTTGGTCGATTACCCAGTCACAACGTGCGCTTGGTTTGTCAACTTTGTTGATAATTACGATTGGTTTCAAACCACGCGCGAACGCTTTTTGCGTTACAAAGCGAGTTTGTGGCATTGGACCTTCTTGAGAGTCAACCAATAACAATACACAGTCAACCATCGACATTACACGTTCAACTTCACCACCGAAGTCTGCGTGTCCCGGGGTGTCGACGATGTTAATACGATACTCAGTATTCGTACGAGCATCAGTCCATTTAATTGCAGTGTTCTTTGCAAGAATGGTAATACCACGTTCACTTTCGATAGCGCCCGAATCCATGACACGCTCAATCTCACCTGCGCGATCACCGAGAGCACCTGATTGTTGAAGTAATTTATCGACAAGTGTGGTTTTACCGTGGTCGACGTGGGCAATAATTGCAATATTGCGGAGATTTTTGATATCTGACATAGAATTCGATAAGTCTAAAACTTGAGGGCAAATTATACAGAAAAATAATAGATTTTAGTAGTGACAGTTTATTGACAAGCTCATTTTTTTTCACAAGTGGTCGGCATTTTGTTTTGTAAAGCCGTGTAACTCGATTAGAATAGCGCCATCTTGCCCACTGCCTTTGACTTATGGCTTATCAGAATCAATCTCCCCCTTCGCAAGACCAACTTGACTTGGTCTATGGTTTAAATGACCGCCCTAAACCTCTCATTGCGTTCCTCGCTGCCTTTCAGCACTTACTTGCCATTATTGTTCCGATTGTTACGCCGGGCTTACTCATCTGCTTAGCTTTAGGCGTATCCCAAAAAGATACCAACATGATTTTATCTATGTCTTTGGTCATTTCTGGCATAGCAACTTTCTTACAATGTAAAAAAGTGGGTCCTTTTGGCGCAGGTTTACTGATTGTTCAAGGCACAAGTTTTAACTTTATTGGTCCAATTATTGGAATTGGGTCTGCCATGGTTGCTGCGGGTACACCTGTAGAATCGGTGATGGCGGCAATTTTTGGCGTGGTAATTGCCGGTTCATTCATTGAGATGGGCGTTTCGCGTATTTTGCCTTGGGTCAAAATGCTCATTACCCCATTGGTCACAGGCATTGTGGTGTTATTGATTGGTCTGACTTTAATTAAGGAAGGCTTAATCAGCATGGGCGGTGGTTATCAAGCCATGTCAAACAACACTTTTGCCAATACCGACAACCTCATTATGTCGTGTACGGTACTGAGTTTAATTATCTTATTGAACCGTATTCGTATTACTTGGGTCAAAAGTTCAGCCATTTTAATCGCACTGATTGTCGGCTATGTGCTTGCAGCCTTTATGGGACATCTCGATTTTTCAGGTCTAAAAGATGCTCCTTTGATACAAATACCAACACCAATGCACTTTGGAATTGACTTCTCTTGGAGCTTGTTTATTCCTATGGCCTTTATTTATCTGGTCACATCTTTAGAAGCGATTGGGGATATTACTGCAACCTCTAAGCTTTCCAACCAACCAGTCGATGGTGCAACATGGATGGAACGCATTAAAGGCGGCGTATTGGTCAATGGCGCAAACTCTTTCCTTGCAGGTATTTTCAATACGTTCCCAAGCTCGGTGTTTGCCCAAAATAACGGGGTTATTCAGTTGACAGGTGTTGCGAGCCGCTACGTCGGTATCTGGATTGCAGCGCTGTTGGTCATTTTAGGTTTACTCCCTGCGGTTGCAGGCGTGATTCAAGCCGTTCCTCAAGCCGTGTTAGGCGGTGCTGTCATGGTCATGTTTGGTGCTGTAGCAGCATCAGGCATTAATATTCTTGCAGGGGTACATCTAGACCGTCGCGCCCTGCTCATTATTGCGATTTCACTCGCATTAGGTCTGGGCGTTGCTCAAGTACCACAAATTTTAGAGCACCTGCCTGAATTGTTCCGTAACATTTTTAGTTCAGGTGTTGCAACAGGTGGCATTGCCGCACTGGTTTTAAATATTGTGCTTCCTGAAACGAAGAAATAAGTTTTCATTTCTGTATGCACCTTGCCCAGCATTGTCTGGGCATCGTTTTTACTATGGAGTAAATAAGATGGATCCACGAAGTGAAGTTATTCTTCGCCAGCAAACGTTTCTTTCTGGTTCAGTTCTGTTGGTCAATGCACCGTGTGATGAATTGAGTTCAGAACTCGCAGGGACAGTCGAAACCCATTTTTGGACTTGGAATTTTAACGAATTACAATATTTTGAAGCCCAACAAAGCCCTGTACATTTTGGCACCGATTTGCCAGAAGCAGGTTTTGAACAAGCTATCGTCTTTGTGCCAAAATCAAAAGAACTACTCAACTACGTCCTATACCAACTGGTCGGTCGTATGGCCGTAGGTTCTTCCATCTTTTTAGTTGGTGAAAAAAAAGGTGGAGTGGAACGTGCAGCAAAGCAACTACAACCTTTTGGCAAAAGCCTCAAATTAGACAGTGCTCGACATTGTCAAATGTGGCAATTGGTCACCGAAAAGACCGTAACTGCAAAACCTTTGGCCGATTGGGCACAACATTACACGGTGCCAACTCCTAAAGGTGAATTACAGATTTGTGCATTACCCGGTGTGTTTAGCCAAAACCGCCTAGACGTGGGTACCGCCGTGTTATTACCTCACCTTTCACAAGTCACCTCTGGCAAAATTGCAGACTTTGGCTGTGGTGCCGGTGTGATCAGCGCCTATTTAGCCAAATTGAATCCGAAAAACCGTATTTTTTCTTTAGATGTCGATGCCTTTGCACTCGCCTCTACCAAAATGACCTTTGAAAGAAATAATCTTTTACCAGAACAACTTGAGATTAAAGCAGTCCGTGGAATTGAGGATGCACCTCTCTTTTTGCACGCAATCGTCAGTAATCCCCCATTCCATCAAGGCATTCATACAGATTACAATGCCAGCGAAAATTTATGCAAAACTTCCCGCCGTCATCTGAAATCAGATGGCGAATTGTGGATTGTTGCCAATCGCTTTTTGAATTACCCATTACTTATTGAGCAAAGTTTTGGTCAATGTACAACCAAAGCCGATCAACAAGGCTTTAAAGTGCTGTTTGCTAGCGCACAAAAGAAATCTTAAGGAACAACGATGAGCGAAACGACTCAACCAGCTCAACTCAAGCGTAAGCTTGGAGCTCGTCATCTGAATATGATCGCCATTGGTGGTTCTATTGGTACAGGTTTATTCCTTGCCTCAGGTGCAACCATTGCAAATGCTGGCCCAGGCGGTGCATTGTTAGCCTACTGCTTAATTGGTGTGATGATTTACTTTCTCATGACCAGTCTAGGTGAACTTGCGACCCACAACCCAACATCAGGTGCCTTTTTCACTTACGGCACCAAGTATGTTGAAGGCGGTTTTGGTTTTGCACTTGGCTGGAACTATTGGTACAACTGGGCCATTACGGTTGCATTTGAATTGGTTGCTGTCCAATTTATTATGAAATTCTGGTTCCCAGATATACCCGGTTTTTACTGGAGTGCCCTGTTCTTAGCTGTTGTTTTCGGGATCAATGCCCTCACAGTGAAAGGCTTTGGTGAAAGCGAGTTCTTCTTCTCATTGGTTAAAGTCTTTGCCATTATTGTGTTTATCATCATTGGTATCTTCATGATTGCTAAAATCATGATGACGCCTGGTGTCGCAACATTCGCAAACTGGTCCAAAGGCGAAGCACCCTTTGTTGGGGGGCTATCTGCACTGATTGGTGTAGCCATGATTGCAGGATTCTCGTTCCAAGGTACAGAAATGGTTGGGGTTGCAGCAGGTGAATCTAAAGACCCGCAAAAAACCATTCCAATTGCGATCAAGCAAATCTTTTGGCGTATCTTGTTATTTTACGTGGTGTGTATTTTTATTATCGGTACACTCATTTCCTATGATGATCCATTGCTTCTACAAGCTGCTTCATCTGAAAATATTGCGCTTTCTCCTTTTACCTTACTCTATGAAAAAGCAGGTTTTGCCTTTGCTGCGAGTGCAATGAATGCCGTGATTTTAACTGCGATTCTTTCAGCAGGTAACTCGGGCATGTATACCTCAACCCGTATGCTGTTTAACATGGCACAGAATGGCAGTGCGCCTAAAGTCTTTGGCAAACTCGACCCACGTGGCGTGCCAATGAATGCACTGTTTGCAACCACAGCAATTGCTGCACTCTGCTTCTTAACCACCTTTATTGGTGAAGAGCAAGTATTTAACTGGCTACTGAATATGTCAGGCATGTGCGGTTTTATTGTTTGGTTAGGCATTGCAGTTTCGCACTATCGCTTCCGTAAAGGCTATATTGCTCAAGGACATAAAATCCAAGACCTCGCCTATCGTGCAAAATTCTTCCCCTTTGCACCGTGGTTTGCATTTATTCTCTGTTCAATTGTGGTCCTTGGTCAGAACTACCAAGCCGTACTCCATGGTGAATGGCTATCGGTTTTATCCACCTATATTGGGATTTTCTTATTCCTGGTGATTTGGCTCGGCTATAAATGGAAATACAAAACCAAGTTGATTTCTTATCAAGAAATGGATGTTAGCCCCATGAATGTAGAGCGAGAATAATTTTCTCTTTAAAAAACAGCCTTCGGGCTGTTTTTTATTTCTTCAATTTCCTGCACAAAATCAGCTTCAATTGCATACAAACTCAAGCTTACATAATCGCAGTCGAAGCAGATGAATTCTAGAGTTTTCCAATCAGATAATCAAAATATAAAACCGCATATTTCAAACTAAAAAGCCCCGACTTCCTGTCGGGGCTTTATTAGATTCTTGCTGCGGTATAACTCCTGTCGTACCGTTTTGCATCCGTTCTACACTATTATTGTTATTGTAAAGAAACGTCCTGTTCCTGATGAATCCATCATATAAATAAATCATTAGGATTACGAGACGCTATAAGGATCAAATGCTGTCAGCCAAAACCTACAAAAAAACCACCTACGTCTATTTCGAATAATCTCGCGCACCAAATAATGCTGTGCCAATCCGTACCATGGTTGATCCTGCCGCAATCGCAGCATCCAAATCTGCTGACATGCCCATACTTAATGTATCCCAATCTTCAGGATGTGCATGGAGTGTTTTCACCTGATTAAACAGCGTATTGGCATCCCATAATGCGGCTGTATTATGTGGTGCAGGAATGACCATAATGCCACGAAGTCTTAAATGCGGAAGTTGGCTCAGCTTTTGTACCAGTTCAGCAACTTCTTCTGGCTGACAGCCATCTTTACTGTCTTGCCCATCAATATTGACTTGCAAGCAAATATTCAAAGGTGGCTGAGTTGCTAAACGTTGACTCGATAAACGCTCAGCAATAATTAAACGATCAACCCCATGTACCCAAGCAAATTTTTCCGCCAAATGTTTGGTCTTGTTACGCTGCACATGCCCAATAAAATGCCACTCAATCTCTAGATCAGCCAAAGTCTCAATTTTTTCAAGAGCTTCTTGCAAGTAATTTTCACCAAACTTGCGCTGTCCTGTTGCATACATCTCACGCAATGCCTCGCTTGGATGAGTTTTCGATACCGCAAGCAATTGCACAGTTTCTGCCTGACGTCCTGCCTGTTGACACGCAGCCTCAATTTGTCCTAAAACTTGATTTCGCGATTCTTTCAAACTATTCATTGACGATATTCTCATTTCATTCATCTTTTTTTACGTTCAAGCGACTCTAACTGTTGGTTAAGCGGCAGGAAAGCCTTATTATTCTATCAAAATAATTAAGATTTATATGATCTCGGGGAATTCATGGACATTACAGAATTATTGGCTTTTTCTGCAAAAAACGGGGCTTCTGACTTACACTTATCTGCGGGTATGCCACCAATGATTCGCGTAGATGGTGAAGTACGTCGCATTAACTTACCAGCTTTAGAACATAAAGAAGTACACAAACTAGTGTACGACATTATGAATGACAAACAACGTCGTGACTTTGAAGAACAATTGGAAACTGACTTTTCCTTCGAAGTTCCAAGCATCGCACGTTTCCGTGTGAACGCATTTAACCAAAACCGCGGCGCTGGCGCAGTATTCCGTACCATTCCTTCAAAAGTTCTCACCATGGATGACTTAGGATTAGGACAAACATTTAAAGAGCTTTGTGAATTACCACGTGGTTTAGTTTTAGTCACAGGCCCAACAGGTTCAGGTAAATCGACCACGTTAGCAGCAATGATTGACTATATTAACGACCAGCGTTATGACCATATTTTAACCGTTGAAGATCCAATCGAATTTGTACACCAATCAAAAAAATGCCTGATTAACCAACGTGAAGTGCATCGTGATACGCATGGCTTTAACGAAGCATTACGTTCTGCACTCCGTGAAGATCCAGACATTATTTTGGTTGGTGAGATGCGTGACCTTGAAACCATTCGCCTGGCCCTAACTGCGGCAGAAACAGGTCACTTGGTTTTCGGTACACTGCATACCACTTCTGCGGCCAAAACCATTGACCGTGTGATTGATGTATTCCCCGCTGAAGAAAAAGATATGGTTCGTGCCATGCTGTCTGAATCATTACAAGCGGTTATCTCACAAACACTCTTAAAGAAAAATGGCGGTGGCCGTGTCGCCGCACATGAAATCATGATTGGTATCCCTGCTATTCGTAACCTAATTCGTGAGAATAAAGTTGCACAAATGTACTCTGCGATCCAAACAGGTGCTAACTATGGTATGTCTACCTTAGACCAAAGCCTTAAAACCCTGGTATCTAAAGGTATCATTAGTCCACAAACAGCACGTACTGTTGCCAAACAACCAGAATCATTCTTATAAGAATATCAAAACGGAATTAGGATAAGGCTATGGACTTTAACGACTTACTCAATCTCATGATTCAACAAAAAGCATCTGACCTTTTCGTCACCGCTGACGTTGAACCATCTATGAAAATTAACGGTCAAATTATTCCTGTTGCGAAAACCAAATTAACAGGTGAAATTGTTGGTCAACTCTTAAATTCAATTATGAGTGATAAGCAACGCAAAGAATTCGCCGAAACACGCGAATGCAACTTTGCGATTATGAATCGTGATAAAACAGCACGTTTCCGTGTCAGTGCCTTTCAACAACGTGACCAACCTGGCATGGTGTTACGTCGTATTGAAACTCAAATTCCAACAATGGATGAACTCAAGCTTCCTCCAGTACTCAAAGATTTAGCCATGACCAAACGTGGCATCATTATCTTTGTTGGTGCAACAGGTACTGGTAAATCAACATCGTTGGCTTCAATTATTGGCTTTCGTAATCACAATTCGAAAGGTCATATCATTACCATTGAAGACCCGATCGAATTTATTCACGAACATGCGGGGTGTATTATCACTCAACGTGAAGTGGGGATCGATACGGATTCCTTTGAAATTGCATTGAAGAATACTTTGCGTCAAGCACCCGATGTGATTCTGATTGGTGAGATTCGTTCACGTGAGACCATGGACTATGCGATTGCCTTTGCTGAAACAGGGCATTTAGTCTTTGCCACACTACATGCCAACAATGCCAACCAAGCCATTGACCGTATTATCCACTTCTTCGAAGCAGACCGTCATGGTCAATTGTTTATGGACTTATCCTTAAACCTAAAAGCCATGGTAGCGCAACAACTCATTCCAACCATTGATGGTAATTCACGCCGTGCGGCAATTGAGATTTTAATT
This sequence comes from Acinetobacter sp. ANC 4910, assembly GCF_004331035.1. Classification (GTDB taxonomy): domain Bacteria; phylum Pseudomonadota; class Gammaproteobacteria; order Pseudomonadales; family Moraxellaceae; genus Acinetobacter. The sequence goes on from NZ_SJNT01000011.1 coordinate 65,264, forward strand.
AACTCACCTTTAATTTCTGATTTAATTCGAAAAGGTGATATTCATGAAATTAAAGATCTAATGAAGCGCTCACGTGAACTCGGTATGCAAACCTTTGACCAAGCACTTTATGATTTGTATAAAGCCAAGCAAATCACCTATAAAGATGCATTGAAACACGCCGATTCACCAAATGATTTACGCTTACAAATCAAACTCTCTGAAGAAGGTGCTGATCGCTTAATGAATGCAAGCTCACATATTACCTTTGATGGTCAGTAAATAAATACAGATTCAAGATTGAAGATTGAAGATTGAAGAAAAACGAGCCAATAGGCTCGTTTTTTAATGCAAAATAAATGCTTTATTTTTTAATGGCAAAGAAAAAGCAGCCTTAAGGCTGCTTTCTCATATCAAAATCAATAATTAATTATTGAGCTTGACCAGGTTGTACTGTAACAGTACGGCTACCAGTGATTGTCGCGAATACACGACGGTTCATAGCACGACCTTCTTTAGTTTTGTTGTCAGCAATCGGTTGATCCCAAGCAAAGCCTTGAGTAGACAAACGAGATGCATCTACATTGTATTCATTTACAAGAGCAGATTTAACAGAGTTAGCACGAGCTAAAGATAAACGTTCGTTCAATGCACGTGGACCAGTGTTATCTGTGTGACCTTCGATGCGAGCAGTAGCGTTTGGATATTCAACTAACTTCTCAGCAACTTTAGCAATTTCTGGCTTGTATTGATCTTTGATGTTTGATTTATTCGTATCAAAGAACACACGAAGTTCCATGTTAAGGTCTTCAGTCAATTGCTCAGGAACTGGCTCAACTGGAGTAACTGGTTCAACTTCTACTACTGGTGCAGCAGGTTTCAAGTGACCACCAAGAACAACGTTAAGACCAGCTAAAGCTGTGTAGTTCCAGAACTTTTCATCAAAGTCATAAGTACCACGAGCTTCAGTACGAAGAGACAATGCATCGTTTAAGCGCCAGAAAGCACCTAGACCAGCATTACCAATTGTATCTTCTTTGTCTTCGTAAATGCCATCAAAGTCAGTTTTAGTCTGACCAGCACCTAAAAGTACGTATGGCTTGATTTTGCTGTCATAGTTTTTAGTGAACAAATCAGAAGTAGCATAGAAGTTACCAGCTACAGTGCGTTGTTTGTATTCAGCACCCTGTACGCCAGTACCGTCAAGATCACCCTTAACTTGGTTATATTCAGCTTCAAAGCCTAACCATGGAGTTAACTCAACACCTAATGCAGCACCAACGAACATATCGTCTTGTAATTCTGCATGGCTAGTTAGTTTGTCATTATTATGCTCAGAATCCTGCCAAGTATAACCGAGCATTAAAGGAGTAATGGTTACACCAGCATTAGCAGCAGCTAAAGGTGCAGCAACGAGCATCGCTAAAGCAATACGACTCATTTTCATGGATTTATCCTCCAGAGATAAACAATTGTTGTTCAAGCTAAGCCTAAAATTTTAGCTATCCTGAGATAGGCTTTTTTAAATACCCCAGTTTTATTTTTAAGCTACTCACCTTGAATAATACAAACACTTAATTCGTTTGTCCAAGTGTTTGATAATTTTAATCAAGTAAATTATTGACAAAATTACTTACAATTTCAGTTGTAGTTCAGTAAATTTATAATCTCTTGCTTTTTAAGAATAGCTTATTCTCACTTGCGCTTCACTATAGCATTTTCTTATTCGCTGAGAAACACATTTTTCATTATAAAATGAATAAAAAACAAGACATTAATATTCATTATTAACTTAAAAAATACAGGTACTTAGGTTATTTTATATGCACCTCAATAAATATATGGCTTATACATTAGTAGAACTTGCCATTACAATATTAGTTTTGTCAATACTTGTTACGCTCGCTTTACCTTATTACCACGAAATGAAAGCAAATCAAGAACGTAGAATAATTTTTAGACAAGTTGTAGGTAGTATACAACTCGCAAAACAGCGTGCTGCGATACATCATACCAATGTTGTAATGTGCTCTTCACAAGACATGCAAAACTGTAAAGAAGCGATGTGGGAACAGGGCTTTATTTTATTTCTCGATTCCAATCAAAATAGACAGCTAGATTTGAATGAAACCGTAATTACCCAAGAACGTACGGACTTGTCCTACGGCACATTAAACTGGCGTGGCACCTTACACTTCCCTAGCCTTAATTTTATGGCTGAACACGGTCTGCCCATAGGCTCAAACGGCAGTTTCTATTACTGCTCATCAACTGTAAAACATATGAAGATTATCCTGAATAAAATGGGTCATTCACGTAGCATTGACCTCAGCAATTGTTGAAAACCAATGAGTCAACAGCAAAAGCAACATCTAATTTACAGTTTTCAATATACTGCATGAGATTGAACAATAACCAATTATACTCGTTCGGAGATATATCAATGACTGATATCGTGATTGTAAATGGCGCACGTACTGCAATGGGCGGTTTTCAAGGAAGTTTATCTGGTCTAACTGCACCAGAACTTGGTGCAACAACCATCAAAGAAGCGATTGCTCGTGCTGGCCTACAACCGACCGATGTAGAAGAAGTCATTATGGGCTGTGTTTTACCTGCTGGTCTGAAACAAGGACCTGCACGCCAAGCTATGCGTCAAGCGGGTTTACCAGATTCAACAGGTGCCGTTACAATCAATAAATTATGTGGTTCTGGCATGAAAGCTGTCATGCAAGCTGCCGATATGATTAAAGCGGGCTCTGCTGAAATCGTGGTTGCAGGTGGTATGGAGTCTATGACCAATGCACCGTATGTATTGACCAAAGCACGTGCAGGTTATCGTATGGGTCATGGTGAAGTTAAAGATCACATGTTCCTTGATGGTTTAGAAGATGCTGAAACTGGTCGTTTAATGGGCTCATTTGCACAAGATATGGCCAATACTCGTGGCTATACCCGTGAGCAAATGGACGCATTTGCAATTCGTTCATTACAACGTGCACAAACGGCGGTCAACGAAGGCTACTTTGCTGATGAAATTGTCCCTGTGACTGTTTCAACACGTAAAGGTGATGTTGTGATCGATAAAGATGAACAGCCTTTCAACGCCAACCTTGAAAAAATTCCTACATTACGTCCAGCATTTGCCAAAGACGGTACCATTACTGCTGCAAATGCCAGCTCAATTTCTGATGGTGCCTCTGCTTTAGTTTTAACTTCAGCGGACAATGCATCTGCAAAAGGTTTACAGCCATTGGCTAAAATCGTGGCTTATGCATCGAACTCTCAACACCCTTCTGAGTTTACGATTGCTCCTGTTGGTGCAATTGAGAAAGTGTTAAAGAAAACGGGTTGGGATGCTCAAGACGTTGACCTTTGGGAAATCAATGAAGCTTTTGCAATGGTGACCATGTGCCCAATGGATGACTTCAAACTTGATGCGGAAAAAGTGAACATTAATGGTGGTGCTTGTGCACTAGGTCACCCAGTCGGTTCAACAGGTTCACGTATTATCTTGACCCTCATTCACGCATTAAAGCGTACAGGCGGTAAAAAAGGGATTGCAGCTTTATGTATTGGTGGTGGTGAAGCAACGGCTGTTGCGATTGAGCTTCTCTAAATTTATATATTTTACCATCACTCATTGTGAAATAAAAAATCCTCCATTATGGGGGATTTTTTATGCTTACATTTTTTCATTATTCTTTTTTATATAGACTGTTAAATTAAAGCACTCAAAATAAAAATGGAACATATAACAATGCAACTCAACCATTATCTGAATTTCCAAGGTGAAGCCGAAGCTGCTTTTAATTTTTATAAGTCTGTGTTTGGTGGTGAATTTGCCATGCTAAAACGTTATGGTGAAATGCCCTCTGATGGAAAATCCCAACTCAGCGATGCCGAAAAAAATTATCTTCTGCATGTTTCCTTACCGATTAATGAATTTACAATCTTGATGGCCTCCGACACCACGGAACAATTTTGTGCAGCGAATAGCCCTTTTATCAAAGGCACCAATCACTACATTTCCATTAATTTAGAGAAGCACGAACAAGCTGAAGCACAACGTCTGTATGAAGCGCTCTCACAAAATGGGCAAATTGAAATGCCCTTGGAAAAGACCTTTTGGGGTGCACTCTATGCGGCATTTACCGATCAGTTTGGCGTGAAATGGATGGTGAATTGCCAAATTGAATAACAATAGATGAATCTTAAGGAAAACCTTATGAATCAATATCATGAGGTTTTTCAATCATTTTTAATGTTTAGCGTCTGTTCTAATATCTTTCGAACATTCTGCCCTTCGAATATTTTAGGATAACTGAGAATCATGTTGGGTAAGACCTGTTCCAAATACTGCTTTTGCCGTAGTGACCAATGCGGCGGATATACCTCATCATCTATACGCCAAAGCTGACGTTGCACATGTGTATCATAAATATTCTGTTCTTTTAACTCCCGAATGGAATTCCACTGTAAAGCATACCAATAAAGTTGCTCCCATCGATTATAACCATCTGCTAATTCTAAATGCAGCAATAACGGGATAGATTCGTCGAATAAAGCAACTACATTTTCAAGCTCAGTTAAACTTAATTTCTGATCTAAAAGTCTTTTAGCCTTCAAAAAACTATGTAATGTCAACTTTTGCTGAATGTTTTGATAATAATTAAGAAATTGCTCAAAATTAATGTATTTTCTTTTCAATGCAAATTTCATAATTGCCTGTGATATGACTTGATTATCCAAAGCATGAATCATCTTAATAAATTCAGCCAGTGAGCCTTGTCGAATCACCCATTGATAAGCTCTTAAGCGTAAAGACTTTTGAGATAAAAACTCAAACGGATGTTGTTGAAAATACTGATCAAAATTAAAATGCATTTGCCGTAATGCAAAATCAGCAAAGTCCATCACAGCCAAATAAGGACTATGCCAAACCTCAATTAAATCATTTACTGATAAAACATTTTTGTGCCATAAAGCATTAAACAGTGTGTACTGCACATCTTTTTGCTGGCTATTTTTTAATATAGATACCAACTGCTGTTCCGTACCTGTCCGCAATATATAATCTAACCAATGTTTTCGAACCAACTGATCATTGGACTGCCTGCACAGCTGTATCAATTCCTCCTCATCTAACCATTGGTATTCCACGGTAAATGCTAAAATAGCTCGAGGAAGACGACCTTGCGTTTGCGTTAAATTTTCCGTCAGATAAGGCTTATTTTGCCGAATACCCTCTAACAGCAAATGAAAAATTTCTGGATTAACCCGCAACCGTTTTTGCAATGCTGTAATTTCAAGAAAATATTGTACACATAACCCTGGATACTCTGGGCGTATTGACCAACGTTTTACATGTTCAATAGCTAATTTCTGGTTAATTTCAACATAGTCATTTAAACGCCATAGCAAATGGGGAAATAATTCTGATTCGAAACAATCTTTTAGATCTTGCAATACTTCTTGGCGAATATAACCATCGTAACTCCTTAATCGCAATAATGACTTTTCAAATTCAGATAGGTTTGACTCAACATAATAATGTTGATAATGACTACTATTCTTTAAATGATCTGAATCCAAAACAGCCACTTCTGCATTATTTTCTAGTTTGATAGGTTCAACTTTTTTGGAGGACAGCAGCTTTACTAAAAATTTCCACATCATTGATCTTTATCAGCTCTGATTTTTTAACACTAATAACATATTTTTATTTTCATACAGTAAAAAGCCCCCATTTGAGGAGGCTTTTTTAAGAATTTCACTTTACGGCTTAAGCCCCAGTTTGATAACTTGCCTGAGCAACTGCTGTAGAAGCTTGGTATGGATGGGTGAAGTCAGCTAAACCTGCAGCAGCTTCCTGAATATCTTTACCTTCTTTAATCACAAAAGTATCGAAACCAGAACGCTTCATATAGTTTAAGACATCCTTAAACACATCACCTGTTGCGCGTAATTCGCCTTGGAAACCTTGACGACGCAACAATGCAGCAAATGAATAACCACGACCATCATTGAAGCCTGCAAAATCAATAAAGATTGCATCTAATTGATTTAAAGGAAATTCATTCACTTCAGGAGAAGCATCCACTGTAATGAATAAAGCTTTTTTACCTGTAATATTGGCAAGTTGATCCAACTGATCAACAGTCAATACCACATCACCTTGCGGTAATACAGCATCTTCACCAATAAATTGGTAACTATTATCTGCAACTGTGCCATCTTTAGAGAGCACTTTTAGTGCGGTATTAAGCATAAGCACGCTCCTTAAATGGTTGAATGCCAACACGGCGATAAGTTTCAATAAACTCTTCACCTTCTTGACGTAAATCAAGATAAGTATTCAAAATTTCTTCAATAATGTCAGGTACAACTTCTGCTGCAAATGATGGCCCTAAGATGTCACCAATTGAAGCATCATGATCTGCATTACCACCCAAGGTAATTTGATAAAATTCAGCGCCTTTTTTATCGACACCTAAAATACCAATATTACCTACGTGGTGATGACCACAAGCATTCATACAGCCTGAAATGTTCAAGTCGATATGACCTAAATTGTAAACCGTATCTAAATCATCAAAACGACGTGAAATCGCTTCAGAAATTGGAATCGATTTCGCATTTGCCAATGAACAGAAGTCACCGCCTGGGCAGCAAATAATATCGGTAATAAAGCCGATATGCGCGCGCGCCAAGTCTTGTTGTTCAAGGGTTTTCCACAACTCAAACAAGTCTTTCTGAGGTACATCGACCAACGAAATGTTTTGTTCATGTGTAGTACGTAATTCACCAAAGGTATATTTGTCTGCAAGGTCTGCAATCAAATTCATCTCTTCAGTGGTCACGTCACCCGGTGCAATACCTGCACGTTTCAGCGAAATGGTCACTACACGGTAACCTGTCACTTTATGTGCATTGGTATTAATGTTGAACCATTGTTTAAACTTAGGATGTTCAGCAAATAATGCTGTGAAGTCTTCATCTGCCCATTGCTGATAAGCAAATGGAGTAAACTCTTCATCAAGTTTCGCTAAAGTTTCAGCATCTACTTTTAATGTTTGCACAGTGTGTGCAAATTCTGCTTCCACTTTTTCTGCAAACACTTGAGGCGTTAATGCTTTGACTAAAATTTTGATACGGGCTTTATATTTGTTGTCACGGCGACCGTGTAAGTTATACACACGAAGTACCGCTTCAAGATAAGCAATCAAATCTTCACGTGGCAACCATTCTTTGATGATTGAACCAATGATTGGTGTACGACCTAGACCGCCACCCACTTTGATTTTATAACCGATCTCGCCTGCCTCATTTTTCACGATATACACACCGATATCGTGGAATGAAGTTGCAGCACGATCCACTTCTTCTAAAGCAGACACCGCAATTTTGAACTTACGCGGTAAGAATGCAAATTCTGGGTGGAAGGTTGACCATTGACGAATCAATTCACACGTTGGACGTGGGTCAGCAACCTCACCCGCAACTACACCCGCATATTGGTCAGTTGTGGTGTTACGAATACAGTTACCTGAAGTTTGAATTGCATGCATCTGCACGGTTGCCAATTCGGCAAGCATGTCAGGCACATTTTCAAGTGCAGGCCAGTTAAACTGAATGTTTTGACGTGTTGACACGTGTGCATAACCACGGTCATATTCTTTCGCCAATTCCGCAACCTTGCGTAACTGCGTAGAGCTCATCAAACCATAAGGAACAGCAATACGTAACATCGGCGCATAGCGTTGTACGTATAAACCATTTTGGAGACGTAGCGGACGGTATTCATCTTCAGTGAGTTTACCCGCTAAATAACGTTCCGTTTGGTCACGGAACTGTGCAACACGTTCATTGATCAGTTGCTGATCAAAATCAGTATATAAATACATGGCGTACAGCTAGTAGTTTCATTATAACGGCTCACAGCATAACGATATTTAAAGTATCAACAAAACGCGTTTTTTACATATTTAATAGCGGTTTTATTGATAAGCCTTTTTTGTTTTTCTAAAAGATCGAATCTATAAGGCTTAAGCACTTTTTTAGCTGTTTTGGACTTTGTTCTTCTATCTATATCTTATTTATTGCTAACGCTAAAAATAGAACCGCCATGTTGCAATTCAGTCAGCAAAAAGCCTGACGAATCAGGCTTTTTTTATAAAAGTTATAGTCAATTATTGCAAAGCATAGGCCACCAAATAATCCCCCATCTTGGTGCCAAAGGAACCATGCCCACCAGCCATGATCACCACATATTGCTTACCATTGCTTTCATAGGTCATTGGTGTTGCCTGACCACCTGCGGGTAAGCGCCCTTCCCACAACTGCTCGCCATTGGTGACATTAAATGCACGAAGATAATTATCCTGCGTGCCAGCGACAAACATCACATTACCTGCGGTTGAAATTGGTCCACCCAAACCCGGTACTCCAATTTTTAAAGGTGGCAGTTGGAACAATTTCGGTAAACTGTCACGGATAGTCCCAATCCGCTTTTTCCAAACCACTTGATGGGTTTTTAAATCTACACCCGCCACATAGCCCCAAGCTGGTTGCTTACACGGCAAACCTAGTGGAGATAGGAACGCACTGATTTCCACACCATAAGGCACACCATACATTGGCTGTACCCCTTGTTCAGTCCCTGCACCTTTGGCAGTTTCTTTACGATTCGGATCTGCGGGAATTAAACGGCTGACAAAAGGCAATCCGATTGGATTCATGACAGCAACTTGACGATCTGCATTCACCGACATGCCCCCCCATTCAAATACGCCTAAATTCCCAGGAAAGACCAAAGTACCATTTTCTGAAGGTGGAGTATAAATACCGTCATAATTCAAACGGTGGAAATAGACCCGACAAACTAACTGATCAAACATGGTCGCACCCCACATGTCTTTATCTTTTAACTTGTCTTGAGGTGCCAGATTTAAATCAGAAAAGGGTTGGGTTGCCGAATAATGTTCGCCTTGGGTTTGTGGCCCGCGTTTCACTGTTTGAGGAACTGCACGCTCGTTTATAGGCACGATCGCTTTACCTGTACGACGGTCTAGTACAAAGACATTCCCTGTTTTGGTTAACACATAAATCGCTGGAACAGTTTTTCCAGTGGTATCTTGAATATCTGCCAAAGAAGGTTGCGCTGGCACGTCCATATCCCACAAATCATGATGCGTGGTTTGAAAATGCCAAACCAACTTGCCAGTACTGGCATTGATTGCCAACATCGAATTGGCATAACGCTCTTTTAGCTCAGTACGATCTCCACCCCAAATATCGGGGGTTCCCACCCCTGTTGGTACATATACGATATCCAATTTGGAGTCATACGCCAAAGGCGCCCATGCATTTGGCGAGTTATGCACGAAAGTGGTACTTTCATTCGGCATGGCATTAGGATTTTGTGCCCCTGTATCAAAGACCCAAAGCAATTCACCTGTATTCACATCATAGCCACGAATGACGCCAGAAGGTTCTTTGGAAGAGTAGTTATCCGTGACTGAACCCGCAATAACCACTGTTGTACCCGAAATAATCCCAGGTGATGTCGGGTTATAGCCCCCTGGATAGGCATAAGGCATAAATTTTTGTAAATTCACTTCGCCTTGCTCGCCAAAATCAGAACACACTTTGCCTGTATCGGCATTCACAGCCACCAAACGCCCATCATTCACAGGAACAATTACCTTACGTGGGCACTCAGCAGAAACCGATTTTCGATTTTGCAAGCTGGTCGCAAACTCGGCTGTATTATTGGCATCGTAATACATTACCCCACGACAGGTGAGATGTTGAAAGGTATGGTCGGCTTTCAATTTTGGATCAAAACGCCATTTTTCCTTGCCCGTTGCTGGGTCTAAGGCAATTAACCATTGGTGGGTGGTACACATATATAAGTTATTCCCGACCTTAATCGGTGTCACCTGATTGGTGGTTTCCCCTGAATCTTTATCTGTTTTGACATCACCTGTGCGGAACGTCCAAGCCACTTTCAGATTTTTTACATTTTGATCATTAATCTGCGTCAAAGGTGAATAACGTACCCCACCCTGAGTACGCCCATAAGCGGGCCAATCTTGTTTTGCAACACCTTCTATGGTTTGAGCAGATGCAGGTTGCGGTTGTTGAATGACGCCATTAATTTCTTGGGGATCATTAAAAATGGCATAGACCATAACTGCAATAGCGATCAACAACGTGCCTGAGAGGGCGATTTTACTGCCTTGGACTTGACTCATATTGCGAGTCACCGCAGGGATGAGCAACCATAAACCCAATACCCCTAAAATATCCAACCGAGGTGCAAGTGCCCAAAAATCAGTTCCAACCTCCCATACACTCCATAATATGGTTGCCAACATCAAAAAACTGTATAGCCATAAGGAGGAAACTTGACTCTTTTTAAGTAAGAAGGCTGATGCCAAAATTAGCAGACCTGCAATCACATAATAGATTGAACCACCAAGCAGAATGAGCCATAGACCACCAATTAATAGATAGGCAGCAATCACAAGCATCACAATAACGGTAAAGGTTCGCATCGCATTTGATGGGTTACTCATTCCATTCACCTCATTCACTTTATTATTTATCGCTAGCCCCGTAAAAACAGCTAGATTATTTTGTCGTTTGTTTCGCTATTCTTATTCGCATTTAAAGCATTGATCTAGGAAAGAGGGTTTCTCTGACACCGTTAAAATGCGGTTTGAAACTTAATCCCGCCAACCCAAACATTTTCTCCATTTTTGTCGGCACCCACATGTCGAATGTATTGAAGGTTTGGGCGAACCATTAACCAATTGCTTGCATGTAACCCGTAATACAGTTCGGTATTGTATTCTTCATCTTGCCCCGTATTTAAGTCATCATTTAGATGGATTCGAGCAAATCCCAAGGCAATTTCATCTTGCGGACGCATATCTAACACACCTGTATAGATCAAACCAATGTTTTGCATATTGTCGACATTGTTGGTTTTATCATCATGTACAGTGAGGTTTACAAACCCTGTAAGTCCGCGATGCGGATCTTGAGCGTGTTGTAGCAATTGTTGTTTTGCCACAATCCACATGCCTTGCTTATGCGATGTTTCATTCGGATTTTGAATTTCAACTGCATCGGCACTGCTGTAGTAATAACCCAGTCGATATTCTCCTGTTTTACTTTGCGTACCAATTTTGGGTTGCCAGACTACCTCTATAGGTACAATGACACCATCGGAACCCGAAGTGCTTAAATTAAAACCTTGACTACGCTTTAAATTCTCAGGGTTATATTCATATACCCCAATTTGGCTAAAGACTTCAGGGGAAACTTGATATTTCAGTCTGGCTGCCCATTGACTCACGGGCCAATTAAACCATTGATCCCCCACCCAATTACCAACTTGAGAACCACATAGAGCTAAATTCTGAAAGTCACAATCAAAACTATTAAAATCTTCCCCTTCGCCAAAGCGCCCGACTTTAAGATCCATCTGTTGATTGAAAAATTGTTTCTTAATCCAAAAATTGGTCAACCGCCACGTTTGCCCACGCCCCCAAACTTCTTGGGTTGAACTTAAATGCCCATTCAAAGCATCCGATGTTTGTGACAGCGAATGCCCGTTCCGTTCAGTAATAATGATTTGCGCTTCGGTGTCTTGCCAACCCAGTATTTTATCTAAATCAAAATGACTGCCTAACACAAACTGATCGGCATATTCAGTACCATGACTCGAATGCTTTTTTGCATCCAGTAAAGTGGCCATTTCTCCTGTATAACCCAAGTTAAAACTATATCCTTGAGTTTGTAATTCAGTTCGGGTGCCATTCCAATCCCCAAACATCCAAGGACTGTCGACAGCAAAAGCCGACTGGGCATTCGTCCATGAATTTACACTCAAACCTATTAAACACAGCGTGAACAATCCCCTTGAGATTCGGAGCTTTTGCATACCTGCAACCTTTTATAATTTTTTTATTTCTATCAGGTTACGCCTGTTTTTTAATGTTCAAATATTATCTTTTTGTCGTTTTTTGTTAAGCTATTGATATAGAATAAAACTTTATAAAAATACAGGCTACCACGTGCCTGTACCTAATGCTTGCCCCATAAAGTCATAGCGCATTGCTGAACGCGAAAATTTGATTGGACATGCCAACTGCGCTTGGGTCTCTGTGGAATGTTCATGCAATGGAACATGGACCACCCAATGCCGTTGTTGCGCCAAATCTGAATGCAAAGCTTCATCTAACTGTAAAACAGGTTCTACACAGACATCTTGAACCGAAAATAACTGCTGCCACTCCAACAAGGAGCGGGTTTTAATTTTTTCCTGTAAAGCGTGTTTGACCTCAAGACAATCTTCCGCAAGGAGCGAAGCCCCTTTCTCTAATAAAACTGGCAATTCTAACAACCGAGCCAAACCCGACATAAATTGTGGCTCTAAACTGCCAATTGAAAGATAACGCCCATCTTGAGTTTCATAGTAATCATAGAAGCTAGCACCATTTAAAATGCCTGATTCTGGCTGTTGTGTGATATTTCCTGCCAATGCGGCAGCGGCGGCCATACTGTTTAACGCCACTACACAATCGGTCATGGAAATATCAATATACTGCCCTTTTCCACTCTGATGACGCTCAATCACAGCCGTTAAAATGCCAATCACGGCATGTAACGAACCCCCTGCAATATCTGCAACTTGAATACCTAACGGCGGTGGTCCACTCTGAGTACGACCACTATGCCCCGCAATACCCGATAAGGCTAAATAGTTAATGTCATGCCCTGCCTTATCTTTATAACTTCCTGTTTGACCATAGCCAGTAATGGAACAATAAATCAGTCGCGGATTAATTTCTGCTAAAGTGGCATAGTCCAATCCCAGTCGTTGCATGACACCCGGGCGAAATTGCTCTACGACAATATCGTATTGGCTAATCTTTTCCTTAATCGCTGCAAGGTTCTGCGGATCTTTTAAATCCAGAGCCACAGATTGTTTATTTCGATTCAAATAAAGATGTGCGGTCGCTTGCCCATGTGCATAAGGTGGAAAAAGACGAATCAAGTCTGGTCGCGTTGGAGATTCCACATGAGTCACTTCCGCGCCCATATCCGCTAAATATAAAGTGGCAAATGGACCGGGTAACAATGTTGAAAAATCCAGTACTTTCAATCCCTGTAAAGCATGTTGCATGTTATTTTTACTCTTGAACTCTTGTATTTTCATGTATCTTAGAAAGATAAAATCAACAAAACAATGTCATGTTCAGCCATTTACCTTGATCATTTCGGCAATTTACCATGTAGAAAGGCAAATTTACCTATTGTAAATTGCCTATAAAAACTTTTTTAGCGTCATTTAGGTCATACGCAAGTGAATACAAAAGAGACTGAAGGATTTAACATGAGCCGCGATACAATCAGTATCCATTTTGTCAATGCGGCTTTGACTGGCGTAAAACGCCTCGGCATGGATGTCGAAACATTACTTTCGCACGTCGGAATAGAAGCCGAACTGTTACGTCAGCCTAAAGCTCGAATTTCTCCAGAACAATACACACGTTTTGTGAAAATGTTATGGATGGTGACTCAGGATGAGCATATTGGTTTCGATACCCAACCTCGTCGTTTGGGCACCTTTGCCATTATGTGCCAACTGATCATCCATGCAAAAACCTTAGGTGATGCACTTGAATTATCGACGCAATTTTATAAATTGTTCGGCGATGAATGGTGTGTTTCTTTAGAGCGTGATAAGCATGAAGCCCGCTTAGTCCCACTCATTCCAATTGGAATGGACCCAAATCATTTCATTACCGAAAGTATGTTGATGATTTGGCATGGTTTAGCCTCTTGGCTGATTGAACGTCGCCTCCCTTTAGAGCGCGTACATTTTGGCTACCCGCGCCCTGCCCATGCAGATGAATATGATGCCCTGTTTTTCGCTCCCGTGATGCAGTTTGACATGCCACGTACCGAAATCACCTTTGCGGCGGATTATTTAGATTTACCAATTCGTCAAAATGAAGAAACCTTAGAAGAATTCTTAAAAGCAGCGCCTGCACAGCTATTGGTTAAATTCAAAAACACCAATTCTCTCACCTCTCGTATTCGTGAAGTGTTGAAGAGCCAAATTGGTGAAGAAATGCCAACACTGAATGATGTAGCATCAATGTTATATCTTTCGCCACAAACTTTACGTCGTCGTTTGGCTGCGGAAGGTAAAAGCTACCAAGGCGTGAAAGATGCTTTACGTCGTGATGCCGCGATTCACTTATTACTCAATCCAAATTTAACTTTGGAAGATGTCGCACAGCAAGTCGGTTTCAGTGAAACCAGTACTTTCCACCGTGCATTTAAGAAATGGACGGGCGTAACCCCAGGGTTATACCGTCAACTACACGGTTATTTATAACCAACTCACTGATTTTCAGTTGATACCCAGATTCTACAGTCTGGGTTTTTTATGGCTTAAAAAGCGTCATCACAAGAATATCCTCGCCTATTTTCAAACCACTATCCCCCACCAACTGACCAAAACTATCATGCTGCCTATGTCACTCTTGTCATTGCGCTTCTGCAATTAAGCATTACACTCGAAAGCAAAAGTCATGAACAAAATACAAGGAATAACGAGATGAGCGAGGCTTACATTATTGATGCAATACGCACGCCACGCGGAAAAGGGAAAGAAGATGGCTCATTACATGAAGTAAAACCAATTACTTTACTCACAACATTATTGAATGAATTACAACAACGCCATCAACTCGACACCGAAAAAGTCGATGATATCGTCTTAGGCTGTGTTACACCGATTGGTGATCAAGGTGGCGATATTGCCAAAACTGCTGCGATAGCGGCTGGTTGGAATGATGATGTTGCCGGGGTTCAAATCAATCGTTTTTGTGCTTCAGGTCTAGAAGCAGTGAATTTAGCCGCACAAAAAGTCCGTTCAGGTTGGGAAGATGTGGTGGTTGCAGGTGGTGTGGAATCCATGTCACGCGTTCCAATGGGTTCTGATGGTGGACCTTGGGCACTGGATCCTGAAACAAACTTAAAATCTTCTTTTGTTCCACAAGGTATAGGTGCAGATTTAATTGCAACTCTAGATGGCTATAGCCGTGCAGATGTAGACGCCTTTGCAGTCGGTTCACAACAAAAAGCGGCAGCGGCTCAATCAAATGGTTATTTCAATCACTCAGTCGTACCAGTAAAAGATCATTCAGGGGTGATGATTTTAGAAAAAGATGAATTTATTAAAGCCAATACCACCGTTGAAGGCTTGGCAAAACTGAATGCCAGCTTTGAAATGATGGGACAAATGGGCTTCGATGCGGTTGCCTTACAAAAATATCCAGAAGCTCAAAAAATTAACCATGTGCATCATGCAGGTAACTCATCAGGTATCGTTGATGGTGCTGCGGTGGTATTGCTTGCTTCTGAAAAAGCGGTAAAAGAACAAGGTTTGAAACCACGTGCCAAGGTACTTGCAACCGCATTGGTCGGTACAGACCCAACCATTATGTTGACTGGTCCTGCTCCTGCTGCGCGCAAAGCTTTAGCCAAAGCAGGCTTAACCATTGATGATATTGACCTATTTGAAGTCAATGAAGCCTTTGCGGCAGTGGTCATGCGTTTTATTACTGAACTTAAAGTTCCTGCCGAGAAAGTCAATGTCAATGGCGGTGCAATTGCGATGGGACATCCATTGGGTGCAACAGGTGCCATGATTTTAGGCACGTTATTGGATGAATTAGAACGTCAAGGCAAGAAACGTGGTCTAGCAACCTTGTGTGTGGGCGGTGGTATGGGCATCGCTACCATTATCGAGTTGGTGTAAAGCACTCACCCCCCCCTGAAATATGAGACTCGGAAACGGCATTCGCAACCTGTAGAGCATCTACAATTTATTGTTTCTGCGATAAATTGTATAAATGAAAGAATTGAACAGGTTTTGCGAATGACAATGGTTTTGGCTACTTTTGCCGAATGAGAAACAACGTTTCGTAAGGTAGGTCGAACCGAAGGTTTATCCTGAAACTAGATGAGAGCTTAACAAGACTCTGCGGTGCTTATCTTTACTTCCGCAGATTGCTTACGATTAAGCCCATAAAATATTGGACGATGATGTATGAGCGCGATTAAATACGAAAAAAACGCTGACAATATTGTAATTCTTACCCTTGATTCATCTGGTCAATCTGCAAATACCATGAATGCAGAGTTCCGTGATGCTTTAGATGAAGTCAGTCAAAAGCTCAAAACCGAACCTGATCTGAAAGGTATTATTTTCCGTTCAGCTAAGAAAACCTTCTTTGCTGGTGGCGACTTAGATGAGCTGATTCAAGTACAACCTGAACACGCCACCGATTTTTTTAAGATGGTGGAAAAGCTCAAAGGCAATCTACGTAGCATTGAAACCTTAGGCGTGCCTGTGGTTGCAGCTTTAAACGGTACTGCTCTTGGCGGTGGCTGGGAAATCGCTTTAGGTTGTCATTATCGCATTGCCATCAATGATCCAAAAACTAAATTTGGTTTACCTGAAGTGACTTTAGGTCTACTTCCTGGTGGCGGTGGTATCGTCCGTATGGTGCGTCTGCTTGGCTTACAAAATGCATTCCCGTTCCTCATGGAAGGTAAGCAATTTGGGGTGGATCAAGCAAAATCACTCGGTTTGGTACATGACATCGCTGAAAATGAACAAGAGCTGTTAGATAAAGCGATTGCTTGGGTTAAAGCCAATCCGCCTTCTACAAAAGCAGCACAACAACCTTTTGATGTGAAAGGTTACAAAATTCCGGGAGGAGATCCTAAAACCCCTTCGGTTGCTCAAATGCTTGCGATTGCTCCTGCAATGTTACGAGACAAAACTAAAGGCTGTTACCCTGCACCTGAAGCGATTATGGCGGCAGCGGTTGAAGGTGCACAAGTGGATGTCGATACGGCACTTCGTATTGAGTCTCGCTATTTCACCCAACTGACTGTCGGTCAAGTGTCAAAAAACATGATCGGCACATTCTGGCATGAGCTAAATGCCATCAAGTCAGGTGCAAGCCGCCCTGCGGATATTGCTAAATGGCAAGCGAAGAAAGTCGGTGTGTTAGGTGCAGGTATGATGGGTGCAGGCATTGCCTACTCAACCGCAATCAAAGGCATTCCTGTCGTTCTGAAAGATGTGTCTGTTGAACATGCAGAAAAAGGTAAAGCCTATTCACAAAAAATTTTGGATAAACGTGTTTCACAAGGTCGGATGACAGCAGAAAAACGTGATCAAGTCTTAGCCCTGATTACCGCAACCGCCGATGCAGGAGATTTGCAAGGCTGTGACTTAATTATTGAAGCGGTATTTGAGAATCAAGAGCTCAAAGCCAAGGTGACTCAAGAAGCTGAACAATATTTAGCGGACGGTGGCATTTTTGCATCGAATACTTCTACCCTACCAATCACAGGTTTAGCTACAGCAAGTAAAGATGCCAAAAACTTTATTGGTTTACATTTCTTTAGCCCTGTAGACAAAATGCAATTGGTAGAAATTATTAAAGGCAAAGAAACTTCAGCTGAAACATTAGCTAAAGCCTATGACTTTGTTCAGCAAATTGCCAAGATTCCAATTATCGTGAATGACAGCCGTGGTTTCTTTACCAGTCGGGTGTTTGGTACATTTATTCAAGAAGGTATGCGCTTACTTGCCGAAGGCGTGCATCCAGCGAAAATTGAAATGGCAGCACTCAAAGCAGGTATGCCCGTTGGCCCTCTTGCTATTCAGGATGAAGTATCATTGACTCTGACTGAGCATGTTGCAAGCGAAACGCGCAAAGCACTGCAAGCTGAAGGGAAAGACTTACCGAAAACTTCGGTTGATGACGTGGTGCATACCATGATTCACGAGCTGAATCGTAAAGGTAAAGCGGCAGGTGCAGGTTTCTACGACTATCCTGAAAATGGCAAAAAACATTTGTGGGATGGACTCAGTCGTTGGGTGAAAACCAATGACATTTCTGAACAGGACATGATTGATCGCTTCTTGTTTGTGCAAGCACTCGATACCTTACGCTGCTATGAAGAAGGTGTTTTAGAATCCGTGATTGATGCCAATGTCGGTTCGATTTTTGGAATCGGTTTTGCACCTTGGACAGGTGGTGCAATTCAATTCCTGAATCAAAATGGCATTAAAAAATCGCTACAACGTGCAGAACAACTGGCAGCTAAATACGGTGAGCGCTTTAATCCGCCACAATTGTTAAAAGAAAAAGCTCAACGCAACGAACTTATTCAATAATTTCTCTATCGATAAATGCTGGTTTGGGGGGAGCGCTCTTCCAAATCAGCTGTATCTCATAAGCTAAAATAAGAACAATTAAGCTTTTTATAAAATTTGGTCTGTATCCACCCCATTTTATGTTATAAAGTTACATAATTTTAAAAGTTTCTTTTTATCCATTGGGTTATTTGTTATGTCAGACAATACTTCTCCTGAAAAATCCCCATGGGGTTGGAAGGCCCTGATTATTGCCACAATTCTAAGTATTATTTTTCTGGTTGTTTTTTATTTAGCGATGCAGAACGAACCTGACTATATGCCAGGTAAACAACGCGAAGCTCGTGCTGCCCAAGCCAGCAGTGCACCAGTGGAACACCAGATGGACATGAGTGCCGAAGAACATAATATGACAGCTGAAGAACATGCTGCCATGACTGACTCCTCAGCATCTACAGCACACAACGGTCATTAAACAACAAAAAGCCATCTCTCAGAAGATGGCTTTTTTATGTCTGAAATTTAGGACGTTTAGCTCGGTGCAAGCAAGGACATCTGCATATCAATATGTGGAATGCCACAATCCATATACACGTCTCCATGCACGTGAAAGCCTAAATTTTGGTAAAAAGACATCGCATGGACTTGCGAAGAAAGTTGCAGTAAAGGACGTTGCTGCTGTTGTGCTTGCTGAATAATTTGCAACATCAAAAGCTTACCAATCCCTTGTCCACGGTACGATGCCAATACGGCAACACGACCAATACTGTGATTTGGCAATAAGCGTGCTGTCGCAATGGCATGTTCCCCATCAAATACCACAAAATGCTGTGAAACCTGATCCTGTGCATCCCACTCATCTGCCGCAGTAATCTGCTGTTCCTGAATAAACACTTGCTCACGAATTGGCTTTGCATCTGATTGCAATTCAGCCCAAGTTCCTGTGTGAATCTGTAGTGTCATGTCGAATTCCTTTTGAATCTTGTTGTTAGCACTTAGCACCAATATCACGTTGATCCCATTGATTATTTAACAGCAATTCCAAGGAATGTTTTTGAATGCCATACATATTTTTTAAAGCCTCAATTTGTGCCAATACCGTAGCGTCAGGTGCAACAAAATCGGCACGTTTAGTGGCTAAAATCATCTTATTTTTGCTGGTATGTTCTAAAGCAACAAATTCAAAGACCTTGGTTTCATAACCATAGGCTTTTAACAGTAATGCGCGAATGGTATCCGTCAGCATTTCTGCCTGTTGCCCCGCGTGAATACCAAAGTGCAACATCGGCTTCAATACTTCTGGGCTTTTCAGTTGTGGGCGCAATTCTTTATGACAGCACGGCGCACACATAATCATCTGTGCATTTAAGCGAATCCCCGTATGAATAGCAAAATCGGTTGCCACATCACAAGCATGCAGCGCAATCATCACATCTAAACGCTCAGGCTGATAGGTTCGGACATCGCCTTGGAAAAAATCCAGTTGCTTAAAACCAGAAGCCTCTGCCACGTGTTGGCAAAACTCTACCATCTTTTCATTCAATTCCACGCCCGTCACAAAGGGCACTTGCTGCTGCTTCGCCAAATAATCATATAAAGCAAAGGTCAAATAGCCTTTACCCGAACCAAAATCAACCACATGCAACGCCTGATCTTGATTTGGAAGTTGCGTCAAAGCCCCTGAAAAAATTTCTACGAATTTATTAATCTGTTTCCATTTACGCGCCATGCTGGGAATAATCTGGCCTTGAGCATCGGTAATACTTAAATGCTGCAAAAACACACTTTCTTGCTCTACAAAACGATGTTTGCTCCGATCATGCGCTTGGGCTGCACGAGCTTCATTTTTTGCCACCGCTGTTTTCTGAGTAATGGTCAGTAAATCTTTTTTCTTGTTACGCTTGAGTTGTACATCTTGAGTCGATGCAAACAAATTGCCTTGCTTACAACAGGCCAAATGCTCCGCAATGATTTGCATGGCATCTGAGATTGGGTAGTTTTTGGTGACATCTTGGGTTTTATGTCGATATAAAACATTCAAGACAGGTTGCTGTTGTAGCTCAATCAGGCGGAAAGTCATTTTTTCTAACTGTTGCATTTCCCCCTTGTATTGGCTCAGGATTAAACGCTCAAAACTTTGTGTTTCAAGTGCTTGCTGCACAGCATCGAGAAACTGTTGTTCCTGAGCTGAAGGAGAAGTCGAGTCAGACATACAATAAACCTAATCAAATTTGCGACTAAATTTTAAAGCGTCTTACACGAAAAGCAAAATTGAATTACTATACAGTTGTACTTTTAATAAGAAGCAGCCCGTATGACCGCCCCTATTGTGCAAGATTACCATCATACCGAAGAGCAATTTAATGTCTGGAGCCATGCGCTTGGGGCAGTGCTTGCTTGCATCGCTACACTTCTGCTCATTATGAAAGGATCTTACCTCACTACAGGGCAGTGGATTGGACTTTGGGTATACGGTTTTAGCATGATTCTGCTGTTTACGGGTTCCACGCTGTATCACATGGCGCAGACCTACGAAAAACGCTTTTGGCTAAAAAAACTCGATCACACCGCTATTTATTATTTGATTGCAGGGACTTATACCCCATTTCTGTCCATTGCCATCCCAACCGAAAAAGCCCACAACTTACTGATTGCGCTTTGGGTGATTGCCCTACTTGGAACACTATTCAAATTAATTTTCATTCATCGTTTTCAGAAAGTTTCCCTGATTGCCTACTTGGTTATGGGCTGGCTTGCGGTGTTATTAGTCAATGATATGCAACGTTATTTATCTTCAGATGCGCTCTTTTGGCTGGTTTTTGGGGGGCTGGCTTATACAGTCGGAGCATTGTTTTATGCCTTAAAACGGGTAAGATATACCCATGCGATCTGGCATGTATTTGTACTGATAGGCGCTGGATCACACTTCCTCGCGATCTATCTGTACGTGATTTAATCGGCTTCTCTCGCGTTTTAGTGACCCTAAAAGAGTAGATGTGAGTTCGATTTCCCGTTGTTTTTTTAAGAAATTACGCCTTTTTTAAAAAGATTACGCTTTTAAAACTAAGTTCTTTTAATTTTAGTAAGTGTAAGGTTATCCATGGCGTCATCAACTACAGCTACAGTAGAAGTAGCAACTAATTCAAAATTTCGTGTACTTACCGCTAGTCTGGTCGGTACCACTATCGAGTTCTTCGATTTTTATATTTACGCGACTGCTGCGGTCATTATTTTTCCACATCTGTTCTTCCCTGCAAGTACAGATCCGATGACCGCCACTATTCAGTCACTGGCGACCTTTGCCATTGCCTTTATTGCACGTCCAATTGGTGCAGCCCTGTTTGGTCATTTAGGTGACCGTATTGGACGGAAAGCCACCTTGGTCGCAGCCCTACTTACCATGGGTATTTCCACAGTGTGTATTGGCTTATTACCCACTTATGCTCAAATTGGTATTGTCGCCCCTTTACTGCTTGCACTTTGCCGTTTAGGTCAAGGGCTTGGTTTAGGCGGTGAATGGTCGGGTGCCGTGTTATTGGCAACCGAAAATGCGCCAGAAGGCAAACGCGCTTGGTATGGCATGTTTCCGCAGTTGGGTGCACCAATTGGTTTTATTTTGGCAACGGGCTCATTCCTAACCTTGGGTGCATTAATGTCTGAACAAGACTTTATGCAATGGGGATGGCGCATTCCATTTATTTCTAGTGCAATTTTGGTCATTGTGGGTTTATGGATTCGTCTCCAGCTCCATGAAACACCTGCATTCCAAAAGGTCCTCGACAAGCAAAAAGAAGTGAATGTGCCTTTCAAAGAGGTCATAACCAAACATTTGCCAATGCTAATATTGGGTACAATTGCTTCAATCTGTACTTTTGTGGTGTTCTACCTGACGACAGTATTTGCTTTGAACTGGGGAACCACAAAACTTGGCTATTCACGCGCTGAATTCTTAGAATTACAATTGGGCGCAACACTTTGTTTTGCTGCTTTTATTCCACTTTCTGCGGTATTGGCAGAAAAATTTGGGCGTAAAACCACCTCGATTGCAGTCTGTGTACTGTCAGCATTATTTGGTTTGGTTTTCTCGAGCATGCTCGAATCTGGCAACACCTTTGTGGTGTTCTTATTCTTGTGTACAGGTTTAGCCATTATGGGCTTAACTTATGGCCCAATTGGTACGGTCTTGTCTGAGATTTTTCCAACTTCAGTTCGCTATACGGGCTCTGCCTTGACCTTTAACTTAGCGGGCATTTTCGGGGCTTCATTTGCGCCACTGATTGCCACTAAACTCGCAACAACTTACGGATTATATGCTGTGGGTTATTATCTCACGGCGGCTTCCATTCTTTCATTGCTGGCATTCCTTGCCATTCGTGAAACTAAAAATGATGATGTAAATAATCAAGTTTAATCATAATTACACCCGATAAAATCTTAAAACGATGAAAAGCCCTCAAACCTTACAAAGTTTGAGGGCTTTTTTATGCGGATACCGAAATGACATCGAAAGCCTTGAATTAAACCAATTCAATAATATCAATGGTGGGTGGAACGCGAAATCGAAATGGAACGCCGACCATTCCAGTGCCGACTGTCACAAACACATCTGCATGTTCATGGTTATACAGTCCTCGCTTATGTCCCAGAATAGAGACTTTTTTCATCACATAATCCGTTAACCACGGCAACTCTACTTGTCCACCATGGGTATGTCCCGACAACATCAAGGGTCGATTCGGCAGTTTTGGAACCATATCCACTGTATCTGGGTTGTGAGAGAGAATTACCCAAGGCTTGTCTTGAGGTAAATCTGGCAGATAACGCATGTCTGCCTTGCCAGCCCATAAATCTCCCACTCCAATTAAGCGAAACTCTTCAAATTCAACAATCTGCCCTTCAATATCAATCACATCATTCACACTCAGCGCATGGCTCAACAAAGCCTGTATCGGTGGACCAGGATATTGCTCATCATGATTCCCATAAACCGAATACACAGGGGCTTGAATTTTTTTTAAGGGTGCCAACTCATCTGCCAAAGTATCTTCTGGTTCATATGTCCAGTCCCCTGCCACCACCACCAAATCGGGCTGCTGCTGATTGATTTTCTCCACGATTATTTTTAGTTGTCGCTCATGTCCAGAAAACAAGCCGATATGTAAATCAGCCACCAAGGCTATTTTCACTGGCTTTTGAATTCGATTTCCTGCATCCAATTGATATCGTGTGGTTTTGACTTGGACACAATGTGGCTCTACAAAACGTGCATAAAGTAAAACGATACTCAGCAAGAACACAAAACCAGCTTCATGCAATGAGTAATAGCCACTCCAACCGGCATAAAGGCTAAAGACTGCCAAAGGCCAGAGTAAATAAGACAAATAAAATGCGAGTAAATGCACAAAAGCTTTAAATGGATGGATCGTTTCTGTATGCGACTGGCTATGCCATGCTTGTGCAATCGCCCAAAGTGCAATCAGCACGAAACTTCCATAAAAAATGTAAATCATTGAGTCTGTTGTCAATATCATTACTCACTATACCAATTACTAATTCTCTATTTTTATTTATCTTTTCATAGCTGACAATTATACTCAAACCAAATCTAGCGATTATAGTGTGATGAGTATAATGGACCCAAGCAATCACGTTGTGCAACGTCAGTTGTCTGTCGTTAAAAAGAAGACCTCATCCAAGGCAGTAGTTTTACTTTGTAGCAGTTTATTATTTGGCTTACCTGCTTGCTCGACTCTCCCCCAATATACGCCACAACCTGTCGTCAATTCATTTGATATTGACACTTCTCATACATCATTAGCCCAAATTATTAATCCACTCCGCGAACAAAATCCAAATTTAACTGGTTTTCATGTCCTGAATGACCCGCTAGAGGCTTTGGCTGCGCGTATTCACCTTATTGAACGTGCCGAAAAAACCTTAGATTTACAATATTATATTTGGGACAACGATAAAATTGGCGCAATTGCATTACATGCGATTATTCAAGCGGCTGATCGTGGCGTTAAAGTTCGTCTGCTGATTGATGACAATAACGCGGGGAAAATGGAAGGCATTTATTTAGCACTCGCACAGCACCGCAATATCGATGTCAAACTGTACAATCCTTATGGTTTCCGTAACTTCCGTGCGATGGATATCTTGCTGGATTTAAAACGTGTCAATCGACGCATGCATAATAAAAGCTTTATTGCCGACAACCAGATTGCCCTGATTGGCGGACGTAATATGAGTAACCAATACTATAATGTCAGTGATCATTATCAATTTTCTGATGTCGATGTCATGTTGGTCGGTACGGCTGCGGACGAAATTGCTTCATCTTTCAATGAATACTGGAATGACACCTACGCCTATCCTGTCGACCAAATTGTTGATCCTCAAAAGTACACCTTGCGCTATGAAGGTTTGAAGCAACAAGTCACCGAACACTATGCCGATACTACGGTACAAAATTACCTCGATTTAGCCAATCGCTCACAAGCTTTTGAGCAATGGTTAGATCATAGTATTCAGTTTGATTGGGTCAAAGCCAAAGTCGTGAAAGACTCCCCCAATAAAACACGCGACAAAGCTGCACCAGAAGATTATTTAAATCACCAACTCATTTCGTATTTAGAAACACCAACCTCAAGTTTAGATATTGTTTCTGCTTATTTTGTACCAGAAAAGAAAGGTGCCGATGTCTTAGAAAAAATCTCACAAAAAGGGGTTCAGGTTCGGGTGTTGACCAATTCCTTTATTGCCAATGACGTGGCTTTAGTCCATGCATTTTATGGGAAATATCGCCAAGACCTTTTAGCAAATGGCGTGCAAATGTATGAGTTTCTGGCGGCCCCTGAACAAGAAAACTGGTATCGCAATACTGAAGAGCTTTCACAAAAAGCCAAAATTAGTTTAAGAGGACTCAGCCACTCTAGCTTACATGCCAAAATGTTAGCGATTGATGAAAGCCAAGTGTTTATTGGTTCTTTTAATTTTGATCCACGTTCAGCGTATCTCAATACCGAGATTGGGGTAATTTTAAATAGCCCACCTTTGGCTAAAGCGGTACATGAAACCATGGACCAAAACTTGTCCAAATATGCCTATAAACTGGTTTTAGATGCCAATAATAAAATTAATTGGCGACTGACCCACCCCAATGGAAATATCAAAACTTACACGACAGAACCTAAAATGAAGTGGTGGCACAAAGTAGGAGTTAAGTTTATTTCTTGGTTACCTGTAGAAGGCTTTATGTAATACCCTTGTTTCCAACTGTGCTTAAACCAAAGCACGGTTGGAGGTTGCTGGTACCGAATGTAATACTCGTTGATGTAACTGCACTAGACCCACATTCATTTCACGTTGTACGGTTGCGGTTAAACTTTCGACCGTGTGCCCTTCGGTATCAATCATCGGTAAAGTCAACAAATGTGCCGTCACTTTCGGCATTTCCAACACATTTTTAATATGATCAACAAAAGTGCTTTCGCCAATAAACGGCGCGACCATATCTAACTCACCCTGTTGATTCACATAACAAATTACACAGACTTGAACAGGTCGCTGAGCTTCAATCGCTGCCCCCAAAATTCGACCATGTACTTTTTTAATCCGTGTACCATCGGAAGTGGTAGCTTCTGGAAAAAACAACACAGGAATATCTTGTTTAAGAAAGTTGGTAATCTGTTCACGAATTTTGATTGAGTCTCCCGAACCTCGTTTAATAAACAAAGTTCCGCCCGCTTTTGCCAGTTTTCCAAACACAGGCCATTTTTCAATTTCAGCCTTGGCTAAAAAGAATACTCGTGCACCTGAGCCTAATACCGCAATATCCAGCCAAGAAATATGATTACTTACCCACAAGGCAGGTTCACGCGGAATCGTACCGTGGACTTCAACGTCAAGATTGAATACCTTGCATAATTGACGGCAAAAATACTGAACATAGCGAGTATTATTGGCATTGTTCGGGTCTTTATATAAACCATGACGGGCAACCAGATAAAATCCTTCCGAAACCACACCCAAGCCTGCACTGAGCTTTCGACCATACAAGAACAGCTTGGAAATTGGATTCAATGAAGACGTTTGAGCAGCTGAATTTTCTTTCATATATTTTGACTAACCAGCAAAACCTTGTGAGTATTTTATGAACTTTGCTTCATTCTATACTGTTCATTCTTCACATGCATTGATTATAAAAACCGAATGTGAACATTACAAAATCCAATTTTAATTCGAATGGCAACTTCATTATGATGGTTTTATAAGCACTAAAATAAATAGGTGTAACAGATGAGAACCCATACATCACCTCAAAAGCCCAAGTCATCTCACCACTGGCTACATACACTACAAGTGGTCATCGGCTTTAGTATTCTGTATTTTGCTGCCATCATTCTGTTTGCAAAATTATTCGCTGCCACGTTATAAATCAACGAATCTCAAGCATCTCAGCCCTTTTTCCACTAGAATAGAATTTTAAAGTGGAGAAATGGCTGAGTGGCAAATTTTAAACGACATCAAGGTGGTGAACGCATTATTCTGGTTAGCGTTTCTGTGCAAATGCTGGAAAATCTTGATGCCGAAGAATTCAATTTGCTGGCTCAATCGGCTGGTGCTGAAATCTTGGCACATATACACGCGCAGCGTATTAAGCCCGATGCCAAACTTTTTATTGGTTCAGGAAAAGCCGAAGAAATTGCTGAACTGGTTGCAGAATATGAAGCCGATTTAGTCATTTTTGATCATGCACTAACGCCTGCACAAGCCCGTAATCTCGAATACATCCTCAAATGCCGTGTGGTTGATCGGAATGAATTAATTCTGGATATTTTCGCTCAGCGTGCGCGTACCTTTGAAGGTAAGCTTCAAGTTGAATTGGCTCAATTACAGCACTTATCCTCCCGTTTAATTCGCAGTCGCGGAACACTGGACAGTCAAAAAGGCGGGATCGGTTTGCGTGGTCCTGGTGAAACCCTGCTCGAAACGGATCGTCGCTTATTAAAAATTCGCATGGGGCAACTCAAAGCCAAACTCGATAAAGTTCGACAAACCCGTCTACAAGGTCGCGTTGCACGTCAAAAAGCCGCTGTTCCTACGGTATCCTTGGTTGGGTATACCAATGCGGGCAAATCTACCCTGTTTAATGTCTTGGCCAACAGCGATGTTTATGCGGCTGACCAACTGTTTGCGACCTTAGATCCGACCTTACGCCGACTTTCATGGGAAGGAATTGGCACCGTAGTCTTGGCAGATACCGTTGGTTTCGTACGAAATCTCTCTCATTCTTTAGTCGAATCATTTAAAGCCACATTAGAGGAAACACTAGAAGCCACCTTGTTGCTGCATGTGATTGATTCGAGTAGTCCAGAAATGTTGGAACAAATTGAAGCGGTTGAAAAAGTCCTCAAAGAAATTGGGGCTGATGTACCTGTACTTCGCGTGTACAACAAAATTGACCAAAGCGCTGAAGATGCAAAAATTGTGTACAGCCAGCCTAACTGTCCTGAACGTGTTTATGTCTCCGCCCATACAGGACAAGGCATTGAGTTATTACAACAAGCGGTGCATGAATGCTTAATGGGACAAATTCAAAACTTTGAACTCAAGCTCAAACCCGCCTATGGCAAATTCCGTACGCAACTCTATACGCTCAATGTGATTCAATCCGAACATTATGACGATGAAGGTAATCTACATCTGAACATCAAAATTGCACCTGCAAAATTGGAACAACTGATTCGTCAGGCACATTTACCACTGAATGAGATTCTTGGCGAGTACGCTACGGTTTTTAATCGTCCGTTGGAAGAGTTTGAAATCAAATCTTAAATCGGTTAAAACGTGATAAGTAAAATTTTAAAATGTAATGACAAATCATGGATTGGGTAAAAACAATAGATTGGCCTGCATGGATAGGTACTCTGACGCTGATTGTAGGATTTCGTGAATTTTCCGTCTGGATCATGACGCAATTCAACCATCCAGAATTGGGCAATTTAATTGGACTCATCAGCCTCCTGATACTGCTTTTAATCTGGCGCAAGTTCCGAAAAGTCCCTGCGCGTTTGGTCGATACCAACAATAAAATCATGAAAGAAAGTGCTTTTGCCTTTTTACCGATTAGTGCGGGCTCTTTGCTCATGTTGGTACAGATGGGCAATGAAATTCCTTTATTTGTGCTGGTTCTGGTGGTGAGTACCCTCATTCCACTCTGGATTTACGCCAAAATGGCAAAGCACTGGTTATAGGAAAATCACATGTTCTCAATTCTCTCTGGTTTTCTCATTACACTTATTGCCTATCTATGTGCTAAACCAATTAATAAGAAAATTCCACAAATTCCCATGATCGTCATCGGCATGTTTTTTGTAATCGGTTTGCTGTTTTTATTCAGTATTCCTTACGAATCCTATATGCAGCAAACCAATGCCATCTTTAGTCACTTACTGGGTTATGTCACTGTTGCACTCGCAATTCCTTTAGCTGCCATGCGTTATGATGATTTGCCCCCCAAAGCCATTATCAGTATCTTGGTTTTTGCAAGCATCAGTGCCGTTGCACTTCCCATGGGCTTGGCGTATCTGTTGCATATGACCGATTCAACTATTATGGCTTTTGCGACCCGTGCCGTAACCACACCAATTGCCATCAATATTGCGACTTTATTGCACGCACCAGTCACGTTAGTCATCCTGATTGTAATTTTATCGGGTGTTATTGGTGCAGCATTTTCTCCACTGATTTTACGCCATATTAATGATGAACGTGCCTCTGGACTGGCGCTAGGTCTTGCTGCGCATGCCATTGGAACAGCTCAGGCTTGGCAACGAGGCAGTGTTGCAGGTCGCTATGCAGCATTTGGCATGGCAGTAAATGCTGTTTTTACCGCAATTTGGCTGCCAACTTTCATACTTTACTTGCAAAATATGTGACCAACAGAACATTCCAAAGGTTGTTTTGTACAGAAAACATCCCTAAGATAGATTTTGTTTAGTCGATTAAGTCAGTAAAAAGGAATTTATGATGGGGAAAGCTAAATTTATCAGCGCACTTGTTTTATCTGCTTTTAGTAGTATGGCTTTTGCGGAAGATATTTCAGGGACATGGAAAAACATTGATGATAAAACAGGATCTTCTAAAGCCGTTTTAGAAATTCGTAAGGAATCGAATGGCACATATACAGCTAAAGTTGTGAAAGTGACCCCACGTCCGGGCTATACACCGAAAGACACTTGTATTGATTGTCCTGCCCCTTATACCAATAAGCCTATTTTAGGTATGGATGTGCTCAAAGGGTTAAAGCATGAAGATGGTTTAAATTATTCGGGCGGTAAAATTATTGATCCACTTTCTGGCAAAATTTACAGCACCAAAGCCAAAATGAGTGCCAATGGCAAACGTTTAACCCTGCGTGGATATGTTGGAATCTCTGCACTCGGACGTAGCCAAACTTGGATTCGTCAAGAATAAAAAACTAGCATATTTAGCCGCCTTAAAGGCGGCTTTTTTATGCGCTCAAAACGTATCTTTATGACAAATTGACTAGTAAGTTTATTGTTTTTAGTTGGTTTTATGGCGACAAACCAATAAGTTACTTAATATATCTACGTAATTTATATAAATACGTCACTTTTACACGAATAGGGAATCAATGAAAAAAATCATCTCCTTGGGTATTTTGGTAGGGCTTTTCTCTGCAACATCGATCTCATTTGCACAAGATATTGTGGGTACTTGGCAACAAATTGATGATAAGTCCGGCTCACCAAAGGCAATTATTGAAATTCGTAAAGAATCAAACAATACCTATACAGGGAAAATCACAAAAATTACCCCTAGACCAGGCTATACTCCGCGTGAGCGTTGTAACAATTGCCCTGCTCCATATACAAACCAGCCCATTTTAGGTATGGAAATCCTAAAGGGATTAAAATATGTAGAAGGCACGAGCAATTACGAAAAAGGACGTGTGATTGATCCTCTTTCTGGTAAATTTTACGATGCAAAAATGAAACTCAATGCGACCGGTAAGCGTTTATCTTTACGCGCATATTTAGGTGTTTCAGCGTTAGGACGTAATCAAACCTGGTTAAGAATTGAATAAACCCTTATTCAAAAATGGATTGGGTGATTTTTAAGCTCAATCCAGCATAATGTTAAAAAAACCTCGAAGCTACTAAAAATCAATAATAAATTCAATAAACTATAAGTACCAAAGAAACTTACATAGCATATTTTTTTACAAGGATATAACAACGTAAAGCATTTCTAATAGAGAGAAAAATTGTCTCTTCAATCATTATTTTCAGTTCAATATTCAGTGCAGGTTCAATCTTTGCACAAGGTATTACTGGCGTTTGGCAACACATTGACGATAAGTCAGGGAATCCCCAAGCCACCATCGAAATTCGCAAAGAATCGAATAATACTTATTCTGGTACTATGATTAATTTAATCAAACGATCTGGCTATTCTCCTCCACCCAACTGCGTGAATTACCCTACTTCGTATACCAATAAACCGATTTTAGGAATGACTGTATTAAAGGACTAAAAAACATTGAGGGAAAGTCTAGCTACAATCAAGGTCGTGTGATTGATCCACTGAATGGTCAAATCTATGACGCCAAAATGAAACTCCCCCCTTCTGGTAAGCGTTTATCCCTGCGCGCCTATATTGGAGCTTCTATTTTGGGACGTAGCCAAACTTGGGGAAGCATCCAATAAAGTCAAAAAAAGCCACGAAATCGTGGCTTTTTTTCAACTCATCACAGGATTATCGACTGCAAAAAGCTCTTGGTCTTCCAAACGATACGCCAATAATTGATTACCCCAGACACATCCACCATCTACATTTTGGATATGTGGATTAATCGTTCTACCTTGTAAAGCAGCCCAATGACCAAAAATCACTTGATGGGTTTCAGTGGCTTTCGATTCAAATTCAAACCACGGCTGGAATCCTTCAGGCATTGGATCATCCAGTGCATCTTTAAAGCTAAACTCCAAACGCCCTTCAGCATTACTTAAGCGCATCCGCGTGAGATAATTGGTAATGCAACGTAAGCGCGCATTTCCATTTAATTCATCTGACCATACATCAGGTTGCGTACCGTACATTTCTTTTAAGAAGGCATCCATCACAGCAAAGTCTTCATGACCAATTACTGCTTCGACCTCTTTCGCCAAAGTAGCCGTTTGTTCGGCTGTCCAAATACATGGAATACCCGCATGCGTCAAAATAGTCTGTTCGTTCGGAAACAAGCAAAGCGGTTGCTTGCGTAACCAATC
The DNA here is from genome assembly GCF_004331035.1 of Acinetobacter sp. ANC 4910. Taxonomy (GTDB): domain Bacteria; phylum Pseudomonadota; class Gammaproteobacteria; order Pseudomonadales; family Moraxellaceae; genus Acinetobacter. The sequence continues at coordinate 96,812 of NZ_SJNT01000011.1, forward strand.
AATCAAATCATCACTATCAATAGCATCAATCACATCTCGGGTACGGTCTTTATCTTTCACTTGTTTCAAGCCGCGTGCACATGCCAAAAGTGTCAGGTCATGATTACCCAATACCGTCGCAGCAGAACCGCGCTCTACCAGTTTTTTAATAAAGCGTAATACGCCAATCGAGTTTTCACCACGTGCGACCAAATCGCCTGCGAACCAGATAAAATCTTGATCGGGATCAAACTGAATGGACTTCAATAATGCTTTTAAGGCTTCGAAGCAGCCTTGCACATCGCCAATGACATAATTGTAACGCGCCATGGTTACACCATTTGATCGGCTAAAGCCACAAACTGAGCCAAGCTTAATGTTTCAGGACGTGCCATTGGATCAATACCCGCTTGTTCAAAACCATCTTCACGTAACATCCCTTTTAAGCTGTTGCGTAGCGTTTTACGACGCTGAGTAAAGACATGCGACACCAAACGTGCTAAAGCTTTTTCATCTTTGGCAATAATCGGTTTGGTTGCGTAAGGCTCTAAACGGAAAACAGCAGATGTCACTTTAGGTGGTGGGTTGAATGAACCTGGTGGTACTTCAAACAAAAAAGTTGGCTTACAATAATACTGAATCATCACAGATAAACGCCCGTACTCTTTCGTATTTGGCTCTGCGGTAATACGGTCCACCACCTCTTTTTGCAACATGAAATGCATGTCTTTAACTTTGTCACCAAATTCCAAGAGGTGGAACAAAAGTGGTGTCGAGATGTTATACGGTAGGTTACCTACCACACGTAGCGGACGACCATCTTCAAATAAATTAGTGAAATCGTATTTCAGTGCATCCGTTTCAATAATAGTTAAACGTTCAGGATGAGGTACACGGCCCGGTAGACCTGCCGCCAAATCACGGTCTAGTTCAACCACGGTCAATGCATCACATTCGCCAATTAAGGGTGAAGTCAATGCCGCTAAACCTGGGCCAATTTCAACAATATTATCGCCAGTTCGCGGGTTCACTGAACGTACAATTTTCGCAATGACACGTTGATCATGCAAAAAGTTTTGACCAAACCGTTTACGAGCCTGATGCCCTTCTTGTTTCGGGTTAAGCGCATTAATTTGATACATAAAACATTTCCAACGTGAGATTGATTAAATAAATCAGTGTCGAGCTAAATCTAAAGCCAAGTCTACAGCAACATTCAAGCTAGAACTTTTTGCCTGTCCTGTGCCTGCAAGGGAGAGTGCTGTGCCATGATCTACAGAAGTACGAATAAACGGTAAGCCCAAAGTAATATTGATGGCTTCACCAAAACCCTGTGATTTTAGCACAGGTAAGCCTTGATCGTGATACATTGCCAAAACAGCATCGGCATCTTTCAAATTTTCAGGTGTAAACAAGGTGTCTGCGGGTAAACTTAAACTCAGATTGATCCCTTGAGCACGATAGCTTTCCAGCACGGGATTAATAATTTCAATTTCTTCCATCCCCAAATAACCACCTTCACCAGCATGAGGATTTAATCCACAAACCAATACTTTAGGGTTCGAAATTTTAAATTTGGTTTTTAAATCATGCAGTAAAATATCTATCACTTGATGTAAGCGTTCTTGGGTAATGGCATCTGGTACAGCTCTTAACGGCAAGTGCGTCGTCGCCAATGCGACACGTAAGGTTTTGGTTGCCAACATCATTACGACACGATCAACCCCAGCAAACTCTTGGTAATACTCGGTATGTCCACTAAAGTGGATCCCTGCATCATTAATGATGGACTTTTGTACAGGTGCAGTCGCCACACCGACACTTTTCCCCGACATGGCATATTCCGCCGAGCGACGAAGTTGCTCTAAAACATAAGCCGAGTTTTGAGGATTTAGCTCGCCCAAAACGACCGTCTGATTTAAAGCAACATGCTCCACATAAAGTTGACCGAGAAGCGATGAATTTTCTTGACCTGAATACTCAATCAGCTCAACGGAAATACCTAAGCATTCTGCACGCCGACGCAATAAATTGAGATCTCCAAGGACCACAAGAGGACGCTCATCTATACGTCCTGCAAGACTCAAACAAATATCTGGACCAATTCCAGCAGGTTCACCACTGGTGACATATAAAGGAAGCATAAGCAACTCAGAGAAAATGCATGTCGCTCATTATACAACGTCTATTTCCAGATCGATGAATGACAAAACGCATATCTAAAACTTGTTTATTTCAATGCTAACTGCGCTTATTTCAATTGACTGAAAAACCTTATCACAGGGCAAAGTTTGAAATCAAAAAAAGAAAGAATAAACAATATATTGTATAAAACACAAAGTATTCAAACGCTATCAGCAGCCTGTATTTCAAAAGCTAAAACCCTTTTATTCTTTTTGTTCTTATCCGCGCGTAAGCCTCGGCATATATGCCATGACCATATTTATATTTTTTAAAAAGAATAAACTTTGTTCTCTTCCTTTATACGGGGAAATGCCTTAGAATACGGCTCTTGAAATTTTATATTTTCATTTGTGATTCTTAACGTATTCGTTTAGAATCGCGTCTCCTTTTGTTTGGACAGATTCCATAGTCCAAACCAACTATAATAGGTAGTGGTTTAATGAAAACTCTCAGCGCTAAGCCTGCTGAAGTTCAACACGACTGGTACGTTGTTGATGCTTCTGGCAAAACTTTAGGTCGCCTTGCGACTGAAATCGCTCGTCGTCTACGTGGTAAGCACAAGACTTCTTATACTCCTCACGTTGACACTGGCGATTATATCGTTGTAATCAATGCTGAAGAAATTCAAGTGACTGGTAAAAAAGCACTTGATAAAAAATACTATCGCCACACTGGCTTCCCTGGTGGTATCCGTGAGACTAACTTTGAAAAGTTAATCGCTCACAAACCTGAAGCAGTTTTAGAAAAAGCTGTTAAAGGTATGTTACCAAAAGGTCCTCTTGGTTATGCAATGATCAAGAAAATGAAAGTGTATGCAGGTACAGAGCATCCACACGCTGCTCAACAGCCACAAGTTTTGGACATCTAAGGGATACAGCACATGGCTACTAATTATGGTACAGGTCGCCGTAAGACCGCAACTGCACGTGTTTTCTTGTCAGCTGGTACAGGCAAGCTCGTAATTAACAACCGTACTCTTGAGCAATACTTCGGTCGTGAAACTGCTCGTATGGTTGTTCGTCAACCTTTAGAGCTTCTTGACGTTGCTGAAAAGTATGACCTTTACATCACTGTTGCTGGTGGTGGTATCGGCGGTCAAGCTGGCGCTATCCGTCACGGTATTACTCGTGCGTTGATCGCTTCTGACGAAACTTTAAAACCTGCTCTTCGTCAAGCTGGTTTCGTTACTCGTGATGCTCGTGAAGTTGAACGTAAGAAACTTGGTTTACGTAAAGCTCGTAAACGTCCTCAATTCTCTAAACGTTAATTCGTTTACCGAATCGGACAAAAAACCTCGGATTTTCCGAGGTTTTTTTATATCTTAAGCAAAGCTATTCTGGCTTAGAGCAAAACATCTGTGCATCACCACTGACATACTCACGCATCTGACAGCTCAATGAACTCTGTTACCACAATCTTCTACACCATCGCTAACATCTCATCAGCTACCTAAAACAACACCAAATCCACACTGATAACAAAGCACGCGCCCCTTAAACCCAACTGGAAAATGAGTTTGTTTCTTTTGCTTTTCTCTCTTCGGGTTTATTTGAGAATAAATCTGTTCATAAGCAGCATATTATTCAGCATGGCGTGATTTCCGACGCTAATTTTAGTATTCTATATGATCAATCAAAATTTTTGAGACTTATGTCTTTAGAAAATCCTGCAACTCCCATTCAGGGAATTACCCTTTATAGTCACGCTGATGATTTTCGCTCGCATTGGATTCGTTATGTGCTTGCCGAAAAGCAAATTAAATTTAATCTCATCTTGCTGAATTACGACGATGAAGATCTGGCGAGCCTGAACCCTTATCATCAACTTCCAATGTTGATTGAAAATGATCTTAAATTATTTAACACCAATATCATTTCAGAATATTTAGATGATCGCTATCGTCAAAATAAACTGTATGCGGATGCACCAGCACCACGTGCCGAACAGCGTCAATATATTTGGCGTTTTGAACAAGATTGGTTGAAATTAGCCGATATCATGCTTCGTCATCCAGACAGCCTGAATAAAAATGATAGCGCTAAAGCACAGAAGCGATTAAGAGACACACTGATTTCTCTTACGCCATTATTTCAACATTATCCTTATTTCATGTCAGATAACTTTACAATTTTAGATTGTATGTTAGCGCCTATTTTCTTACGCTTAGATTCTATGGGAATAGAATTACCGCATAAGTTATGTCGCCCAATCCTTTTATATTGTCAACGTATTTTCCAACGACCTGCATTTATCAAATCCTTGACCTTGCAGGAAAAAAATCGTTATAGCCAATTTTTATCTTCGCCACCGAGTAAACCATAATGTCTGAACAGGAAACCAACGTATCTCCTACCCGTCCCTATTTGGCCCGTGCTATTTATGAATGGATTTGTGATAACAATCTCACACCATACTTGTTAGTCGATGCGACACAACCGAATACCATGGTACCTGAACAATTCATTCAAGACGGTCAAATCGTCCTCAACATCGTGCCACATGCGGTACACCAGCTCCATATGAGTAACGATGCAATTACGTTCTCTGCACGTTTTGGTGGTGTATCTCATGATATTTATGTGCCACTATATGCAGTATTAGGTATCTATGCACGTGAAAATGGGCAAGGCTTATTTTTTGATCCAAATGAATATGAAAATGTTCAAATTCAGCAAGATGATTTAAAATCAGAACCTAAACAAAACCAAGAACAACCCAAGAAAAAGCCAAGCTTGAGGTTATTAGATTAGAACAAGAGGAAGTTATAATGGCTTTTGACTTAGTACAATATTTTGCAGAGCAAATTCACATTCAAAAGCCAGAGCTTCTGAATCAATATCAGTTTAGTGAGCGTAAGGCACATCTGGCAGAAATCAATACACTCAGTCTTGCCAAACTGATTAGCTTATGGCGTACAGATGAAAATAAACTCTATCAAGAAATTCAGTCACAAGAACAACTTTATATTATCGATATTGCTCGCCACCTTACCACTTCAGACCAGAATCATTCCACTTTAAAGAAAGATGAATTCGAACATACGATTACAGAAGTCTTGTCTCTACAGTTAACTGAATTAAAACAATTAGATGATACAGGTCATTATGGCATTAAAGGCTTACGTGAACTGATTACAGGCCAAGTCGAACATTTGTCCGGGCAAGCAGCTGACTGGGTTTGGTCAACAAGTGAGCTAACAGAGCTCAAAGGATCTAAACCGATGCCTGAAGAAGAGCTATCATTAGAGGAGACTATGAAGGAGTTTAATCAAATGGTTCATCAGAACAATGTTGCAGAGCATCATGAGCAAGTAACTGAAGTTGAAAAAACGGTGGTTCCAACTTGGGCTAAAATTTTAGAACCAGTTGTCGCTTTAGCCGTTTTATGGGTACTGTATTCAGCAGCAACTCAGATGTTTGCATAAAATACGACCAGAGAGTGTGGTTGAATCATGACTACACTCTCTTTTTTATATAAAAATAATAATTTAGTCTCAATTATTTATCAGTTTATCTAATTAATCTTCTTTTTACTTTTGCTCTCACGATAAAATTTACATATTGTTACAATTGTATTATGGTCATAATATGACATGCAAATTTATATGCTTATTCATATTCCCATCTTTATTATGAGAACCAAGTCACAATTAAGTTGAGTGCCGTAATCGGATATATACCAAAATTGTCACATGCTTTTAGAGAGCAAAATAATTTCTGTTGATAATATTTTAGCGCCATTCATATAATCAAATGGATTTGATACTAAGTTAAATCAACCCAAAAAATCCAAAAAAACATAAGAGAATCAATATGGCTAGAGTATCATTAGAAGCATTATCAGAAATTGATGGTTTCCATGCAGCTGCATTAGTTGATGGGGAAAGCGGTTTGGCTTTAGCAACACAAGGGGGTGGTGACATCGATCTTGAATTAGCTGCAGCAGGAAATACTGAAGTTGTACGTTCAAAACGTCGTGTTGCAAATGCACTGAATTTGAACGATTCGATTGAAGATATATTGATTACCCTCGGGAAACAATACCATCTAATTCGCCCATTAGAAGGTAATGATAAACTGTTTTTATACCTTGTATTAGAACGTTCTAAAGCAAACCTTGCAATGGCACGACATGAACTTAAAAGTTATGAGAAAGGTTTAGATTTTTCATAATTCATTCTCCCCCTTTTCTGAATTTTACAAAAAGGGGGAATTTTGGAATTAACATTTTAACTTGTTAGATGTGTAGAGATAGTATGACAGAGCAATATCTTAATATTGCGATAACTGGTTTAAGTATTCATCATTCTGAAGAACTCAAAACCCAGCTACGTAATCTCATTCCACAAGAATATAAAATTAAATGGAGTACAGCAGCAGATCCAAGTATCGATTGCTTATTCATCCATGAAAATTTTTATGAAACTGACGGCATTCAAAAAATAATACAAAGCCGTAATTTTCCTTGGTTAAAAATAACTAAGAATAATAACAATGAAAATATCATTCAAGAAAATACATTATCTCTACCGATCATTAATCCACAGAATTTTTCTGACTGGATTCTACAACATCTACTCAAGGCCTCATTAGAAAACTCAAATGAGCATATCTTTGAAATAAATCCGAAGAAAACACCTTATAAACTCGAATATTTCAGTAAGATGCTCGACAAAGAGCACAACTCAAAACTACATCTTTTCGATACTTTAGGCACAATTGCAATTATCGATGTCAAAAAAAATATTGCTTGGCTCAATACAGAACGAGAACAGGCTTTTACAGATTCTGGTTTTGGCTATGACATTGCCAGTACCAGTAGTTTTATGAAAGTTTCAAGAAAACAGACTTATCTTTTAAATGACTGGTTATGGCAATTCTTTTGGGATTCCCCTTTATTTTTAAAAGAAATTGCACCTGAAGATGGCCATTTTAAGCTTCATATGTGGCCAAAACCCTCTCAAGACCTAGATCGAAAAGTTATATTCCAACTTTCTAGCTGTTTTATTCAAGGAGGGAAAGTTTCAAAAATTGCAACTCAATTAAATATTCCTTTAGAAACAGTTCAAAGATTTATAGCTGCCAATATTGCAGCAAATAATCTTTCCCGAATCAATATTTGGGATAAACATTTTAATCCACCAGAAGCCCCTGTCACGACTGAAGACTCAGGATTTATTAAAAGTTTCTTTGGAAAATTAAGAAAGAAATTGGGCATATAGGAAAATATTATGATTTTACAACGGTTTAAAATTGTTTTTGCTGGAGGTATGGGGGCTGGTAAAACTGAAGCCATTAAATCATTATCAGAAATTCCAGTATTGCAAACTGAAGCTTTTAATACGGATTCTCAACGCCATAGCAAAATGGAAACGACGGTTGGCATTGATTACGGAGAAATCACCCTAGATGACAATGTCACTATCGGACTCTATGGAACACCCGGGCAGAGCCGTTTTGACTTTATCTGGTCAGCAATTACCAAAGGCGCAATCGGTGCAGTGATTCTTATCGACCATCATTCTGACAATCCTATTCAGGAACTCGAAAGCTACCTAGAAACTTTCCAAAACTTTACCGACAATATCTCGATCGGCATTACCCATACCGATCTCATCTCTGAAAATTCAAAATCTACAGGGATTTATAAAGACTGGTTATTACAAAATGACTTGTTTTCACCGTTATATTTTATTGATGCACGCAAGAAAGAAGATGTACTCTTATTATTAGAGGCGTTAATCACATCGATTGAAATTAACTCCAATATTGCTAATTAATTGAATAGAGGTTTGATATGTTTACTCTAGAGCAAAGCCGTACAGCACCCAAAGAGTTAATTCAATTCGCCAAAGATGAAATTCACGACTTGCTCATGAATGTCCGCGGTGTCAATTATGTGATGCTTTGTAGCACTGATGGTTTTGAACTGGCTCATGTTCATAAAAGAGACAGTTACAATAGTACAAAGCTTGCAGCCGTAAGCAGCTCAATCCTAGCAATGGTCGCAGCATTTATGAATGAAATTCATCTGGAAGGTTGTCAATCCATCACCTTAGACGCTGAGAATGGCAAAGCTATTCTCACCTCTATTACATCAAACAAGCATCCAATGATTATTGTGACACTTGCTGAAAAAGATGTACTACTAGGACAACTCCTTTATGCCTTAAAAACTGCTAGCAGTCGTATTTCAGATTTTTAACCTTTGATTTAGAAAAACACCGAAGAAATAGCCTTACAGTTACAAGTAGCAACTTTAAGGTTATTTATAATAATCTTCTGTAATAATTTTTGTTATCTCATCTTTAGTCATTTCAAAATAATGATAAAACCCTCTAATCTAATTATTCCCCTCCGATAAAATATCATTTATTTTAAAAGAAACTTTGATCATCCATTATTTTATAATGTGTAATAAAGAAACACCCCCTAACGTTGGTTAGGGGGTGTTTGAATAATGAGCTGGCGATGACTTACTCTCACATGGGTAACCCCACACTACCATCAGCGCTAAGAGGTTTCACTTCTGAGTTCGGGAAGGGATCAGGTGGTTCACTCTTGCTATTGTCGCCAGCACAACTGTTTATGACTATTCGTT
>NZ_SJNT01000012.1 GCF_004331035.1 Acinetobacter sp. ANC 4910
TGAGCGTTTTAGCCATGTGGTGATGTGTAATACGGCGGCTAAAATTGGTCAGGAGCAGGCTTGGCTGGATCGGGCGGCTTTGGTCAGATCTCAAGGTTTACAATCCATCGCGGACAGCGCAGCTTCGCGATGGTTTACAGATCCCTTTATCCAAAGTAACGCAGCAACGGTTGCAACGCTTTCAAACGACTTAGGTGCTGGCAGCCCAGAAGGTTATGCGAGTTGTTGTGAAGCTTTGGCTAAGGCGGATGTTCGGGAACAATTAAAGACAATTACGGTGCCTGTATTGATTATTGCAGGACGGCAAGATCCTGTGACAACCGTGGCGGATGCTGAGTTTATGCAGAGTCAGATTCCGAACAGTCAGTTGGTAGAAATTGATGCGTCGCATATTTCTAATGTGGAACAGCCAACGGCGTTTAATCAGAACCTTATGAATTTTTTACAAGTGAATGCATGTCTATAGGCATACATTCATTAATACATCATATTTTAATAAGATCAGCATAATCCAAGTGATCATAAAATTGACCAGATTACTTGGATTTGCTATAAAATTGTGTAGATCTTAAGGACTAAGATCTGAATAAGAAAACCAAGCGCATGGAATGGAATCTTCAAGTATATGCCTGTTATTAAACACTTAAAATAAAGATATTCACTCCTTCACTGAATACTTGTTGAAAGCAGCATTTTTGGCAATTCTGGTCTGTATCTTGCATTGATCTTTATATATTTTGCACACAACTGAATCATCTAAGTGCAGTATTTACACCCGCTTCAAAATTCTTCCGAGCAGAATTTTCAAAGGTGAAATACAAGCAGGAGTTAGCCAAAGGAATAACGATATGTATCAAGCCAACTCTTCTGAATTAAATGGACGGAATTTCCAGCAGGAATCTATTTTTTCTCCCCATAATTTACTCTTCAACCATCAAGATATAAATGAAACCTGTAAAAATGTGGGGCAAGTTTTTAAGCCTCACCTGTTAAAAATCTCCAAGCCACAGAAAAATTTTAGTGCAACCATGCACCATGTTAAAACAGGTGCCCTGTCTATTAGCCGTTTAGTCTACGGTGCGGATGTGATTATAGAACCCGACCATTTAGACAAATTTTATTTAATCCAGATTCCAACCCATGGTTATGCCGAAATTGAATTTGGACGTCAAAAATTTATGTCCTATTCGCAAGTCGCATCCATCATCTCACCACAACAATCTTTGCGGATGCGCTGGCATGCCAACTCTCCGCAACTTATTTTAAAAATTTCTAAAGATGATTTTCTGCATCATTGTCGCCAGCATATTCCTGACACTGACAACACTCCGCTTATTTTTGATCCTAAACTCGATTTTACTACCCAAAATGGCAGCTACTTTTTGCAATTGCTCCGCACCTTAATGGATGCACTGGCATGCGACAAACATCCACTGCATCATCCATTGGCTTTTAAACAGTTTGAATCGAATCTATTAAACGCGCTGATTTATGGGCAGCCCAATAATGGCTTAGATAAAATTGATTCTCATAAAGATAAAACGATTTCGCCGCACTTTATTAAACGGACTGAAGCCTATATTCAACAACATTTACATGAGCCGTTAAGTGTGGAAACGCTGGCCGAACAAGCAGGTGTAAGTGTTCGTACTTTATTTACGGGCTTTAAAAACTATTTGGGCACGACCCCAATGGCATATCTGAGAGAATTACGTTTTGAGCAGGCACACTTAGAACTTGTACGAAATGACCATTTGACCGTTACGGACGTGGCATTTAAATGGGGATTTACGCATTTAGGTAGATTTTCTCAAGAATATAAAAGACGTTTTGGAACTTTGCCATCATCTACCCGTCGTTGTAGCTAACCCAATTAAAATACAATCTACAATTCAGCTCTCAAAGAAAGAAATCGCCTTTTATCCTGTATGGATAAAAGGCTAGGTTGAGTTAGAAATAATGAATATAACGAACTTGCATTCGCGTCCCTTCAGGGCGGTTTTCTGCATCTTGTTCAAAATAGGCATTGGCAACGACATGGTTATTTGGTGAAAAACTGTACATTGCACCTGGACCAATTGCCCAAACTTTTTCTTTACGCCCTTTTACTTTCTCGCCATCCACTTCGGTATCGGTGATTTGCTTTAACCAGTAGCCATTTAGCCCCAAGCGAAATTGTGGCGTAATGGCATAATCTGTAGCAAAGTTTGCATGTAATGCCTGCCCTGCTTGAATCTCATCTGCACCTGAAAAGGCATAACTTGGATCATCATTTTTAAAATTATACAGATAATGAATGCGTGTCGAAGCTGTCCATTTGGGATTAAACCAGTATGTTGCCGCCCAATACGGATTCAACGAAACGGCATGATTACTTGGATTGATATCTTTTTGTGAACTGTAATCCCCTGTTGGCAGGTTCACTTGAAACTCAATCCGATGTACAAATTTTGGACCTGCTGTGCCCATAATTGGATCGAATTGCACAAAAGGGCCAATCATGACATCGCCAAAACCACTTTGTGATTTGATTGCCAGATTATTCAAGCCATCATCCATATCCATTTTGCTCACAAATGGAATCAGAAAGTTAATCCCTAAACTGGCATGATCGCCTAATTTAACATGAGATAAGTAGCTAATTTGCTCCACGATCACTTGATAGTTGAGGTCTGTTTTCGGTAAAGGGAGTTTGTTCCCATGTGCATCGACCAATTCATCACTTTCATAGTTTTGAAAATAGGTCTGTGCATACCAACCTGTCCCCGCAGGTAAGCCACCATCTAAAAAGCTGGTCATACCTAAATTTACAGTTGGCAAATCATAGGCTTGTGCCATAACAGAAATACAACTCAAACTACAGAGCAAAACACTTTTTTGTACGACATGAGACTTCATTGTTTTTTCCTAAATAAAAAGTCACGATGAAACATCGTGACTAAATCGTTAATTGCTTAGCTCTGGATGAGCAGCCGCGACTCGGTATTTCCCTGCATGGAAAACCAATGGCTCTCCCTGCCGTTGTTGATATTGCTCAATCTGACCAATAAAAATAAGGTGATCGCCTCCTTCGTATTGGGTCACATTTCGACAGACAAGGGTTGCCAACACATCCTCCAGTATCGGTACACCTACATCACATTCTCGATGTGCAATTCCAGCGAATTTATCGGCAGAGGCTTTGGCAAAATGTCCTGAAAGTGAATGATGTTCCTGTGCCAACATATGAATCGCAAAATGTTCAGCATCAACAAAATCTGACAGGCTTGGGGCCGTTTTAGACAAACTCCATAAAATTAATGGCGGGTCGAGTGACAAGGAAGAAAAAGAGTTCGCTGTCATGCCTACTTTTCGTCCCTGCTTACTGCGTGTCGTGATGACCGTTACGCCTGTTGCAAACTGACCGAGTAAATTCCGTATTTCTCTTGGGTTTTCAACGTTTACTGGCAGTAATGCCATATCTTCAATGCTATCAATCATGAGTAAGATCCTTTTTACAAAACCTGATTAGGCAACTTTTTGAGCTGTTTTCATGGCAAGAAAATGCTGAGCTTGTTTCGCATCAAACCACCACGGTGCAAAGTCTCGTGGGTCATCAAAGTTATTTGCCATCACTGATGCAATCGCTTGGTTCTGGCTGGCAGCGGCAAGTAATTCCACGACATGCGGTTGCGGTGGTAACAGCAGACTATTGGTCCAAGCCACGACTTTTTCGGCATAAGCCCAATAACGTTCAAAGGTTTGTTGCATCCATGCTTCACTAAAAATCTGATCATCATTAGACAAAATGGCATCGAAATAAATTTTGCTGCATTTGGCAGCGTTATTTGAACCTTGACCTGTAATTGGATCATTTACGACTAGAGCATCTGCCATGCCAAAGATTTTTTTACCTGAAGGCAGCGTCAAAACAGGTTTACGCACTGTTGGTGGGAATCGACCTGCCAAATAGCCGCCTGCATCGGTAAGTTCAACATTGCTACAACGCTCAAATTCCCATGGCACATATTTTTTAAGCAGTTCAAGACTGCGCTGTAAATGCTGTTCAGGCGTTTGTACATCTTGCCAACAGTCCATAGATCCGTTGGGAATGCCTTCAAAAACCATAATGTCGCATGGTCCATTAATGGTCAGTGCTGGAAAAGAGAAGTATTCCCCTACTTCTGGAATGATGTTGAAAGTGACGCGTGAATATGGCGAGACGGGTTTCATGCCTTTGACATAGGTCAGTGCCAAGGCACGTTGCGGTCGATCAAAGGTGCTTCGTTCCGCATCACGTTCAAACTGTTTGACAACCTCACCCTTTCCTGCGGCGAGCAAGACCAACTCATATTCATTGGCCAATTGCTCTAGTTCTTCAATACCCACATCCTGAATGATTAATCGACCCCCACGTTTTTCAAATTCCTGCATCCAAAAGGGCATTTTTACGCGCTGATCGACCGATTGTGCATAGCGTTCCAGACGCGCACTCCATTCAAATGCTTTGCCACCATGTTCAGGATTGACCAAAGCCAAACCAATTCCTTCCACTGCAGGACATTGCTCTTCCCAAAAGTTCAGCCCTAAGTCTCGTTCCGTTTGTAAAGCATTATGAAACATACATTGACTCGACATGACTTTGCCCTGACGGATTTCATCGGCAGTACGGTTGGTAATTAAAGTTACGTCATAGCCTGTATCTAACAGACCTAATCCAAGTTGCAGGCCTGATTGTCCTGCTCCAACAATTGCAATACGGCGCATGTGTTTCTCCAAATTTCTTAATGTTCTGAATAATGAATATCTGTCTTAGCTGGCTAAGCGTGGAATGGCGGGTTGTGCCCCTTCAGGTCCCATCACTGAATATCCACCATCAACGGCGTAATCTGCCCCAGTTACAAAACTCGCGGCAGGTGATAGTAAAAACTGCACCACATTGGCCACTTCTTCTGGATGTCCCAAGCGACCCAATAAGTGATAATCCGCGGCAACGCCATCTGCTTTTTCACGGTTGTTACCGCTGACTTCGGCAATCACCCGCGACCATGTCCAACCTGGGGAAATCGAATTGACCCGAATGCCATCAGCGGCAAAATCCATGGCCATACTTTGAGTTAATTGGCGAATAGCCGCTTTGGATACTGGATATAACCAGCGTCCTGTTTGTGCATACTTGGCAGAAATCGAAGTAAAATTCACAATCGAACCACGATGCTCTTTTAAGTCTGGATAAAAGGCACGCGTTAACTCCACTACAGACAACACATTGACATCCAATGCCTTTAGCCAATCCTGACGAGAGGACTGAAAGCCATCATCCAAGTAAGTACATGCCAAGTTCACTAAACAACTGACTTCACCCAAATGCTGATGAATGTTCTTGACTGCCTGCTGAATCGCAACATCACTGGTCAAATCCACTTGTATGAACATCACGTCATAAGGAAAACTTTCTGCAATTTTCTTTCCGTTGGCATCGATATCTAGAATGGCAACGCGTGCGCCTGCATTCACCAAAGCCTGAACCACGGCCTTTCCAATGAGGGTTGCACCGCCACTGACCACGGCAACCTTGCCTTTTAAATCAATGTTCATAATTACACTCCCTCACCAATGGGTTTGCCTTCGCTGCTGTTCCATGACGGCATCAGCGTATTGGAAGGTAAATCTTCATTCAGGAGTTTTTTAGCCGTCTCAACACCGGCCACAGGTAATCCCTCAGGGTTGAGTAAACCAATTTGCACCAGTACCGATGCCTGATCCCAATAAATATGTTCATGACACAGTTTAGAACCGCGAAATTGAATAACACCAAGCATTGGAATTTCGACGTATTTGCCTGTTGGTTTCACCCCTGGCAGTAGCCAATCAATTTCGGTGTCATGGGTAAAGCTCATGATGAATTCATCGACCACCTGCGTTGATCCCACCGTGCGTGATATAGAGGTAATCTTCATGTCTTCAGGGTTTTGATGGACAAAATGGTAACGATAGAAACGCGCTAACTGACTTTGCCCCACACCCCCTGTCAACGTTGGAATATGATTGACATAAGGTTCAGCCACCATGGTTGCCATCGTCGCAGGGACATCTCGTGTATCAAACTCATGCCGAATATGCTCTTCCCATAACGCCACTAAGTCATAATGTGGTCCAATCGTGTCATGCAGTGCAGTCACTGTTCGCTCATGGGCAAATCGGGCTGATGGTTTGTGGTAATGTTCACTTTTCGGTCGAGCAAAGGCATGATCGACATCTTCATAGACATAAGCTTTGACATTGCTATATTGACTCGCTGCTTGCAAAATTGCTTGTCGCGCATCTGGTGGCGTAAATTGATCTAACTCTGCAATATGCAGCACCAAACGTCCTTTTAGGTTTGCTAGCTCATCCAGTACATTTTCTAAACCAACCCCGTAGTACCCAACGGCGCAAGCAACTTCTGGTAAACGACAGGCAGCTAAATATGCCAGTTTTCCACCCAAGCAATACCCAACAACACCCAGCCCTGTAGACGTATCACATTCAGGTCGTGTTTGCAGATAAGCCAGACTGTCCTGAATATCTTCTACGCCTAAGTTTTCATCATATTGTTGATAAAGTGTATAAGCTTTTTGAAAATCTTCTGGGGTATAACCCAATTCAACATTGGCTGCACTACGCCAAAACAAATCAGGTACAAGAACGGTGTATCCTTCTTCGGCAAGAAAATTTGCCTTTTCCCGCATCGCAGCATTGACCCCAAAGATTTCCTGACACAGCACAATGCCTGGACCTTTACCTGAAGATGGGGCGACCAAGTAAGCACTAAATTGTTTACCAGTCTCGGTTTTTATCTGAATCGTTTGACCAGCCATAATCGTCAACTCCTGACTTTGTTATGGCTTTATCTTCTATCCAAATTTTTAGGATGACTGTCCAAAAGCTGCGAGCACTATCCAATCCATGCGCAATTCTAAATCGCGTGTCTAAATATGGATGCTTCTTTTGCTTGTGCAGGTGACACAAAATAATCTGTAAAAAAAACTATCTGGCACGAATGGAAAAAATGGATGAAGTTCAGGAGTTAATGGATAGCCCTCCAAGTATAAAAATAGTTCAATCAAGATATGTTCATACCTCGCGATATCGCAACTTTTTCTACCGTTTCAAGCGTCCTGATACCTATCAAAACAAGGCGATGACTCTGGTGTAAATCGAACACCCTTCACTGATGCTCATGGCATGAGAACATTGCTAACGCAAAATTCATCCATCAATGCCATGAGTAAATTTGTACAAAAAGGGTCAATCCAACCGAGCTAAAACATACTTTCAAAGGAAGAATTATGAGAACAATTGAAGCAACCAATATTATCAATCGGGAGAAGCTCTCCCCTCTACAATGGCTCGTTTTTATACTGGGTTTTTTGGTCTTTTTCTGCGATGGCCTAGATACAGGAATTATTGGCTTTATTGCACCTGCTTTACTGGATGATTGGGGGATTAGCAAACCACAATTAGCACCCGTACTCAGTGCCGCATTGGTCGGTATGTCAATTGGTGCGATTATCTCAGGCCCCCTGTCCGATAAGTTTGGTCGTAAAGGCATTATTGTCACAACCACCCTTCTATTTTCAGTGTTTACCATTCTTTGTGGCTTTGCCAGCTCTACCCAAGAACTGATGATTTACCGTTTTATTACGGGGGTTGGATTAGGTGCAGCCATGCCAAACATCAGTACTATGGTGTCTGAATATATGCCAGTTAAGCGAAAAGCGTTTCTCACAGGGCTGGCAGGTTGTGGTTTTATGTTAGGCATTTCTTGTGGTGGAGTATTGTCCGCCTATTTACTTGAAGGACTTGGTTGGTCGAAAGTCATTATTCTTGGCGGTAGTATTCCTTTACTGTTGGTGATTGTCTTGCTACTTGCGTTGCCTGAATCGACACAATCGCTGATTGCACGCAACCGCCAAGACAAAGCACTCGCTATCTTAGAGAAAATTCAAGGACATCCGTTTAGCGAACCCGTAAAACTGGTGTTACCACAAACCGAAACCACCAATGAAAATCCTGTAAAAATTGTATTGGGCAAATATTTGTGGGGTTCTAGCATGTTGTGGTTATGCTGTTTTACCAGCCTCTTAGTGTTTTATCTTTTAACCAGTTGGATGCCAACTATTTTAAAAACGGCGGGCTTTAGCACACAACAATTTAGCTTAATTGCCGCAATTTTCCCTTTTGGTGGTGTAATTGGCGCAACCATCATGGGGTGGTATATGGATAAAGTGAATCCAACCACCGTAATTAAATATGCCTATCTCATCGCGTTCGGCTTATTCCTTGTTGCAGGTATAGTCAGCTCAAATATTTTGTTGCTCGGCATCACCATTTTCTTGATTGGTGCATTACTTGCTGGCGCGCAATCTTCACTCTTACCACTGGCAACCCTGTTCTATCCAGCCGTTTGCCGCGCAGTTGGTGTGTCTTGGATGCATGGCATCGGACGGATTGGTGCGATCTTGGGGGCATTCTTTGGTTCACTTATTTTCACCTTTAACTTAAGTTTGGGTGGCATCTTCTTTATACTGGCTATCCCAACTTTCATTTCATTTATGGCTTTAACCCTAAAAGTCATCTATGAAAAATCTAAAACTAAAGCAATCTATAACTTAGAAAATTCGATCTAAACCATTTATATATTGCATTAAAAAACCCCTGATGAAATTGCTCAATCAGGGGTTTCTTATATCTCATCATTTATTCACGTGACTTATTTTTAGTTTCACTCGGCTTTTCACCAAACTCCTCTTTATAGTCTTGGGAAAAACGACTGAGGTGGGTAAAACCCCAATCATAAGCCAGTTTTGAAATCGATAACTTAGCATTCATATTGGCATGACTTAAAATTTTATAAATTTGCTGCAAGCGATATTTGCGTAAAAAGGACATCGGGCTAGTTCCATAATATTGCTGAAATTCATCGTACAGTTTTGACTTTGAAACACCTGCCAAACGTTGTAAATCATCAGCACGAATATCTTCATGTGCATGCTCAATAATAAAATTTTTAACTTTGCGAATATAGATCGGCTCTTGTTGCTGTGCCTGTACTTTCAATGCCGCAGAATAGTTATGCTCCTGAGAAAGCAATAACGCCTTAATCACAAAATTTTCATAATCATCGGACAGCATTTGCAAGCCAAAAAAACCATTATTCTGTGCATTAAACTGCAAGAAATTTTGGATGTTTTTCCACCATGCATGAATTAATTGAGTTGAATCGATGTGCATTTCTGGATTAAAAATAATCGGCTGATCAATGGACTGATTCAATAAATCTGCCAAAACCATGTGCATACTTCGCTCAGGAATCACAACCTGTAATTTCTGGCAATCACGGTTAATAACTAATTCCTGACAATCATTATTCGAAACAATTAATCCTCTATTCTCATCTGAAACATAATTTTCACCACGAATACTTAAGGCCTGTTTCCCCTGCAAAGGCAAGCTAATACTATAGGCTTTTAAATTGGAAATATTGATGGCGACATTTGCACCATAACGAATCGTGCCAATCGCCATTTTTCGATTGGGCAAACGCATACCATCGTAATGAAAATCTAAGGTATCGCGTGCACTTGTATCTAAACGATGTTCGCCACAAATGCTCGACATTAAATTCTGAGCAAAATCTGCTTGCCGAGAATAGTGGTTCACATTCATCTGTTGGCTGAGTGATATCATATCCTTTTCACCTAGCTAAGACCCTATTGCTTAAATCAGCAACTTTTATGCCAATCAAAATCCTTCGATTGATCATTCTTTTATCCATTTAATTAGACTATATATCAAGACAGAATCTTTTTCTTTTTTTAAATGAAAAAGTTAATTTTGTGAAATACCTCTAGAGTATATTTTTATATCAAACTGATTCAGCCCGTTTGTTATTGTTATATTTTTAGAAGCTTTTCCGACTCAACAATCAGCATTGTGCACACATAAATCCTTTTTCAACGACAAAATATACAGACTCATATTCCAATTGCTTTTTAAAATTCTTATCACTAAATAATGCATCAATAATTCTTAAAGGTATGCATAAACAGAAGTTTAAAGAAAATAGTTTTGGTCATATTGATCCTAAACCAAATCGTCTGATAATCACCCACGGTTCTCGATCTACATTACGCGACTGGTCAGCAGATAAAATAGATTATCTAAGTGAGGTCTGTGATCATGTACTTGCTCACAAACTGCAAGGTGAAGTTGAAGCTGCTTACTTACGTGGAACCTATCTTGAAAAACGTAAAAGGTTAATGGCTAATTGAGCCACATTTATCATGCACAAATAGCATGAAGCCAATTATTACAGTACTTACTAAAAAATAGGAGATAAAGTAATTTTATCTCTTATGAATTAGAGTTTTAAATGAGATACCTTAAATGCTAAATGGGCTTTCTTTATCTTGCTTATGTCATTTTCACATGAAAAAAGTATCTAGCTTGGATCATCCTTTGACACAGTTTCTCCCTGCTTTATTTTGTTGGTAGTAAAAAAGAACTAGAGGAAAGCTCCCCTAGTTCTTTCAATCAAGTATTGTGTTAATTAAATAACGATCTGCTGATTATTGAGTAGATCGTTTAAATTGGTATTCACACTATTTAATGTCAGCAGTAAGGTACTATTATAACTCATTCCACCTCCATCTCTGTCTATGTAAAGCTGCGTATTAGAACCACTTACCAATGTTTTGATATATGGATCTAGGCTACTAGTGTTGTAATTACCAGTGAAATTAATGAGCAAATCACCAAAGTCAATTTTATCCGCATTCATGTTGGTCGAAACATTGCCAACCGTGAAATCTGACCAACTATCTGTACCATTACCCCCAGCAGCTTCTGATGCAACCAATAGTTGATATATCAACGTGTCCGATCCAGTCCCACCTGTAAATTGATCATTACCACCTTGACCATCTAAGATATCATTACCAGCCCCACCATTCAGAATATTTACCTCACTATTGCCAGTAAGTGTATTGTTGAGTACATTTCCTGTAGCATTTATTGCTGTTGTACCTGTTAGTGTAAGGTTCTCTAGGTTATTGCCTAGTGTGTATGTTACCGAGCTACGAACCGTATCAATACCCTCATTAGTATTCTCTGTAATCGTATCAGTTGTACTATCAACAACATAAACATCATTACCTAGACCGCCCAGCAATTTATCATTTCCGGCACCACCATCTAAATAGTCATCACCTGCTCCACCCGTTAAGGTATTAACTGCACTGTTCCCTATAAGCGTATTATTAAGTGCATTTCCTGTAGCATTTATTGCTGTTGTACCAGTCAGTGTCAGGTTCTCTAAATTATTACCTAAAGTGTATGTCACCGAGCTACGAACCGTATCAATACCCTCATTAGTATTCTCTGTAATCGTATCAGTTGTACTATCAACAACATAAACATCATTACCTAGACCGCCCAGCAATTTATCATTTCCAGCACCACCATCTAGATAGTCATCACCTGCCCCACCTGTTAAGGTATTGATTGCACTATTTCCCAACAAGGTGTTGTTGAGTGCATTACCCGTTCCGTTAATGGCAGTTGTACCTGTTAAGGTGAGATTTTCGACATTATTGCCTAATGTATAGGTGATGCTGCTTTGGACAGTGTCTATTCCTTCATTAGTATTTTCATTTACAATATCCGTAGAGCTATCAATGACAAAGATATCATCTCCTTTTCCACCATACATTGTATCGTTACCCGTACCACCATTGAGGGTGTCATTTCCAGATTGACCATACAGTATGTCATTACCCGCTAGTCCAGTGATCGTATCATTCCCTGATGCACCATAGAGTGTATCTATACTACTTGTTCCATTTACAGTTAAATTCTGAACCACAAATGTGATTTTAAATACATCTGACACCGTCTGATTTGCAGTATCTTTGACTGTAATTTTAATATTTAAGGCCCCAGCATAATCTGGAGAGGTTCCGCTTAAGACCTTTGTACTCGCATTGAATGTTAACCATGCTGGTAGCGGGCTTCCATCTTCTAAGGTTGCAGTATAGGTTAAAGTATCGCCATCAAGATCTTTAAATGTAGTCGAAGGAACGGTATAACTAAATGCTTTCGCATCTGTAACGCTCTGATCTGCAATTGGATTTAATACAGTTGGTGCTTGATTAGGTGGATTCACTTTCAAAGTAAATGATGTACCTGTTCCTAGACCGTACATATCAGTTCCCCAATAGAAGAATGATAAGTTACCTGTCACGCCAGATGGTGGCATACCCGATAAAGTTTGCGTAGCCGGATCAAAGGTTAACCATGATGGAATTGGTAGATATTGCCCATTACTATCTTTGGTCGTTAAGGTTATTTTATAGCTTAACGAATCCCAGCTGTCCTGATCGATAATCACATTACTTGCAAATTTATAGCTAAAAACCGTTCCTTGATTACTGGTAATCACAGGGATTGCAGCATTAACTGTTGGAGCATGGTTATTCGCAGCACGATTGACCAAAGTATCTATATCGCTACTGGTCCAGACAGTACCTGAATCAAATTCAATTTGATCCATTTTATAGGTCTTACTTGTCGTATCCGCGACATAATAGTTAGATAACCAAATATGGTCACTGGTTCCTTTAAAGCTGAGATAAACACTATTGCCATACTTTTGAGCAAAGACATCGCTCTCCTCATAGCCCTGAATTTGCAATGTATTGAATGCATTATGATCATCATAGAAACTGTAGGTATCTGTAGCACCACCCTTGGCATAGATATAAGTGTCATCCCCACCTAAACCATCAATATAATTGTCTTGTGCATTACCGGTAATAATATTATCCAGTTCGTTACCGAAGGCTGTCTTAGCTTGGCCTTTTAAGATGAGATTTTCAATATTATCTTCTAATAATCGGTAGCTATTTGTGAGTACTGGATTACCATTTTCATCCTGACCAATAAATCGTGCATCTTGCCAGCGTTCAATGGTATCTATACCAGCACCAGAATCTTCTACAACCCGATCGCCATCTACGATATAGGTATACCCATCTTCATCTGTAACAACCGTATCTGTCACATCAACGACATAATAATCATCACCTTCCCCGCCAGCCATATAATCACTGCCCGCGCGTCCATCTAGGTGGTTATTTCCACTATTTCCGATCAATTCATTATCAAAATCATCGCCATATGCATTCAGATCCTGATCTCCTAATAGTGTTACTGCCTCTAGGTTGTTTAATGCTAGATCAACACTTTGAGCGATCTGAATCCTATCATATCCGCCATCTATAGCATTTTCTTCGTAAGTATCAAGCTCATCAACAATATATGTATCATCGCCCAATCCTCCTACCAAATGATCAACGCCTTCACCACCATCCAAATAGACACCTGCATTTCCTGCAATAATAATATCATCGCCAGACCCACCATAAGCTTGTCCTGATGCAATCGAAATGTGATCATTACCTGCTTCAGCAAATACTTGGTTTAAGCCCGATCCAATAATAATTTCATCATCACCACTTCCACTAGTAATATTATTGTTACCATTCCCTGCATAAATTTGATCATCACCCGATTCTGCATTAACAATATTATTTCCATCTTGCAAATAAATAATGTTATTTCCCGCACCAGCCAACACTCTATTATTTTCATTATTAAATCCATAAATGATGTCATCTTGATCAGTATATGTAGATTTAATCTCGGTTAATGAAGAAATAAAATCAATTAAATTAAATGTTGTACCTTGATAGTGAGCAGAGGTTCCTCCTGTATAATTAACACTTTGCCCATCTATTTGGATGTTAAATCCCGAATACTGGTTTAGATCATTCAGATTATTTATACCACCTAGTGCAAATACGGTTTGATCATCTTTTTTCAAAACAAAAGTATGAGTAGCAGCATCATAATTTGCATTCAGAAGCGGGGTATTATTGAGAGTATATCTATAATACGAATTCGCACCATCAGTTGAAATTAATTCAGCTTTGGAATTATATGGTGCCCGAATAAAGGCATATCCTTCCAAGGTAAAATATACCTCCGAGCTTACCTTGATGATGCCTGAATAATCTTCATCGACAATCAAGGTATCATTACCAAATTGAACTGAATAGCTGTCATATCCAATCCCACCTGATACAGTACTTTTCGCACCTGCCCCCTCTCTATATACATAGAGGGAATCATCTCCCTCACCGCCATAGAGATAATTGACTAAGCCATTTGCATATAGATGATCGTTCCCTGAACCGCCATAAATATTATTATTAAAATTTTGATTCCCAGAAATTGTATTGCCTTGCTCATCGCCATATTGATTTATAGTAATATTTTTATTTAAATCTTGTTTAGTCCATACTTCATTTGCAAAGTCGATTTCTTTAATATTTGCATTGATTAAATAATCTTTAAAAATAATCGCAGAATCATTATTTAATTGAATTGTTAGATCATTTCCATCAATCGATAAGCTACTATCTTGTGAGTTTATACCATTAAACCGCAAGATACTTTCATCAACATCATTGATTGTATCAAAACCACTGTCTTGATCGAAGATATACTCATCCTCTCCTTCTCCCCCAACCAATAGATCGTTTCCAGCACCTCCAGTTAGAATGTCTGAACCATCACCGCCATCCAGAAGATCATCACCATCACCACCAAAAAGCTGATCTGAATCTGCTTCACCATATAATTTGTCTTCTCCTGAATCACCTCGAAGCTCATCATTTCCATAACCACCATTAATTAAATCGTTTCCGTCTCCTCCGAACATCTGATCATTGCCTTGGTCTCCTGAAATATTATCATCACCCTGACCACCATCAATGAAATCACTGCCATTACCACCAAATAAGCGATCTGCACCATCATCCCCACTTATTTCATCATCTCCACCGTTAGCAATGATTAAATCATCTCCTTGACCACCAAAGATAACATCTCGCTCAACAGATCCCTGTACTTCATCATCACCCTCTAATAATTGATAGACATCAGCTTGATATTCTCCATGTTGGCTCACATTGTCTCGAATTTGACCAATGTCTAATAAATCACCAATTTTAGAGCCTTGATAAACTAAATTATTATTCTCAATTAAACCATTTGAAAATATGAGATATGGTGCCTGTATACCATGCCAGCTACCAGTCCATAATTGATAACTTAGACCAACCCTTTCTTTTAAATATGTATCCAAATGAATGACATAATCTATAGTAGAGCTTTCTAAAGAATTTAATTTATTAAAAGAACCAAGTTCTAAGTTAAAGTGTAAGTATTGATCATAACCACCTGTAACAGGATTGCCGTATTCATCTGTGATAATCCCTCCTCCTTGGACAGGTTGAGTTTCACTTGCATCAAAGAACGTTAATTTGAATTCTGGAAAGACTGCTTCTGGGTCTTGGCTTGGAGTAGGAACTTTTAAACTGACAGCATTGGAATACCAATGAATTTTTATCTGAGATAAGTTAAAGCTTCCATCTAAATAAAAATGATTTTCCCCTGTGCTATCAAGTATTTTTATTTCTGAATCCCTTACTCGGATATGATAAGTATCATCTCCTTCACCACCTACTAACTGGTCTTTTCCATCATTACTAATGAAAGTATCATTTCCTCTACCGCCATATAAAATATCATCTCCTTCGCCGCCATCTAAAACATCATTACCATCAAAACCTGCTAGGTAATCCGCACCTCCCTCACCATAAAGTTGATCATTTCCATCAAACGCACGATTATCTGCGATGTCTCCAATTAAGTGATCGTCACCATCTCCTCCATAGATAATATCTGAGCCTCCATCCCCTCGAAGATTATCTTTTCCATCTTCTCCATACAGAGTATCATCTCCGTGATATTGACCACTTAAATTGTTATTATCGCCTTGTATATAGTCATCACCTTCTCCACCATAAAGTTCATCATTCCCACCTTCTCCCCATAATAAATCATCGTCCACACCACCATATAATTTATCCTTACCATGGAGTTGGCCCTCTAAGGTAGAATTGTCCCCAGAGATTCTATCTTTCCCCTCACCGCCATAAATTTCATCATTTCCACCATCTCCTGCAATATGATCATCCCCTTCATCACCCCAAATCTTATCATCGGCATGATATTGAGACTCTAAGCTAATACTATCGCCTGAAATGGTATCGTCTCCATCTCCACCATAAATATTATCTTTTCCACCTTCTCCCCAAATATCATCATTACCTGCATCGCCATTAATGATATCTTCACCATGATATTGCCCCGCTATACCAGCACTATCTCCCGAGAGTTGATCATTTCCTTCTCCCCCATAAATAGTATCTTTACCACCATCACCTAAGACTCTATCATCGCCCTGACCACCATATAAATAGTCATTACCATGCAGACTGCCCTCTATACCCTCATGATCACCCGAAATATTATCCTCGGCTTCTCCACCATAAATAATGTCATTCCCGAGATTACCCCATATTCTATCTTTTCCATTACCGCCATAAATCTGATCATCACCAAATCGTGAATATATTGATGCAGCAGGAGGAACGCTCGTACCGACTAAAGTTCTTAAATCACCTTCAATACTATCGTCACCTTCTCCCCCATAGAGAAAATCCTTATCATGGCCTCCAATCAGCTCATCATTTTGATCTCCACCATAAATTTGATCTATGCCATCACCACCAAATAAAATATCTTCACCAATACCGCCATAAACAAAGTCATTTCCATTTAAGGCATATAAATTATCATTATCTGCACCACCATATAAATAATCAGTATCAGATGATCCAATTACAATATCATTTCCTATTCCACCATAAACAACATCACCACCTGAAAATCCACTGCCATAATTCATTGCAGAATTAAAATTAGAAAAATAATTAATTCCATTTGGATAACTCCATTTTAATTGTATAATTGGCAAAATATTATATGTTTGATTGTTATAATCATCTATAATATAATAAGATTCAACTTTATTATTTACATCCAAATTTGGTGTATAGAAAAAATTTAGTCCATTAAATCCTTCTGATAATTGATCCCCAGTAGCCTGCTGATCAAAATAATCAGTAAATATTTTTCGATCATCCGCTGCCAGATTCGCAGAGCTCATGATCAAATCATCGCCTTCTTCCCCATAAATTGTGTCTCTGCCTTTTCCAGCCAAAACAATATCATTCCCATCACCAGCAGAGATAAAATCATCTCCATCTAAAGTGTTGACTAAATCATTTCCTGTTCCAGAAATTGCTACATCATTATTTAATGTAGAATTAATTAAATCATTGCCTTCATAGGTTGCTACATACTGCTGATTGTAAATTATATTATTTTCACTATTACCAAAGGCATATATGCCACTTTCTGCTTGTTGTTTTTGTCCAAAATCTGGTAGTGCGATTCCTAACTCACCATTTCCCCAATGCTTAATTGTAATACTATTAGCTGTATCATTATTTTTACTAATCACTAAAGAAAAGAAATTCGCCACTCCATCAGTGTCATTTATTACTGAAATTTTATATAAACCATCCGCACTTAACCACTCATCATCATTAGTTTTTGAACCAGCAGTTATGACAACTCCATCTATTTTTATTAGACCATTACCATCTACATCATAGATCGTATCATGCCCAAAATTACCATTAAATATATAGGAATCATTTCCAGAATCATCGACTAATATATCATCTCCTTCTCCCCCATCTAGTATATCATCTCCTTCGCCTCCATCTAAATAGTCATTTCCATCACCTCCAAATATTTCATCATTATCTGCACCCGCATATATTTTATCAGCAAACCCTCCCCCATATATTTTATCTCTCCCCCCAAAACTATAAACAACATCATTACGCTCACTAGCATTTATTTGATCATCAACATCATTATCACCTAAGTAAAAATCTTTATTACTATGACCAAAAATTAACTCAGATAAAGATCCCTTCAGTATTTCTGGTACTGATTGTATTGTATTTACAACCCATTCACCTGATTTCTCTATATTTTCATTACTCACATCTTCGAAAGAGAAACTTTCATATAGATCTAAAGTATTTAAACCATTATTGTTTTTTAATTCTATTAAAAACCTATCAAAATCTTCACCTTTAGGAAATTTCCCAGTACTCCAAACAAATATCATTAAAGATACTAGATCTAAACTAGTTAGTAATGCATCAGCATAATCACCTTCAGTTTCTCTAATTACACTCCAAACCTCTTCTAACTTTGACTTCCCTAGATGTGCTTTTATAATGAACATAGGTGTTTCCAATGTCCAATTATTAAGTGATAAATTATTTTCTTTAAATACCAATTCATGATAAGACTCTGTTACTTCAAAACTAATATCCTGATTAGTATAATTTCCATTATTACTTGCTTGAATATTTAAGCTATTTAAATATTCCCTAATCATTCCTAATCTTATATTATTTATTTTTTCTTCTGAAAAATTTTCATTTGCAGATATTTGCATAAAATTTAGAGCAGCTTGTCCTGTAAGCGTGCTTCCACTCGCAACTCCATATGCCCAACCAGCATAAGCAAAACCTTTTTCCTGTAAAGCAAGATATATAGCTTCAATAGCTTGTAGTCCCTGCTCATCTAATAGTACTTGATACTGTATTATTTCGGCTAATGTTAAAGTCTGACGTATAATCATTTTAATTACCTTTTAATTGAAATTGAAGCGATCTATTTTTTTACAACAAAACTTAAAATATTTTTTTTGACTTTTTCTTGGATCAGTCGCCAGTCTTTTAAATGATTTCTACTAAAACTCGCTTGAACAAATACCTTCATATCTGGCTCCATGATAAAAGATTGCTCGCAAATTTTAGTTAAAGGATGATTCCTACAGTGAATAATTGTAGTTCTACTACTTTGTGACTTATCTACATATATATATAAGTCTTTTGTATTTTTATAGCCTGAATTGAATATCCATTTAGGGTGTGGAATATATTTTTGCAAACCATTCTGTATTTGATCAGTTTTTATATAAATATCTAAATAGTATTTATCTGGATTTTCATTATTTTGTAAATTACTCCTTACATATCTTTCTAATAAAACTTGCATATTCCCATCCTTTAAATATCTGTTTCCAGCATATGCAAAAACGGTTACCCAAGGATTATCAGAATTTAAATTTTGCACTAGATATTCTTTTTGCAAAGCAGCTGCTTGTGGTGCCTTAATATATGTAACCAACAGTGCCCCATCCGTATAACGTATTTTAAAAGTCATAAAGTTTATAATTGAATCATAATTACGTTTGGGTTTTGGCCTACACTCAAGTTCAGTTTTGCTCCATTCCCATACTGGGCACACTTCATAATCTGCACTTACCTCTTCACCTAAATTCACAGATTTTCCACCAAATCTTCCAACACTATAAGGTAATCCATAAGGCCCCATTGGAGGAACGAAGTCGGATGATTTTTCTTTCTGATCCTCAACTATGTTATTTTTATCTGATATTTTATCGCATGCCTGCAGAAAAACTCCTATTAATACCATTAAAATTAAATGCTTATGTTTAATCATCAATTTATTCCCCCTAAAAATCGTCAATTTAACTAGAATCTGTAAATATTTAAGCCATCACTATCAATAATTTATAAAAATTTCTTTGGCCTTAATTTCTCCACTTCAGTAAAAAATGAAAAGGTCTGATTCACATAGTTAACCACTCCAGATATTTGATCCATGTAATGCATCAGTTCTGGAGTTTTCTCGGCTACGGATTGCATAAACAATAAAGCACCTTGTCCTGTTAGAGTTTCTCCAGTAGCAACACCATAACCCCATCCAGCATAACCATAGCCCAGATCCGAAAGCTCCTGATATATAGCTGCTGTCGCATTAATTTTTTCAGCATCTAATAGTGCTAGTAATTGATCTATTCTGTCTTTTGAAAGCATTTGTAAATTTGTCATATTATTTTCCTTTAATGTCGATTGGTTTTACAATAAAACCTTGTACAACTTTTTTTGCTTGTTGTTGAATGAGTTTCCAATCTTGTAAATGAACGCTTTGAAAT
Source organism: Acinetobacter sp. ANC 4910 (assembly GCF_004331035.1). Lineage (GTDB taxonomy): Bacteria > Pseudomonadota > Gammaproteobacteria > Pseudomonadales > Moraxellaceae > Acinetobacter. Next base: position 20,105 of record NZ_SJNT01000012.1, read on the forward strand.
ACTGCTGAGATTCGAACCTTCATTTCAGGTTCCAAAACAAATTCCTGTTCACAAATTCGTGCTTTAGGGTAGTTAGAATGCTGACATTTAATGAGTGTGAGCACTTTTCCTTGTTCATTTTTTTCAACATATAAATCATCTATATTGTATAAAGCATTAGACCCCGTATTTTTAGCCACCAATTTCTTATTTCTTATTACCCATTCAGGATGTGGAACATACTTTTGTAAGCTATATTCATACTCATCAGTGGGCAAGTATATACCCCTAAAATTGAATTCCTCTAAATGTTTTTTTGATGATATTTTTGTCTCTAACGTTGAGTTTATTAGTCTCGTTGATAGGTCACCGTTATAATGCCTATCTGCATATACACTTACACTTACCCAATAATTATCAGGCAAGTTAATTTCTGCATTATATTGTTCCTCTGAATAAGGTGATGCTTTATAATAGCGAACTAAAACCAATCTATCTGTGTAACGCATATAAAATCCAAAGGCCTGAATTTTAGATTGATAGGTCCGCGTCTGACGTTTATATTTTTTACCTGTTAAAAAGCCTGTATTATCTTCATATTCAACCCATGGGGCTTCTCTACCAAGGTTAACAGGCCTTCCCCCTAAATCACCTACACTATAACGTGCACCATATTGGTCGCGCGGTGTTATAAATTCAGGTTCTTTTTTTTCTTTTCACAGGCTGTTAAAAAGATTGAACCTATACAAGCAGCTATAATTATTCTTTTCATTAGATCCCCCTCATTTTTTAGACAATAACGTCTGCGGCCGAACCTTTTCCACCTCATTAAACAATGAAAAGGTTTGATTCACATAATTCACCACACCCGAAATCTGATCCATGTAGTGCATCAGTTCTGGGGTTTTCTCGGCTTGCATCAGCTTGATGCTACGTGAAGGGTCATAGCCATCAAATTGGCAATAAAAAAGTGGTTCACCTCTTTTAAGAATTAAATCTTTTGTGGTGTCATGCCATTCAAAGGCCCACATTAAGGGACGCGGCCAAATATGAATTGGGAAACGTCCTCCAAAAATAGTACCGGGAAGCGGATGTTTGCGATAATGTCCAAAGGCCTCTAATTGCGTCAGGTACACTACTTCATCTGCAATAAAACAATACGGCAGTTTTAACTGTAAAATAGGCACTTGCGGAGTACGCCATTCATTTTCATTCACCAGTGTAATCAGTTCTCGTAATTTATTAGTCCGCACAGGTGATTGCTCACCCAATACATTCACGATACTTGGTTTGCCCTGTGCATCTCGTGAAAAGCGTAAATGAAAGTCAAATGGACAATTCACCACAAAATAGCGACTCTCTAATTGCAATACTGCTGGACAGCGACTGGCGGATTTTGCATGTTTGGTTTGAGATTGCGAACGCATGCGATAAGGTGGTTCAAAAAGGATAGATGCTTTATCCTCGGTTAAAAACCAACCCACCTGAATTGGACCCGTAGCTGTGCTAGGGTCACGATCTTCTACTATAAACTGAATGTGCATTGTTGTTATTCGTAAGTGTTAAACCCCAAGATTATAACCGTAATTCTGATTGCTTTTTACCCTAAATTATATATTCATGCTTAAAATTGCAGCTATCATTTAATTCTATATCCATGATTTAATTATTTTTATTCTAACCTTCATTACTTTTAATATTCGTAAAATCAAAAAAATCCACAATTGAAAAAATTGTGGATCTGATCTCAAAATCAATTCTAACGTTCTCTTAACGCTTCCTTCGCTTTATTAAATGGCTTTAATAAATAGTCGAGAATCGTTTTTTCACCGGTACGAATATCGACCGTGGTTATCATGCCTGGGGTGATTGCAAATTTCTGCCCAGCCTTATTCTCTAATTGATCACGGTCAGTTTGAATATACACTCGGTAATAAAACTGATCTTGCTTTACTTCATCCCGAATAGTGTCTGGTGAAATAATGGTCACCTTACCTTCAAGCCCACCATAGATTGAGTAATCATAAGCAGTAAACTTGACCAAAGCCGATTGATTTGGATGAATAAATGCAATGTCACGTGGTGAAACACGAGCTTCCACCAGTAATTTCTCATCCATAGGTACAATGCTCATCAGTTTTCCATTTTGTGGAATGACACCACCCAATGTGACGGTATCGATTTGTTTTACAATTCCCCGTACTGGCGCTTTGAGCACCGTACGTTGCAAACTGTCCGAGCGACCTTTTATCACGGCTTGTTGACTTTCGATTTCGGTATTGGTTTTTGCTAATTCTTCTCGAGCATTGACTTCATATTGATGACGTATATCTTGAATTTGATTGTTTAAGTCTGTCGCTTGTCGTTTTAGACGCAACACCTCAACTTCACTAGCGGCACCTTTGGCAACCAATGGCTCAGTCATCGATAATTCAGTTTCTACCAATCTCAGTGCATGTTGCAGCCCAGTAATCGATTCTTGTAAATTACTACGTCGCGCATGATACAATGCTGTTTCTTCGCGCAGTAAGTGAGGGTCTTTTTTTACACTCGCAGGAAAGGCTAACGCAGTTTGATTCACCTCCGCCTGTAGTCGTGCTGCTCTGGCTTGAGCTGCCAGCAGTACCGAGGCCGACTCTCCAACATGGGATGCAAAACGGGTAGGATCAAGCTGAGCCAGAACCTGACCTTGCTGGACGATTTGCCCTTCTTTTACATCTAAATGCGTTAATATCCCACCATCTAAAGATTGGATCACTTGCTCTTTTGAAGATGGAATCACTTTACCTGTTCCGGTAGAAACTTCTTCAAGTTTAAAGAACCACGCCCAAATCAAAAAAATTGTCAAACATAAAGTAACAATCCAAATCACTAAACTCGACTTAGGTAAAGCAGGTTCAGAATGTGAAACAAATCCTGCACGTGAATTTTGCGTTGCTTGTTGATTCATCGCTTTTCTCCAACGATTGCAGCATACTGAATATGCGATTCTTGTTGTTTCATAATTTGCTGACGCGGTGCATCCATCACGACTTTGCCGTCATTTAACACGATAATACGATCAACCAGCTCTAACACCGCTCGACGATGTGTAGCGATCACCAAAGTCCGTGCACCAAGCCATTGTTTCATCTGGTCAATAAATTCTTTTTCCGCAACATCATCAATGGCGGCTGTCGGTTCATCCAGTAGTAAAATATTGGGTTGTCGTACCAGTAATCTGGCCAATAAGAGTGCTTGGCGCTGTCCACCCGAAAAACCTGTTCCGCCTTCTAACACTAAATGATCTAAGCCTTCTTTCTTCTCTTGTACAAACTTCAAAGCTCCGGCCATATTTAACGCCTGCAATAGATCTTCATCCGTTGCAAGGGGAGCACCTAATAATAAGTTTTCTCGAATCGTGCCATAAAACAACATGGAATTTTGATTGAGGAGTCCAACATGACGACGTACATCGGCAGGGTCAATCAATGCTAAATTTAATTGATCTAAATGTATCAGTCCTTGCTGTGGTGTTTGCATCCCTGCAAGTAGTTGTAATAGTGTAGATTTACCCGCCCCATTGCGACCCAATAAAGCGATCTTTTCACCTTGCTTGATCTGTAATTCAGGAATATGCATGACGGGTCTAGAATCATCTTGCCCATATTTAAACATGACATTTTCTAGATCATAATCACCATTCAACATTGCTCGATGAATAAAATGTGCGTGGGCTGCCTGATCAACAGGCTTTTTCATCAGCTCATCCAATCCTTTTTTCGCAACTTTTGCTTGTTGGAAACGCCCAAGCACGCCTGTAAGCTGAGAAATAGGGGCCAACATACGAGAAGATAAGATCGAACAAGCGACGAGTGCACCAGTGGTCATTTCACCCTTCATCACTGCAAAGCAGCCTACAAGCACGACAATGGCATAGGTTAACCCTTGAATTTTTTGTGTCCAAGCCGATAGCACACCCACAATTTTACGTTGTTGCATGCTAATCTCTGCCGAGACTTCATTCATGTGGTTCCACTGGTTCTGAAAACGTGACTCACCGCGTAACAGTTTGATGTCTTCTACGCCCTGAACGGTTTCAACCAGAATTGCATTGCGAATTGCTGACTCTCTCATCCCCTGCTGTGCAAGTTTGGCCAAAGGTTTTTGCGCCAATAGCCCAGGAATAATCATGAGAGGAACGACCAGCAGCATTACCCAAAACAGATTGCCACCAATAAACCAGAAAATTACCAAAAAGAAAAAGAAGAACGGTAGATCCGCGATCGCAGTCACCGTAGTCGATGTGACTAATTCTCGCACTCCTTCCAATTCTCGGATTTGAGAAATAAAAGTCCCTGTCGACTTTGGACGTTGGTCATTTTTGATGCGTAAAGCATGTCCAAAGACAAGATCGGAAATTTTTAAATCTGCGCGCTTCCCGATAATATCGGATAAATAAATGCGCGAGATCCGCAAAACAAACTCAAATATCGCCGCAATCAGTACGCCACCAGCCAGCACCCACAACGTCGGAATGGATTGTGATGGAACAACACGGTCATAAACCTGCATAGAGAAAATAATGGTCGCCAAAGCCAAGACATTGGCAACCAAAGAGGCCAACATAATATCTAGGTAGCGTTTCCAGTCTTTCAGTGCAATCGACCAAAACCAATTTTCTTGATAAGGTTTGATATATTCATCAACACGCAGATCGGCAACTGATTTTTCTGGTCGAAGTAGATAAAAGTTTTGCGTTGATGCTAAAAGCAAATTTTGAGTCGTCTGTTGTGAAAGCCCCTGCTCTCCACTCAGTTGAATACCAATATTGCCTTCGGCATCCATCTGATGAATGACACCAACTTGACCATTTTTGAATTCCACCAATAGTGGAAAGCTCCATGGATTCAGCAGAGACGGGGTAACTTTACCTTTTTTAAGATGCAAACCAACTTGTCGGCTTATAAATGATAAAAGCTCTTCAGGATTGTTATTGTGATTCCATTCTAATTGGATTTTAATTCGTTCTTCGGAAGGTTCTATTCGATAGTGTTTTGCAATATTCAGTACAGCCTGCAACCATGGCTGGTAATCTGTTATCATTGTCATGGTTTGATTTCATTCCCCAAATAATTTTTTTGCTCTAGTCCATAGACTTCACGGCCCCGCCCAGTTGCCGCAATATACTGAACTAAACTGTTATAAATATCGTAACGTGCATTTTCGATATCCGAAGTTGCCATATGAATGGATTGTTCGGCATTCAGTAAATCTAATGCTGAACGTGTCCCTAATTTATATTGCTCTTGATAGAGTTCTTTGGTTTTGATGGTGGTTCTTTGTCTGGCCAGCAGAACTTTCATTTGTTCTTGTTTATGCGCTATTTGTTCACGGCTGATACGAATCTGATCCAAGGTATCTAAATGCACAGAATTTAACTTCGCCCGAGCAGCTTGTTCGGCATAACTGGCAGAACGTGTTTGAGCTGCAATCGCCCCACCTTGAAAGAAATTACTATTGGCCTCTAACATGATCGAACTATAGAAACCATTGTCTTCATTATTATTCGGATTTCGACCATTAACCGCTTGGCTCATCGAACCTTTAACATTAAGGGTTGGGTAACGACTGAGTTTAGCCTGAAATTTCTGTGCTTGAGCCGCCAAAATTTCAGCATGTGCTTGCAGCATTTTAGGGATGTGATTCATTTCTGGATCTACATATAAAGCTGAACGGACCACAAAGCTATCTGGGATAACCCAATTCTTTTGACGAATATCAAAACTCATTAAGTTTTGGAGTTGCAGTTGATATTGAATCAATAAGGAATTTTGTACGATTAAATTTGCTTGCGCTGATTCCAAGTAAGATTGTGCTTGTACTGGATCTGCTTGACTACTTAATCCAGCTCGGGCTCTTAATTTTGTTATTTCAACAATATGCTGAATCCCTATGATTTGTTGTTCAGCAATACGCACCATTTCCTGTAAACGTTTGATGTTCACAATCGTCGATGCCACTTGCTGTGAAAGATCTTCAACAGTGATCAACAATTGGCTTTCCGCTCCCCATGAGCGTGCCGTTTGTATATCTACACTGGATTTCACTTTGCCAAAATCATAGAGCATTTGCGTTGCACTAAAACTGATCAGCTGTCGACCTCGCTCACCAGTTGTCATATCCCCTGTATTAATCCCACCAGAAAACTGGGGGAAATATCCTGAGCGTGCCACTGCAATATTTTCATTTTGTGCAGCAAAATTTGCAATTTGTTGCTGAATATCGGGATGTGTCAACACTGCCTGCTGTACTGCATCCATGATATTGATTGAATTCGTTGTGCCAAATAAAGATACGGAGGTGTTTGGTGCTGTAATCAATTTGGCATCAAATGGGTGATTCTCTTTGAAATTAGATAAATTAGATTTTTCAAATTGCTGATCACGATCATTTGGACTAGAAGTGAAGATGGGATGTATCTGATTTTTTAAATCATCAAGATTTACTACCGATGTCGCCCATGCATTCAATGGCAAAAAAAGTAAGCATAACATCCTTTTTTTGATGAGTTTTTTTCGTTTGGTACAATACATATTATTGAAATTTTATTTTGTAAAAGGGTTAGCTAGAAACATATTTTTCAATATTGTCAATAGAGTATATTCTTACATATAAAAACTCACAGTAATCATCATGTATACAAAGATTACTGTGAGTTAAATAGTAAATAGGAGATAAATTACAAACAAAGCTCTTGAGTCAATATGTAAGAATGAGAACTGATAAATGGTATTGGCGTTCCAATTGATATATTCTCATTACTTGAGACCATATTTACCATTGAAGACGTTACTAAGTAGTTACCCGACTTTGAAATGGTCAACGCAAATTTTGCTATGTGATATGGATATTTTTTCTGTGCCGCCAAATAACTTTGATAAAAATTATTCCAATTGTTATTTGGAACATATTCGAAAAAAAATTGAAGTTGTGTAATCGTATAGTTTGAAAAATCTAAATTAAGATCCAATGGCATCTGATATTTCCCAACAGTTGATAAATAACGATATACTCCTGCATTAGGAGTTGGGGCTGCTAAACGAACATCGCAATTGGCTTTAGGTAAATTACCACTCGCTAAAGTACCGGCGTTCTGCCATGTAGCAGCATTTGTAAGACTTACAACTGCTGTAAAAAATAATACTTTTAAAAAAATTTGCCATGATTCTCTCTTTATATAGAGTTTTAATTTATAAAGTTTCAAGTGCATGAATTGAAATTCTAATAAAACATGCAAGCGTTATCTTACAAGACAAATTAAAATTATTCAAATAATTTCATTATATAATACATATAGATATGATTTTTTAATTAACATTTAATAAACTATACAACCCAAATCCTAAATAATTTAGTATAGTTTTTTAAAGGCTTTCTTACATAAAGATTCAAATGTTAAAGTTCTAATACATAACTCAAATTCAAAGCACAACTTGAGTACAAGGTCTACCTAATTTAGTGAATTTCCTCAGAACTGCATGTCATAGCGTGTAGCAATTCCTCTAAATTGCTTGCGTCTTGCAAATGTATTCTCAACTCAGTGTCTGATTTTATATAAGTACCAATCCATGTATTCATTGTTCGATAGTGTATTTGATTTCTTTGGAATATTTGTCTAGATTGCTGTTTTTTTCTATTTGTTCTCTCAGTGCTTCCGAGTTATATCCCTTATTAGCACAGAGAACATCAGTCTCTTTTAAGTCTATTTGATCAATCAATGTAGGCGCGACTTTCACATCATGCCTTGAGCCATCATGAATTGAAAATTGAATTGGATTCCTATTTGAATCTATTGCCAAATGAATTTTAGAACTGTTCCACCCATACTTTTAGAAATAGCCTGATTCTTGGCCCTGTCGCATGTTAATGAGCTTGCATATGAGTAGCATTAATAAATACCTATTCTAGATCTGCATACTCAGACAATAACTTAAATATCTTTAGTCGCTTATTGTCTTTAAACCATCGAGTGAAGCGTTTAAAGATCATGTTAGATTTACCAAAAGATGCCAGTAGATCTCGCCAAGGACAGCCAGTTCTAATTCTATAAAAAATTGCTTCGATAAAATTTCTCAGATTGTATTTGAGATAGATACCAAACTGTAAACAATAGATTTCAGCTTTAACCCGTGTTGATCAGTCAGCATTGGTTGGGGCATAGCTAGAGGTAGATTTGGTTTGGCGATTAAATTTTACTTTCTCGCTATTTTTTGCACAGTAAATGTCAACAGACCCTAATTATAGGCAAATAAAAGGGCTAGTTTTACCAGCCCTTTAGATTATCAATTACCTCGATAGGTCGAGTATCCATAGGGGCTTAATAATAAGGGAATGTGGTAGTGACTGACACTGCCATCAACTTTGAAGATAACGGGGACTTCTGGGAAAAAAGTGCTCTGATTATTCTTTTTGAACCAGTCTTCTGTTTTGAACGTAACCTTATAAATCCCTTGCGCTAACGGCTGATTTTCAGGAAAAAGTGCCGTAATACGACCATTTGGTCCTGTAACTTGCTGATTCAACTTCACCCAGTGATTGCCAGAACTCTTTTCAAGCACCACTTCAACATCAGCAGAAGGTAAACCATTTTCTAGATTTAACACATGCACACTTAATGGGTTATTTTGTGCAAACGTCATTGATGTCAATAACAGTGTTGAGAGTGGTAAAAATTGCTTAAACATAATGGAATCCTTAACGATTAAAACTAGACTGAATGGCTGCCTCAGCACAATACTGATCATTTTGGGCGCCTCCTGCACCCGCAACCCCAATTGCACCGACCACCTGATTTTCATAACGCACTGGTAAACCACCTCCTAACAACAGCAAATTAGATAAAGTGGTTAAATTTTTTGCATCACTGTTTTCATGGGCATTTTGACTTAACAGCAAGGTCGCTGTTTTGGTCGATAAAGCGGTATAGGCTTTCTTTTCGGCTGCGCCCAAATTATGGGGGCCGACATTTTCATGCCTACTCGCCATCAAGGTATTTCCTCCCCGATCAACCACAACCACAGCAATGTTGTGCTGTATTTTTTGACAAGCAGCCACTGCGGCATCAACAAGGATGTGTGCAGCTTTGGAATCGAGTGAATAAACTTGATTCAATTGAACGGTTTGTGCAAAAGTACTGCTACTCATCAGCATTACTGTTAAAACAAGCCCTTTGAGGTTGTTCATCATGATTGCCCCGAATTAAGTTTTACAAAATCTTATACAACCTGAATGATTTGAAGCATGACAATCACATTACAAAGTTGTCATCTTCAAAATGAGTCTGAGCAAAATGTGTATTCTAATTATCGAAGATGAAGTGAAGATCGCCTCATATCTGGTGAAGGGCTTAAATGAATCTGGCTATGCCGCTGAATGTGTTCATTCAGGGCTCGAAGGCTTGGAAAAACTAAAAATGCAACCTTATACCTTGGTCATATTAGATGTGATGTTGCCCGATATTGATGGCTGGGCAGTCTTAAAAGTATTGCGTCAATTTTCCCATATACCCGTGATTTTTCTCACTGCCAAAGACCAGATTATTGATAGGGTCAAAGGTCTGGAACTGGGTGCCGATGACTATCTGGCCAAACCTTTTTCTTATATTGAATTACTGGCGCGTATTAAAAGCTTACTGAGACGGCAACAGTATGTTCAGGAAAATGAGTTATGGATGGGCAACTTAAAAATGGACTTAATCCATCATAAAGTTTGGCGACATGAGCAGTTAATTGAACTCAGTAAAAAAGAATTTAATTTATTGCATTTTATGCTGCGGCACCCAAATGAAATTATTACGCGTAGGCAAATTGCTTCCGAAGTTTGGCATATCAATTTTGATACCGATACGAATTTTATTGATGTCGCGGTACGACGCTTACGCAGTAAAATTGACGAGGGGCATGAGATAAAATTAATTCATACTGTCCGTGGCTTGGGCTATAAAATTTCGGTTGAAGCATAATGTTCAAGCCCATTCGCTCTTTAGAACTCCGATTAACGCTCTTGGTTACAGGGTGTGCTGCAATGGTCTTGTGCGCTGTAGCATTTATGACCTATCTGGGTATCAACCAGATTTTAATTGCTCAGCAAGATCGGGCTTTGGTTGAACGAATTGAGCGACTGGAAATTTTGCTGCAAGACAGTAGCAATATTGAACAGATTATCGCTCGCCCGAAGCTGTATCAAAACATGTTGGGAAATCAGGATAATTTGTTTTTATTGATTCAGAACAATCAGATTCTCATCAACATCAATCCTCTTGGCATTCCTCTGCCTGAATTTACTCATCAGCCCCAAATTCAATTCCAAGATTTATCGGCTCATACTTACCCCACGCGTATTGCTTGGAAAACCATTCAAATCAATCAGCAGCCCTATGTGTTAATTGCAGGCAAACAGTGGTCTGAACGTTTAGCCATCATCTCGCCTTTTCAAAAACGTCTTTTCATTTATGTATTTACAGGCATCTTGGCCATTTTCATACTCTGTGCCATTGCTAGCCGTCTGGGATTAAACGCATTAAGAACTCTGCGAGAACAGACTCATGCCATCAATATTCACAAACTTGAGCAGCGACTCAATCTGATTCATCCCCCTCAAGAGATTGAACAACTAGCATCCGATATCAACGCCATGCTTGACCGTATTGAAATGGGATATAGCCAACTGAATCGCTTCTCTGAAGACATTGCACATGAATTTAGAACCCCATTAAATAATTTAATTGGACAGACTGAAATTTTACTCATGAATGAACGTAGTCCCGCACAGTATCAGGAACTCTTGATTTCCAACTTGGAGGACTATCAACGTTTAAAACGAATGATTGACAGCATGTTATTTCTCGCCCGTGCAGATGCACACAAAGTTCGCTTAAACAAACAGAAGATTCAACTTCAATCATTTATAGAAGATATATTCAGTATTTTCGAGTATCAAGCTGAAGAACAACACTGCAATTTTGTTTTAAGGCTTGAAGCGACTGAGTTATCGGCAGATCCAGAACTGTTACAACAAGCGCTGTATAATCTGATATCAAATGCGCTCATTCACGGCGGCAATCACCGAACTATTTATGTACTTAGCCACAGAAAGAACATTAATAATATGCAGATGATTACATTATCTGTGATCACCAGTGGTTTAGAAATTGCCCCTGAGCATTTACCTCATCTCTTTGAGCGTTTTTATCAGTGCAGTTCCAGCAGACAAAACCCTCATCAAACGGGCGGTTTAGGCCTATCGATTGTGGCATCCATTTTGACGCTTCATCAGGGAATGTATCAGGCAGTCAATAGCGCAGAAGGTATATGTTTTGAACTGCTATTCCCAGAAGAGTAACCCACATTCGCACTCATTTCATCTCGTGTCTGGAATCACTCTGAATTCTCCCATCCACCAGATTAATGGTTCGATCACAGGTTGCCGATAATCTAGGATCATGAGTCACCAAAAGGACTGCACAGTCATGTTCGCGATGTACTTTACGAAATAATTCAAACATTTCCGCGGCAGTTTGAGTATCCAAATTACCTGTCGGTTCATCGGCCAACAATAGTGCAGGCTGAGTAATCAGTGCACGTGCAATCGCCACGCGCTGCTGCTGCCCGCCAGAAAGCTCATTCGGTTTACGGTCAGCGAACTTATCTAAGCCTACGGCGGCCAATAATTCATGGGCATATTGCAACGCAGATTGATCTGGCTTACCTTGCTTCAGCATTAATGGCATGAGTACATTATTTAAGGCCGTAAAGGCCTGTATAAGATGATGGAACTGAAACACAAAACCTATACTGTTGCCACGTAACGCTGTCCGAGCCGTATCATCCATACGGCTTGTCGCCTGACCCAACAAGTACAACTCACCACGACTAGGCTGATCTAATAAACCAAGAATATTCAGTAAAGTACTTTTGCCTGAACCAGAAGGACCAATTAATGCAGCAAAGTCATTCCGTTGAATACACAGATCAATTCCATGTAACACCTCCACTTCATTAGGTTGCCCAACGTTGTAGGACTTTCGCAATGCTTCTAAACGCAGTACTTCCTGAGATGAATCAGACATGACGAATTGCCTCCACAGGATCGAGTGCAGCCGCCCGACGGGATGGTACTGCGGCAGCCAAAACACCCGTCAAAGTCGCCAAGAATAATGCCGACAAGATAAGCTTGATTGAAATCGAAATATAAAACAAGCCAGGACCAAACTGGTTAAACCCCCAGATCAGACCATAACTGACTACACTACCGAGCATCGAACCAAGCAGACCGAAAATTGCCCCCTGAAATAAGAAAACTCTTAAAATTTGCGCTTGTGTCGCCCCCGTCGCACGTAAAATACCGATTTCCCGAGTCCGTTGCACCACACTCACCGACATCACACTGGCAATACCAAAAGCGACTGAAATCCCCACAAAAACAATAATCATGTTGGTCGAAAGGCTCTGAGCAGTAATCGCATTCATTAATTGAGCATTGGTTTCAATCCAGCTTTCTGCTTTTAATCCTGTTAGGCGTCCGACTTGTGAGGCAATTTGATCCGCCTTAAAAATATCCTGAATCGTCAGATCAATCACGGTCACCCCACCCGGCAAATTAAGTAAAGATTGCGCCTGTTTCAAATCCAGATAAACATAGCGCGCATCCAATTCACGCACGCCCAGTTCAAATATTCCAGAGATGTTCACCACCGCATTTTTCTGTTGCCCAGTATCTAACCTTAATTTGCTCCCGACTTGCACACCCAAATCTTTGGCCAATTGACGCCCAATTAATACATTATCCGCACTGACCCGTAGTTCACCACTCACCATATATTGCTTTAACGGAATAATCTGTTGATAACGTTCAAGATTGATACCAACCAAAGCAACCGATTGAATCGCATCTCCACGCTGTACAAATGCAGGACCAGAGACCACAGGAGAAACCGCCGTCAACACCGGCAACTGATCTAAATTCTCAGTAATCTGCTGCCAATTATTAATAGAGCGTAAGCGTTGCGAACGCTTATCTTCTTGTAACAACTGAAGTGTTCCTGCTGCTGGTGGCACAATGTGATTCACTTCATCTGGTGAGAGCAAACGAATATGCGCCTGCGTCCCTAAAGTCCTTTCTACAATATTCGATTGTAAACCCTGAATTAAGGCGCTAATGAACACAATGACCGCTACCCCCACCGCGACGCCAATGGTAATCATCATCGACTGTATGCGACCCTCTCGCAAAAAACTGATTGCGATGGTCCACTCTGTCCAAAGTCGCCCAAAAAAGTTTTTCAATCGAATTTCACCGGTAATTCATTTTTGCTATTTGTCTGATCCGTTTGATTCTGCAAAACACGTTTAGTTTGCTCTATTCGGACACGAGTTCCATCTTTAAGCACCGATTCTGCATCGGTAAGGACGTGATCACCTTCTTTCAATCCAGCTACAACTTCCGACATGACCAAACCACGTAAACCCAGTGTGATAGGATGACGTTGAATTTTTCTATCTCTTACTAAAATAACCATAGCCTTGTTTCCACTTATATTGCTTAAAGCATCATTTGGAATGACCACGGTTCGCTCGCGCTGGTTGGTTTCAACATTTACCGATACCGTCATGTCTTGACGCAAAAAATCAGGGACTGGGTCAACTGTTAATCGGACGTCAACTGTGCCACGTTGAGCATCAATACTTGGGGCAATAAAATTAATATGGGCAGGAAAAGGTTGATCTGGATAGGCATCCGCAATCACTGCTGCTTTTTGTTGTAAAGCCAGCAGTGGTAAATTTCGTTCATCAAATGGCACTCGTATTTCAGTCGCACCATCCAGTGCAATAGTGAAGAGAGTCTGACTCGGTTGTACCAGATCCCCTGGCTCAACATTACGGGTTAAAATAATACCTGAAACTTCTGCACGAATTTTGGTCTTGGCGAGTTGCGCTTGTAGTGCAGCGAGTCGCTCACGTAATTTTGTCTCTTCAACTTTATCTGGGGCAAGTGAAGCAACTTTTAATCGAGCTGATTCCAAATTATTACGAGCGAGTTTTTCTGCCTCTATCGATTTCTCCCTTTCCTCTGCTGATAATATTCCTAATTCGGTATTCCTTCTGCGTACCGCCTCTCTTTGAGCCTGTTCTAATTGCACTTTGGCATTCGCTAAATCGACTTCTGCTTGCGGACGTCTAGTGGTTGCGAGTTCCTTTAATTCAGCTTCTACCTGCCGCACCTGCGCTGAAATTTCATCAGATTTCAGTACTAAAAGAACATCCCCTCGAGAGACCCGATCCCCCTCTTGAACCAAGCGCTCAAGAACAACCCCTGTAATTTCACTACCAATCTGAGTCCGAGATACTTTCTCTACCCGCCCTGAAGCAACAACTGTCTGAATCAATGGACTAGATACGACTTCATAACTAGGTAACAATGGCCCTTGCCACCAGCGATATGTAGCAAAACTGACGACCAAAACCAGTAGTATGATTATGATCCAAGGCTTATAGCGGGTAACAAGCAATTCCATTCTCCAAGCCAGATTAAAGGAAATTTTTTAAATCAAATCATTGTTCTTTAGTTGAACGTGTAATTTTTTTCATGGATACAAATACTGAGTATAATGAATTTTTGTCAGCTCAAAATGTTAGGTTTATTAAAAGCCAATTTACTTTACATATCACTATGCACCAACCAATGCTAGCAGATCAATACGGGTTAAAGCTGAAATCTATTGTCCACAGTTTGGTATCTATCTCAAACACAATCTCAATAGATTATTCGCTGAAAACAGTATTATGGATTACCCAAACGTGCAGCCCATGACTAGATTTATCACGTGAATTCAAGGCAAATGGAATAACTCATGCTTCATTGAAATCTACGCTTTCTTAGCATTACTAGCCTGCTTTTTTAAGCGATAATCCAAAGCCGCTCGGCTAATACCCAATACCCGGGCTGCTTCAGAAACATTATGATTCACTTTTTGCATTGCAATAAAAATCAGTTGCCTTTCATGGTCTTCCAAACAAAAGCCTTCTTTTATTACTGCCTCTAAGTCCACTTTTTCAGGCTTTGTTTCAATATCTTGTTTAATCTGCGGAAACAAATGACTAAGTTTAATTTCCTGCTGATGATCCGTCAGTAAGGTCGCCCGCTCTAATAAATTTTCAAGTTCACGAATATTGCCGGGCCATTCATAAGTCATCACAAAGTTTTTGGCTTTGTCACTTAAACCTTTTAAAGTCTTTCCATACATATTTTCAAAACGCGATAAGAAGTGCGTAATCAATAACGGAATATCATCACGGCGCTCACGTAGCGGCGGAATAATGACAGGGAAAATGTTTAATCGATAATATAAATCGGCACGGAATCGCCCCTCTTTCACAGCTTGTTCCAAATTTTCATTGGTGGCTGCAACCAGACGTACATCAGCCTTTCGAGTTTGATGATCACCGACTCGCTCATACTCTCCTTCTTGTAACATCCGCAATAAAGCGGCTTGGGCACGTGGTGAAAGCTCAATCACTTCATCTAAAAAAATAGTTCCTTGATGAGCACGTTCAAATTTTCCACTCCGAGTTTGCGTTGCACCTGTAAATGCGCCTTTTTCGACACCAAAAAGTTCCGCTTCAATTAAATCTGGTGGAATACAGGCACAGTTTACAGCAACAAATGGCTGCCCTTTACGGGAACTACCTTCATGAATCCCTCGGGCAAAAGCTTCCTTACCCACCCCAGTTTCGCCTTGCAGTAATACAGCAACCTTACTGCCTGCTGCCTTTTTCAAAAGATCACAGACTTTACGATATGCAACTGATTCACCAATAGAATTGAACATGGTGTAGTCTGCTTCTATATCCGTATAGATATTTTTCTTTAACTCATTCAGTTCCGCCTGTAAGGCAATTAATTCATCAGACACTGGATCGGGTGACATAAACTGGATCAGCTCGTCGGCATTTTCCCATTCATCTAAAGGTTTACCAATAATTCGACAACAATCATCCCCTTTGGCAACACAATGGGTTTCTTGATAAATAATGGTTTGCCCCATGACCAAACTGGTATAACCACAGGCATAACCCAATAACATCCAACAAGCCGATTCTTCCGAAGCACCAAACTCACTTAAATGAACTTCCGCTTCAAATGAATTTCGCCAGTTAAAATCCGCATAAAATTCATGCTCATCATGACTTAATTGAAGTTCATTGACTTCAACTTGAACCATGCCACGAATACCGTGCATTTGCGGTCCAGCCATAAATGCTTCAGCTTCATTTAAATTCGGACGTAATTTAGAGGTTACTTCTGCATCCCTCACACCCGCCTGATAACCCAAACGAATAAAAAAACGCTTAGTCCGTTCCCAACCCAACATGTTATACAAATCTTTTCTTAAAAAACCCATGATGCTGGTATGCATCAGCAGCATACGGTTTTCTTCAAACCAAATTTTTCCATGCTGACTATCAAACTGAATTTTATCCAGTAAATCTTGAATATCTTTGTTTTTCTCCAAAATTTGAGTATAAAAATTCGCATCTTTGGCTTGAGGCATGACTGAATATCCATCCTTGGCTATAGGTCTCCCCCCTATCTTACCCACTTCTCACTAAAAAGCTTTACTTCCTTATTGTCATAACTTTATACCTCTAAGGTATTTTTAAATTAAACTTATAAAATCATATAGATATAAATCACTAGACCTATAAAAAGTATTTTCAAATTCCCCACCTAACCATTCATTATTTGATGAAATCAAACATTTTTATGTTCATCATTCCATGAATTTTTATCGTTCAAATAATATAAAAAAAGCAGATAAAAAACATAAACAATTGATTAATAATAACTAATCAAAGTTGGCATGAGTTTTGATATATCTCTATCAATAAATGCAAGGTTGCATCACTGAAATGATTTCAGTGTAGAGATAACAGGATGATTCCAATGACTCAAGCGCTACAACATGACCAACTCACCAAATACATTCGTGTAACAGGCGACCGTCATGCCAAGTTTGTTGAATTTGACTTCGCAATCCACGACCCAACACTTTTTGTCGAACTCATTCTTCCCCAACAAGCCTTTCAGCATTTTTGTGAAATTAACCATGTTGTTGAAATGACTCCTGAACAGCAAGCATGGAATGACGCTCAGGAAGATAAATGGCGTTATGGCGTTGAACCAACAGTCCTGAGCCAAGTTCGTAAACATTTAGATCAAGAAGATCAATCTTAAGCCTATAAGGAAATCGTGATGACTTTAGAAATTAAAACCTCCAACCTCGAACCGATTCGTCAAACCTACGCCTATATCGAACGTCGTTTTGGTAAAAAGCCAGCGACGCGTTATCAAGAAGTGAGTTTTGATGTACAAGGGGCAACCAATTTTCACTATCGTCCCATGTGGAAACCAGACAAAACTTTAAATGATCACACCCATACTGCTTTGCAGATGCAAGATTGGTATGCGTTTAAAGATCCGCGCCAATTTTATTATGGTGCATATGTACAGCATCGTGCGCGTTTACAAGAGACCGCGGAAGGTAATTATTCATTTTTTGAAAAACGCGCTTTGGTGGAAAACTTAAGTGATGAAGTGAAACAAAAAATCATCACTTGCTTATTGCCATTCCGTTATATCGAGCAAACCGCCAATCTACACATGATGTCAGGCAGTGCCTATGGTTATGGCACCGTGATTACCCAAGCTTGTATTTATGCAGCCATGGATCGTTTGGGTATGGCGCAATATCTCTCTCGTATTGGCTTACTCATTGATGGCAATACTGGTGAAGCATTACAGCAAGCCAAAGATAGCTGGATGAATGATTCTGCTTGGCAACCACTCCGTAAACTGTGTGAACAAAGCTTAACTGAACACGATTGGTTCAAACTGTACGTTCTACAAACCCTAATCATCGACAGCTTAATGCAAGCTCTGGTTTACGGTGAACTGGATCAATGGTTAGTTGAGCACGGCGCACGTGATGTGGCGATGTTGACTGAATTTATGAAGGACTGTTTAACCGATTTACGCAAATGGTCAGACCCTGTTTTAAAAACAGCCGTTGCTGAATCAGAAGAAAATAAAGCCTTAATTCAAGGTTGGATCAATACGCTTTTACCTCAAGTCACAGAAGCTTTTAGTGCATGGGCCACGACCGCACTTGGGGCCACATCTATCGACAATGGCTTAGCCGTTATTGCAGAACGCAGTAAAAAAGCGGGTTTAACCCTTGAATTAGAATCGGTTGCATAAGGATACGCAGACATGAGCTCAAAAGTTTATTTGGCATTACAAGATAACGATACCTCACGCTACATCATTGAAGCGATTGAGCAAGATAACCCAGAAGCTACCATTCAATACCTTCCTGCCATGATTCGTGTGGAAAACCTCGGAAAATTAGTGGTTCGCGCTGAAACTGTCTCTGAAAAACTAGGACAAGATTGGGACATTCAAGAATTGCAACTCAACATGATCACCTTAGGTGGCAACGTTGATGAAGATGATGACACTTTTACTTTGCAGTGGAATTAGTCCTACACAGACGAAATAAATACAAGAAGCCGATCGCTTCAACAGATTGAAAAGGATGGTCAAGATGAATAGCCAAGCACAAAATGCGACAAAAACAGCAACAAAAAAACTCAATGCGAAAGACCGTTATCGTATGCTGACCCGTGATCTAGATTGGGATTTTTCCTACGCAGATCGTAAAGAGGCTTTTCCATATGAAGAGTTTGAAGGCATTAAAATTACCGATTGGTCAAAATGGGAAGACCCATTCCGTTTAACCATGGATTCGTACTGGAAATATCAGTCAGAAAAAGAGAAAAAACTGTATGCCATTTTTGATGCATTTTCACAAAACAATGGTCAAATGAATGTCAGTAATGAACGCTATTTAAATGCCATTAAACTATTTTTAACTGCCGTAACGCCATTGGAATATCAAGCGTACCAAGGTTATGCGCATGTAGGTCGCCAATTTGGCGGAATCGGCGCACGAATTGCCTCACAAATGCAATCAATTGATGAATTGCGTCATGTCCAAACACAAATTCATGCCATGAGCCATTACAACAAATTCTTTGATGGTTTCCAAGATTGGGCGCATATGCATGACCGTGTTTGGTATCTCTCTGTACCAAAATCATTCTTTGAAGATGCGCGTTCAGCAGGCCCATTCGAATTTTTACTGGCGATTAGTTTCTCTTTTGAATATGTACTCACCAACTTATTGTTCGTGCCGTTTATGTCAGGTGCGGCCTACAATGGTGATATGGCAACCGTGACCTTTGGTTTTAGTGCGCAGTCCGATGAAGCACGTCACATGACCTTAGGTTTGGAAATCGTAAAATTCCTACTGGAACAACATGAAGACAACGTGCCGATTGTTCAGGAATGGATTGATAAATGGTTCTGGCGCGGTACTCGCCTGCTGTCTATTGTCGGCATGATGATGGATTACATGTTGCCAAACAAAGTGATGTCTTGGAAAGAAGCATGGGAAACCTATTTCGAAGAAGCGGGCGGCGCATTGTTTAAAGACCTCAGCCGTTACGGTATTCGTATGCCGAAATATTCAGACGTGATTGTGAAAGAAAAAGAGCATATTTCACATCAAGCATGGTGGATTTTCTATAACTTTGGCCATGCTGCTGGCTTCCATACATGGATTCCAACCGATGAAGAAATGGATTGGTTATCTGAGAAATATCCAGACACCTTTGATAAATATTACCGTCCGAAATGGGAGCTGGCGCGTAAGTTAGAAGCTGAAGGTAAACGCTTCTATAGCAATGGCTTACCGCAACTGTGTCAAATCTGTCAGATTCCAATGACCTTTACTGAAATGGATGGCGACCCAACCATGTTCAGTTACCGTGACAGTATTTATAAAGGCGAGCGTTACCACACTTGTTCAGACGGCTGTCATGACATTTTTGAACGTGAACCTGAAAAATACATTCAAGCGTGGTTGCCAGTGAACCAAATTTTACAAGGCAACTGTGGCGGTCCCGATTTAGAAAGTATTTTACGTGACTATTACAACTTCAATGTTGGCGCAGACAACATGGATATTGAGGGCTCTCCAGACCAAGAACGTTGGAGAAAATGGAAAGGTCACGTTGCATAAGTAAAAGGATCAGAAGTCATCTCATAAATAAAAATTTCGAGATGACTTCACCCAAGGAATTTAGGAGTTTTCTCATGCCAGTACAAGCGATTCAAAAAAACTATGAATTTGATGCACGCGATGCACAAAAAAATTATGGCGACAACATGTTGCTTTATGTGGGATGGGATCATCACACGCTGTTTTGTGCCGCACATGCTTTTGTAGTTTCGCCACAACAAAGCTTACAAGACTTGATTGATCAGCAAATTCAAGCGGGTTTCAATCAACACCCAGACTTTGAACATATCGATTGGTCAAAAGTGCAATTCACTCTGAATCGTCAATTATTAACAGATGTTGATTTTACTAAGACATTGGCTGATTTAGATTTT
Organism: Acinetobacter sp. ANC 4910; assembly: GCF_004331035.1. Taxonomy (GTDB): domain Bacteria; phylum Pseudomonadota; class Gammaproteobacteria; order Pseudomonadales; family Moraxellaceae; genus Acinetobacter. The sequence goes on from NZ_SJNT01000012.1 coordinate 40,640, forward strand.
GATCATAAATCGCTATTGCGCTTTGTGACGCCCGGTTTAAATGGCTACAACGGCACGCATGTATAAGGGAGAAATATCATGAGTTATCAAGTCACGATTGAACCTGTAGGCATGACCATTGAAGTGGAAGAAGATCAAACCATTTTAGATGCGGCCTTACGCCAAGGTGTTTGGCTGCCCTTTGCCTGTGGTCATGGCACATGTGGCACCTGTAAAGTTCAGGTCACTGACGGTTTTTATGATGTCGGTGAAGCCTCACCCTTTGCACTGATGGACATTGAACGCGAAGAAAATAAGGTTTTGGCTTGCTGTTGCAAGCCTGAATCAGACATGGTGATTGAAGCCGATGTTGATGAAGATGAAGATTTTCTGGGTTACTTGGTACAAGACTACCAAGCCAAAGTTTTAGAGATCAAGCAACTGTCACCGACCATTAAAAGCGTACGTTTACAGATTGACCGTCCAATGGAATTTCAGGCTGGTCAATACATCAATCTTCAATTGCCAAATATTGAAGGGACGCGTGCATTTTCAATTGCCAATCCGCCAAGTGAAGAAGGCATTATTGAATTGCATATTCGTCAGGTACAAGGCGGTGCAGCCACCACCTATGTACACGAAACCCTGCAAGTGGGTGATGAACTTCAGGTTTCAGGACCTTATGGGCAGTTTTTTGTGCGTAAATCCGATGAAAAAGATGCCATCTTTATTGCGGGCGGTTCTGGTTTATCTAGTCCACAATCCATGATTTTGGATCTTTTGGAACAAGGTGATACACGTACCATCTATCTTTTCCAAGGCGCGCGTGATGTATCTGAACTGTATAACCATGAAATCTTTGAAAAGCTTGTAAAAGACTATCCAAACTTCCGCTACATTCCTGCACTGAATGCGCCCAAAGCAGAAGATCACTGGACAGGATTTACAGGTTTTGTACATGAAGCGGTGGCAGATTATTTTGAAAATAAATGCAGTGGCCATAAAGCCTATTTATGTGGTCCGCCACCCATGATTGATGCAGCTATTTCAACACTGATGCAAAGTCGTCTCTTTGAAAAAGATATTCATACCGAACGCTTCTTAAGTGCCGCTGATGGTGCAACAACAGCCTCTCGCTCAGCGCTATTTAGACACATATAGCAACATCACAACGCTGATTGAAATGTTTTAAGACTTTCTAGACATAGAACCAATTTTACTTGGTTCTCCCCCTTTCGGATGCTCTGTTTCATGTCCGTTTCAGAGTATTCGGAACAATTACACGATAAAAAAGGAAGATAAAAATGAACCGTCAAGAAATCGACACATTAGTAAAACAAATGAATGTAGATACTGCGATACGTGAAGTAAACCCGCGTGTGCAGCAAATTGTTGTCCGTTTACTGGGTGATCTTTTTCAAGCCATTGAAGATTTAGATTTATCTCAAACTGAAATTTGGAAAGGTCTAGAATACCTAACCGATGCAGGCCAAGCGAATGAACTTGGATTACTCGCTGCGGGTTTAGGCTTAGAACATTATCTAGATTTACGCGCGGATGAAGCCGATGCTAAGGCAGGAATTACAGGGGGAACACCGCGAACCATCGAAGGCCCACTGTATGTGGCTGGCGCACCTGAATCCGTCAGTTTTGCACGTATGGATGATGGCTCTGAGTCAGACCATGTCGATACCTTAGTGATAGAGGGTCTAGTCACTGATACGAATGGAAATATTATTCCAAATGCGAAAGTTGAAGTTTGGCATGCCAATGGTTTAGGCAATTATTCATTCTTTGATAAATCACAATCCGAGTTCAACTTGCGTCGTACCATTTTTACCGATGCAGATGGCAAATATACTGCTTTAACCACCATGCCAGTAGGCTATGGCTGTCCGCCAGAAGGCACCACACAAGCCTTACTGAATAAGCTTGGTCGTCATGGTAATCGCCCTTCTCACGTTCATTATTTTGTCTCGGCTCCGGGTTATCGCAAACTTACCACCCAATTTAACATTGAGGGGGATCAATACCTTTGGGATGACTTTGCCTTTGCAACACGTGATGGATTAGTTGCAACCGCAACCGATGTTACCGATTCAACAGAAATGTCAAAATTCAATCTAGACAAACCCTTTAAACACATCACTTTTAATTTCGAATTGGTCAAAGAAGTTGATCAAGCACCATCGACAGAGGTCGATCGTCGCCGTGTGAGTGCTTAATGCAAAATACGCACCAATGAGCGTTTTATTGGTGCGCTATCCATGACATCAATCTTTGTAATAACAACATCATTGAAAAGGATTTTCTATGAAAAAACTGACTTTAAAGCTATCTCTGAGCCTAATCATGGGCTTGAGCAGTACATTAACTTTTGCAACAGAAAATGGTGCTGATTCATTTGCCTTAGGTGCTGAAGGTATGATGGCTGGTGCATTACCGCCACCTGGAGTGTATTTACTTAACTATTACCAAACCTATCATGCAGGACAGTTTGACAATGGACCCCCAGATTTTCATCTAGATGTCAACGCATTCATTCCCCGTTTAGTCTGGGTAACAGAACAAAATTATTTGGGTGGGCAACTCGGTTTTTTTGCAGTACAACCTATGGTCGACTTAAGATTAAATGCAGCAGGCATGTCTGATCATAGCAGTGCTTTAGGCGATTTAATTCTAGGCTCAATGTTAGGTTGGCATCATGGTAATCATCATTGGATTGGTGCTGTTGAAGCATCCCTAGCAACTGGAAAATATGATACACCAACAGCAGCCCAACCTGTGGTTGCCAATATTGGTAAAAATTACAATACAATTCGCCCCATCATTGCCTATACTTACGCCCCTTCAAATGGCTTAGATATTTCGACCAAACTTTCTTATAATTTTAATGATGAAAATGATGATACGCATTATAAATCTGGGGAGTATTTTGCCGGTGATTACAGTGTAGGGTACAAACTTACCGATAATGTCAAAATTGCAATTGAGGGTTATGCATTTAAACAAACCAAATCTGATAAACAACAGGGTGAAAATATTGGAATGCGTGGACAAGTATTGGCTGTTGGTCCAGCCGTTCAATACCAAGATAAAAACTGGTCGATTGAAGCGAAGTACTTAAAAGAAACCAATGTTGAAAATCGCCCTGAAGGACATACTGGCCTTTTAAAATTTATATGGGCTTTTTAATACAACAAACTGAGTGATTATTGTTTTGTACTAACTCGACTTGAATCTTTTTCACCCAATTTTAAGGAATTCGAATATAAAACTCTCATGAAGCATGAAGCATGAAGCATGAAGCATGAAGCATGAAGCATGAAGCATGAAGCATGAAGCATGAAGCATGAAGCATGAAGCATGAAGCATGAAGCATGAAGCATGAAGCATGAAGCATGAAGCATGAAGCATGAAGCATGAAGCATGAAGCATGAAGCATGAAGCATGAAGCATGAAGCAGAATCGGAAAGTTTAGGCTTTAATAAAGCAAAATACATCTAGATATTTATATGAATAAGTTATTAACTGACATCAGAACAGTTCATCAATTTCCACCAACAACCCTTAAAAAAATTAGATATATTAAGATGTTACTGTTAATTAATTTTCTTTCTTCAATTAACAGATAAGAGAAAGGTCTAACAATAAAAAAACCACTTAATTAAGTGGTTTTTTATACGAATTTTGTTGGGATGGTGGCAGTTTAACTGAATATTCAATGCTTTGAATTTCATTAAAATTTAGAAAATAATTGACCCAATAATGACCCCTTTAAAATAGACCATATTTGTCTAGGAGAGTGGTGGCAGTCCACCAGATGGCTATATGTGTCTAAAATTTTGGTGGCTATTCAATCGCCTGCTTTCATTTTTTCTATTGCACGCGCAGATAAAGCAACTTTTTTAGTTTCAATCTTTTCCAACATTTCTTTTCTCTTTTGTACATTCAACTGAATTTGTTACCATACGCACCTGAGTCAGTAGAGAACTAACTCGCTCACTCCTCAAAGATCTTTTACATGTTTATAGACGGTCTTTTTTCTACTTATAATAGAATCTACAAATCTACATTTTTTGTAGATTCCAAAATCTAACCTATATTTTATATTATTGAAACTTAAGGATTTCATATACATGAGCTTGCAAGACATCATAGCCAATATCGATTCACACACCCCTATGATGCAACAGTACTTAAAAGTCAAAATGCAGCATCCTCATGCCTTAATGTTTTATCGTATGGGTGATTTCTACGAACTTTTTTTTGACGATGCACATAAAGCAGCCAAACTGCTCGGCATTACACTTACCCACCGTGGTAAAACCAATGGCAATCCAATCCCAATGGCTGGTGTGCCCTTTCATGCCGCAGAAGGTTATCTCGCACGTTTAGTTAAAAAAGGCGAAACCGTTGTTATTTGCGAACAAGTCGGCGAAGTCACAGGTAAAGGACCTGTAGATCGTCAGGTGGTTCGTATTCTTACCCCTGGTACGCTCACTGATGATGCCTTACTCAATAGTCATCAATCTTCGAATTTGGTCGCGCTGTGCTTACAACAAAACCAAATTGGTATTGCCCTGCTTGACTTAAGTGCAGGCATTTTCAAAGTTCAACAACAAGATTTCAAGCTAGAACAATTGGGCATCGAACTGGCACGACTCATGCCAAGTGAAATTTTGGTCGATGAAGATATTGTGGACCCCAACATTTTAGAACACGTTAAAAGACAACTCGACTGTCCTGTAACTAAACGTCCCAATGTGGACTTTAATTTAAATAATGCACAAAAAACCTTGTGTGATCAGCTTGGCGTTTCAACTCTTTCTGGTTTTGGGATTGATCATTTACCGTTGGCAAAAGCTGCGGCAGCCGCGCTGATTCATTATGCCAAAGACACACAAAAAACCGCATTACCGCATATCCGCAGCATTCAGCTAGAACAAAGCAGCGACTTTATAGCACTCGACCCTGTAACACGTCGCAACTTAGAAATTGTAGATCCTTTATTCGAACATGGGACGTCATTATTTCAACTCATCAATGACTGTCAGACTGCTATGGGAAGCCGATTATTAAGCCGCACGCTCATGCAACCGCTGCGGGATACTGCTTTACTTGATGCACGTCTTGATGCTATTCAAGCTTTCATTGATGGTTATCATGAATCTCCTATTCGATTAGTCCTTAAAGAAATTGGTGATATTGAACGCGTGCTAAGCCGTGTGGCTCTTGGTAGTGCTCGTCCACGTGACCTCGTACAATTACGCCAAGCGAGCGCTCAACTTCCATTTTTACGCCATGCACTCAACCCAATTGTTGCCAGCCAACAATCTAAACTGGTTCAACAATTAAATGAGGAATTGGGTGACTTTAATGGTTTATACCAGCGCCTCCTTGCAGCAATTGTAGAAAATCCACCTGTGCTGTTACGTGATGGCAATGTCATAGCAGAAGGTTTTGACAGTGAACTGGATGAATTACGCAAAATTCGCGACCATGCAGGGCAATTCCTGATCGATCTAGAAATTAAAGAGCGTGAACAATCTGGGATTGCTACCCTAAAAATTGGCTATAACCGTGTTAGTGGCTATTACATCGAACTGACACGTGCTCAGGCAGAACAGGCACCCGAACACTATATTCGTCGCCAGACCCTTAAAAATGCCGAACGCTATATCACACCAGAATTAAAAAGTTTTGAAGATAAAGTTTTATCTAGCGAATCTCGTGCATTAGCGCGTGAAAAAATGCTGTTCGAAATGCTATTGGAAGAGCTACGTCAAGATATTGCAAATTTGCAAGTCATGAGTGCAGCCATCGCTCAAATTGATTTGCTCAGTAACTTTGCACATCAAGCCCGTTTAAGAAACTGGTCTCGACCTGAATTTAGTCCAGAAACTGGCATCAAGATTATGGCAGGTCGTCATCCAGTGGTAGAAGCATTAAATAAAACTGCATTTACGCCGAATGACACACATTTGGATTATGCACATCGCATGGCGATTATTACGGGTCCAAATATGGGCGGTAAATCGACCTTTATGCGTCAAACCGCGCTCATTAGTTTACTCGCCTATTGTGGTAGTTTTGTCCCTGCACAATCAGCCGTATTAGGTCCTATTGACCGTATTTTTACCCGTATTGGTTCCGCCGACGATTTATCGACAGGGAAATCGACCTTTATGGTAGAAATGACCGAAACTTCGCAAATTCTGCATCATGCCACCAACCAATCCTTGGTGCTCATGGATGAAGTGGGTCGCGGTACCAGTACCTATGACGGTTTGTCGTTGGCTTGGGCTTGTGTTTTAGACTTAAGCAAACGAGTGAAATGCTTATGCTTGTTTGCCACCCATTATTTTGAACTGACTGAACTGAGTAAAGAATCAGGTATTTACAATTATCATGTCAGCGCCAAAGAACTGAATGGCAATTTGATTTTGCTGCATAAAGTACAACAAGGTCCTGCCAGTCAGAGTCATGGTCTACAAGTCGCAAAATTAGCGGGTATTCCTGCCAATGTGATTAAAGAAGCGCAAAACCGTTTAAAAATTTTAGAACGCCAACAGCAACAGCATGTCAATACGGCGGTACAACGTGATTTATTTGCACCTGCCGTGCAAGCGGAGCCTAATATTATTGAACGTGTAGTTGAAGTGGAAAAAGTATCTCCTGCGCTTGAAATTCTAAAAGCGTTAGATGTCGATAACCTAACCCCACGTGAAGCTTTACAGCACTTGTATCAACTGAAAGAACAATTAGAAAGTTAAGCTTTTAAATAAAGGTCGGTTGAATATCACCGACCTTTATTTATTGCTTGTTTCGAGCCTCTATTTGAAGCATCGAGATTGCTCAAGTTTCCACGCTAAATTTTGCTGTACGGCGGGCCATTCATTTTTCAAAATACTGTATACATAGGTATCACGTAAAATATCATCCTGTACTATTTGATGGCTTCTTAACACGCCATCTAATTTCGCCCCTAAGCGTTCAATTGCAGCACGACTTTTCAAATTAAAAGACGATGTTCTGAACTCAACGGCAATACAGTTTAATATTTCAAATGCATGCGTAAGCAGTAATTGCTTTGCCTCTGTGTTTACATAACTCCGCTGCACAGATTGTCTATACCATGTTGAACCAATTTCAACACGACGATGTTCAGCAACCACGTTCATATAGCTGGTCATACCAAGGATCTGACCACTAGACTGTTCAATCACCACAAAAGGCAACATACTTTCCATCTGCTGCAACTCAAGTCGTCTTTTTATCTCGCTATGCATAAGTTCAGGTTTAGGAATAAAGGTATACCAAAGTTTCCAGAGTTCACCATCACACACCGCTTCTCTCAGTGCTAACTCATGCTCTAAACCTAAGGGTACCAATTTAATGTTTTTACCCACTAGGGTGACTGGCTTTAACCACGGCATGTTTCATCTTCCTTTTTAGATTTAATTTTTGGACGCTGCCACTTGGTACATTGCTTCGCTTATCTCCTGCTTGCTTGTATCAGATAATGCCTTGGCGACACCAACTATATCTCGATGCTCTTTGTTCTGCCCCAATTTGGATTTGCCCTGAATTTTAGTAATTTCGATCTCTATCCCCACAATGGCTTTCAACATCGTCTCGATATAACTTTTTGGCGCATCCGACATTTTCCATGGTTCAGCGTGCATGGCTTCATGGGTACGCGTTAAACGTGCCACCACTCCACGTACATAACGCTCATCATCACGTATTTTGACCTTGCCATAGGCATGAATCACTCGATAATTCCAAGTGGGTACTTGTTGATGATGTTCATGTTTACTCGGATACCATTGTGGCGAAATATAGGCATCACCTGCTCGAAACACCACCAACACTTCATCACCATCTTGAACATCTTGCCAAACTGGATTTTTCCTTGCTACATGTGCATGCAGTACACCCAATTCGGTAGCCTCGGCATCAAGTTCAAAAGGCAGATGATTCGCATCTAAACCACTTTGTCCATGGGTAAGCAAAATTCCTAAAGGATATTGTTGTATGAGTTCATGCAGGACATCTATTTGTGTTTCTTCAAATTCTGCGGGGATATACATGTTCTAAGCTCCTATTATTTTCCAAATCTTAATCTGTCTTACATATTGTAAATTTTCAGTTTTAATTGGATTATAAAAAAGAACCAGTTTCTTTAAATTTTAGTAGACCAGAATTATGGCAAGAATGACAAAAGTAATAGATCTTCCATCCATGACAAAACTGAACAAGGCGAATGGACAGATCAGCACTCAACTCATTCACATTTTTCGAGCAGCCGTTCAACAGGGTGATTTACAATCTGGTGATGCCTTACCCTCTTCCCGTGAGCTAGCACAAACATTAAATGTTGCCCGAGGTACCGTGATTGAAGCTTATGAGCAACTGATCGCAGAAGGTGTATTTGAATCTCATGCCCGAAAAGGGACTTTTATTTCACAAACTTTAAACCATTCGACTACAGCGACTTTAAAAAGAGAAAAACAAGAAACCGACATCCCGCTTACAGCAGCCGCACAAGCATTTTCTGAAATACTCAAAGAATTTAAACCCTTACCGCATCGACCTTTTGCTATTTCTGTACCCACAGGTCGTACCCAACCGAATGACATGTGGCGGAAATATGGAAATCAATACCGTGCTCGGGGCATTGCAGCACCTTCAGGTTATGATGATCCGCAAGGTATATTTTCTTTACGCATTGCTATTGCCGACTATGTTCGACGCTCGCGTTCTGTACATTGTGACCCTGAACAAATTGTGATTACTAGCGGAATCCAACAAGCTCTTTATATTTGCAGTCAAATTTTATTCAATGCAAATGATGATGTTTGGGTTGAAGATCCTGCTTATCGTGGGACTACAGCCATACTTGAGCATTCATTACATCATTTAAAAATCATACGTGTACCTGTTGATGAAGAAGGCATTCAAGTCAATATAGGTAAATCTGTTGCAGAAAATGCTCGTGCCGCATTTGTCACCCCTTCGCATCAATACCCCATCGGCATGCCCATGAGCCTAGCGAGACGAACTGCATTACTCGCATGGGCAAAACAGCAGAATGCTTGGATTATTGAAGATGATTACGACAGTGAACTTCGCTACAGTGGCCAACCGTTTCCTGCACTACAAGGCATGGCATCGGATCAAGTTATATATTTAGGTACGTTCAGCAAAGTCCTGTTTCCATCATTACGTTTAGGTTATGCCATTCTGCCAAAAAAACTGGTTGCCCCGTTTTGTGGGCTAAGAGCATTGATTGACCGCCATCCACCTTCAGCCGATCAACACGTATTGGCTGCCTTTATTCAAGAAGGTCATTTAGAACGCCATATTCGACGTATACGGAAAGTTTATGCTGAAAATCGCCTGCAATTAATCGATATGATAGAACGCTATATTCCAAAACACCTTGGTTTTTTACAGTCAGGCGATCAAGGTATGCATATGTTGCTATGGTTAGCCGATCATTTAGATGACCGCGCTATTGCCCAATCAGCACTTGATTCAGGAATATCCATTAAAGCCATTTCACCCACTTATTCAAATCAAACCAAACGTTCTGGACTTATTCTTGGATTGGGAGACTTTGATATTCACCAAATGGAGCAAGCTGTAACTCAGCTAGCAAAAATCATTCAACACCATGACACCTTAAGAAACTGAAAATTGATTCTATTAAATAAAATCACAGCTCGAGCACTATAGGCATTCTTAAATCAAAGTTTCACTCATTGAAAATGAAATCATGGCTCTATTTACACCTCTAAAATGTACTTAAATTTAGCGAATCTTTTTATAGCGAACCATGTTAGCCAGTGGTTTGAGTACAATGCAAAGTTGAAGCTCTACGGAATATCTAGTGAAATACAATCATTCATAGATACTCCGTAATGCCATAATTAGAAACTATAATTTCTATCATTACCTAGTTTTAAAAATTGCGCTTCCATATCATTAAATGCGTCAGTAAAGCCATCCAATGAAATTTTATTCTCAATAAGTTGTTTTTTATTATTCTGGAATCGTGTAAAAGCATAATTTCCACCTTTGAATTGTTTAATCAGTTCGGAACCATTTCTAAATAATCCTTCACGTTCTTGGAGGATTTCTTTGTTATCTATATGAATAAAAGCGGGATTATCCTTTAAATGCTTTTCACCAATATTGACAATATATTGATGATTAACATGCAAAATAGAAATAGGACCTTTACTCATCACACAGGCTTTCATGTCTTCAAATACTTTGTATTGACATTTTATTTTCCAGCTAGCACGCCCGAGCAATTTACTCTCGGTTAAGTCAATTTCGGCATTATTGTTTGATTTGGTATTAACTTTTAAAATTAAATTAGAAATTTGATCTTCAGATGCATAGGTATTGTTTGTAATAACGGGAGTTAGGATAAAAAAGGATAAAAAAAAATTTTACGCATAATGAAATCCCCAGTATTTTAAAAAAGCTATAATAATCAACATTTTTTTGATATCTATTGCTTAATGTATCATTTTTAAAAAATAAGCGTGTTTTTTTACAAATTCTTTGAAATCTGTTGATTATTACTCATTTTTTTACTCAAACTACTCTCAAGTTGTAGAAGAATGCAAACTCTACTCGTTAATTCGTATAACCATTAAAATCTTAGTAGAGACCGAACTACAAAAAAATTTAGACCAATACAAACATCATATTTAAAGTCAGTTCATGATTCACCGAGCACCACAAAGTGAAGGACAATCTTTCAAAATTAAGAAGCAACATTGAACTCAGATGGATAGCCAATATTTATTACACAAGTTTCTAACTGCTGTCAAAAAGTCGAATACTTACCCAGATTTGAAGAGTCTATAAATTCCTATTTTCTACTAAGTTCGAGCGCTTTCGATATTCATATACAAGAAAGCTGGCAAGTCTGCACAGTAACTTATGGGTCATACCACAGAAAAATGCCTGAAGTTTATGCATCTAGGCATGAAATTTCAGGCAATGATGTTGAGATTGGAATTGCACTCCATTTACAGATGTGATGTAAGTTATATCTGTAAAATAACAGCTTAAATCATTGTTTTATATGACTTATTAAAACCCTATTTTTCTATAAAATTGGCATGTAAATAGGGTCAAAAATTAATAAATTTCATTGATATATGCTTATTTCACGCATATAAATAACAAATATCAATAAAAGCAATTGTTAGTTATCCCCATTTTTGCCTAAAATACTGCATGAGTAATTAAAACCATATTTTTAGGTAGCTGTCGCCATGACCTTTGTTGTCACTGAAAACTGTATTAAATGTAAATATCAAGACTGTGTAGAAGTTTGCCCTGTTGACTGTTTCTACGAAGGTCCTAACTTCTTGGTGATTAACCCGGACGAATGTATTGACTGTGCACTGTGCGAACCAGAATGCCCTGCAAATGCAATTTTCTCTGAAGATGAGTTGCCAGAAGGTCAAGAAGTATTTATCGAACTGAATGCAGAACTTGCACAAAAATGGCCAAACATTACTCAAATTGGTGACCAACCTGCTGACCGTGAAGAATGGAATGGTAAAGCAGACAAGTTACAATATCTTGAAAAATAAGCCATTAAAAAAAGATCAGCAGTTGCTGATCTTTTTTTATACCAAAAACACACATTTGATTGCAAAATTTCCAAATTTACATAACCCTTTTCGATTAAAATAAGCAGTTATATTTCTAAGCATTTGATTTTCATACATGAAGCATTTTTTCAAGGGTGTGCTCGGTTTGAGTATAATCCCTTTGGTTATGATCGGATGTAGTTCATCTCCTTATAAATCTGGGCAAGGCACACCTCATGGAAAACGTATTTTTATTCCGCAAGAACGTGTAATTATCGAACGCCCAATTCCTCCTAAAATTATTCCGTATACCTACAACAGTTGGGTTGCTGCCAGTGATAACTTACGACGCGTACGTGAATATGAAGTTTTCCTAGAAAAAAATAGCGTTGGTAATATTATTCCAACTTTTGAGTTATTACGTACTGCCCGCGACTGGCAAAAATGTGGACGCTCTCAATACATGATTCCGACACGTGAATTATGGGCGAATCAGGTGCCGACATTAAAAGTTTTTAAATATCTTGTAGCATCCAAAGTATTAACCGACTTTGAAGTCACGTCTGTTTACCGCGACTTAACGCTCAACCAATGTGCGGGTGGTGCAAGCTCTTCACGCCATTTGTTTAATTCAGCCATCGATTTCCGTATTGGCCCTGAATATCCTCAACCAGAAGATTACGCTTTTATTGAAAATACCAAATTTAAGCTGTGTCAGTTCTGGGAACAATACGGTCAAAGTCTTAATATGGGCTTAGGCTTGTATGCTTCTGGACAAATTCATATTGATACTCAAGGCTACCGTACTTGGGGTCCAGATTTAAGTCGCTCCTCATCCATGTGTAATTATTAACACGCATTCCATGACAGAGGTCTAAACACCTCTGTTTTTTATTTTCAGTGATTAATATTCAGAGAGAATTGAACTCTGTCTAGAAATGTTTAAAATGCACTGATTCGATATTTAGGCGCTAAGATTATGCAAGAAATGTGGTCAGAGATTGATAATTTTATCGATACACATTTAATTCCTGAAGACCCAATTCTGTTACAAACCCTTGAAAACACAGCTCAAAAAGGTTTCCCTGATCATCTAGCTGTCGCTCCGAATCAAGGCATGCTGTTACAAATGCTCATTCAAATGAATCAATGTAAACGTGTTCTTGAACTTGGCACTTTTGCTGCATACAGCACCATGTGGTTGGCCCGTGCACTGCCTAAAGATGGTTATATTCTTACCATTGAAGGACGTGATACGCATGCCGCACTGGGTCAAGAAAATATAGACCGCGCCAATTTACCACAAACTGTTGAACTGAAAGTCGGACGTGCAGCAGACGTACTTAAAGCCCTACCCGCCGATTTTGAACCTTTTGATTTTATTTTTATTGATGCCGACAAACAAAGCTATCCTGAATACTTGGAACTCAGTTTAGACTTGTCTCACTCAGGTACAATTATTGTGTTAGATAATGTGATTCGTGCTGGTGATATCGTGAATCCTGACAATCACAAGCCGAGTATTGAAGGTATTCGGGAAACTTTTGCACGCTTGCAAAACCATCCAAGATTATTGTCTTCTACAGCACTACAGACGGTCGGCAGTAAAGGACATGATGGTTTTGCAATTGCAATTGTAAAATAGCGAACAAAGCACAAAAAACACTCTATTGTATTTTTATTTTAAAATACAATTATTTATAAACATTGTCCATATAGTTATCCACATATAATGCGGATAACTATAAATCGGCGTAATCCATTCTAAATTCTTTATTTTGCAACCAAGAGTGGAACTGTTGAATTTCTGAATATTGTGGTGGTAATACTTCCCAAAAAGAATTGGTGAATTTTACTGTGGCTAAATGCCCCCATAACCACTAATTTAATATCATGTTCTCGCTGATATTCCAAGATGTTTTCTGAAACATCGCCATAACGGTATTCTACAACGACATCTAAACCCGCATCTCTTAAGAACTGTGAGGGTTCATTTAAAATTTCAGGATGATCTCCGACATAAAGCAAATGGCATTGTAATAGCCGCAGTAAATCACTCTGTGCAATTCGGTGCATCATCTTGATACAGGTCGGTGAATATTCATAGGCAAAAATAAACCGTGTAGGTGGAACAAATTTTTCACCCACTGTCAGTACCGTACTGTTAACACCACGAATAAAGTTTTCAACATTGCCACCAATCGGTTTGTTACGCTCAGCAGAGCGCTCGCCCACCCGACCAATAACTGCAATATCATCTTCTTTGAGCACATGAAAACTTTGTTCTAGAAAGTCACCTTTCTCCTGAATATGCGTTGCATCTAGGCCATACTTTTCTTTCACCATCTCAGAAATATGATTGAGCAGGTTATTGCTATAATCGAGGGCTAATTGACTTTGTTTTTGTTCAAGTTCTGCCAGCTCTTTCAGTAACATTGCATTACTTTCAAAACCGATTACCCCGCTGATTTCACCTAAATGGTAACTGGCGGGATAGTAATCTAGCACTTGTAATAACACGAGTTCGCGTTGTGTTTGCTTTGCAATCCAAGCCGCTGCTTCTGCGACAGCATTGATGCAGGGAGAAGAATCTATACACGCTATTACCCGTTTCATTGTTCGCCTCTCAATTAGTCTCTGGGGACTATAGGTCTATTTGTTGTCTCTAAACTTAGCACATCTATTCATGAGTTGGCATCTTTTGTGTAACCGAGAGTGATGAAAAATATACAATTATTCTATTCACGGTAACGAATAAAGCGTGCCGGGTTACCTGCCACAATTTCTTTTTCACCCACATCTTTGGTGACCATACTTTGCATTCCAACAATAGCATGATCTCCTATTTTCACCCCATCCTTGACACCCACATGTGCACCTAACCAGACATCGCGCCCAATTTCAATTCCTTGTGAACGTACAGGTTGCTGGTAAATAGGTTGGTCTAGTTGCATACCATGATCAAAAGCATAAAGATGACTATAAGCTGCTATACGTACCTGATCATGCAATTTAATCCCGACCCGCCCACCATCCAAAATACAATGGTGATTGATTGCGACTTCATTACCAATGTCGAGTGGTCCATGCAAAGTACAATCCGCTGCAATAAAGCAATTGTCTCCAATTTTGATGGTACGCCCACGCTCCGCAAAAATATGCGCCAATGGCGAAATAAAACAGTTCTTGCCAATCTCAACTGTTTCCATTTCTCTTAAATATTGTTGATATTCATTTTGCCATTGCTCTGCCCATGCGCGATGCTTCGGCTTTAAAGTCCAGTAGAGCCAAGGCATATAATTGAGTCGGTGTTTATGCTGTTCACGATATTTAAGTAAAGGATCTTGTTCAGTCATGCTGATCTTCCACTAACTTCAGTTGTTCACGACCGCGAGTCACATCCCGAATTTTGTCTGCTAATTCTGAAATTTGATGAACTTGCAACTGTAACTCGACAACAACACCATCTGCTGTATATTGCTCTTGAAAGTCAATTCCCTGATGTTGCATTTCATATTGAAAGATCGACCACTCCGAAAACTGACAACTAAAATGTGCCATTTTCTTTTCGATTAATTCAATTTTCTCTGCTAGAAGTAGACATTGCCCTGCACTGCCACCATAAGCACGCACTAAACCGCCTGTACCCAATTTTACCCCACCATACCAACGGTTCACGAGCACCAGTACATTCGTAAGCTCATTCCCTTCTATGGTTGCCAGTATAGGGCGCCCAGCCGTGCCAGAGGGCTCACCATCATCATTAAACCGAACCTGATGTCCAATTTTCCATGCCCAACATTGATGGGTCGTGGTGATATCTTTGTTTTCTTCGAGAAAACTTTTTACCGCAGCCTCATTTTCCACTGGAACTGCAATGGCTTGAAAATGACTTTTCTTTATTTCTTCTTGATAACTGACTTGGGCTGCAATAGTGAAAGGCATATTCAAAAATAACTAACAGGAATAGAATAATTGTAACGTGTTTCAATCAGTAACTTAAACCAATGCGAATAAAAAACCCCCATAGTTATGGAGGTTAGTTTTGAAATACATCTATGTCTGGTATTTTAGACGGTAAAATCTTCGCCCAAATATACCTGACGAACTGTTTCATTTTCTAAAATTTCTTGTGGTGTCCCTTCAGCAATGACGGCCCCCTCACTGACAATATACGCACGCTCACAAATCGCCAATGTTTCACGCACGTTATGATCCGTAATTAACACTCCAATGCCACGATCTTTGAGGGTACGGATAATGTCTTTAATGTCATTTACAGAAATTGGATCGACCCCTGCAAATGGTTCATCTAACAGCATAAATTTAGGATCTGCGGCTAAAGCACGTGCGATTTCAGCACGACGGCGCTCACCACCCGAAACGCTCATACCCAATGAGTCTTTAATATGAGTAATTTTAAAATCTGCCAATAACTCAGTCAAACGCTGTTGACGTTGCTGCTTACTGAGATCTTTACGGGTTTCTAAAATTGCCATAATATTTTCAGAAATCGTCAATTTTCTAAAAATAGAGGCTTCTTGCGGTAAATAACCAATTCCTTTGCGCGCACGTTCATGCATCGCTAGGTCAGACATATCTAGATCATCCAGATGAATCTCACCTTTGTCCATGCGAACGAGTCCAACCACCATATAGAAACTGGTCGTTTTACCGGCTCCATTCGGACCTAGTAAACCAACAATTTGTCCACTATGCATACTAAAAGAAACGTCTTTTACCACCCAACGCTTACTATAGTTTTTTGCAAGATGTTTAATACAAAGTTTTTGTGTCGCAGTCTCAACCTGATCCATTAATCACGCGCTCCTGGGAAGGATTTAGCACTTGAAGGTGGAATCACAATTTGCACACGACCAGACGATGAACCCGTGCTGTTCGGTGTTCCTGTAGCTTCAATATCGCCTTTATTCATACTATATTTTAAAGTATTACCGCGGATACTTGCACCATTTTGCTCCAGCATTGCACCGCCTGACATGGTAATAATACCTGTGTCAGCGTTATAAACAATTTTCTGCGCTTGACCTTTTGCTAAGCCTTTATTGGCATCTAATTGCTGCTGAAAACGTGCAGGCCCACCTGTTGCGGTGATTGTACTGATCTCTTTTTTCTGATTCAGATTGGCAACAATCGAGTTAGCCTGTAACCGCATGGTGCCTTGTTCAATAATTACATTACCAGAGTACGTTGTTACCCCTGTTTTTTCATTAAAAGTCGCACGGTCTGCCACCAAAGAAATTGGCTGATTACGATCCGAAGGAATTGCAAAAGCAGAAGATGCTGCAATAATTCCGATACTAAGTACAACTGCTTTTTTAAGGAAAGCTTTATAAGCTTGAAACTTAAGATTTTGGTTCATACTTTCCTCGAATATTAAAAAATTCGTATTGACCATCATTTAAATTGGCTTTCAATCCCTGACTGACAAACTCTGCTTGTGGAGATTGCACAGTCACTTGACGGTTTGTTTCTATTACACGGGTTTGCGGAAATGCCGTCAGCTCATCAGTTAAAAACTGCATTTTCCCCTGCCCTTGATCTAACAACTTGGTAGCAACAACCTGTTGAGACAAAACAACTTTTTTATTGTCTTCATAACCGTTGGCTTGCTTCGCAAAAAAAGTCGCATTTACAGCGCCATCTTTGTACATTGAAGCATTCAAGTTCTCGAGTTTAGTGGTTTGCTTTTGCATATCCTGTTCAAGTCGATCAATTTGAGCACGAATATATAAATTCCCAGCATCATCGGTTTGGGTTAGATTAATTTTTTCTGCGGAATAGGTCATACTCCGTGCAGATTCACTTTCTAATTTATTCCCTTTACCACTGTAATAGTAATAACCACCACTTACAGCAGCAATTGCAATCGCCGTGATATATAAAACTTTGGTATCCATAAGTGTGGTTCTTCACTAAAAACAATTATGTACGTATATAAGCATTAATGCGGGATTGTAATAAATTTTTCAAGTAGCTCTTGGTAAGTCCCTTTCGCCATAAGTAGCATGTCACAAACTTCACGTACTGCACCACGACCACCCATCGCTTGTGTGACCAAATCAGCGCGACGACGCACTTCAACATGACCATTCGGCACCGTTACTTTCATCCCTGCAATAGAAAAAGCTGAAAGATCAGGCCAGTCATCACCCATATATAAACAATCATCTGGTGAAAGGTTGAGTTGAGCACACGCTTCACGCAAAGCCACACCTTTATCTTCACGCCCTTGAAAAACCAAGTCTACGCCTAAATCTGACATACGCTTTTCAACGATATTACTTTTACGGCCTGTAATAATAATCACTTTCACGCCAGACTTTTGTACCAGTTTCATGCCTAAACCATCACGAATATCAAAGGATTTAATTTCATCCCCTGTATTGGTTAAAGTCACAAAACCATCACTTAAAATACCATCGACATCTAATACGAGCGCTTGAATATGACGTGCTTGTTCTAATAAAACATAAGATGCCATGGATTAATTTACCCCTGCTTGAATTAAGTCATGCATGCTAATCACACCAATGACTTTATTGGCATCATCCACAACTACAAATTGATTGATTTTTTTGTCGCGTAATTTTTCTAAAGCTTTTACCGCACGTGCTTCTTGAGAAATGGTCGCAGGGTTTTGAATCATTACTTCTGAAACTGGCAAGTTCACATCAAAACCTTGCTGCTTATCGATTAAACGGCGTAAATCACCATCTGTGAAAATTCCCAATAAACGATCTTCGCTATCTACAACCGTAGTTAAACCCAAACGCTTATTTGAAATTTCATATAGAACTTTATTCATTGGGGTTTCAGGTGCAACTTTCGGCAGATCTGCGCCCGTGTGCATTAGGTGTTTTACATGTAATAACAAACGCTTACCTAAAGCTCCAGCAGGGTGCGAACGTGCGAAATCATCCGCAGTAAAACCACGTGCTTCTAATAAAGCCACCGCCAATGCATCACCCAAAGCCAAAGTGGCAGTGGTACTTGAAGTTGGTGCAAGACCTAATGGACAAGCTTCTTGAATATTGCCTAAAGTAAGTGCCACATCGGCATTTTGTGGCATTGGGCCAGTATCATCAGCACTAATGGTAATTAAGGGAACTTCCAAGTGCTTAATTAACGGCATCAACATCATAATTTCATCACTCTTACCCGAGTTTGAAATTGCAATGAGTACATCACCACGAACTAACATGCCTAAATCGCCATGTCCTGCTTCGCCAGGATGCATGAAGAATGAAGGTGTCCCTGTAGAAGCAAATGTAGCCGCCATTTTACGACCAATATGCCCTGATTTACCCATGCCTGTTACCACTAAGCGCCCTTTGCACTGTAAGATAATTTCACAGGCATAACTGAAACGCTCATCTATTTGCGTTGCTAATACACCTAAAGCTTGTTCTTCAATGCGCAAAGTTTCTAATGCGGCTTTCTGAAAATCGATTGGATTCGGCATGGCTTGTAAATTCAACGTTGGCAACCTTAAACTCGATAAGAGTTGATTTCAGGGCAATTCATCATTATTTAAATAATGATCAACCCCAGTCTCAAGTAAAAAATAATTTTCGCAATTTTATCATATCTATGCAAATGCAACGTTTCTAAATGTATAACTTTTCACTTGCTTATAAAAATAACGTATAAAACTTTGTGAATCATGGACCTTACGTTATGATGAGAAATCTTTTTGTTATCGCAATATGTAAGCCCTATGCAGCCTTTTGTTCTTTACAATTCAGAGCAACGTAAAAAAGTAGAATTTGTACCACGTAAAGAAGGTCATATCGATATGTATGTCTGCGGCATGACCGTATACGACTACTGTCATATCGGACACGCACGTGTGATGGTTGCATTCGACTATATTATTCGTTTTTTACGCAGTCAGGGCTGGAACGTCAAATACGTTCGTAACATTACCGATATTGATGACAAAATTATTAAACGTGCCAATGAAAATGGCGAAACGATTACTGCACTCACTGATCGCTTTATTCAAGCCATGAATGAAGACGCGGAAAATTTAGGCTGCTTACACCCTGATGAAGCACCCCGCGCGACAGAATATATTGACCAAATGCAAAGCATGATTGGCAATTTGGTCAACAAAGGTACTGCCTACCCTGCAAGCAATGGCGATGTATATTTCCAAGTAGAAAAATTTGCCAAATATGGTCGCCTTTCCGGTCGCAAACTGGAAGATATGCAAGCAGGTGCATCGGACCGCGTTGATGTGGAAGTTGAGAAAAAACATCCTTTCGACTTCGTACTCTGGAAACATGCCAAAGAAAATGAGCCTGCTTGGGCTTCGCCTTGGGGTAATGGCCGTCCAGGTTGGCATATTGAATGTTCTGCAATGTCGACGTGCTGCCTAGGTAACCATTTTGACATTCATGGTGGTGGTTCAGACCTCATGTTCCCACATCATGAAAATGAAATTGCACAAAGTGAAGCATCTACAGATGAACAATATGTGAATTATTGGATGCATGTGGGCTTTATTAATGTTGATGGCGAAAAAATGTCTAAATCATTAGGCAATTTCTTTACCATTCGCGATGTAATGGATAAATTCCATCCTGAAGTAATTCGTTACTTTATTGTGTCTTCACACTATCGTAGTCCAGTGAACTTCTCGGATGTTGCGTTAAAAGAAGCCAAAACTACATTAAGCCGCTTCTATCATTCATTTAAAGCCTATCAACAACTCTATGGCACGAATATCGTTGAACAATTAGATGACAACCTAGTTGAACGTTTTAATGCTGCAATGCGTGATGACTTCAATACCGCTGAAGCAATTGCCGTGTTGTTTGAAATTAACAAAGAGCTGAACCGTTCAGTTAAAGAAGAACATGCTGAACATGCTGCGATTTACTATTCCACTTTACGCCATTTGACCAATATTCTTGGCATAGTACAGCATGATGTTGAAGACTTTTTAAAATCTGATATTGGGCAAGAAGTTCTGGGTTTATCTGAAGCAGACATTGAAGACCTTATTCAGCAACGCCAAGATGCAAAGAAAGCTAAGGATTTCGCAAAAGCCGATGGCATTCGTCAGTCATTACTGGATCAGGGTGTGGTTTTGGAAGATACACGTCAAGGTACGGTTTGGAGACGCGCTGATTAATTCAGCAGTTGCATGCGTAGAGAGTTGACAGTCAAATTAAACTCTCTATAATGCACATCCATATTGCGGGAATAGCTCAGTTGGTAGAGCACAACCTTGCCAAGGTTGGGGTCGCGAGTTCGAGTCTCGTTTCCCGCTCCAAAATTAAAAAGGCGCTTATCCAAAAGATAAGCGCCTTTTTTTATTGATTTTATATAAGTTTATTTTTATAAAAATTTCTTATCTTCAAAAAGAAAACATGACAAAACTGTACTTTTAGAAATTCAGCATCAAAATACGACCAACACTATTCACACTCATCGAAAGCCATATTTAAGTACATCACAAAGTACGAAAACTATAATGCACAAAGCCCAAATCAAATAGCCATTTCAAATTAAGCGTTTTCAGCGCTATTCAATCCCATTGACTTCGCATCCTTTTCTCAATGGACAAGGTTCACCACCTAGCAAATTTTCAAGCATGTTTTGCATATGTTGCAATTGCATTATCTTCTCCTGAATCATGCCCAACTTTTCTTGCAAAATTGTATTAAATTGCGCGGCAGGAATCTCATTCTCACCAACAATATCAATAATTTGCTTTATTTCCGTAAGTGTAAAGCCAAGGTTTTTAGCGGTCAGGATCAATTTTAATTGTTGTAGTGTCTGTTCAGGATAATCCTTGTAGCCATTATTGCGTACCAATGGCTGAATCAATGCCATCTTTTCATAAAAACGAATAGTATCGCGACTCAGATTCATCTGTTGTGATAGTTCCCCGATTAGCATACAAGGCTTCCTTTTATATTTCTAAAAATTCTTGACCGTTGACTATACTCCACAGTTTAGCTTAAGCAATAACAATTAAACGAGTTTAATTTTATGCTTAAACCATCTCAAACTGCGCTTGTGGTCGGTGCAACCGGATTTATCGGAAAATTCCTTATCGCACAGCTACTTCGCGATAATGCAAGAGTATTTGCTATCTGCCGCAATGTCGATGAACAATCACTTCAGATACGTGATTGGCTGGCACAACAAAATATCGATTATCAACAGCTTAGTTTTCTTCAGGGCGATATTACTCAGCCCGATTTGGGGCTATCGCTTGAAGATTGGAAAACGTTGAAAGAGGTGAATTACCTATACAATACGAGTGCATTATTCAAATGGCATCTGTCTATGCAGCAAGCTCAAGCGGTCAATGTCGATGGACTAACCAATCTGCTACACAGCGTGAACAAGCATTGCCATTTAGAACGTGCGGTTCACTTGTCAGGCTTTATGTTGACGCTAGATCAGCATTTACAGGCAGTAGGCATATACCGAGAACATATCGAAAAAACTGACTGGCCAAAAATCTATGACACATTAGGTGCCTATGAAGCCTCAAAGATTCAAGGACATTTTAACTGGATTAAACAGACAGACCTATTAAATATACCTTGGACAATCATCCACCCAGCGACCGTCATTGGAGATGAAATAACAGGTGAAATTCCATCATCTCAACCCATTACTGCTCTAATTCAACAACTTCAACAAAAAAAAATGAATGCCCTTCCTGGCACATCAGAGCATTCACTCCCTTTAGTATCGGTCACAATGTTAGTGAATGCTATGTTGCATGCAAGTAAAGACCCTCACACACTTAAACAAGAAATTCTAGTCGCCAATCCCAAGCAGATACCCTTTCAGATACTAGTAAAGATCATTGCTCAGTCGTTACAGATTAATCCTCCGCGCCATTTTATTTCCATCTCTTTTCTAAAATGGATTTTGAAGTGGCGATGGTTAGCAAACAAACTAGATATGTCCCCAGAAATGTTAAATTTTCTCAGAATTGAGCAGCTTGATCTAAGTACATTCAATCAGCTAAATCAACAATGGAAAATCCCACCAACCGAGCTGAAAGAAACGATGCAAAAGACTGTGGAATGGGTTACTCACTGAAATGAATGTAATCGTTTAGCATGAAGCTCTTGCTATCTTTTAACTGCGACATAACCTTTATAAAAATCTAATCCACCGTGCATTTTTAAAATAGAATGCACGGCAATAATCAGCTAAACATCCATTGGTAGCATGTTGACCGCTTACTACTCCTTCATGCTAACCATCTGGGAAGAAATGAATGCGTCTATCGATGAAACGCTTATTCCGTACCCTGCATTTCCATACGCTCTAATGCTGCGCTATACAAACTATTTTTAGGTTTAGCAAAAATGTTACGCACCATAGGCTCAAAAAAATCAAGCGGAAGGATTTCGCCCTTAGGGTCAAATGCAGGATTGTCGTATAAATCGACAAATTCTCGCGTACGTTCATAGTGCTGATGCTCTGCAAACATATCCCGCATGTTTCGATCCATACCGATATAATGGAAAAAGTTATTTCCCTGAAAAACACCATGATTTTGAATCATCCAATGGTTGGCTTCATCCACAAAAGGCTTCAGAATTGCAGCAGCGACTTCAGGGTGATTAAAAGAACCCAACGTATCACCTATGTCATGTAACAATGCACAGACAACATATTCTTCATCACGACCATCACGATAAGCTAAAGTCGCGGTTTGTAAGCAATGGCTCAGTCGATCTATCGGGAAACCTGCATAATCACCATCTAATAGCTTGAGATGCGCGATAATACGGTCAGGCAACTCTTTACTAAAAGGTCGGAATTCTGCTGCAATAATATCCCAATCTTCTTGGGTGCTTTGATCCATCCGTGTAAAACTCGCATTTTTGCTCATGATTAGTTTTCCTTACTCAATCTTTATTTTTAAATACCACAGCGAAACAAAAGAATTTCCCAGATCAAGCCTTCGCTTTATCTATGCACACTGTTGACAACAACCTATCAGTCTCATACATTCTCGTCTAATGCATTATTTATAGGAAACTTATGCATTGAGAGCATCAATTAATTTAAAACAATTACGACATTTAGAATTACTTGCCGAAGAGCTTAATTTTTCGAGGGCTGCCGAACGCGCAAATCTTTCACAAACAGCGTTTAGTCGTAGTATTCAAGCACTTGAAACTGAATTTGGTTTACGTTTATTCGATAGAGATACTCGCTCTGTACGACCAACCCCAGCAGGTCAATATTTAATAGCGAAAGCACTTACCTTGCTTAGCAGAGCTCGGGACTTAGCCGATGATATCTACTACCTTTCCCATGCTGAATGTGGTGAGTTAAACTTTGGTACGAGCTTACTGGCGATTGATGGGCCGCTCAGCAGCGCGCTGATGGATCTAAAACAACAGTCTCCACAGGTAAAACTACATATAGAAGTCAGCCAAACGCCTAACTTACAAACGCACTTAGAACAGGAAAAGATTGAGTTTTTTGTTGCTTACCCAGGCGAACTTCAAGAGGATGAACGCTTCGAGCTTACTTGGCTCCCCTCTGAACCAGTGTCAATGTACTGTAGACCTGAACACCCTTTATTACAGCAAAACACTCCCCCACGACCCACACAAATTCCAACTTATCCTTGGTCAGCTGTAGCTATGGATAAATCTCTCTCACCACGTCTACGTTCCATACTTGGTATGAAGCCCAATCAAGCACTTCCGATTGGACTCACTTGTGATAATTTGCAATTACTCCATGACCTTACATTACATAGTGACAATATTCTGTTTACGTGGAAATCATGGTTAGATAGCAAAAGTGAACTCGTGAATCTTGGAGCTCTACTTCAGCCCCAGTTACCTACAATAGCAATGAATATCGAGTGCTCTATTGTGCAATTGGCCGACCGCTCACTCTCACCGTCCGCGCAGCGTTTAGTTGACTTAATTTTGATGCATGCAAACATACAGTGAGCTCTAAAGAAATAGTCGGAAAATGACTATCTTGAGCTAATAGCCTAACAACTAAATGAAAACATCCCTCTACACGAGTAGAGGGATGTTTCAACTTATCAATGGATTTATCAAATCATTATTTCATTCAACTATACGGACCGACATGACATAGTTGCGCTTGGTTTTCACCCAATAGCGACAATAATAGCAGACCATATTCCATTGATTTAAATATCAATTTAATTAAGTTTTCTAGAAAGTATCCGCAACCTTAATTACGGATACTTTCATGAACATAATTAATAAGGAACTTAATAATTAATAGTATAACTCAAGGCAAACGTTCGTCCTTCCGCAGGAATTGCCAGAAGTGAATTGGCATTCGTCACCGTAGCTTGTTGAGCAAATACGGTTTTATATTGCTTACCCCATACGTTATAAACCCCGAAATCGACTCGACCTTTTGCCATCGGGAAGTGCGCCAATACATCCATAGTGGTATAACCCTTGATCTCTGCCGCACTGTTACTATCTGTGATTCCAGCTGCTTTTAACGCCAGATCATCTTTATAAGCTTTGTCTGTCCCTTTAATAGCTAACATCTGAGCCCGTACACCATAACCTTCAGCATTGCTCCATTCTGCAAATAAAGTACCTTTCATTGGTGAAACTGCAAAGGCATTTAACTCGTGCCAATTATCCGCAGCATCTTTGTACTGACCACGTGTATAACCCAGAGTGCCCCCCACTTTATAGTTGTCCATAAATGGATAACTCACAGTGGCTTCTGCACCATAAATGCGTTGGTCGGTATCGACTACATTGACAGATCGGTCAGAGTTAAATTGAACGACTTTATCCGAGGTATTGTAGAACCCTGTTAAACCTAAATTTAAACCTGAATCTTGATTTAAACGCCAACCCAATTCATAGCTATTGACCGTAATTGGCTCAATACCCGAAGTCGTTAAGGTATATGCTGCGACATCACGTAAAACGCGTTGTACATCTGGATAGCTATAGCCTTGAGAGAAGTTGGCATAAAGTTGTTGTGCATCTGTCAACTTGTAAACAGTCCCTAAATTGAACAGGAATTTATCTGAATCAGTCGAATCCGCTGCCATTAAGGTATAAGGCTTACGTGCTGTTAAATAACTGTCGGTATCCGCTTGAACATATTGATAACGTACACCTGCCTGAATATTGAGCCGATCAGTTAAAGCATAATCTCCTTGTAAAAAAGTCCCGATATTCTGAATTTGAGTATCTGGTCCTGAGCCTTGTGTTTCACCCGTTGGGGTATAAACCAAACCTGTGTTGCTAGGCAGATAAAAGTCAGCCCATTGATGATCTTTTTCCCAGTCATAGTCCAAACCATAAGTCAGTTTTAACTCACGATCTGCCACTTTCAAATCGGATTGTAAGGTAGAGCGAATGCCCGCATAGTCCACATTGGACTGGCTTTGTTTAACACTTACGCCATCTTTCGAATAACCATAAGGGACAAATCTAGATTTTTCATTTCGATAGTAGGCTTCTACATTCAGAATCTGCCCTAAAAAATCCTGATTTTGATATTGGGTATTAAAAGCATAGCGTTCTGTGAATGGCTGTTTGTCTAAGCTCCACCCTTTAATCGCTTTTAAAGAAGGTTCAGTTTTTGTCAGTAGATAAGAATAATCAGGACCATATTCGGTATCTTGTTCATCTTTATAATATTGCGCGCCAAAACTTAAACTTTGGCTATCCGTCAAATTAAAATTCAGTCGTCCATTTACATCAATAGTATCGGTATCCATCGTGCTGCCCTGCCACGGGCTTAATGAAATACGATCACCTCGACCATCAAACTGGGAACCGCGGTTGGTATAATCCACCCCTAAAAAGCCATCCACTTTGTCATTCGCAAAAGAAGCGGTCTGCCCAACTTGATAAGCCAGACTGTCACTACGGAAATTATCGGCGGCGGTTACACCCAACTTGGTCTGAAAACTGACAGGTTCAGATTTGTCTGCTCGTTTAGTAATAATGTTAATAATACCGCCCGTTGCGCCAGAACCATAAATACTGGTCGCACCCGAAACGACTTCAATATGATCAATCATATTCGGGCTAATACTGTTCAGTTGACGCGCGACATCACGTGATCCTGTTTGAGATACCCCATCAATCATCACCAATACGTTACGGCCACGCATGGTTTGACCATAGTTACTGCTTGTTCCACTGCTTGGCGCAAGTGAAGGTACCAGTTGCGCTAAAATATCGGCAACTTTACGACCTGTTCCTGCCTGTTGTGCAATTTCATCTGCTGAAATGGTTTGAACTGTCCCCGCAATTTCCGCAATACTTTTTGGTGTTCGTGTTGCCGTCATTACCAGAGTGGGGAGCTTCGCTTCGGCATTTTGTGTTTCAGCCCCTATCGCAACGGAATCATTTGCATAAAGTTGGGTGCAAATTGCTGTTGTAAGCAAGCAAAGACTAAAGTGTGACAAGCGCATTTTTATTTCCAAATAGTAAGTATTAATATTGGTGCAAATAGTAATCATTATTATTACGATTGTAAAAACTTTTATTCCAATTTTTTATTTTTTTATGGATTTTAATGGCTATGTCTAAATTCAGTTGTGGGACTAAGTTTTGTTTAAAATACAAGCTAAACAATGTCTCCCTAATGGAAGACATTTCTAAAATACCCGTTATCTTTTTTATGAACGAGCTAATGCTCCACACCTTTCATAAAATTTATCTCTGAAACAATGATATAAAATGGCTGTTTTTTCTAACATGTGTATCTTTTTCTGGGCTTCAAAAGCAATCTCATGGGCAACATATTCATAAGATTTCACACTCTCATCGGGCTCCCCTACAATTTTCTCTGCTGGAGAATGCTCAAAAACAAAATAACTCATCATGCGCATTACAGCTTTAAAATGCCCTTTTCCCACCACACTTTCTTCGCCCAATAAGATATGCCACCCTAAATCATGCTCTGATGCAGGATAATATAAGGACAACCGATCCCGTTTAGCCTCGTATATTTCTAAATAGCCCACATCCTGCCCTTCAATTTGAATAATATACAAACGTTGATGGTCATCAATTAGCATCTTCTCAAAATAGACAGCCAGCTCCAGTTCAGGTTTGTTCAGTTGCCACTGCGGGATGACATGAGGTGTATGCATCCATTTATAAAGCAATGGAAAATCTTCAGGTAAAACCACTGCGCGCAGCGCATAGGAAATCCCTTTTTCTGCATAAGAAAAATAATGAGGAAGACTTGAGGATAATGTTTGCATAGAAGTCCTTTCTTTTTATCTTAGACCGATATTTAAATGCTGTGATAATACTGTTCAGTTGGATGCTGACTAAAAAACAGCTCTCTTTTTTGTTGTTCCAAAAGTTCCATATGTTGGAATTTTTCTGAATGGAGTGCAGCCACCTCAGGCTTTAAAATGAAAACGCCATCTGCATCAGCCACAATTAAATCGCCTGTTGAAATGATTGAATCAAAATATTGAATATCCTGGTCAAAGTCGACCAGACTTTCTCCTTCTGCTCGGGTGGTTAAACAACTCACCGCTTGAGCAAATACGGGAACTTTCATAGCACGTAAAGCACAAATATCAGTGACTGCACCAAGAACAATGATGGCAGCCAATTCATGGTAAATCGCTGCACGATGACGTTGTTCTCCCCAACAGGCACGGTAACCCAGTTTCCGCGCATCAATCACCAGTACGTCACTCGCTTTGCTTTCTAACAGTGCATTGCGTAGCAGCATGGCATTGATGGAGTTTAAAGTGACCGTTCGCACCCGCCCTACAACATGTTGAACTGAATTAACTGCATGAATTTCAGGTAAATAACCCGTATCTAAAACATGCCCAATGGTTGAGCTGGAAATATTGGCATACTGTGTAAATAAACGATTTAATTGATCTGACATGGACTTTGATCTCTTTCTTGATCCTTTTTAGCTAGAGGGCAACTGCTGCAATATTCACGTTTGGATTCAGGGAGTTGAAAATAAAAACAGCACTTTTTCCTTAGGTAACTTCCACTGTTTAACTTTCGTTTTTGTTCCAACAAAAGAAATGGATTTTGTTTTAAGCCAAAATATTCAGCGGATAAATTTGATAAGAATTGGCGTTGCTGCAAAATTTTTGTCAAAGTCTGTTGAGATGCATCTTGTTTCTGCATCAGATCATAGAACTGTAAAATCCTGAGCGCTGTGTTTTCCCAAAGCAAAAACTTCTGTACTTTGGCAACTTTACTCATGACCTCAAACACTTGACTTAAATCATTAAAAATCCTCAGCATGGTTGCTTTATAGGTTTTCTGTTGTGTCCACCACGTATCCCTTTTTAAAAAAGTGGGTTTAATATTTAAATGACGGTCCCAATACCATGTCGATGTTATTTGCACTGAAAGCGCAGACAATTCCCAAGGTAAACTCACCTGTTCCGTTAATAATGCGTATAAATAAGGGAACAACAGTGGAACTGCCCAATATTTCATAAACATTGAACCTGAACAGGTTAAGTTAACAGCCTGTATCCGTGTTGAAAATTCGGTGAGCACCTTTAAACACTGCTCAGGATCTAATAGATCGGCAAAACTATCTGCATCGTACATATGCAAATTGATTTGAATATTGAGCCTTTCAGCCAAAATATGCTTGGCTTGAGAAAGACCCAATGATTCAAATTCAGGCTCTGAGACAACATTCACGACAGAGATATGGGAACGCACGCTATACAAACCTGTTCAATCATGCTTTTCAGCAGTCTGTAACTTCTTGAATAAATTGCAGGTTTGGCCCATACGACTTGGCATGCTTCCAGTTCGATTATTTTGCTCGAGTAAAGGGCGAATAAGCTGTTTATATGGCCAATGCTCTTTTTCAAATAAAATATGCTGTAAGGCTGAACGGGCTTCATCACTGAATGGCACGGCATTTAGAGCCTCCTGCAACGCTTGAGCCAAAATCTGCCATAACTCGAATGTATTGAGCTGATAATATTCAGCAACTGACTCCAGTATGCTGGCTAAATTAACTTGTATTCCTAAGGTCTGTAGGTACAAAATAAGATCTTCTATCGAATCATGATAAAGCGTGATTCTGAAATCATGTGGGCTTAAATACTGCGGATCTTCCAAACCCTGTTGTTGTAGCCAAGGTAAATAAATGCGTAATGAGTCATGATCACGTAACATAAACCCAGCAAACTGACCCTGTTTGAGTACAATACAAATATTCTGACCATGAATTTCCCCCATTAACCCCAGATGGAAGAGCCTTAAATTCACGTCAAAAAAATCTCGACACAACATCTTGAAAGTCGCAACAATATTTTCTTTGGTCGACTGAAGCTTTTGCGCGTTTAAAATAAACTCAAATGGATATATTTCTCCCGCTAAACATTGTCCTAAACTGGCCATCGGAATAATTTGGTAAGGTTGTTGTAAGAGTTCAGCAGGAATACGGCGCCGTTGTACCGCTAAATGCATGGGCTGCTCATCAAATAAGGTCAAATTATCTGGAGTTAAATTTTCAGGCTGATGGGGTAAATATGCCCACCACTGATTTTCATCACACAACCATAAACGCGTGTTTAAAACCTCATCCAGTTTCTTTGCATCTTGCAACAGCTTTTGGTTTTTTTGCCCATTGATCATTTTCACAATCGGCAAAAAACGCAGTGAACCCAAAGACTTCACGGCCAAAGGCAGCTTTAGACTGTCCTGTGGTTTTGAGGCTGATAATAAGCTTCTTAAGGACGAACTCGCATACATTTCGGTAGATTGAAATTCCAATGGAATCATCACGCCATCTGCCAATTCTTGAGCAAATTTCTCCGACAAAATATGCTTAAATTGCCAAATATGCATCGGTAAAACCAAAAACTCATCACCGATTTCTTTTTGCTTTAATTCCTGCGCTAAGGCTGTATATTGCTCATGATCTAAAAAAATTTTAGCGGGTTGCTGGGTTTCAATCTGCGTTACCGCCTGACCATAGACCAGTTTTTCTTTTTTAACTGCGACCCAACACAAAGGAATAGGCTGAGAAAACTCTGGGCTAAATTGCAGATACTCCTCTGCCGAAAAACCATCTTTTAATTTGGCCAGCGGATGATATGGACGGTCCCTGAGTCCAGCATATTGTTCAAGTTGAATAAACAATTCGGCAGGACAATCTAAACCCCATGTTTCGGTATTAATCTGATGCTGTGCAGTGAGCTGACTTTGCATCATGGTCAGTTGCAGATCATCTCTAAATGTTTCTAACTTTGCAGTTTCACAGTGAGAAAAGTAGCCAAAACGCTGCATCACATCAAAAAAATCTAATGCGCTTAATGCGCGTAATTGATAATTTTGATCTGCTTGAATCCATACTTGGTAAGCAGGCATATGCGGTTGAATAACCCAATCCTGTTGAATTGCCTGCTGTAACGGGAGAACCATAAATTCCGAAAAATCGGCGTGAAATAAAAGTGCGAAAGAGGTTTGATCTAAATACGTCTCGAACAAAGCATTGAAATTCTGCTCAAAACGATCTTTTAACAGTGCCAATGCTTGTGGCTTAGTAAAAATGACATGCTCTGGAATATAACCTTCCACCAAAAAACTATTCACCAAATCCACCAAAATCATTTGGGTCGTTACGGTTGGTGAAAACAACATCGTATTCATTTTTAACCCTCTTGAGCAGTTGGTTTGCGGAACTGATAAAGTGGATTATTCACCAGACGAAGTTGCACCTCGCCATCTCCAAACAAACGTCTTTTGGTTAAAGATTCAATGCAGAACTGTGCTGCAAACACATCAAATTTTTCATATCTATTTTGATGTTCAGGATTTTGTTGTTGGAAATGATGAATGATGTTGGCCGCAATTTGCCAAAATTGTTGTTCAGGAAAATTGATTTTCTGCTGTAATGTCATCGCAATATCGCTTAAAGCAACGAAAAATAGGCAGGCACAACTAAAATCTCGTACAGCATTTAAATCATCGGTCAAAATAAATGACATGCGATTGGCTTTTGCATGTTCTGCGGGTAAGGCATGTAATTGAGGATATTCATGAGGATGAGTTAAATGTTCTGGACTAAAGCGAACACCATCGTGAAAATCTTTCAAAATAATTCGCGTAGGCCAGCCATTTTTATGCACTAAAATAATATTTTGACCATGCGATTCCGAGCCAATACCTTCTGCATGTAATAGAAATAAAATCGGTTGAATCACCACAGAAAGGAATTGTGTAAGCCACGCTTCCGTACCATATTTTTCTAGCCACGGTTGAATAAGCAACTGCCCATCACATTGAACATGACTGACGCCATTGAGTGGAATAGCATCTTCTTCTGGCTTTAAGTAAGCGTGAACACTTTCACGCCACAAACTCCCAATCGTGCCATAGGCTTGTTTGGCGTGTGACGTAGGTAATTTGCTAAAATCAACCGCAGTGGCATGCACTTCTCTTAAAATTGCAAAATCTAAAGACTTTGCCAGTTCACTATTTTCGATTAAACGCTGTAACCAATCCGTAATTAACGGACCATTCATTGCAGCATGTGCCGCTAAAATGCGTGAACTGGAAGTATTGGTTAAACTCATTGCAAGTTTAATATAGGGCTTTTCTGGATGCTGTAAATTGGTCAAAGTTCTTAAGGATTGTTGCGCTATGTACGCATCACTTCCGTGACCTAAATAGACAATTTTTTGTTTCGCAATTTCTTCAAAGAATGTATGAACCAGCGTATTTTCCCATTGCCAAGGATGTACGGGTAGCCAGGTATATTCGCTGGTATTTAAATCCTGAGCGCTCAAAGTTTGATCAAACAGCGCTTGATCTTGCTCAGTTAATTGTTGCTGTAAAAACTGTTCCGCATGAATAGACTTCGAGGCATTTTCTGAAAGCAAGGAATGATGGATGGCTAACCATACCAAGTGGATCGGCTGTGCGTATTCCACACCATATTTCAGGTTGTCCTGTAAGCTAAAACCAACACGTGACTTGTAACAAGGATGATAAGGATGACCATCCATTAAATATGTTTCTAGAACATCATAATTGTACTGTGTCGCAGGAAGTTGAAATTGGTTTTGACAGTGTTGCGATTGCACATCATGAATAAATGTCCGTTTTAATTCATAAATGAAATCTTCCAATTTAGCTGCGTTTGGAATCGCACGGACAATTTCCTCAATCACCTGATTTAATTGTGCCGCTGACTGTTGTCCCGCATGGTCTTGACGAATCACCTCTTGTTCATCCAAACGGACTAAACCAAAGCTCAGATAGTGCTTGCCTGCTGCACGGTACTGAATTTCTTTTTGATTTTGATCGAATGCTTGGATGATAAATACGTCATTTTCAAATTTTGCATCAATCACTTCTTCAAAAATTAAAGCCTGAAGCAATTGTTTGATGACACGTTGTTCTACTTTGTTCATTGCAGTTTGATCGGGTTGTTGCCAAGCTAAAGTTGCGACATAAGAGGCATTGTTTTTGTTCGTTAATGTGGGATGTAAATGACCCATAACCGATTCCTTCATATTAAATTTTAAATGTGTATATGTTGCTGTTTTTGATGTGGAAACTTCCATGCAAAAGGCAGTGCCAAGAGCGTTATGCAGGCGCAGAAGAAAAATAGCTCTTGAATGACGTGCCTTTGTACGATGGCTAATTCAGGACTTTCTAAGAAATTTTGCGTGTGTATTTGCAAATAAAGTGCAGCAATCACAACTGCAATTGCAGCGCAAAGCCTACGCAATAAGTTATTTACCGCCGCACCATGTGTCACAAGTTCTGGATTGGGTAAATGATTCAGTCCTGCTGTGGTCGCAGGCATATAAGACAAGCCAAACCCCAAACCATGCATCACCATGCAGAGCATTAATAAGACGATAGAGTGATTAGTTGCCAACCCTAAGCCGACAAAGGATATTGCGGTCAGTACGATACCGACACTTAACAGCCGTTTTGCCCCATGCTGATCTAGATAGCGACCAGCACGTTTACTACACAAGCTGGTGGTTAAGGCACTACTCATCAGTAACAGCCCTGACCACAGTGGACTTAACTGCAAACTATTTTGAATGAGTAAAGGAATCAAAAATAAGCTCAAAAATAAGCCGATGGTATGCACAACCGATAACATCAAACTGTAATTAAACTCACGACTTTGAAATAAAGACCAAGTAATAATGGCATCTGGCTTTTTTCGGCTAGCCCAAAAAAATCCAAACCCTGCAAAACCACTCAGTCCCAATAACCACCAGAACGTAGGCTGATAGACATCCTGCAATTGTTGAATGAGACTTAAAGCCAACAGCAAGCAAATAATGAAAATTGACAATAATCCAAAACCAAGCCAGTCAAATTTTAAATTCTGAATGGCGGGTTGCCGAGGCAGATAAAACCACCCCATGATTAAAGCAATAATTGCCAATGGTACATTTAATAAAAATAAGGCATGCCAACTGGATACAGCGAGCATCAATGCACCTAACATTGGACCACAGGCTAAGGTCAGCATAATCATTGCTCCCCATAGCCCCGTTGCGGCACCCCTCTGTTCTTTCGGCGTAACTGAAAAAATAATTCCCAATGACAAAGGAATCATCAGCCCACTGGCAAATCCTTGTAAGGCTCGGACTGTTAACACGGTCTCAAATTGCGAAGCGAAGGCCCCGAAAATCGAGCTCAACATAAAAAGACTTAATGCAGCTAAATACACACGATGCTTACCCCAACGCTGACTGAGAAAACCAGTCAGCAGCAAGCTTAGACTCATGGTTAAAAGGAAAATTACCATGACCCAACTTACTGTTGCTTCAGCAATTTGGAAATCTTGCATCAGTTGAGGAATAGCAGGATTAAAACTGCTGTTATTAATACTTACTGTACCTGTACCCAGCATCACTGAAAGCATGACGCAACGTTGCGACAGCAAAGCATCAGAAGTCGCGAGAGAATCTAACTTTGACATTTCAGCCATGCCTATTCCCAGCCCTACTTCATCAAATATTCAGGATAGTGATCCGCAGCTTTTCTTGAAATCTGCGATGACATCACATCCGTACGAGCATGAGTTTTAGATATCGCACTCTTCATAAATGGACGTTCAGATTCTTGGTAGTGAAAATCCTGAAAACTTTGTCGCCCTTCAATATTGAAATAGGACTCACCCAAAATCTGATTGGCAATTTTTGCAGAACGAAAAGCCCCTAATCCGAGGTCAGGTGTACCCACGCCATGATGTCGCAAATCAGTATTCTGAATATAAATTTTGCCTTCACCGTGATAGTTCAGTTGATGATGTTCATTGATCTCCCAATGATGTTGTCCATCTAGGGGAATATCACGACTCAGCTTCGTTAAAAAGTCTAACGAAGGATATTGATAACCCGTTGCCGCAATCACCATGCTGGCTTGAAGGTTTAAAACTTGCTGTTTCTGGGTTTGGAAAAATTTCAGTTGAATATTTCTTTCGTTGATTATTTCTGCATTTTCAAGCTGATGATGTCCTGCAATCGTGACATGTATCTCTGCATCTCCAATGCTACGCTGATATAAGCGCTCATAAATATCACGAATGGTTTTAGCACTAATGCCTTTATATAAATTTGCCTGTGTCACAGGTAAAGTATCTTTGAGTTTTTTAGGCAAGTGATAAAAATAAGACATATAGTCTGGGCTAAAACTTTCCAAACCGAGTGGCGTATTTTCCATCGGGAAAAACCCAGCCGAACGCGTCAGCCAATATAAATGAAATTGTGATTTACCCGTTTCAGGATGTATCTGCTTATCAAATAAATCTATGAATATCTCAGCGGCAGACTGACCTGAACCAATCAGAACTACATTTCCTGATAAATGATCCTTGCACTGATCGATATAATTTGATGAATGTATACACTGCTGTGTCTGCTCAGCCACCCGCTGTAACGGTTGCGGTAACTTAGGTATAGTGCCTGTACCTAAGACCAACTTTTGGGTTTGTTGAACCGACAGACGACCTTTATGCTCAGTAATCACCTGAAAACCACCTGAAATAGGTGCAATATCTGTTACGCGGCTTG
Organism: Acinetobacter sp. ANC 4910; assembly: GCF_004331035.1. Classification (GTDB taxonomy): domain Bacteria; phylum Pseudomonadota; class Gammaproteobacteria; order Pseudomonadales; family Moraxellaceae; genus Acinetobacter. The sequence continues at coordinate 76,304 of NZ_SJNT01000012.1, forward strand.
CAAACTGTAAATTACGTAATTGTTTGACCACCCACTGACAATAGTGATTGTATTCTTGCCGTGGAATATACATATTTTCCCGAAAATAAAACTTATATAAACGCTGATGTGCTTTTAAATAATTCAGAAAACTATAGGGGCTGGTCGGTTCGACCAAACTGACCAAGTCTGCCATGAAGGGAACTTGCATCATCGCATTCGGCAACTGTATTCCTGCATGCCAGTCAAACTCATGCCGCTTATCCACAAATTGATATTTGAGTGAAGCATGTTGATTGAGCAATGCAGCCAAACTTAAATTAAATGGTCCTAAACCAATACCGATAAAATCAAGCATGTTCAGTCTCCACTACAGTTTGGGCAACATACAATGGGTTTTTTAAATTGACATAAATCGACTGTTGAGAAATATCCGCTTGTAGCTCGTCTAATTCATACAAGCGCGTCATCAAATTGCCCTTATAAGGGAATGTCGTTTGATGTAAAACTGTCTTTAACAATTGGCTTTCAGGATATTTTTGATATGCTTGAGTTAAATAAGATTGTAATTTTTCAATCAGTTGCTGTTCTTGAACTACCCCCGTTATGCCAATTGCATTAATCAAACCAAATAAGGTATTTCCAATAAAGTAATATCGGAAACGCTCATCCACTAAAGCCTGCGGGCAAACTGCCTGACCATCTGTCGCCAAGGTCGGAAAACGTGCCAAAATTTCGTTGGCTAATTCTTGAATATAATAAAAACCTTGATTGTCTCTAAACCAAACATTTTTTGGCATTCCATCTTCAAGTTCAATCAGTGTATTTTGCTGATGGGCTTCAAATGCCATACCAAACTCGTGGTACAACTCCATAAGGGGTAAAATTGTAATTTCTAAAAAGCGCTCGAACCACTGTAAAGCCACATCTGTTTGATTCAATCCAGTTTGCTTTGAAACTTCAGCAAAAATTTGACTAAAACGATTTTTAGATTCAAACGGATGATCTTGGCACAACGAAGCGATACAGGTTACATCATCACTTTGCTTGAACGGATTTTCCCGTAGAATACAGATGGTTTCATCCAGAACTTGACCATTCACTTTTAATGCAATCCAAGCGGGATCACTGATGGTCTGTAATCGTGGATTACGTTGTCTAAAATCTGCAAGACAGTCATCATTCCATAATTGATAGCTCAATAAACCACGATGGCACTCTTTATAAAGATTTACCCGAATCGAATTGGTCACAGCCACAGTCATTGAAGCCTTAAACATCCAAGGTGCTTGCTCACTATATAAAGTTCGCACGGATGTCGTCGCCTTAACATCCCAACCCAAAGCACCAAAATCAATCAATGCTCCCTCATGTAACAACTGCTGATACCAGTCTTTGTCTTTTAAATATCTTGCCTGCCACGGATGCAACGGCAGCAACGCGTAATCAGGATACTGCGCCATTTTTTCATAATGATAACTATTAAAGTATGGTGCTAAATCTTGTTTTAATTGACTTGGAATCGATAAGTTATGTGCATTATCATGGATGACATAATCTGGATGCACATATAAAAAATGCATTTTGAAAGCGGTCTGAGTTTCTGGAGAATAACGCTTCCAATCATCTTGCACGAAACCCTGACGGCTCTTTGGTGAAGGATGCATACTATGTCCAAGAACAAGCGCTTGCTCACTTTGAACAAAGTGTTGCTTCGGCGCAATAACTTCATCCATTTGATCTTTTCGATGAGTTAAAAACTGTTGTAATGCCCGACGGCTTTGAATCCAACACTCCAATAAAGATGAGGTATCCAACTGTTTTTCATTATCTTTTAGGGTTAGATTTTCCAATAAATTAGCGGCCAAATTTACAGCACTAATTTTTAAAATTTGATTGTCTTGCTCAACCCATGGTAAATCAGCCAAACGATGCCGACCCACTTTACTCATATATTCAAGCGGTGCATAAACATATCCAGCAAGGCTATCCAAAGGAATACACACCAAAACCTTGCCTTGACCCTGCTCACGTAAATGTTGTGATTGCTCAGCCACAGGAATCAAATGTCCATTTCCTGTTTCTTGTAGATATGAATTAATTAAATGTTGTAAAGCGATCTTATCCGTAATTGATTTCATCGTTATCACTTCTATCTATTAAGTAAAAATAGTGTGATGCGTACGATATACCGATCAATTTAAAATGTAAATGATAATTACTATTAATTACACTATCATTTAAAACAATGCCTATCCTGTCTCAAATATCGTCAATAAGGTGTGTTTATCAATACAAAATTGATGATGACAATGGAAAATGTTGTGCAATAGTTTAATGCTGTGTTGTGTTTAACAAGACTTGCTAAGCCCATTTCCACTACGATACATATGACTTTCAACATAATAATTTCATGAACCTCTGCCATACATAACAGGTATATAACCACCTTAAGCTGAATGATTCTGTACTTTATATTGTGGGTTTATCTTGTATAAATACTAAATATCTTCTGAGCTTAGTAAGATTATTTTGATCATCAAATTGAACTCATCACCTCAACTGAAGGCACAGATCAACCGTCGCTTTTCAGTTTTAGACTTCACTAGTATCAATAAATTACACAGCCAACTATGCCTAAAGGATGGAGGCATCAATAACGACTAAAAGTTAATTTTTTAGTCGTTCACCTAAATGTTGGAATTATTTTTTAGATTTTTCTTCATCTGAAATAGCTGACTACTGCTTGTCTATCGTATTCATCTCCCTGCTCATGGTGAACTCTAATAAGCAAAAAGGACATTGAATCGATTTCCTATATAAAAGATCTTCTAAAGTAATGACCAACAATTTACCGCATGTGGGATTAGGACACTGCATCGTAGGTTTTGTGGTTCTATTTGAATTTTATAACATGTTCTTCCCTTTAATATTAAATATAAAAGAAAGCAATGGATGTAAAAAGAGAGAGCTAAAGCCACTATTTTAGTCAGTAAATCAAATTCTTATACCTAAATGATTAAATGTAATACGTATTAATCACCTTAATGAGTAGAACTGATATGCAGACAATCTTTTATTATAGAACTACAATGCCATTAGCTCTTTTTTACTTTTGCCAAATACATGCTAGCTTAGAAATTAACTTTAAATGCCAATGAAGCAAAATCTCGGTCATCAACAGTACTAAAATCATTCGAACCAAAAAAGTTCACATAAGCAAGTTCGACATTATATTTTTGCCGATACGTTGCCGAAACTGCCGCAGCCAAACTCATTTGTCCTTCTTGAAAATTTTGGCTAAAACCATTCACATCATGACGAAAAATTAAGCTTGGTGTAATAACAGTTGCGGGGAAAATATCTTTATAATTGAGTGCCCCACGTATCCGATAACCATAGGACCATTCCGTAAAAAAGCCTTCTGTATTACAAAACCGCGCGTTTAAAGAATCAATTTCTGCATTGGATAGATGTGCCGTACCATAAGGTGTGCATTTATGTTCACCCGTTGCAGAATTATAAGCACCAGAGGACAATTCACTTCGACCAAAAGCCCCTACGCGTCCAAAACGGTGATTGCCTATATCCGAGATATGGTTCAAAGCAAGTTCCGCTGCCCAATTCAATGAATTTGCCCCTAAAAGGTTTGCATAACTATCCGCAGTACCGACTGAGAACTGTGTTACAGGTAGACGTACATAGCCCTGTAAATACTGTCCAAGTTCTGGGGTTAGACCCGGTTCAGTCAATGGCGTTTCATTGGATAAGACTTGTGCATACACAATATCCGTGCCATTGAGCTGTAAAGGCTGATTAGGCTTATGGGTTAATTCACTAAATACAGATGTCGTTCCAAACTTGCCTGATAAGCTCAGCCCATACATTTTTATATCTTCGGGATAAATCGAGAAAAACTGAGCTGTGTCAAAATTAGCAGGTCCCAGTGCCGTTACAGCTGTACCATCAAAGTTTGCGTTTCGGCTGTGAAAATTTGCAAAATAGAAGCCCAATTCCGCGTTATTTAGACTCGTTAAAGTTTGCTTGAGTGAAAAGCCGTATTGCCCATTATCTTTTGCATAACGACTATCTGAACGAGGTATCATAGTTTGAGCTTCTAAAGCAGTTTCAGATAATTTGTCGCCCGGCATCACTGTAAGAATAATCGGACCACAATGTTCTGGAACAAAGTCTGAAATTGCAAAAAAAGTCCCACAACCATCCACCACAGTAGGTCTGAATTTAAATTGATAGAAACCATCAAACTTCAGATTCTTATTCACCTCGGCCTGAAATGAAAACATTTCAACCGGAATGACTCTTTCCTTTGAATCTACTCCTGGTCGGGTCATCCCAGCATAATCAAATGCACTCACAGAATTTAAACCATTAAAAAAGAACTGTGATTTCCCCCAATTTAAAGTATGTTTGCCTAAATTTAACTTTAATTTTTCACCATTCTCCGCCTCAAAAGTCGTCCAAATATACGCATCCCAAAGCTCTATTCCTTTAAATTTTGCCAATCTTGGCCATTCCGAATCATCATAGGCTTTTAAATCACCATGACCTGTTTCATACGCATGGTCATACCAGTATTTTGTACTGAGCACCGCACCTGATCGCTTACCTTGAAGCTTAAACTCGGTGTACCCTTTTATAATTTCTGAGATAACATCGTTTTTACTGAAATTCACCCGCCCATCATCACCATTCACATCAATACTAGAACCCGTTTTTCCAATATGATTTGCATCGGGCTTATAAACTAACGCCGCTGATGCATTCTGTGTACTCCAATTGGCACCTAGGCTCAGTGTTGTATTTGTTTCAAATTTCCAATCCTCATTTAGATCAAAACTCGCTGCTGAAACTTCCGAGATGACCAAAGCAAGGCTTAAACAAAGAACCGTTTTTTTCATCAATGAAATATGATGATTTTGTCTGTTTAAAGACACAAATTGACTGACCATATCATCTCCATATCGATATGATTTAATTTAGTTATTTCTACGATTACCCTTCATTGGATGCGTAAAAGGATTTTTGTTTTAGAATTTTTATTGAAGTGACTTAAGCAAAATTTGGCTTAAAACACTGCGAAATGCGTCAGCGAAATATACCGACTGTGAAGTCTGCGTATGATTCGAACATCAAGAGACTGGCTTCATTCGCTATTAAGATGCGACGTGCCCGTGAATCAAATCTAGTCGCTTAATTAAGTCTTCCGCCTGTGACCAAAAACCAAATCCCGAGGCAGGATTAAGATGCCCAACAGCACCTGCAACAACAAGTTCACTTCCCCATGCTTTTGCCATAGCTTCGACAGCATCTAAACTTGCTAAATGATCATTGGTGCTGGCAACCACAATACTCGGGAAAGGCAATTTTTGATTTGGTAAAGGCAGCCATCCTTCTTGTTTAAGAATTTCAGGCCGAGGATAGTTTTCAGGCCAATTGGCGGATATGTCTGGTGGTGTAACCAATAATGCACCTTGAATCAGATGTTGATATTGTTCTACCCAATGTAATGTCATCAGCACACCTGCGCTATGCGCAACTAATATGACTGGTCCACTAATTTTTTCTAATTCAGCTTGAATTCTGCGTACTTGATTTGCACAGTTCAATTTGTCACTTTCTGCTGGTGGCACGTAGCGAACCTTAACTAGACGTGTTTCGAGAAGGGTTTGCCAATGTTCCGCAACATGATCCCGTAAACCCGGAATAATCAGAACTGTCGCTTGTGTGAATATTCTTTCCATCGTTCTACACCCCGAGCTCCTTGCTCTTTCAGGACAATGATTAATTTTTTCTCTTACTCACAATAAATTTTCAGCTCAATGCTCGGTATACATTTAACGACAACGGCTTTTCATTTGACGACAATAGGCTGTGAACGATTTTATAAGTTTCACTCATGTGGTCTAAGCTATGATGCAATGCAAGCGATACCCGATTGGAATTTTGACTATATTGAGTGCTTTGCTAAATCTATTATTTTCGTTATAACTAGAAACTAACCAGGATGGTTAAATACAAAAGGAAAAAGATCGTGGTTCCTCTCGCGCATACAGCTATGCTCAAAAACTACTTAACTGTGAGTCAACAGTTAGACCTCAATCCTTACCATTTATTGTCTAATGTCGGACTTTATCCGACTCAACTCCATGATCCCAAACAGCGTATTTCTGTGGATAAAGCGATTCAACTTTTAGAGCAATCCGCTTCTGAGAGTGGATGTGAAACTTTTGGATTGCATATGGCGGAACAGCGTCAAATTGCTGATTTTGGTGAGCTGAGTTTGTTACTCAACTATCAATTGACGTTACGAGATGCCTTACAAACGATTGTGCAATACCGTAATCTCATTAACAATGCACTGGAAATGTACATTGAAGAAATAGGAAATACTGTCATTATTCGCGTGGAGGTAATCTCTGCCACTCAGGGTTATAGCCGTCAATCTATTGAACTCGCTTTAGGCATTACCCATCGCTTTTGCGTTGCTTTATTGTCACAAAAATGGCGTCCTCTGAGCATACATTTTACGCATGCTGCACCACAGAATCTGGCAATCCATCAACGCATATTTGGCTGTTTACTAGAATTTGGTAGCGAGTTTAATGGTATTGTTTGTACATCTTCCGAATTAGATAAAACCAATCCTCAAGCCAATATTGCAATGGCAGACCATGCCCGACGTTATCTCGACATTGATATCTTGCAACATGAAAACGAGTCTTCAACCGTTTTTGAAATTCGTAAAAGTATCTACCTACTTTTACCTATGGGACGCGCGACCATTGAACAAGTAGCGCAAACACATGATGTCAATGTACGTACACTACAACGAAAATTAGAAGCAGCTCAAACCAGTTTTAGTATTTTAATCAATGATGTACGTCGCACCTTAGTGATTCGTTATTTGAATAATTTAAATTATTCACTTGCTCAGGTTTCAGATATTTTAGGTTATTCAGTACCCAGTTCATTTACCCGTTGGTTCATTAGCCAATTTGGGGTTTCTCCAACCACATGGCGCAATAATAAAGCAATAAATGATTCAACACTTGAGCCTTAAAGCGAGTTCATAATTTGATCCTAGAATGGCACAAAAGTTTTGCAGTACGTTGCTTCGACGTATGCTGCAAAACTTAAATGCATATTCGGACTAAAACAACCAATGCATCAACGTTAATACCAATACTACAAGGAAGATACTTTCACCGACCATCAATAGAATGGGTTTGATGCCAACCGTAGCTAATTCTTTGAACTGGGTTTTCATACCTAAAGCGCAAATAGAGATCACCAAACACCAGCGAGATAATTCATTCATACCACCTTGAACCATTGCAGGAATAAACCCCGTACTATTTATACAGGCAAGCATTAAAAAACCGACTGCAAACCACGGTAATAATGGAGGGCGTTTTCCTGTAGATGCAACACCCTGCATACGGGTAATCATTGCGGCACACACAATAACAGGGAGAAGCATTGCAACCCGCATCAGTTTGACTACTGTTGCTGTATCACCCGTTTCGGTTGACATGCTATAACCTGCACCAACCACTTGAGCAACATCATGAATGGTTGCCCCTAAAAATACGCCCGCTTGCTGTGGAGACAATTCTAACCACTGCACAATCATGGGATAAACAATCATGGCAATGGTAGACAGTGCCGAAACGCCTATTACTGTGAATAACGTGGCTTTTTCTTTTTGCGGATGGTTCGGTAAAGCAACTGATAACGCTAATGCCGCAGAAGCACCACAGATCGCTGTTGCACCGCCCGTTAACATACCAAATAGTTTCTGAAAGCCGATTAACTTCGCCACGATTATCGAGACTGAAATCGTGATGATAATTAACGTGATGACAAGTACAATTGGCTGCCAGCCCAGCGCAGTCATTTGCGCTAAAGTAATCCGCATCCCGAGCAGTGCAATACCAATACGCATGACTGTTCTTGCAGTAAATTCGATACCCGCTTTACACTTACTATCGGTTGCCAAGAAATTTAAGCCCATGCCTAACAGCAAGGCAAATAGCATCACAGGCGCACCATAGTGTTCCGATAAAAAACTGGCAGCGGTTGCCGCAACTAAACTAATTGCAAAACCGGGTGCAAGTTCCACAACACGCTGACGCAAGCCAATTTGTGAACTAAAGTTGATTTGACTCGAACTATTCATAGGTTTCTCCAGCATTGATGCGGATATACATCTGCTCTCCAATCTGTTCTATCGGATAAGATGTGACTCGTAGTTTCGTGGAATTGAGTAAATACCCAGTGGCTAAATCAAAACGCAAACCATGTGCACAGCACTGAATGACTTTTCCCTCTAGCCGACCACCGCATAAGGAAGCACCTTGGTGAGGACAACTGTCATCAATGACATAAAACTGATGTGCAACGTTAAATAGGGCCAATGTTTTATCCCCAACTTGCAAGAAGCAGCGCTCACCTAAAGCAGGGATTTTGGCTCGGGGAACTTCAAACTGAATTGTCATGCCACCTGCCCTCGATCCATAAGCACTTCAAGGATTGCCTGATAAAATGTTTCTGCTGTTTGAGCACCTGCCATTGCGTAGCTCGCATTGAAAATAAAATACGGCACACCTTTACCGCCTGTATCTTTAGAAAGGAATGGAATAGACGCCTCATGTAATGCAGTTGAAATCAACTCATCGGCATAACCACAATAGCTTGCTATTTTTTCTAAAACGGCGGGATCTGCAATATTTTCCGCATTTCTAAAGTATGCTGAGAATAGAGCGTCCAATAATCTTTCGTTCTGCTCAGCACTTCCAAATCTTGCAACATTAATAAAAAATGAGTGCACCTTTTCAGTATTTGGCATTCGCTGTATTCGATCCAAATTCAAATCAATCGATACGGCTTTAGCTGCCTGATGAACTTGAGCCTGTCGCATTTTAATTGCAGCGATACTTCCTAATCTTTTTAAATAAAAAGCCTCAAAAGGTACGCCATTTGTTGGAATATTTGGCAATAGCTGCACCCCTCTCCATTGAAGTTTCACCACAATGTTGGGATGGCTGTATCTTAATTTTTCTATTGCGACCTGTAACTGACGTTTCCCGATCATGCACCACGGGCAAATAAAATCAAAAAAAACTTCAATATTGATTTCACGAGTCATCACTTATCATCCGTATCTAATGCTGGGTTGTGTTGAATATTTATTGATATTGCCTGTGCATTAAAACGGGCAACATCGCGTACATAATGTTGTTTTGCGTAGAAAAATACTGCCGCAGCTGCAATGCTCATCAGCGGCATCAATTGAAACGCACTATGTAGTCCAATCAGGTCTGAAACTTTGCCGACCACCAAAGGTCCCAAAGCTAGACCTAGGAAATTGTTGGCTAAAGTTAATGTCGCAAAAGCGGTACTATGAACAGAGTTATGTGTGAGGTTTGCGACCATAGCGCTCGATGGACCATTGGTGCCAAGTGCAATGAACATCCCAAGACAGATCATGAGTAACTGTGAATTGCCCGCGGGCATAGCAAATGCAATGGATAACAACACACAGCCAATCAAGCAAAATGCAATGGCTAAAGTGACTTTACGAACGGGACGGTCTCGACCTAAGCGGTCACACAACATGCCGCAAAGAATGGTGCCAACCGCACTACTGAGTACGATAAGTGCTGCAATTAACCCAGCTTTGTCAGTGCTCATACCGTAGTAACGGTTGAGATAACTCGGGAACCAAACGATCACCGTACCACCCACAAACAACTGCAAACCACTGCCCATATAAGTCGCAATAACTGAGCGACTGGAATAAATAGAACGTAATGGGTTGGTCGATTTATCGTGTTTTTGTTCTGCGCGAAGTTGACGGCAAGTCTTGCCAATTTTTGTTTCTTTCACAATGACTGGATATAACAAGGCCAAAATCAGCCCAAATACAGCCATGCCTGCAAATGCCCAACGCCAACCGAAATGCTCGGCCATCACACCACCAAGCGCCATACCAAGAAATGAACCAAACACGCCACCCGCCATAAAAGCACTGGCTAAAGTGGCACGCATATCACGAGGAAAAACCGCAACCACGACTGCAATACCGACACTGCCATACGCGGCTTCACCCACGCCGACCATAAAACGTGCCATGAACATTTGTTCATAGCTTTCCGCAACAGCGCAACCTAAAGTGGCCAAACTCCAAAGCACAGCCATAAGCGTTAAGCTTTTCACTTTGCCAAATCGATCTGCCAAGATAGATAAAGGCAACGTCAATAAGCCCACCATTAAAGCCACAATGCCACTGAGTAAACCCAATTGGCTATCGCTCAGCGCCCACTCACTTTTGATTAAAGGAAAGACTGCATTGAGCACTTGGCGTGACATATAGTCAGAGATGAGCAAGCCAAAAGTTAAAGCAAAAACCAACCACGCATACTTACGTGGTACGTCAATCGATGTATCTAAACCATCTGTAGAACTGGCATATTGATGAGCGCCCATACGACCTCCGTGTATTTCTTATATTTTTAATTCTCATTCTGCATAAAAATTGCGCTTGATCCGCAGCACAACCATCTTTGTGACTCAGTCCGAGTCAACATTCCATTTGACTCGGCTTATGTTCGTTTACTTGTTTTAATCGTGACTTGTTAACCGACTTTACGATTCATTTCATATGAATTTTGGTCAGATGCAACTTCATGAATACGTTGCGGAACACCTTTTTGACCCGCTTTACGGTTCGGCGCCATACCATTGGCCAGCAAGGTTTCTTCAATACTGTTGTACTGCACACCAATGCGGTAGATCTCACGCGCTTCTTTGCCAGTCGCCACTTCACGACCAAGCTCATGGGCAATACGAACAGTTTGTTCAATTTGCTGCACTGAACCAAAACGCTGACCACGGTGATCAATAATCGTGTCTTCATTCCCCACACGTGCATGTAAGCCCATCGCCATAGACATGGTGTTAAATGGCAGAACATTTTTCAGTAATGATTCTGAGGTTAAGGTGCAGCCGTCTGGAACACGGTGAATAAAGTTAAAGAAGTTAAATGGATTTGGACCATCAAAACCACCACCAATACCAATCCATGTCAGGTTCAATGGCCCCATGTATAAGCCTTTACGTACCATACGCTCTAAGGTTTCTAAGCCGTGCATACCAGTTAACTGAAAGTGTGGCTGAATGCCATTTTGAGTTAGACGCTTTAAGTGTTCAGTCAACCATGCAGGTCCCGCAGGTACGGTCATTTCTGCATAAGCTTCTTGAATTGCAGGATGCTCTAAAGATGTACCTTTAAGATATTCTGGATACAACAGCTCCATAATATTCATTTGTGTGGTGTTGACTGCAACCGTCACCTGATCAGGTTTCGGAGTCAGTTCTGCCAACATATGACGGGTATCATCACTGAGCCAAAGCGCAGCTTCACCTTCACTTTCAGGCGCAAATGAAATTGAACCACCCACTTGAATAATCATATCAGGCACAGCTTCACGCACCCCTGCGATTAGCTCATTGAACTTAGACAAACGCTTCGAGCCTTTGCCATCCAGTTCACGTACATGCAAGTGCAGTACGGTTGCACCCGCTTCATAGCACTCCACTGCTTTTTGAATTTGCTCGTCCATCGTGACAGGAATGTCTTCTGGAAAATCTTCTGGCATCCACTCTGGGCCATAAGGCGCAACCGTAATCACCACTTTATCCATGTTTTCTGGGTGCAAAGAATCGTCAAAGAATTGCATGTGCATCTTCCTTTATATTGTTCAAATTGTGAGTTTAATTAAATGTTTTAGTTTTCAAACTTAGTACGTCTGGTCGCCAATAATGCCCGCGCGTTCCATTTTGCGGTGGCATGCAGGATAGTCCATCACGGCATAATGCTGTGTGCTACGGTTATCCCAAATGGCAATGCTGTTAGGCTTCCAGCGCCAACGAACTTGATACTCTGGAATAGAAGCTTGTGAAATGAGGTAGCGTAGTAAATCAGCGGCTCCTGGATTGGCATCTTGCCCAAAGCGAACGCGCTCTTTGGTGTGGTAGTTGGTAAAGTGAGTGGTAAATGCATTCACATACAGGATTTTTTCACCTGTTTCTGGATGCGTACGTACCACAGGATGCTCGGCATCTGGGAACTGTGCTTTCAATGCTAAACGCTTTTCAATTGGCATTGCTGCACCAAAACTGGCTTCGATACTATGACGTGCACGTAAACCATCAATTTTAGCTTTGATCTCTTCAGGTAAGTTCTCATAAGCCAAAATCATATTGGTCCACATAGTATCTCCACCGACCTGTGGCGCTTCGACACACCGTAATACGCAACCCATTGGGGGAATTTCACGCCAGCTGGCATCGCTATGCCACGCATTTTCATAACGATCGATCGGGCTGTCTGGGCTTTTATAAATTTGTACTAAGCCCGGATGATCGGGATGACTACCGACAGCTGGATGATCTTCCAATTGCCCAAAACGCTCTGCAAATGCCACATGTTCAGCACGGGTTAAATCTTGATCTCGAAAAAACAACACTCGATGCTTAAGAAGGTTCGAGCGAATTTCACTAAATAAATCTTGATCGTGTATCGCATCTGCCAAATTTATGCCGCTGAGCTCTGCACCAATATTGCAGCTTAATTGTTCAATTTGCATAAGAAATCCTTTCTAATAACAAACTTAAATAACGAAAATAGATGAACCCGTTGTTTTACGTGCCTCTAAATCACGGTGTGCTTGTACGGCATCTTTAAGTTCATAACGCTGATTAATTTCAATTTTGATTCGACCACTTGCAACATGGTCAAACAGCTCGTTGGCCAAAGCTTGCTTTTCAGCAGGATCCGCAATGTAATCTGCCAGCGCTGGACGGGTGATATAAAGCGAGCCTTTCATGGCAAGCAGCACTGGATTGAAATCTGGAATCGGCCCAGATGCCGTGCCCACGCATACCATTAAACCGCGACGCTTTAACGAATCTAATGACGACATAAAGGTGTCTTTACCTACACTGTCAAAGACCACATTGACACCAACGCCATGAGTTAATTCACGCACGCGCTCCGCCACATTTTCATGGCTATAGTTAATGACATGGTCACAACCATAAGCTTTTGCAATCGCTGCTTTTTCGTCAGATGACGTTGTGCCAATCACGGTTAAACCCAGCAACTTCGCCCACTGTGAAACGATTAAACCCACACCACCTGCCGCGGCATGCAATAAAATTGTGTCACCCTTTTTAAAATCATAAATACGACGCATGAGATAAGCAGAGGTTAAACCACGCATGGTCATAGCAGCCGCAGTTTCACATGAGATGCCTTCAGGAAGTTTGATCAGGACATTTGCATCTATTAATCGTGATGTGCTGTAAGCACCCAAGGTATTTAAAAAGCCGGTATAAGTGACACGGTCACCCACTTGAAAGTCGCTAACTCCTTCACCTATAGCCTCAATCACACCAGAAGCCTCCACGCCCATGCCATTTGGCAGTGGAATTTGGTAGGTACCGTCACGGAAATAAGTGTCAGCATAATTGAGCCCGACTGCCACATGACGTAGAAGAACTTGCCCTGCGGCTGGCTTTCCTACTTCTATATCTTCGTAGCGCATTACTTCAGGAACACCCGATCCATAGAATCGTATTGCTTTATTCGACGTCATTTTTCTATCCATGCTATATTTTTATTTAGTGACTAATCACACATCAAAACTACAACACTCAATAGAGCGACACTTTACATAAGACGACATTCGCTTAGCATTTTACGACACTGCTTTAGTGAAGGCTTCAATAGATGGTGATTCAATCGAGGTCAAAGCTTGAGATTATGATGTAAACCTTGAAGCGATAAAGCATGAAAATTATTTAACTCAACCACGCACAATATTTTTTAACTGGGAGTAAATTTGCGTAAAAAAAGCTCAAATTTAACCTGATCATTAACCCATTAGCCGAGTAACGATCAACTCAAATTCGAGCTGGCTATTTATACAGATTTATATCAATAGATGAATTTATCCGTGAAATATCAATGCATTTTTAATTGCGGTCTAGCCGACTTAGATAACACATCCTTTAACATCAAAATGCTGGTTTTAAATAGCCCATGCAATGCAATTTGGTGAAATCGATACAGTGACATATACATTAAACGAGCAACAAAGCCTTCAATATTGATATTGCCCATGACATGCCCAACACTATTACGGTCGCTTAAAGACACGAGTGAGCCTTTATCCTTAAATACAAACTCTGGAAGTGGCTGAGCTGCAATATAAGCTGCTAAGGCTTTTTCCAAAAAAATTGCCTGTTGATTGGCCACTTGAGCACGCGGTGCTAAAGGACGCTCCTTGCCTTCTGGTGTATAACTCGCACAATCCCCCATCGCAAAAATAGAATCATCTCGTGTCGTTTGCAAGGTCGACTTAACGATGAGTTGATTAATACGATTGGTTTCTAATTCGGCAATATTATTGAGAAAATCTGGGGCTTTAATTCCCGCAGACCAAACCTTTAAGTCAGCAGGTAATTGCGTTCCATCATCAAAATAAATATGGGTGTCATCAATCTTCTGCACTCGGCTTTTCGTTCTGACCTGAATACCTATGTTGAGTAATTCTGCTTCTGCCAAACTTGATATTTTCGTGTTCAGTGCAGGTAATACGCGATCTGCCGCTTCAATTAGGGTAATACATACATTATCGGGTTTAATACTGTCTAAACCATATTTACAAAATTGATGCGCCGCGAAATGCAATTCAGCCGCTAATTCGACCCCTGTTGCACCCGCACCAATGATCGCGATATTGAGTAAGCTGTGCTGCGTATCTTCGATTAAGGTATTGGCTTGAGCTTGCAGATACAGATTTAAAAACTCTTTCTGTAAATAATCTGCCTGTGCACGAGAATCCAGACATACACAATGTGCTTTTGCGCCTTCAGTATTAAAATCATTTGAAGTCGATCCTACTGAAACCACCAAAATATCGTAAGCAATAGAACGACATGGCGCAATTTGCTCACCTTGATGAGAACTTAATTCTGCAAGTTGAATCTTTTTTTCGGTACGATCGATATTGATCATTTTCCCCAAAAAGAACTCAAAATGATTTTTATTGGCATGTGCAAAGTAATTCAATTCATCATCATGTGAATTCAATGTTCCTGAAGCCACTTCATGTAAAAGTGGTTTCCAAATATGCGTTAAAGTTGCATCGACCAAGATAATTTCGGCTTTATTTTTTTTGCCTAAACGGTTCCCTAAACGCGTAGCGAGTTCGAGCCCACCTGCTCCACCACCGACAATTACGATCCGTTTCTTACAATTTTTGTTTTCCAGTTGCATTGTTGTTTCTCCAATTGTTTGATGGTTATGAAACATCCGATTCATAATCATCAAATAATTGTCTAGCGTTCCATTGCGCTTAGAGTTGTATCAAAATGTATCGCAAAATAATAAAATACAAATAAATGATAGTGAACATTTATTTAATAAATAGTATTAAAAATTTAACGAGATCAGAGGGAAAATTAAACGTTAAATATCAGCAACAAAAAATTAAAATTATTTATTTTTATATATTTTTCAAAAATATATTTTGACTAAATTTTAAAAACTCATATAAATTTTATGAAAACAAAGGAGATAAAATTCTGTTTTTTTAATGTACAATTCAACTTTCAATCGTCTTATTTTTAACCAAAATGAATAATTTTAAGAGAAGCAAAGAAAAAAATCATACAGATTAGGGGTACTCATCAGGAGGAATCATTGTGCGAATAGTTTAGAAAATAGCGTTTTTTGAACAATAAGTTGGCGGGGAAAAACCTGTAATTGAAAGACAAATTTTGTCTTCTGTATTTAAAGGCAAGTGGTGAATAAATATTGGCGCTTAAATAAGACAGTTTTTAATTATGATATCAAGAAAAAGTCATACCCCTTTTCCAAGAAGTATGACTAAAATTATTAGGTTTGAGCTAGTACAGTTTACTGCAACACAAATTAAATCAATTAGGCCAACAATTCGACTTTGGCAAGATTCGAATATTTAGCACGTGCGGCATGTAGCTTTTGATAACTATCAAGTAAACGTTGATGACGATCTAACCCTTCAAGTTTCATACTGGTTGGCGTTAAACCATAGAATCGAACGCTACCATCGACTGAACCCACGGCTGCATCCATGTGTTCATCACCAAACATACGGCGGAAATTGACTTCATAATCTTCAAGTTCCATTTCATCATCCAGTTCAACTTCTAACACGACATTTAAGCATTGATAGAACAAGCCACGTTCAACCGTATTGGTGTTGTATTGCAAGAAGGTTTCAACCAGATCTTTCGCTTCTTCAAATTGCTGTAAAGCTAAATAAATCATTAGTTTGAGTTCTAGAATCGTGAGCTGCCCCCAAACCGTATTGTCATCAAACTCAATCCCGATCAGGGTTTTGATATCGGTGTAGTCATCCAACTCGCTTTCTTCTAAGCGTTCAACCAAGGCTTCAAGCTGTTCATCATCTAGGCGATGTAAATTCAGTGTGTCTTCACGGAACCATAAGGCTTTATTGGTATTGTCCCAAATTAAGTCTTCAACCAAATACACTTCTGAATAGTCAGGCACTAATATACGGCAAGCTGTAGCACCTAAATGCTCATAAACAGCCATATAAACTTCTTTGCCCATATCTTTGAGGATATCGAACAAAATTTTGGCTTCATCGATATTTTTTGCATGCCCTTCTGCACTGAAGTCCCAGTCTACAAAGTCATACTCAGATTTTGCACTAAAGAAACGCCAAGACACCAAGCCACTCGAATCGATAAAGTGTTCTACAAAGTTATTCGGTTCAGTAACTGCCTGTGAACTAAAGGTAGGACGCGGTAAATCATTTAAACCTTCAAAACTACGACCTTGCATTAACTCGGTTAAGCTACGCTCAATCGCCACTTGCATATTTGGATGAGCACCAAACGATGCAAATACACCACCAGTACGCGGATTCATTAAGGTGACACACATCACTGGGTACTTTCCGCCCAATGATGCATCTTTCACCAAAATAGGGAAGCCTTGCTCTTCTAAGCCTTTAATCCCTTCAATGATACTTGGATATTGCGCCAGTACATCCGCAGGTACGTCTGGAAGTGCAATTTCACCTTCAATGATTTCGCGCTTCACTGCACGTTCAAAAATCTCGGATAAACATTGGACTTGTGCTTCGGCTAATGTATTACCCGCACTCATACCATTACTTAAATATAAGTTTTCAATCAAATTGGTTGGGAAATACACCACTTCGCCATCGGACTGACGTACATAAGGTAATGAGCAAATACCACGCTCAGCATTGCCTGAGTTGGTATCATATAAATGCGTGCCTAAAAGTTCATTTTCAGGGTCATAAATTGCTTTGCAATACTCATCCAAAATCTCTGGTGGTAATTCACCGTTTGGACCAGGTTGGAACCATTTTTCATCTGGATAATGTACAAATTCTGCATTCGCAATTTCTTCACCCCAGAATTGATCGTTGTAGAACAGATTACAGTTCAAACGTTCAATAAACTCGCCCAAGGCCGAAGCTAAAGCACTTTCTTTGGTCGCACCTTTACCATTCGAGAAACACATCGGAGAATGTGCATCACGAATATGCAACGACCACACATTAGGCACAATGTTACGCCAAGACGCAATTTCAATTTTCATGCCTAAGTTAGCCAATAACGCTGACATGTTGGCAATGGTTTCCTCTAAAGGTAAGTCCTTGCCTGTGATATGAGTCAAGTGTTCAGACGCCAGATTCGGCATTAAAAGCGCTTGTGCATCTGCATCAATACTTTCAACTTCTTCAATAACAAAATCGGGGCCTGTTTGAATGACTTTCTTTACTGTACAGCGGTCAATCGAACGTAAAATCCCTTGGCGGTCTTTTTCTGAAATATCGGCTGGTAGCTCAACTTGGATTTTAAAAATCTGTTTATAACGATCTTCAGGATCAACAATATTATTTTGCGATAAGCGAATGTTATCGGTTGGAATGTTACGTGCAAGGCAATAGACCTTAACAAAGTAAGCGGCACACATCGCTGAAGATGCTAAGAAATAGTCGAATGGTCCTGGGGCTGAACCATCGCCTTTGTAGCGAATAGGTTGGTCAGCAATTACAGTAAAGTCATCAAATTTAGCTTCGAGTCGAAGGTTATCGAGATAATTGACTTTAATTTCCATGTTGGCACCTAATGATGCTTATATGCCTACGGCAGACAGATAAGCGTCGAAAATATTGAATTAAAAGCAGAATGCAATGAAGAAATTGGTTTGCAAAAAG
This sequence comes from Acinetobacter sp. ANC 4910, assembly GCF_004331035.1. GTDB lineage: Bacteria > Pseudomonadota > Gammaproteobacteria > Pseudomonadales > Moraxellaceae > Acinetobacter. The sequence continues at coordinate 94,636 of NZ_SJNT01000012.1, forward strand.
AATCAGCCAAAGGCTTGGAGCTGATTAAAAAACGGCTTAACGAATGCGCGTAGATTTTACAGATTTCTGGCTCAAAGTGGAAATGCTATCTTGAGATTTATGCAATTTTTCCCATAAGCCCGTACATTTTAAATATGCACTATATTCAATTGTTAGGTTTTTCAAAACAAAACACATCCAAACAATATGTATAGCATGCACTGTGCAAATGAATCATGTATTGATAAACATGGTGATATTCCCCTGAATTCTCAGAGAAATATCAAAAGTCTGTCCTTGGGTCAATTCGACCTATGCAAGCTTGGCATCACAATTTTGATGACAATATGCCTAACTCAATTTCTCTAACTGAAAATCTTCAAATGCATCAAATGGTCGCCCTGAATTTGGGTCAATAACTTCCACATAATTTTGCCCCCATACGATGAGGTTACGATCTTTCACACCATGAAGTTCAATCTGGAGCTTTCCATCATCATTGAACGCAAATTTTCCGTTAAAAGTTTCAGACTTCTTGCTGCCACTATTCCCTTTCCGCACCAATTCAAAGCTTTGATCCTGATTCAATGTTAAGTCAACTGTTGATCCTTCACAGCCATCACAGAACGTGGGACAAGTCACACATGGCGTAATGCCTCGGTATTGCCCCACCCAAAGCTGCAATTGAGGATCTACAACTTTCATCGTTTTTTCAGTTTCACGAGTTGAATGCTCAGCTTGTTTTGACTGGCTACAGCCCAAACACAAACTGGCAAAGACCAATGAACATAGTAATGATGTTTTCATTTAGAATGTCCAGTTCAAAGTAGCGGTTGCCTTAAGTGGTTCACCAGGCTGAACCCAATTATTGGTATAGCTTGCAACGTAATAATCTTGATCGAAGAGATTATCGATATTCAATTGCACGCGTAAATCAGGACGAAGTTGTGCATACGCACCCACATTTACAACCGTAAAATCAGGTAAGCTCGTAGCATTATCAATATAGTTTGCACTGCGCTTGCCATAATAATTCACATGACCAATCAAACCAGCATCATATCCCGCAAGGTTGAATTGGTAATTTGCACTCAAATTTGCCGTATGCTTCGGGATATTCTTTAATCTTGCTCCTTTTGCCTCAACTTCACTCTCTACAATTGAAGCATCCGTAAACGTATAATTTGCATTTAAACGCAGATGATCTGTGAACTGGTGTTGTAATTCAAATTCAACCCCGTGGCTTTGCACGCGTCCACTATCGACGTAACTATCACTGATTCCTTCAGTTAACAGATGTTGTTTATCGAGATCAAAATAAGTGAGTCCCAACCAACTTTTGGCTTGGAATTGATATTTTGCACCGACTTCCCAACTTTCAGTTTTCTCAGGATCATACAAGTCATTGTTTTTATTTAATCCTGTATTCAGTTCAAAAGCTTTGCCCCAATTCGTATAGAAAGATAGTTTCTCAGTTGGTTGATAATTGATTCCTGCACGCGGAGTAAATGGTGTAAACGCTTGTTCAGCAGATTTTCCACTACGATGGTCATCGATTTGCTGTTCTAAACGATTTGCACGTCCCCCAATCAAAACGTTCCACTGATCATTCAAGAAGATTTGATCTTGCAGGTTAAAGCCCAGCATTTGCTGCGTTTCTTTGGTGTTTTTGGTGGTTCGTGTTAATGGCAAAATATTCTGACCATATACAGGGTGATCAAGATTAATCTGACTCGATGCTCCCGCAGCACTACGGCGTTGTAACTGATCAATCGTATAGTGACCCACTTCTATGTTAGTGACCAACTCATGTCGAATTGATCCCGTATTAAATTTACCCCGCAAAATCGACTGAAAGTTCGTAGTCTCGGTTTCAAATTGACGTGAACGACGGAAACGGTTTGCGGTCTGTCCATCTGCGGCGATGGAAGAAATTTCAGTCGACGTCCCTACTCGCTCACCATGACTATAAGTAAGGGCTGTCGTGTTGTTCCAATCATCATTAAATGCATGATTCACACGCAGTTGAACCATTTGATCTTGAATTTCAATATCACCGTCGCTAGGTTCGCCCAAAAATGTTTTTTTGTTCAGCTTCAATTGCCCATTAACCATTGGAATACCTCTGTCGAATACCCCTTTCGATTGAGCAAACTCGGTATCCAAATTCAACTGGGTTTGCGCTGAAAGCTTCCAAGCCAGTTGCGGCGCAATATAATAATGTTGATTATCTACTTGATCCCGAAAGCTCTGATTATTTTCATAAGCCAATCCCAGTCGATAAGCCAGATCCTGATTCATTGCACCTGTGGTATCCAATGCAGCACGATACTCTTCAAGCGTGCTGCCACTTAGACTTAGGCTATTTATAGATTCCCATTCGGGTTGTTTGGTCGTGATATTCATAATCCCACCAATTGCGCCTTGCCCATACATCGCTGCCATCGGGCCTTTTAGGAAATCAATCGCGTGGATATTCACCATATCTCGAGGTGTATGAATACCACTCACCGAACTTAAACCATTACGCATGTAGATGGTGCCCATATTCGGGTCTGTGCTAAATCCTCGAAAAGAATAATTATCCCAAAAACCACCACCATAACTGTCTTGATAAACAACACCATTGACCAATGACAAGGCATCACTGACCCGCTGAACATGATGATTTTGAATGTCCTCATTGGAAACATGGGACTTTGTAAATGGAACTTCTAATAAGTCATGATTAAACTGGGTAATCGCCTGAGATGAGGTGTGTCTTTCATCCTGCTTTTCAGCGGTTAAAGTGATGGTCGACAATTGGGTTGCTTCTGTTTTTGCTTCAACCTCTACTGCATGACTGGTTTGAGCATTTAAGCCAGATATTGCACCGAGCATTACACTACATAAAACTTTAAAAATTCGAGGGCTAATCTGTGCTTGAACATGTGACGAAACCATCACGCCATTCCCTTTAAGGAACGGATTTAACTTGAATTGAGACATTTCAATTCCTTTAATGCGTAAAATCCCCTAAGAACTCTCCATGCTTAGAAAAGTTCTCTGACTAATTGTTGTGAAATTTAGGCAAATAAAGGTGGGGCTCGCCCTTGAGGCGTGAGAAATAGTCGCTGTAAAACAAAAAAGACATGTTTAAACGCTTTTTGAAATGCAAGCATACGAACTTGCAAACGCTTAAAGACTTCTTTGATTTCGATATTAAGATGAGCAACCAGATGTGTATACACCGTACAGAAAATACAGTGATGATCAACAGAATGTTTGTGCTCAGAATCTGAGTGCTGCATGTTTTGCATAGCATGTACAGATTCAGAATGCGAATGGTGGTTAGTCTGCTGAGTTGCTTTCGTCTGAACTGCTAATTCAGCAATAGTGATACAGACCTGAGCAATTTGGAACTTCTCAGGTAATAAGGGCTGCAAAAAAACTGCAACATGTATCCACATCGCTATTAAAGCGAGCACGAAAGATGCTCTCAACCCAATCCCGTCTAAAATGATGAACGCGGAAAACTAACATAGATGTAACACTTGAATCAATTATCCTTCCTAAAATCGAAATACTGTTAAAAACCATTCATTGCTCAACAATCACTAATGTTGAATCAAAGTAACATTCAGTTCATTTTTGAAATACCTTGTTCTTTTATCACCCTATCAATCGTTTTTTATACTTAGAGGATGCACGATATTTATGCATTCATAATTCCACATCAACATTTTGAAAATTATGTTTTAAGAAGAGTTGAGAAACATGCGAGTCACGTCTCTATCAGACGATTCAACTTTATTCATGTGGCTATAAGGCAGCTTTTAAATATTCCACATTTGTTCTATGGAAGTAATTTGACTATACACATGCTGATGTTCTGCATGTTTGACCGCACACCACAGCTCCATAAAACGCTTACCCAAATAGGTCTGTAAAATATGGTTTTCTTTAAACAAGGCTAAAGCATCCAACTGATTTGTAGCTAAAAAAACATGGTCAGCGGGATCACTAACTTGGTTCATTGCTGTAGGAACGACTAAACGATGGGTCAAACCATGTAATGTGCCTATTAACATCATGGCAGTGGTCAAATATGGATTACAGTCCGCGCCTGCTACACGGTATTCTAATCTGCTATTTTCAGCATCTGAACATGGAATCCGAATTGCGACATTGCGGTTATTCAGTCCCCAATTTGCCTCTAAAGGCACATGGTTGCCTTTCTGGAAGCGTCGAAAAGAATTGATATTAGGTGCAAGTATCGCCATGCTTGGCGGTAAAAGTAGAATCAGCCCACTAATCACTTTTAATAATTCAGCAGATACCAATTCATTTGGCTGCATACGAAACACATTCCGTTTGGCTTGATCTAAAAGGCTCATATGAAAGTGCATACCACTCCCTGCTTTATGAAGGTCAGGTTTTGCTAAGAAACTGGCCCTTAATCCATTTTTTAAAGCCACTTGTTTGATCGTGCGCTTTAAAAGCATAATTTGGTCGCATAATTTAAGAATATCGTCCATATGCTGAATATTAATTTCATATTGCCCAGCAGATGATTCCGCAACGATGCCCGTAATATTGATGCCTTGCAAAGTCGCAATATACTCAACTTCATCTAAAACCTGTTGATAGCTATTAGGCGCCTGAACGTCAAAACATTGGCTAGATACCATAGTCCCTGCATTTGCATTCAGATCAGACAGGTAAAATTCTAATTCCGCAGCCATACAAGGATATAAATGCTGTTTTTCGAGTTGTGCCAATATTTTCTTTAAGATATTTCGTGGCTCATATTCGCAGTCATCATCCCCTTCTTTCATACTTAATAATAATTGAGCATTCAATTCAGGCTCTAACGGACAAGGTTGTAAACTTCCCAATACTGGTTTGCAAAAATAATCTGGCTCACCAATTTGTTTGCCTAAACCTGTTTCTTCTACCACCACCCCGTCTAGGCTCATCGCATAAATTGAAAGTGGAAAATAACACCCTTTACTCAGTTTTCTAAGACTGCTGACATCAATTCGTTTACCGCGCACATGCCCGTTAATGTCATATAAACAAATATCAATATGCTTGGTATTGGGATATCGAGTGAAATAGCTTTCTACTTCATCTAAAAACAATATTTCGTCTAAATCTAAAGTTGAGCTATCAAGGGGAATGTTTATTCTAGAACTGTGTTGTTTATCTTGTATCGTGAGTAAGCTACTCATTATCTAAACCCTATTCATTTGAATGGACTCAAGATAAATGAGGCATGCCATGAAGTAACGTAAATGTTGCGTAAATTTTAAAAATAACCATACAAAACAAAATATTAAAACTTATTAAACCTTTATTTTGATTTGTATAAAGATGCTCATTTCAGACTTATGACTGCATCACCTTAAATAAAAAAAGCCCGAAATCATTTCGAGCTTTTTTAAAATCAAACTAAATTTATATCCCTTATGGGCAGACTCATTTTTATGGGCTTAGAGGTTTTTCTTGGCTTTAAAAACCTGTAGTTTCTACGGGTAAATGCTTACCTAACAAAGAAAAAGTAACGTCCGCAACTTCCAACGGGTCTGAACTGGTCCAGATAATATGATTCCCCTCATTTGGACGTTCAGACCTTAAATGATATTGATTGAGCTGCCGAATTAGTTGTGCTGTTACAGCTTCTGAAGGCTCAATAATTTGAATATCACGACCGACAATATCCTGAATCGTATCTGAGACAAATGGATAGTGTGTGCAACCTAAAATAATCGTATCGACTTTTTGCTCGACCAGCGGCGCTAAAATATTGTTTAAATAGTCTTTAACTTCCGCTGTGTGTGCTTTACCCGTTTCAATTTTTTCGGCCAGACCAATACAAGGCACTAAAGACACTTTGATATCTTGTGCGTAAGTTTCGATTAAATTCTTGAGATTTTTTCCCTTAACCGTCGTCGCAGTTGCCAACACAGCGATATGCTTACTCACGGTCATTGCCACAGCAGGTTTTACTGCTGGTTCTATGGCAATCAGTGGCACATTAATTTGTGCTCTAATCGTTTCAATCGCTACCGCAGTCATGGTGTTACAAGCAACAATAATCGCTTTGCACTTCCCGTCATTTATAAGATTTGAGATTAGGTGAGTAGTTCTTGAAACAATCCAGTCGCTTTCTTTGTCGCCATAAGGAACATATTTCGAGTCAGCGAAATAGATAATGTCTTCATTCGGAAGAGCCTCCCGAATATGCTTAAAGAGAGACAACCCGCCTAAACCAGAATCAATCATTCCAATCGGGCTATTCTTCTGATTCATTATTTTTCCAATTTAAAATTCTAAAAGAAACTCTATTTTTCATTATTATATTATATTTTTAGTGCCCTTTTAAATCAGGCCTTAACTGAAGGCCTGATTTAAAAATATATCCTTAACTTATTGATTAAATAAATATTGATAAACAATATACGCAGCCAGTTTTGCTGTTCTATTGTCTAAATCAAATTTTGGATTGCACTCAGCAATATCTAAAAGTTTGATTTTTCCAGTCTCTTGAATATGCTTAAAAATTGCTTCAAAAGTGGCTAAATCAATTCCTTTTACAGCAGGTGCACTGACTCCGGGTGCAACCGCGGCTGCGAAGACATCCAAATCAATCGTAACGTACAAGCAGTCTACTTTTTCAATAAAAGCATCAACTGCCGCAAGCACGTTGTTTAGGTTAAAAATATTAACCTCATGATCTCTTAAATATGAACAATTCAGCGCATCGGCTGTATCAAACAAAACTTTAGTATTGGCATGGTTAGCGACCCCAATACATAAATAATTAAATTGTTTTTGATGATGCTCAGATAGTTTTGCAGCTTGCAAAAATGGTGTCCCAGAAGATGCCTGTTCTGCTTCTCTTAAATCAAAATGTGCATCAAAGTTAATAATGCCAATATTTTTATCAGGTTCATGGGTTTGCAAATACTGAAACAGCCCGCTAAAGCTGCCATAAGCAACCTCATGCCCACCGCCCAAAACAATCGGTTTTTCACCTTGCGCGAGTGACTCAGCGACTTGGTCTGCAAGTGTTTGTTGCGCCTGTTCTAACAAGCCATTTTCGCAAATAACATCTCCACGATCGGCAATGCTTATTGGCTGATGCACAGGTAAATTGGCGAGTTGCTTACGAATCGCATTCGGTGCTTCAGCAGCGCCTATTCTCCCTTTATTGCGCTGCACGCCTTCATCCGAACAAAAACCAATCAACACATACTCTGCACGCTCCGACTGATTCATAATGTGGAAAATACGTTGATGATGGATTGCATCACCATCATGTCGCCCCGTCCATTGGAATATATTGCTCATTTGATTATCTCGATAAAATTAATAACCTGTGCCAGAAACCAACACTTAATCTTTCTCTAAAGTCCGATCAAGCTATACATTAGAATTTCAATTCCTGTGCTTGATGTATGATTCGTTTGGTTAAATCGCCACCTAACCAATAGGTAATTTCAGATGGATGCTCAATTTCCCAAGCAATAAAATCTGCAACTTTACCGACTGCTAAACTGCCATGTGTCTGCTGCAAACCTAATGCCTTCGCTGCATGAATTGTGGCACCTGCTAGTGCTTCTTCTGGTGTTAAGCGGAAAATCGTACTGGCCATGTTCAGCATTAAACGTAATGACAAACTAGGAGATGTACCGGGATTCAAATCTGTCGAGATTGCAATCGGGACATGATGTTGTTTCAGCGCATCAATGAATGGATATTTTGTTTCTCTTAAAAAATAAAATGCGCCCGGCAAAAGCACTGCAACGGTGCCCGATGCTGCCATGGCTTTCACATCATCTTCAGTAATATATTCCAGATGATCTGCGGACAAGGCTTGATATCGGGCTGCCAAACTCGAACCCGCTAAAGCTGATAATTGTTCCGCATGAATTTTGACTGGAATTCCTAAATTTTGAGCTGCCTTAAAGACCCGTTCAACTTGTTCAGGGGTAAATGCTAAATATTCACAGAAAGCATCAACTGCATCGACCAAACCTTCAGCATGCAGTTTAGGTAGCATTTCCGTACAGATATGCTCGATATAAGCATCGCTTCGACCTTCATATTCAGGTGGAAGTGCATGTGCAGCTAAGCAGGTGCTTTTCACGGTAATGGGTAAATGTTGGGATATTTGACGAATCACGCGTAGCATTTTTCGTTCATTTTCATAATCAAGCCCATAACCTGACTTAATTTCAATGGTGGTGACCCCATCTTTAAGTAAACTTTTTACGCGCTTCAAGGCACTATTTAAGAGTTCTTGCTCGGTTGCCGCACGAGTTGCTCGAACTGTACTTGCGATTCCGCCACCCTGAGCCGCAATTTCGACATAACTTACACCTTGCAGTCTTTTTTCAAATTCAATACTCCGATTACCCCCAAAAACACTATGGGTGTGGCAATCAATAAAACTCGGCGTGACCCAAGCTTTATTTAAATCATTGGTTTCATCATAATGATCATGTGCTAAGTCTTGTTCTGCCCCAATCCAGCAAATATTATTCTCTAAAGTGACAATAGCTGCATTCTCAATGATGGAATATTTTCCATCCTGCATTGTGGCAACGTGACAGTTGTGCCAAAGTTTCTTCATGACTTATTCCTAAGATTGCTCAAATACCCATTTATATTTGAGCAATCAATATTTAACGCTCTAATTTAAGATTATCGGGAAGCTCTGATTCAACTTTTACTGTATTTTGTTTTGGTTTTACCCAAATATTGAAGGCAATCCAAAGCAATGCTAACCAACCTGCACCAACATATATGGCTGGGCGCGAGTCTGGGAAATAACCAATCATTGCCAAAATAAAGAGTAAGAAAACAATTGCGAATGCTGGTGCATACGGCCACCCAATGACAGGAAAATCAAGGGCTTTAATTTGCTCAGTCGATAGCTGACGACGCATTGCAACCTGAGAAAGTAAAATCATCAACCAGACCCAAACTGTAGCAAAGGTCGCTATTGAAGCAATGATCATGAAGATATTTTCAGGGATGAGATAGTTCAGAACAACACCGACTAACAGTACGCCCGCCATGACAACAACCGTCATCCATGGCACACCGTTACGTGATAGTTTTTGGAATACTTTAGGTGCTTGACCATGATTAGCCATACCAAATAGCATACGTCCTGCACCAAATACATCACTGTTAATTGCTGAGACTGCCGCTGTAATGACTACAATATTCAAAATGGTTGCAGCTGATCCAATACCCAGATTTTCAAAAATTTGTACAAATGGACTACCCTGACTACCAATTTGGTTCCATGGGAAAATTGACATCAATACAAAAATAGTCAACACATAGAATAATAAAATACGAACAGGTACTGCATTAATTGCACGAGGAATGGTCTTTTTAGGATCTTGTGATTCGCCAGCAGTTAAACCAATAATTTCAATACCACCAAAAGCAAAAACCACTACAGATAAACAAGCCACTAAGCCCGTGATTCCATTAGGCATGAAACCTTCATGAATCCATAAGTTCTGAATACCCGGTACAAAACTGCTATGGTCTACATGAAAACCATAAAACATTAACCCGAAGCCACCTAAAATCATGGCCACAATTGCAGTGACTTTGACAATCGACAGCCAGAACTCCAACTCTCCAAATACCTTGACGTGGATCAGGTTTATGCCACCTAAGAACATAATCAGTGAAAGAATCCAAATCCAACGCGGTACATCGGGATACCAAAAGCCCATATAAATACCAAAAGCAGTAATATCGGCCAAAGCAACAATGATCATTTCAAATACATAAGTCCATCCCGTAGTAAAACCTGCCAATGGACCAATATATTGTGTGGCATATTCACTAAATGAGCCTGAAACTGGATTTTTAACCGCCATCTCACCCAATGCACGCATGACAATATAAATGGCAATGCCGCATACAATATAGGCCAATAAGACAGATGGCCCTGCCAGTTTTATGGCAGTAGCCGAACCATAAAACAGTCCTGTTCCAATGGCTGAACCTAAAGCTAAAAATCGAATATGACGGGTATTAAGCCCCCGTTGAAGTGAAGCCTGTTGTGACATATTAATCTCCAATCCTTGAGGAAATTGAGTTAGTTACGACCACTCCATGTGGCCGTTTTTTTATCCATCACATATTTATAAACTTGGCAATAAATTCGGAAGCAGCAATTCATTTAAGCAACCGCTTGCCAGCAATTCACTTGCCTGCTCAATATCAGGAGCAAAGAAACGGTCTTCACTGTAGTAAGGCACTTGGTCGCGCAAGATTTTACGGGCTTGCTCAAGTTTAGGCGAGCTTTTTAAGCCTTCACGGAAGTCTAGACCCTGACAAGCGCCTAACCATTCGACCGCTAAAATGCCACGAACGTTATCGGCCATTGGCCAAAGTCGTTTTCCTGCATTCGGAGCCATTGATACATGGTCTTCCTGATTGGCTGAAGTT
>NZ_SJNT01000013.1 GCF_004331035.1 Acinetobacter sp. ANC 4910
TTAACTTTTCAAACAGATGGTCTTAAACATGAAGTTATTTCAATTATCTACGTTAATAAAGAACTATCGCTGGTTGAACAGCTTCGTAAAATTTTCTTTTTACATGCCAATGTAGAAGGGCTTTACAATTTGCCGTTTAAAGCGATTTTTGAAATATCGAAATTATATCCAAAGGCGTATCAGCTTGTAATTGACTACCGAAACTGGCTGATGAATGAAATCTATAATTTGCTTTTAACGACTAATTCGAATGCTTTAAAACAAGATGCACACATGTTTTTGTTTGTGATAGACGGGGCAATGGTTCAGCTTTTAGACCCGAACAAACCAGATGAGCGGGAGAGGTTACTTGAGTATTTTTTAATGGGGTTGGGGTGATAAATGCTGTTTTATTTAATACGAAAGTCAAGTAGCTGTCTTAATATTCTGTTATTTGGTGCTCGTGGTATTAAGGCCGAGAGTAAGTGAAATAAAAAAGCCCCTAAGAAGGGCTTTTTAAGATTGAGCTATGTGACTGAATAAAAAATTATTCTCGATCTAAATAGATTTTACCTAAATCAATTTTTTTATAATGCTCAAAATTAGCTTTTTCTTCTGGAACTTGCTCATTAAACTTTTCTGAGTAATCTATTGTTTTATTTTGATAATTTTTAAAACTTATAAAAATTTCTGAAGGGAAATTAGTGTATTGCTTTACATCAGGTCTTATAAAGTAATACGTTGCTGTAACAGCAGAAATAGTAAAGCTACCATCCGACTTCAAATTAATTTTGGCATTATCACTATCAGTTCGGCCATTAAAACCCATATATCCAGCCTGATTACTCAATGGTTTATGAGTTTTACTGTCATAAATATAACCAATTACTTCAGGAGTAAAATATAAGGTATTTTTAGTACAAGCTGGGAGGGCTAGTACAGATAAAACCATACAGATAAAAGAAATATAATTTTTCATTGTTTAAAAATTCCTGAAATAAATAACAATCCCATAGTATTTAACATAATATACATTATACGAAATGCAGCATATAAAAGCATAAGACCATGATTAATAAAGACTTATGCTGTCTTAACTACTTACTGTTCTACAGCGATATAGCTGTAGAACATCATCTTATTATTTTAAAAAGCCAGAGATCTCTAATAAAACTTCATCTGTTTTTTCGGCATGTAGCCAATGTCCCGCATTCAAAACCTCTTTTATTTCAGCAACAGGAAACTGTTTCCGAATAGCATCAAAATGCTCTGGTTTATGAATATACGGAGACAGCCCACCACGTAAAAATAACACAGGCTTTGTATAAGGCTTTATCTCTTGCCAAGACAATATCTCAGTGTAATGTGCAAAAATAGCATTTAAATTAAAGCGCCATTTACCTTGCGTGAATGATTTCAATAAAAATTGAATCACCATATCTTCTTGAATAAATTTTCTCATTATTTCAGTAGCTTGCAATCTAGATGGTGGTGCAGTTTCCTGTACAGCAAATAATGCTTTAAAAATTTGTTCGTGATGATTTTCTTGATAAGCAAATGGTGCAATATCCAATACGATTAGACCTACCACACGATTTTCAGCCTTCTCCGCCACTTTCATGCTTATTTTTCCGCCCATGGAGTGCCCAATGAGGGAAAAATTTTGAATCTGTAGATGATCCAAAGTCTCTAACACATCCTGTGCCATCAAATCATAGTTCATCTGTTCACTATGCTCAGATAAGCCATGATTACGGACATCTATTTGTATTACAGCCCTTTTTTCATTCAATGTCCGAGCCAACATGCCAAGGTTACTCAAACTGCCAAATAACCCGTGAATGAGTACAACAGGTTCGAATTCGCTTGAGTTTATTGATTGCTGTATTTGATGATTAAGGATCATAGGGCTTCTATCAGGTATTTTTATATATAGTGGCTTTTTAGTTTTTAAGAATCAATAAATTTGCTTAGGCTATTTATAAAAATACCAAAAATCAGAGATAATAGTGATGTATTATCCTGATTTTTTTGCATTTATTTCATATTTATACATTGGTTTTGAAAAAATTAAATGGAATTTTCAAATAACGAATCCCGTTTTCCTCAGGTTCAGGGAATTTTCCTGCCTGCATATTGATTTGTATAGCAGGTAAAATCAGTTTAGGCATTGCCAATGTAGCATCGCGTTGATTTCGCATCTGAACAAAAGCTTCTTTTTTAATACTTTCATTGATATGAATATTATGCTTTTTTTGTTCAGCAATACTGGTTTCATAAACAAAGTGATCACGACCTTCAGGTAAATAGTCATGGCACAGGAACACGCGCATATTATTATCTAAAGCAAACAGCTTTTGAACTGAATCAAATAATGTCGCTGCGCTACCTTTAGGAAAGTCACAACGTGCTGTACCGTAATCATGCATAAATAACGTGTCACCGACGAATACAGCATTACCAATCACGTAACTTAGGCAAGCTGGCGTATGTCCTGGTGTTGGAATGTTATAAGCGTCTATTTCACCAATTTTGAAATGTTCGCCATCTTTAAATAAATAATCAAATGAGCGTGTCGCATTAAAATATTTGGGTGAAAGGTTATAAATTGCGCTAAAGGTTTCCTGCACAATTGCAATCTTCTCACTAATGGCAACCACTCCCCCCACCTTCTGTTTTAAATATTGGGAAGCTGTTAGGTGGTCAGCATGGACGTGTGTTTCCAAAATCCAAATGACGCTTAGGCTATTTTGCTGAATATATGAAATTATTTCATCCGCCAAAGTTGTCTTTGTCGTTGCAGATGCAGCATCATAATTCAGCACACTATCGATAATGGCAGATTGGCGACTCTTCGGGTCTGTAACCACATAGCTAAAAGTATTGGTTTCTTTATCAAAAAAAGCCTTAACGATTGGTTTTATCAACACGATTTCGCTCCCATCGTTTTATTAAATATAATCATACCTATTGCCATAGCAGTAATAAAATATAGCGTTTGATAGTGACCTAAACCAATCAAGGTAAGACTTGGTGCGGGACAAATACCTGCTAAGCCCCAACCGATACCAAAAATTGCGCTCCCTAGAATTAATCTTGAATCAATCTGTGTATTCTTAGGCATTGTAATCGGTTCTTTAAAAACCGTTTTTGGGGCTTGTTGTTTAGAGAGTATCTGAAAAGGAATAAACGCCACCGCAATTGCACCCATCATCACAAATGCCAGACTAGCATCCCAAGTTCCAAAAACGTCTAGAAAATTTAGGACTTTTTCTGGATTAGACATTCCTGAGAACATTAAACCAATGGCAAATAGACCACCAAAAATAAAGGCAAATATATTTTTCATGTTTATGCTCCCAAAATATGACGCATTACAAATACAGTCACGGCGCCAGCAAGCATAAAGGTTGCTGTTGCTATGAGTGATCGTTTTGATAAACGACTAATCCCACAAATTCCATGACCACTGGTACATCCAGAACCTAGTCGCGTACCAAAACCCACCAATAAACCCGCTAAAATCATAATGAACGGTGAGCTCTCAATTTGAATCTGTGGTTGCGTAAATGCTCCATAAGCAAATGGCACGATAATTAAGCCTAATAAGAACCAAAGTGCAGGTGTACTCAACAAGGTTTTGGGACTAAGGACTTGTGAAATCAGGCCACTAATTCCTGCAATACGACCATTGACCCACAAATAACCAACGGCGGATACACCAAGCAGTGTTCCACCGATAAAAGCGGTTAGATAGTCATGCATTTTCTGCGTTCCACTTATAATAATATATATATTTATAATATGTTTATTTGTAAATTATTCAAGAGCAATTTTGTATGAATTTTACGCAAACTCACCTTTAGAATTCGTTTAAGAGTTTATTCTAAAACTGCAGCTTCAAGCTCATCGGCATTTATTTAAATAAGCACGGATATAATATGATAATAAATAATCTTTGACGTACTTTACCTAGAATCATCTTAGCCAACAAACATACAGATTCTAGATTGGGACATAATTGATATAGTTTTCTTTAACTAAAAATGAATACTTTCCAAATTATCTTCAATAACATTCAGCCAAGCCCGAGTCGCTGGAGTCATAGTGACTGTGCTATTCCAAGCCATCTTTAAGTTCCAGTTGATATTCGGCTCTGTCAGTAAAGCAATATGAAATTCATCGTTATTTAGTCGCTCACAATAGGCTTGAGGAAGTAAGGCAATGCCGACATTCGATTCAACCAACTTGGCAATAAAATCCCATTGACTACTCCGACATGCCACTTTCGGTTCAAAACCCACCGACTGCGCCGCCTGAATAATGACGTTGTTTAGAGTAAATGTATTGGCGTACAGTAAAAAAGATTCCTCCTTGAGTTCAATCAATTTAATTTCTGATTTTTTGCGCCAATGTGAGTTTTTCTTTGCCAATAGGCAAATCGGAGAATTAATAATTTCAAAGCCACTCAGTAAAGGTTTTAGCTCTCCCATCACCACCCCAGCATCGACCTCTTTACGAAAAATCGCCTCCTCAATGCCTGTCGCCCCGACTTCCAGAAAGTTCAGCTCAATATGCGGATATTGACTATGAAACTTTGCAATTACGGTACTTAGCATCATAGCTGCCAAAGGCGGTAGACCAATCGTCAGCTTACCTTTCTTTAAGCCTCTGACTTGAGTCACCATATCAAAAATACGTTGTTGTTCATTCAGAATAATTAAAGCGTGTTCGTACACCTGCTGCCCCACATAGGTCAGGGCAACCCCGCGTTTTCGTCCTGCTTCCCCTTTATGCAACAGTACGACTCCGAGTTGCTCTTCTAGACCGCGCATTGCCTTACTAATAGTCGGTTGAGTTAAATTGAGCTGTTCCGCTGCTAATGTAAAACTTTGAACCTCCACCAAGGTAACAAAGATTTGCAGACTTTTAATATCCACAAAATATTCCATATTTGCATAATTATTTATTTATTATTCATAATTCATACGACAGGTCAATTTTAAAATACCTTCATGTTGTTTAAACCTGTTTGTATCATGTCCTCTCCCTCGACCTCAAAAATGACTTATCCTCTCAAAGTCATCACTCAACTTTTATTTTTAATTGGACTCTGGTGGATCAGTAATTGCATTCAAAAGTTCTTTCATCTTCCGCTCTCCGCTGGCGTGATCGGACTCATTCTGCTTCTATTCGCGCTAATGTCAGGAGTAATAAAATTAGTCTGGATTAAATCAGGCGCAGATTTCATTCTTGCCGAATTGGTGTTGATGTTTATTCCCTGTGTCGTGGGCTTAGTCAAATATAAACAACTCTTTCTCACACAAGGCTGGCAACTCATTCTTGCGGTTGTAGTTGGTACCATCTGCGTTATGGTCATGACCGCATACAGTGTTCATTTCGGCTTTAAGTTAGAACATAAACTTCAGCAAAAGCAGCATCGTCGTCCATCTAAGGTAGAAGCACACTCATGAACTTCACGGCGCTAATTTGTTTCATTGCAACCATTATTGGATATATTTTGGCGAAAAAACTCTATCGTCGTTATCCCTATATGTTGCTATCCCCTGCCATGCTGGTTCCTTTTGTGCTGATTTTAATCTTGTTGGGTTTCCATATCTCCTATGATACCTATATGACCGATAACCACTGGATTGTTTGGATGCTTGGACCTGCAACCATCGCCTTTGCCATCCCTATCTATGAATATCGTCAACTGATTCGTGAACATCTGTTTTCAATTGCTCTGGGAATTGTGATTGGAATGAGTGCTGGTGTAATCAGTGCCTTTTATTTGGCCAAACTTTTTCATTTTGATAGCCAAACCACCTACAGCCTAATGTCACGCTCTATTTCTACCCCCTTTGCCATGGAACTGACCGCACATATTGGTGGATCAGTCGAACTGGTAATTTTATTTACCATGATTACAGGGATTGCAGGCGTACTTTTGGGAGACACGGTACTACTGCTGTTAAAACTGAACTCTGCTTTTGCACAAGGCGCTTCGTTAGGCAATGCAGCACATGGCTTTGGTACCAGTAAAGCCTTTATGCGTCATCATGAAGAAGGTGTGATTGCTTCCCTAACTATGGTTTTGGCAGGTGTATTTATGGTGATCCTCGGACCTAGCTTAATTCATCTGGTATTACGCTGCTTAGGCTAATTAGTTGGTTAAAAAACTTAAAACAAGGTCGTCATTGGTAAATAATTCATGCCGATCACAAACACCAATAAGCAAACCGTTTCACTTAACTCAATACTCGCACCAATGGTATCTCCTGTAATGCCGCCTAGACGTTGCAGGAACTTAGCACGCAAATAAAAGAATGTTAGTACCCATGCCAGTCCTGTAAGTAAGCCTATACCGTAAAAATACAAGACTAGACTCAAACCAAGTGCAATCACGCCATATACACGGCGCTTAGGCAAATGTGCTGCAATACTCGAACCTAATCCATTGGAACGGACATACGGTGTGCTTACAAATAGCGCTAGAGGAATGATTCGCGCAAGCAACGGAAACAGGAATAAAGCCAGTGCTGCTTTCTGCTCTAGCAATACATACAAGGCAGCCCATTTTAATACACAGACAATAATTAAACTTAAAACCCCAATTGGTCCACAACTCGGGTCCTTCATGATCTTAAGAGTACGCTCCTTGTCTCCAAAGCCACCAACCCATGCATCTGCCGTATCCGCCAAACCATCGAGATGTAAGCCTCCTGTCAGCCAAATCCAAAGCACCAGAATTAAACTTGAGAGTAGAACTGTAGGCAATCCAGACAACAACAGCGCCACGACATATAAGATTAGCCCTATAATTAGACCCACTAAAGGATAAAATAAAATCGAGTTTGCATTCTGCTCAGCCGTCGGCATTTCTTTAAGTTGAATTCGTAACGTAGTCAAGAATTGTAAAGCAATCAGAAATGGAGTCATGTTAACTCTCTTAAAGCCAGCGTCTGTGTAGCCGCGTCCCAATGAAAAGAATTGAGTTGCCCCAATTCAGCCGACATTTTCAACACATCATCCAAGGGTTGCTGTAACACTATACATTTTAACAGTTTAATTACGCCGCCATGCGTGACCACCAATGCAGATTGCCAACTGTTGAGCTGCATCTGCTGCTGTATGTTCGCCATCGCTGTACTGACTCGAAGATGAAACTGATGCATAGTTTCCGCATTAGGAAGTGTAGTCTGCGTTGGTTTTTGCCAAAAGTCTGCCAAAGTTTCAGGAAATTGCTCATATAGCTGTTGTATCGACTGTCCTTCCCAATCGCCAAAATGCATTTCTTGCAAGTTTTTATCTAAAATAAGCGGTATATCCCGCTCTTTTACAAAGTGTTCTGCAAACATACGGCAACGCTGCAAGGGTGAAGAAAACACGATATCCCATTGCTGAGGCAGAGTTTGAGATTGATCTATACTGCTCAGCATTTGTTGCCAACCTTTAGCTGTCAGAACATCATCCAGTGAACCGCGCAGCGTATGACTCAGTTCACTTTCGCCATGTCGTAGTAGATCAATCTTTAAGTGCATAGCAGATTTCCTAAATTTTCTCACCAATCACGGCGGCTTCTGCAAATGTCGCCATTTGATTATGTAAGTGACAGGCCAATTTAATAATCCCAAGTGCTGCACCTGCACCACTGGCTTCACCTAAGCGTAAATTTAACTTTAAAATTGGCTCTGCGTTTAACTCTTGCAATAAGCGTTGATGTCCATACTCGGCAGACTGATGTCCAAACAGCATCCATTCACGAACCGCAGGGTTCAGTTGGACTGCAACCAGTGCAGCAGCCGTACTGATAAAGCCATCAACAACCATTGGTAGACCTAATTGTGCACAATGAATATATGCACCGACCATCGCGGCAATTTCTAAACCACCGACGGCGCATAAGGCTTTGAAAGCATCTTGCTGAACATCATCACGGTGCAATGCCACAGCGCGATCGATCACTTGTTTTTTATGTGCCAACTGCTCTGCACGAATGCCTGTTCCAACCCCTGTAAGTTGTTCTGCGGCTTCATTGAGTAACATACAAGCCAGAGCGGAAGCCGAACAGGTATTGCCTATGCCCATTTCACCCGCAACATAGATAGAGGCTTTTTCCTTTACGGCACGTTCGACACTTTGCTTCCCCAAATTCATGGCTGCAATACTTTGTTCTTCTGTCATTGCAGGCTGTTTGGCAAAATTGGCTGTGCCTGGAGCAATACAATGGGTTTCTACGTGTGGATATTGATAAGTATCTCCCACCGTACCACAGTCAATGACTTGTAAAGTTGCCGCATATTCCTTAGCAATCACACTAATACAGGCACCACCCGTGGTGAAATTAAGTAACATTTGACGGGTCACTGCTTGAGGATAAGCGGAAATATTCTCTTCCATCACCCCATGATCGCCAGCAAAAATACTAATCCACGGCGCTTGAATATCGGGTTGATCTTTATTCTGCAAACTTGCCAATAAAATTGCGATACGTTCTAACTCAGACAAAGAACCTGTAGGCTTGGTGAGTTGTAATTGGCGCGCTTCTGCACGTTGTTTCGCTGCATCATTCGGTTGTTGACACGCCTCTAACCACCAACTCATGATTTGTCTCCTTTTAATTGCATTGATAATCCCGCCACACAGAACAGCACCTTATCGGCAAGTTGAGCCAGTTGTTGATGCAATCTCCCCGATTCATCCACAAACTTACGGCTTAGCTCTCCCATAGGCACAACGCCTAAACCCGTTTCATTACTCACAAGAATAATGGTGGAAGATAAAGTCGGTAAAACTTCTAGTAATTTTTGCATCTGATGTGCCAATAAGGTTTGATCATCTGCCAATAAGAGATTGGTCATCCATAAGGTCAGACAATCCACCAAAATCAGTTGTTCTGGCGCATCTATACGCTGCAAACAATCGGCCAAATACAGCGGCTCTTCGCTGAGTTGCCAATGTGGTGGACGTTGTGATTGATGATGTTGAATCCGTTGCTGCATTTCAGCATCTAAAGCCTGAGCGGTTGCCACATAATGAACCTTAAGCCCCGAATCTTGTGCAATCCGTTCAGCCAAACGACTTTTACCTGAACGAGCACCCCCTAATATGAGTTGCAACATACTTCACCTAATGAAATGCTCTGTAAAGCATATAAAGGACCTTGTAAAACTTGAGCCTGATAATAACCAAACTTGATCTGGCTAACGTCAATTTCAAACTGCTCAGCAGGAAATGCAGCCATTTTGTCTAAAATACTTTGACTGGGATACGCAGCGTTATATAAACCCACGGTAATATGTGGGCAATAGCTTAATGCCGCAATTTCATCACTAAACTGGGCACATTGCGCTCTGATGTGCTCCAAAGCCAAGTCAGTATCGATAACCTCAAGATATAAGGCACTACTAAAACTGTTTAGAGCACCTATTTTAAGTTTAAATTTTTGAGGTAGATGTGATTTTAAGTGCTGATATTGCTGTTGGAGCTGTAATTGAGTGAAGTCATCATTAAGAATGGCTTTATCTTCGGTTAAAAAACCACAAATAAACAGTGTGATATGAAACTGACGTGTATTGGGAAGTAATAAATATTCAGAGAAATAATCTTGAACTTGATTAAGATACAAAATCAAGTCTGGATTTTGAATTTCGATATACCACAAAGCATATTGCTCCCGACCATGATGCCATTCGGGATAATCACGGCGGCTTGTCAGAACAACATGACTGATGTGATCTAAAGACACGTTTAATATCACTTTAAACTGCAAAGTGATATTAAAGCACGTTCTTTACCTGACTCATGCAAGGCAAAGTTTATAAATATTCAACTTGTGCTGAAAATGATTCAAATTATGCACAATTGACAGCCGTTGTATTCAAATAACTTAAAATTTGTTTGGGGTGAAACTGGTCTGGATACTGAAGCACATTCACCAAACCACATTTTAAATGCATGAATAAGGCTTGTTGCTGAGGAACAGTCAATAATAGCTGATCTACTTCACACTGCATCGCAGTCAAAACCTCATCTAAAGGCATTTGATGATGCAAAATGGCATAGGCATAACCCAATATTGCACCTGCAACCAAGTAATCATAGGCTTGTCCATTTACAATGAGCTGCTGTACAGAAGATAGGACTCGTTCGCCTGACTCCAGCTTGCGTAAGGGATCACGTGCTACCCGCGAACAAGGGTCTTTAAAGGCAAATTTACAAGAATCTATGAAACTCTGTGTTAAACGGTTCAAATCTGCTTCCCGATGTGGCAGTTGAAGTGATAAACCTAGCTTAACTTGTGCTAAAACCTGTTGGCTAAACTGCTGCACACGCACATCGCCCATAGCAATCCCAATCGTTTCATGCCCCAATAAGCAGGCATACCACGCCAACAAGGCATGTGTCCCGTTCCATAAGCGATTTTTGATCAGCTGAATTTCGGAAATATCATCCACAACAATCATTTGTCGCATTTTACTGAGCAAAGGACTTTGATTTTCCACATAAATTGGCATATCCAATTCAGCATGAAACAAGATTAAATCCATACTTTGTAAAATATGACCTGGTTGGAAATTACGGCGTAAATCGTCGATATACAAAGAAGCCTGATATGTCTGGGAGGAATCCAACTGAATACTTTCATCCAAATCAACATTTTCAGTCTCATTTTCTTCCTGAAACTGTTTAAAAATATTGTATTTAATTTTCAGTTGACGATATAGATTTTTCTGACTGAGCTTAGACACCATACGGTTAACCACCGTATCGCAAAAATAATGTTGTTGTAGAATCTGCTCGGTAATGGCCACACTGGTTAATTCATTCAAAGCCTTTCGTAAATAATCAAGAAAGAGCTGTTTCGCATTCACCTTATTCAGAATGATCAACATAGTCAGTGGTTCATTGGGCATGACGGCCTGAGATGTATGTCGAGCATATAATCCTTTCGCAATTATTTTTACTTCATGTGCTAAAGCATTTTCAGGTAAACACACTGCAATCAAACTAGATTCTACATACATCTCAGTCATTTCTGCTTCAGCATCGGCATCAATAACGGTCATATTTTGAATTGGCTCATCATAAGAAATTTGCCCATAACGAATACAATAACCAGCAAAGGCATTCACCGCTTCGCGGAACAGATGATTCCGTGTTGAAGCAAGTATGCGTTTTGGACGTGTATAACCATCCCAGTGTGAAAGAACTTGTGCTAAATAACCGCCACCAATCGCACCAAAACCATGAATACCTACAGTGAGCTGATTTAAAGTTTGAGGAAAAGATTCTTGTAATTGGGGTAAATCTTGTTTTGCAATATAACCATCTAAATCTTTCAGATAGTCATACATGTTTTCGTAATAGTAATTGGCTTTGCCACGCATATTGGCATTTGCTGGCTTAATATCTTTGAATAAAACGGTAATACCTTTAGCATCAAATGCCGATGTCACACCATTTTCCGAATCTTCAAACATTAAGCATTGATCAGAGTCTAAATTGAGCTTTTCTGCAGCGGTCAGAAAAATTTCTGGATGGGGTTTGCCCTTTTCAACTTCATCACCACACACCACCACATCAAAGAATTTATAGACATTGGCATTAATCAAATATTCTTCTGCAATGGCACGGCGACTAGAAGTTGCTACCGCCATACGCAAACCTGACTTTCTTAAACGCTCTAGAACCTGAACAAGCCCCTTTTTAATTGGAACGCCATAGCTACGTACAGACTCTAATTCCAATTCATCTGCACGTTTACGAATTGCTGCATAAGGAATATCTGCTCCATAGGTTTCCTGTGCCAATACATGTGCTGTTTTAGCACTTAAGCCTAAACATGCCATTAAGTACGCATTGGAAAAAGACTGACCGATAAGTTCTTGAGATGCCTGTTTCAATGTTTGAAACCGAAGACGCTCAGTACCAAACATTGTTCCATCCATATCAAAAATAGCACCCAAAACAACATGTTCATGAAATTTCAGCATTTATGTTCCTCAAATTATTGTTATGTACAGCCATTAGCCTAATCAAATAAATAACAGTTGAGCAAAAATGACACGATATGAAATAATTTTGATCAAAAAACACCCATAAAAACCTAAATTATTCGAATTCATGTTTTATTTGTTTAACAATCTGTAAGTTCATGTAACAAAAAATCTACTTTGGCTTTTTTACTAAGCCTTATTAAAAACAATAAAAAAACCTACCCAAAATATTGAGTAGGTTAAATAATTAAAATTACAGCATCTAAAATTAATTTTTCATTAGAAAAGTTAACTCATAATCGTCGTGGGTAATCTTAACCCGAATTCCGCGATAGCTGCGCTTATCGGGATCTAATGCTGAATTAATTACTTCATCTGCGAACTTTTGATCGGCCATAAATTTTGCGTATAGTTTATATCCAACACGAATTTTCTTAATTTTTTTGTCTTTTGCTTCGTACTTATCTATGGTCTGGTCTAAAAACTCTAAGTTCAAGTCACTCACGTATTTATCCTCTATTGTTCTACTCTATGCCTTATTTACTTGTACCCGAATTAAGTTCAAATAACCAGTAAATAAAAAGTCCAGCTCAAAATAGCTTGTAGCGTATAAAGCATTTATAAGGAGAAATTAAAAACACCCTCAACCCTGGAAGATGAATCAACAATATTGATAGGATTAGTCTTATCGTCTTCATCAGTGTCGCGGAGCAAACAACGAAGTTTATTTGGGATCTCAACCAAATGCTTAAATAAGGCATCAAAAACTGATGACTGTTTGCGTACACTTGAATCCGTTAAAACTTTATTCTTGAAAACAATTTGTTATTGATTAAATTAATCTACAGGATCATTCACAACATAGGATCGAGCAATAATTGTTCACAAAAGAAAGTTGATAGAAGATAAAAACGATAAGAAGCTGTTCAGTCTTCCGTATAGCAAGACATAACCATCAAATAAGCCAATATAACAATCAACAATCAACAATCAACAATGCTTTCACAGCTATAAAGCTACATCCAGTGTGTGGATTACTCGCCCCAAACCAATCAATCACGCATAAAAAAACCCAATCTAAGAAGATTGGGCTATAAACTTTGAATCTTTTCTCGTTGGTAGCGGGAGCTGGATTTGAACCAACGACCTTCGGGTTATGAGCCCGACGAGCTACCAGACTGCTCCATCCCGCATCAACGAGTTGACTTTATACGCTCTACTGGAAGATAAAGCAAACTTTATTTTGAATTATTTGTTTATTGTCTAGAAAATAAACATATTTGTATTAAAATGGTCAAACCACATACTTTTCACTAGGCAAGAAAAAAGCCCGCCTAAAGCGAGCTTTTATACTTTAAGCAATGGATTAAAGCTTAGATTGCTGTAATACCACTAGCTTGAGCACCTTTTTTCCCTGCAGTAACAGTGAATTGTACTCGTTGGCCTTCTTGTAAAGTTTTGAAACCATTTGTTTGGATTTCACTGAAATGAGCGAATACATCTTCACCATTGTCAGCAGCAATAAAGCCAAAACCTTTAGTTTCATTGAACCACTTTACAGTACCAGTAGTTAAATTAGACATAATATATTTCCTATACGATTGAGCAGATAATAGAAAATAATTTATTAAACATAAACTTTTAATAAAATGCAGGATGAAAATCAACAACACAATAAAATCAGTAAACACAATAAAATTATTGTTCTAGCGCGCACAACTATACACGCTTTATTTACTAAATAATAGAATATTTAACTATTTAATTTGTAAAGTTTGTGCAGTGCAGTATAAAACGATTTACCATCAACATTGAGGGGGTATTTTTCACCAGACTCAAATTCAATCTGTTTACCCACTTCGACCCAGCTCACACCAAATAAATTATTTTGTTTTCGCTTCAGAGGGATAATTTTCACACGTATTTCATCGCCATTTGTGGCTCTTGCTGTGGTCCAGCCATTTAAAAAAATCAACTTAATTACTCATATATTGAGCCTTTGCAAACAAAAAGTATTTCATAAATAAGACCATTCGGGAGTTTGGAGATTATTCTATAAAGAGGCATTTTGCCTAGAACTTATAATATTTACATCAGCAAAGCATGTAAAATGGATATCAGGACGTATCCAACTTTGGACGTGCATACTACGCGATCTAGGCTTGGTAAGCAAACTACACAAAAAAGCCCATTCTCAGATGGGCTTATACAAACTTATACCTTCGTTCCTTTACATACAATATCTGCTATTTTTCCAGCAGGCTCATTAAAAATGTAAATCAGGTTAGGATCTGTGACACAGACCGAAGCCTGAAATAAATCTCGAACGAATAGCCAAATATTGAATTCTTTTGCTTCATTTAAATTTGATCTATTTGCATTCATTTCCGCATACTGCTGAGCTGCCTGAGTAAAGATTGCACTCCAGTTTTCCCCAAATTTCTCCAAATCTGCTGTAGAGGTACCTCTTAAATCAATAATCTGATCTATCTGAGAAGAGTTAGGATTGTATACCGCAATAAAAGGACCCGTTGAATACACCAACTTAGGGTTGAGCTTAACCAATTCACTTTCCGCAAGATTGTAGTCATATACTCTTAAAATCAAATCGCAATCACGGGTATTTTGCGACAAATTTGTTGTTACTGGCACTTTAGTTACAACCTGATGCTCAATAGCTACGCCTTCACCCGCCTCAACATCCTCGGCAGTTTCTAATTGCACAAAGCCCTCACACAGTGCTTTGTTAAATTTTTCGGCATTCACACCTTTATTAAAAAAGATCACGGCGGAAGGTCTTGTGCTATGGGCAACAGGCGTTAAATCGGCCAATGATGTCGTGAATTGTCGAGTCATCACATCTGAGTCATGAATAGGTATCATGGCAACTGGTGGTGGAGGCGCTGTTACAGGTGCAACAGAACACCCCCATAAAGGTAGGAGACTCATGCATAACATTGTTACAATCCGACATTTACCCATCTTATTTCATCCCTGTTCGCTACATATTAAGGTCGGGCATATTATCATTCTGACTTTCTCTAAACAAATCAGCCGATTAAACTACACAATGTAGACTCAAATCCTAAAACGACTGCATCTATATTTTATCAAAATCAGATATGTGAATGATCAGGTCAGCAACACTTCAAAAATAAGCTTAAATTCATCGAGCAAAATATCGTAATTATTCATCAATCACATCTGCAAATACGGCACTTAATACTTCACTCAGGTCTTGCGGTGCCAACCCAATATCTAAGCCACGTTTTCCACCACTGACGTAAATTTTTGCCAAGCTTTGAGCACTTCCATCAATCACAGTTTTAAGTCTTTTCTTTTGTCCAACTGGACTAATTCCCCCAACCAAATAGCCTGTTAAGCGCTCAGCATCTTTAGGATCGGCCATATGCACTTTTTTGGCCCCAACCGCAGCGGCTACTTTTTTTAAGTTTAGTAAATGATGTACTGGTAAAATCGCAACGTAATAGTTCTTATCATCAGTGACTAAAAGTGTTTTAAACACTTCCTCTACATTCAAGTTCAGCTTTTCTGCTGCCTCTAAACCAAAACTTTTCGCATTGGCATCGTGCTCGTATTCATGAATAGAGAAATCAATTTTTTTGCTTTTTAGTAATTTGCAGGCTGGCGTCATCTTGCTTCTACTTTTGAAATAAACCGCATAATTATAGGCATTTCATAATCAAAATGTGAATTCTACTTAGGCTATTAGTTTTGAAATTCATCTAGCTTGAATTCAACTTCCTGAAATGGGTACAATTCAAGCAAAATACGATACTTAAAAAAGCCAATGCCTTCTATTTATCAGCTTAAGCCTGCGTTTCAGAATTTATTGCGACCTTTCGTTCGCCGCTTATATCAACATGGCATTACGGCAAATCAGGTTACTTTATTTGCAATGTTCATTTCGTTGCTTTTAGCAGGTTGGTTAGGTTTTATTTTTAGCAAACCAACACAGGCAAATGCATTTTATTTTCTACTTCTTCCCATTTGGATGCTCATTCGCATGGCCTTTAATGCAATTGATGGCATGTTGGCACGCGAATTCAAACAACAATCTAAATTGGGTGCTTATCTAAATGAGTTGTGTGATGTGATTTCAGATACGGCGCTATATTTGTGCTTTATCGTTTTAAGCTGTATATCTGCGCCTTTACTGTTATGCGTCGTATTCTTAGCCATCCTCAGCGAATATGCAGGAGTCATGGCCCCTGTGATTGGTCAAGAACGCCGTTATGATGGGCCTATGGGGAAAAGTGACCGAGCTTTCTGGTTTAGTCTTTTAGCCGTCTTCTATACACTCAGCCAATATTTTTCAGAACATGTCACATTTAAACTACAACAATTAATGAGTAATGGCTTATTAGCCATCATTGCGCTTTTGCTCATGATAACCATCTATAACCGCATACGTCATGCGATTCAAAGTACTTCACATTAATTGATCATTAGGACAATAAAGAATGCCTTATAACAATAGTCAGCAACATTTCATTAGCCATGATGGTGCATCCTTGTTCTATCAACACTGGGCTTCGTCACATAACCCAGAGAAAAAAGCCATTGTGATGTTTCATCGCGGGCATGAACATTCGGGTCGTATGGCGCATTTGGTTGAAGAGTTAGATCTTCCTGATTTTGATTTTTTTGCATGGGATGCACGCGGTCATGGTGAATCACCCGGTGAACGTGGCGATGCACCTAGCTTTTCTGCTTGTGTGAAAGACATTCAATACTTTGTTCAACATATCGAACAGACTTATGCAATTCCATCTGAGAATATTGCGATTGTTGCTCAAAGTGTCGGGGCTGTATTGGCAGCCACATGGGTACATGACTATGCCCCTAAAATTCGTGCCTTATGTTTAGCATCTCCTGCCTTTGACATTAAGTTGTATGTACCCTTTGCCAAACAAGGTTTAACTTTACTGAATAAATTACGCGGCAATTTCTTTATCCAAAGTTATGTCAAAGCCAAAATGCTGACGCATGATTTAGACCGTGCCCAGCAGTATGATCATGACCCAAAAATTGCCAAAGCCATTTCTGTACGTATGTTGCTCGGGCTGTATGATGCTGCCGAAAGATTGGTTAAAGATGCCCAAAATATCTATGTACCCACTCAAATCTTGTGTTCAGGTGCTGACTTTGTGGTACAGCAGAAACCGCAACGGGATTTTTATGAACGTTTGGCGCATCCAAATAAAGAATTTCATGTTTTAGAAGGCTTTTTTCACGATACTTTAGGGGAACAAAACCGCGAGATTGCCGTTAAAAAAGTCCGTCGTTTTATTCAAGAATGTTTTACTCATCCTTATGATACGCCAGACATTTTGAATGCCGATAAAATTGGCGCAAGTTGCTCAACTGCTGAACAATTTAGTCAGGCACTACCAAAAACATCCCTTAAGAAACTGTTTTGGGATTTGACCCAACGTCAACTCAAATTTGGTAGTCAGTTTTCTAAAGGCCTTAAAATTGGTGAACAAACAGGTTACGACTCTGGCAGTACCCTAGACTTTGTCTATCGCAATCAATCAGAAAGCCAAAATTTACTGGGTAAAGTCATTGATCAACAGTATTTAAATGCGATTGGTTGGCGTGGCATTCGAGTCCGTAAACAAAATATTGAATCCCTACTGGAAAAATATGCTGCATTGTTGGCTAAAAAACGTAAACCAGTTCGTATCTTAGATATTGCGGCTGGGCATGGGCGTTATATTTTAGATGCAGTTGCACAATTACCTAAACAACCCGAATCTATTCTGCTACGTGATTATAGCGAACTCAATGTCAAAGCTGGGCAAACACTCATTCAAGAAAGAGGCCTAAACGAAATTGCAACTTTTGTTCAAGCTGATGCTTTTGATACGGCGTCTCTCGCAAACATTAAACCCAAAGCAACCTTAGCTGTTGTTTCAGGACTCTATGAGTTGTTTAGTGATAATGATTTATTACGTCAATCTCTAACTGGACTATACAAAGCCATGCTCAAAGATGGCTATCTGGTTTATACGGGACAGATTTGGCATCCGCAGCAAGAGTTTATTGCCCGTGCACTCACTTCACATCGTCAAGGCGAAGCATGGGTCATGCGCTTACGTTCACAGGCAGAGATGGATGCTTTAGTCGAACAAGCTGGATTTAAGAAAATTGATCAATGCATTGATGAGTTTGGCATTTTTACGGTTTCTGTCGCGCAAAAGATCGAGTCTTAACATTCTATGCAGGCACTCACACAGCAGGCAGGTACATGGAAATGGGGAATACTCTGCCTGTTATTTCTTGCCCCTTTTTTCTTTTTAAGTTACGGCTTTGCCAATCATTATGCTGCGGGGCTGAATTACGTTCCAAGCATTGTGTTCTCTTGGGAAAAACATATTCCGCTATGGCCATGGACGATTGTTCCCTATTGGTCAATCGACTTGTTTTATGGACTCTCGTTGCTGCTGTGCTGGAATAAATTTGAACTCAAACAGCATGTGTTACGCCTGTTCAGCGCACAACTCATTTCTATTGGCTGTTTTTTATTATTTCCACTGAAATTCAGTTTTGAGCGCCCCGAACTACAAGGCTTCTTCGGTGTTTGGTTTGATATTCTGATGGGTTTTGATAAACCGTTTAATCAAGCTCCGTCCTTACACATTGTCCTGTTAATGATCTTGTGGGATTTCTATCGTCGCCATGTAACGTCCTCGTATCGCTGGATTGTCGATCTTTGGAGTTTTCTGATTGGTGTTTCTGTACTAACTACTTGGCAGCATCATTTTATTGATATCCCGACTGGCATTTGGATTGGGGCATTCTGTTTGTGGTTATTTCCGTTGTATGCATCATCTCCATTACAAACACAAAAAGTACAACAGCGAACTTTAAAGCATTTCAAGTTAGGCAGTTACTATCTTATTGCAGCATGCCTTCTGACATTTTTAGCTCTGTTTTTTAAAGGATGGATGCTTTGGTTGGCTTATCCCGCAAGTAGTTTATTCTTGGTTGCTTGCGCTTATAGCCTCAATCGTCCACATTTTTTTCAGAAACAACCCGATGGCACGATGAGCATTGCAGCGTGGATTTTATTTGCGCCTTATTTTCTTTTCGCAAAACTCAATAGCCGTATCTGGACCAAAACACATCCCAACGATTCTTTAATTCTGACCAAAGAGAACACTCAGATTTTTCTAGGCAGAATTCCTTCAACTCAACACATGCAGCAGTATGAAGGTTTATTTGACTGTTGCGCTGAACTTCCTTTAAAACCACTACACGATTATCAGCAATATCTAAGTCTTGACCTCATTCCATTACAAGCACAACAGCTAAATCTGGCAGTGCAAGCATTGAATCAACTGATGTCTTCACAATACGGTAATACGAAAGTTCTGATTTTTTGTGCCTTAGGATATTCACGTAGTAGCAGTATACTTGCTGCATGGCTGCTCCAAACTGGGCATGCCCATCAAGTGGATGATGCCATTCAAATCATTCGTCAGGCTCGACCTTGGATTGTACTGAACACTCAGCAACTCGCAGCGATAGATAGCTATCAAAAACAATATTTACAGCAGGTCAAGACATGAAATTACTGATTGTCGCCAAGTTACTACAAAATACAGACGGTATACGTCATGCAGGCTATGTCGCATTTACCTTATCTGTTCTGTGCTATTTTTTTTATGCTTGGCAGTCGATTGGCGTTTATCTTTCTCTCATCGTTATTTTTGTTTTATGCCTATTACAACATTATCTCAGTATTCGAATTAAGCTCGATGCCGAACTGTTAAGTTTGATAGGGACTAACTCAGAGCACATTGAAGATGCACAATCCATAGCACAAAAAACGCAAATACTTGACCAGAGTTTACTCGAATTAGGACTCATTCCTGCTAAAAAGCAACAGCGTAGTTGGGATGCCCGTATTCAGGGCTGTATGCGCTTATTCAAGCTTCATGTTGTTATAGTTTTATGCCAATATATGGTTTTAATATCGCTCATGATATTTTTATTACAACAAAAATAAAATTCGGTGACGTTATGCAAAGTACAAATTCTTCCTCAACTGAAACCGATCATAAAGCCCATTTTCTTTCTCAGTCACTGGCACGTTTTATTGCTTTTTTAACCCGGCGTAGCGCACGACTATTAACCGGTGCACGTAGTCGATGGATCGGTTGTAAACCTGCCACCAAACAGCGAATTTACTATGCCAATCACAATAGCCACATCGATTTTATTTTACTGTGGTCATCATTACCAACGCCTATCCGCCGTAGAACTCGACCAGTAGCAGCTTCAGATTATTGGCTAAAAGATGGCTTTCGCCGTTTTCTCATTCATGACACATTTACAGGTGTAACGATTCAGAGGAATCATAATGGGCAGTCAGATCCACTTGAACCAATAAAAAATGTCCTTCGGCAAGGCGATTCTATTATTTTTTTCCCTGAAGGAACGCGTAACTTAAATGATGATGTGGAACTATTACCCTTTAAAAGCGGGCTTTATCATTTAAGTCAACAATTTCCAGAAGTTGAAGTCATCCCTGTTTGGATTTCCAACCTTAAACGTGTCATGCCCAAAGGGGCTTTAGTCCCATTACCCTTATTATCGACTGTGATTTTTGGTGCTCCATTAACATTCACAGCCCATACAGATAAAAATGACTTCTTATTACAAGCCCAGAAAGCATTATTAGAATTGAAAGAGGTTGAGTTCCAATGACCGTAACCAACTTACAGCAAACCTATTTACTCTTTGCGATTTTCACTGGAATTCTTATCTTTGCTTCAACCATCGGTTGGGTATTAAAGCAACGTACCGCCCAGCAAGTTTCACCAGTCATCGATAATTTAAATGCGCGAATCAATGCTTGGTGGGTCATGCTCGTTGTGCTTGCTACCGCAATATTAATGGGAAAAGTGACCTTTATTCTGCTCTTTGCCCTTATTTCACTTTTTGCACTTAGAGAATTTATTAGTCTACTGCCTACACGCCGTGGTGATTATTTTCCATTATTGATCGCTTTTTATTTTGTTATTCCTTATCAATATTATTTGGTTTATATCGATTGGTACGGTCTATATTCCATTTTTATTCCATTGTATGTTTTTCTTTTAATTCCAATCGCTAGCTTGAAACAGGAAGACACCAAACACTTTTTAGAGCGAAGTGCTAAAATCCAATGGGGACTCATGGTTTGCGTCTTTTGTATTTCGCACGTTCCAGCACTTATCAATTTAAAATTGCCCGGCTTTCAAGGCGAAAAAATCTGGTTAGCCATCTGGCTGATTATTGTGGTACAAGTCTCTGATGTACTGCAATATGTCTGCGGAAAACTGTTTGGAAAACATAAAGTTGCACCGATACTTTCACCATCTAAAACCATTGAAGGTCTTTTAGGCGGTATGTTCTTGGCAACAGGGCTAGGCATTCTTATGAAATGGCTCACACCCTTTAGTTATTGGCAAGCAGCACTCATTGGATTGATTGTTTGTATCTTTGGCTTTTTTGGCGGTTTGGTCATGTCTGCAATTAAAAGAGACCGCGGTGTTAAAGACTGGGGACAACTTATTCATGGTCATGGCGGCATGTTAGATCGCATAGATTCAATTTGCTTCTCAGCACCAATTTTTTTTCATATTTTGCGTTATTGGTGGAGTTAAAAAAAGAAGCTGTTCTTTTTATACCCTACAACATAATAAACCCTAGTTATAAAACTAGGGTTTATCTGACTTTTAAAAATAAGATGATATTTTCAAAGTCGTTAATGCATCATTTGCCCAAAGGCATAAACTACAACCATCAACATCAGAACCGACGATGACGTTATTAATAATTCTAAAGCTTTCATACCCCACCCCCATTTATTAAGAGGTAGTCTTATTTAGACACGTTTAAGCTACATTTACAACCCAAAAGTGTGACAAATTTTGACATTTATAGACAAAAATAAAACATTATTAGCCAAACCTCTAATCTTTCTTACTTCGCAGACAATTTACTGTCCATCGTGATTAATAACAAAACCGACACTGCGACTTTTTCTGTCAGTACATTTAATCTTTGTTGTGGCGTCCCTGTAATCAAATAACGATAATCATGTAATTTCCCAGAAAAAAGAATTGAAATAAAAAAAGTCCCTTCTGGTTTTTCTGTGGTTGCACTACCACCAGGTTTTAATAAACCTGTACAAGCCACAATCACATCGGCTTTAGTAAATAGTTTTTTCCCCTCATTTGCCAAAGCCCGTGTAACCTCTGCTGACTCAGCTGTATACTGCTCAATTAATTTTGGGGCAATATGCAACACTTGTAGTTTAATACTTGGATCGTAACAGACCAAACTTCCCAATAAAATTTCAGCACCGCTATGTTTATAAATAGAAAATTGGCTGCATAAAAAACCAGAGCTGGCACTTTCTATGAATGCTATTTTGAGCTGTTGGCGCTCTAATTCATTACAACATTGCTTGAGCATAATTTCCCCATTACACCTCATGACGCCATTTAAAGTGCTATTTGTGCAATTCCTAGTCAAATTCAAAGCATAACGGTTTATTACGCGCTTAAAAACTGATACAACTAAAAATAAAGCATAGAAACAAAGGCAGAGATTACAATGAAAACAACCGTCAAATATGTGGTTTTAAAAAGTAAAGATTACCAGCTTGGCACACCACTGTTTGAAGATGAATTAGATGCAGATAGCCAATATTTTGATCAAATTCCGTTAGTTATTCACTTTCAAAATCGAGATTTCAAAGTGAAAAGTAAGGAATTACAGCGTAAACAAATTCAAGATGATTTTGAAGAAAGTCAAACCATTTTAGTCAAAGTCATTGCACAATAAATTTAATTGATTCAATAGCACAACAAGTTAAATAACAATATAACATGGAGTAAAGTTTCTCCATGTTATAAGCAAAGCAATCTAAATTTTAATGCACAAGAACAACATATATAAATATAGTGTTATTAATTAATCTCATAACATGAGAAATACATATAAATACTATGGATTAAGTAAATTTACACAAACTTTTGCTATAATTTCAAGTGATTTTTATAGATACTTTTCAAAAACATGCAAGATATAGCAGATTTAGAACCTCTCGCACGCGATGTACCACATACCAAACGTGGGCATGAGCGTTGTCTTGCACTTTTATTAAGTGCAAATGAGTTGTTTTTACAACATGGCTATGATGCTGTTTCATTGGACGATATCGTCAACCATGCGGGTGGCTCCAAAGCATCGATCTACAAGTATTTTGGCAACAAAGAAGGTCTATTTACCGCAATCTGTGACTACCGTCGCGAGCAGTTTTTTAAAGATATTTGTATGCCCTTCGATATAGAGAAAGACGACTTACGTCATTATCTCATTCAAACTTTACTACATTTACAAATTCATCTTGTCTTACCTGAAAATGCCTCGTTCTTTCGTCTCATTATGGAGCAGACCCAGCGCAGCACTCAGCTTGCTCAACATATCCATGAACAAGGTCCAAAACATATTCAAAATGCGATTGCTTGCATATTAACCAAAGCTCATGCGCTCGGGCTCATTACATGCGAAGAACCACAATATTCTGCCCAACTCTTTTTTGGGATCGTACGTAATTTAGAATGGCAAGTGCTAATGAATATCTATGTACAAGAAAATGAGCAAGAAAACTTAAAATATATTCATTATTGTGTCGACCGCTTCTTAGACGGTCATCAAAAAGCCTAGTTTTTTTGCATTTCCAGACATTTTTAGTATATAACTGTTAGTCTTTTCTTTTAACCAACCAACAACTAATTGTTGTACATGAAACAGCAATTATTGTGGAGTAACCATGGCTCTACGTCACTTTCTTACTTTACGCGATTTATCGACTTTAGAACTCAACCAAATTTTGCATCGTGCAATCGAATTGAAACGAAAACAGCACGACAACGAAGTTTTTCAACCTTTCGTTGGTAAAGTTATGGGCATGATTTTTGAAAAATCGAGCACCCGTACACGCGTTTCGTTTGAAGCTGGAATGGGCCAATTTGGGGGCAGTGCAATTTTCTTATCTCCACGAGATACCCAACTCGGTCGTGGCGAACCTATTGAAGATTCAGCACGTGTTATTTCAAGCATGTTAGATATTGTCATGATCCGAACTTTTGGACACGATATTGTTGAACGTTTTGCTTCTTATTCAAAAGTCCCTGTGATTAATGCTTTGACAGATGACCATCATCCATGTCAATTACTTGCCGACATGCAAACCTTCCTAGAACATCGTGGTTCAATCGAAGGTAAAACCGTTGCTTGGATTGGTGATGGCAATAACATGTGTAATTCTTATATCGAAGCTGCACATATGTGGGGCTTCAAATTAAAAATTGCTGCGCCGAAAGGTTATGAACCACAGGAGAAATTCTTATCTGAATTTGCTCATTGTGTTGAATTGGTAGACTCTGCCGAAGATGCAGCAGTCAATGCTGACTTGATCGTGACCGATGTCTGGGCAAGCATGGGACAAGAAGAAGAGCAAAAAATCCGTGAAAAAGCTTTTGCTGATTACCAAGTCAATGAACGCTTAATGAACCTCGCTCACCCTGACTGTTTATTCATGCATTGCCTACCTGCCCACCGTGGTGAAGAAATTTCTGAAACCATGCTAGACCATTTAAATGCTGTAGTCTGGGATGAAGCAGAAAATCGCTTACATGCTCAAAAGGCATTGGTTGAATTTCTCATTAATGAAAACCTAAAAAAAGACTAGAAAAATTACGCATAAAAAAAGCACCTTTGGGTGCTTTTTTTATGCCAGCAACGATATAATCAAAACCATAAAGTCTATAAGTGATTTAAACACATGCTACTAAAAAAGATTATTCTTGGTGTATTCACCACTACCTTCTCCATGATTGCTTTGGCACAACCTACAGATTTAGATCAATATTTATTAAAGAAAAAAATTGTCGACCAAAATTACACCATTAAGAATACAACGGCCCTAAATGAAATTCTTGATTATATTAGTGATGAAGATTCTCGTACGATGCCTTACCAACTCGACCAGAACATCGTAATTGAAAAAATGCGTTTATATGCAAACCACATGGAAATCTCGGGGCTTATTACCTCTCCAGACTTTAAACAATTTGCACAAGATATTGGTGATGATCAAGTCCATGAAATGATGAAAAAAACATT
Source organism: Acinetobacter sp. ANC 4910 (assembly GCF_004331035.1). Lineage (GTDB taxonomy): Bacteria > Pseudomonadota > Gammaproteobacteria > Pseudomonadales > Moraxellaceae > Acinetobacter. The sequence continues at coordinate 25,194 of NZ_SJNT01000013.1, forward strand.
AGTTCATAGTTGTCCGAAATTTTTTGAGCACCAATTCCAAAGAGTAAATCCATATCAAGTTCAAATTAAACTGACGGCAGAACAAAAAAGTTATGCACTTAATTTAAAGAATTCAGATTGTAATTTTGAATAACTGAGTTTAACGAATGAGTCCTTGGGGTTGCATAATAATGATTGCAGCCCCAATCAATACAATTGCCCCACCCAATACATCCCATCTCGAAAGCATAACTTGATCGACATATCGTAACCACATGAGTGCCGAAAAAATATAGATCCCACCATAAGCCGCATAAATACGCCCCGATGCCGTAGGATGTAAAGTCAGTAACCACACAAAAATAGCCAAACTCAATACTGTAGGTAGCCACAACCAATGTGAACGACCTTGATTCAAAATTAAATAGGGAAAGTAGCAACCTAAAATTTCAGCAATAGCTGTCAATGCAAATAAAAAAAAGGTTGTCAAAATTTTAAAAATTGGATAATCCATAAAGCTTTTTTCGCGATATCAGTCTATTTAAACAGGCATTTTAAAAGTTTAAACAAAAAATAGCCCGTGTTAACACGGGCTATTGATGTTCAACAAGGTGCTATTTTATGCAGGTTCAGCAGTTTGATCTTCAAAAACTTCAAGTTTTAAACCAACGGCTTCGCCATTTTCCACCTTAACAGAAACCGCAACGTTACCGCCATGTTCTGCCAACTCACCAAACAGAATCATTTCAGCAAGTGGCTTTTTCAAATGCTCTTGAATAAGTCTTTGCATTGGTCGAGCACCCATTAAGCGGTCATAACCATGCTCTGCCATCCACTCACGTGCACTTTGATCGACTTCAAGCATGACTTTCTTATCATCAAGCTGCGCTTGTAATTCAGTCAAAAACTTATCAACCACATTCTCAATCACGGTGGTTGGAAGTGCTTTAAACTGAATTACACCATCAAGCCGGTTACGGAATTCTGGTGAGAACGCTCGTTTCATGGCTTCCTGATTGTCACGACTATTGTCTTGCTCCATAAAACCAATACTAACGCGTGAAATACTTTCTGCACCAATATTGGTGGTTAGTACCAAAATCACATTACGGAAATCAGATTTACGTCCATTATTATCCGTTAATGAGCCATGATCCATGATTTGTAATAACAAATTAAAGACATCTGGATGTGCTTTCTCAATTTCATCGAGTAACAATACACAATGTGGATTCTTATGAATTGCATCGGTTAACAAGCCTCCTTGGTCAAAACCAACATAACCTGGAGGTGCACCAATTAAACGTGAAACCGCATGGCGTTCCATATATTCCGACATATCGAAACGAACCAGTTCAACACCTAACAATTTTGCCAACTGTTTTGTGACTTCTGTTTTCCCCACCCCTGTAGGGCCAGCAAACACAAAACTTCCGACAGGTTTGTCTGGAGATTTTAAACCAGCACGTGACAATTTAATGGCAGAAGATAATGCGTCAATTGCTTCATCTTGACCAAATACCACACGTTTTAAATCACGTTCAAGATTTTCGAGTACCGTTTTATCATCTTTGGATACTGTTTTCGGTGGAATACGAGCAATCTTCGAAACAATATCTTCAATATTTTCAACAGTAATCAAGCTTTCATCTTGTTCAGCTTTCAAACGACGTTGTGCACCAGCTTCATCAATTACATCAATCGCTTTGTCTGGTAAGAAGCGATCATTGATAAATTTCGCGGACAGCTCTACCGCTGAGACCAGTGCTTTATCGTCATATTTCACGTGGTGGAAATCTTCAAATTTAGATTTTAAGCCACGTAAAATATCAATCGTTTCAGAAATTGATGGCTCATTGACATCAATTTTTTGGAATCGACGTGAAAGTGCATGATCTTTTTCAAACACTTGGCGATATTCTTGGAATGTGGTTGAACCGATGCAACGTAACGATCCATTCGCTAAAGCAGGCTTGATTAAATTCGATGCATCCATAGTGCTACCCATACTTGAGCCAGCACCAATAATCATATGAATTTCATCAATAAATAAGACAGCTTCAGGTCTTTTCTTCAATGCATTTAACAATTGTTTTAAACGCTTTTCGAAATCCCCACGATATTTAGTCCCAGCAACCAAGGCACCAATATCTAAGCTAAAGATTTCAGCATTTGCGAGTGGCTTTGGTGCCTTACCATTAACAATAAGCCAAGCCAAACCTTCTGCAATAGAAGTTTTGCCCACACCAGGATCACCAACGAGTAATGGATTATTTTTACGGCGACGGCATAAAATTTGTGCCGCGCGCTCAATTTCTTTTTCACGACCAATGAGCGGATCAGTTTTGCCTTTTTGTGCTTCATGATTCAGGTTGGTCGTGTAAAGCTCTAATGGACCTGCATTGGCTGAAGATGCGGACTCCCCATCCAACTCCTCGGCTTCTTCTTCAACTTGGACTTCATCTTTACGCGTACCATGCGACAAGTATTGCGTTAAAGTTAAACGATTAATTTGATGACGTTTTAATAAATAAACCGCAAATGAATCCCGTTCGGAATACATTGCCACTAAAATATCTGCCCCTTCTACAGTACGATCACCGCCACTCGATTGTACGTGGAAAATGGCACGTTGCAGAATACGATCAAAACTTTCAGTTGGGTGCGGTGCTTGATCGCTGTTTTCACCAAGTTTAGGAGTATGTTGTTCTACGTATTCTTCTAATTCTTTCCGTAAGACGATGATATCTGCGCCGCATGCTTTTAATGCATTCACAGCAGAGTCATTGTCTAGTAATGCCAATAATAAATGTTCAACTGTTAAGAACTCATGTCTCTTTTGACGAGCCATGCTTACAGCCAAACGTAATGATACTTCCAATTGACGACTGAGCATGTAACCCCCTTAATCTTTTGGCTCAATCTGACAAAGTAGTGGATGACCTTGAGATCGAGCGTAATTATTGACTTGGTTCGCTTTGGTTTCCGCGATGTCTCTTGGATATACGCCTGCAACACCTTTACCTTCGTAATGTACTGTTAACATTACTTGAGTGGCTTGGTCAAGATTCATTGCAAAGTATTGTTGTAAAATTTCAATTACAAAGTCCATTGGGGTGTAATCATCGTTCATTAAAACGACAGCATACAAAGATGGGCGCTTTAATTCGGGTGGCGCAGTTTGTACAGCAACATCCCCATGCTCATCGTGCTGAGGCTCATCCACTAAACGAGGATTAAAATGCCAGTCCACTAAACCAGACTGATAAAAACTACTTTTAATGTCGTTTAGACAAATTTGGCGTTTCGAATTTCGCATAAGATATAATTACAACTATTGGGCATTCGCTTCAGCTTGAGGAATTTCAGAAATATTGGCAGATGGTGATTCTACTGCATTCCCTTTAGCCCAACTAAAGCGTTTAATTACAGGTGTATTCGTTCCAGTTAAACGAACTTCTACAAATTGTGGGGTAAAACCCTTAGGCATTGTCCAACGCCCAGTCAAACGCTCGTATTCATCAAAATTAAAGTTTTTATCTTCCATTGGAACAACCAAAACGTCAGTACCTTGAATGAGACGTAACTCTACCTCCCCAGAAGTATTACGTTTACTTGGGCTGACTTGCACTAAATCTAGCTGATATTCAAAAGCATTTTCAGGTAAAGGCTTAATACTTAGGTTCTGTACAGTTAAGCTTAGACCACCGCGTTGGCGCAACACTTCACGATAAAGTGCACCCAAACCACGGGCCTGATTTTCACTGTCCTTCGCCTGATTGAGTGCCGTGAATAAATCATTTGAATTACTTACCGCAACATCCCGCTCTTGTACCGCGGTATTCATGCTTTTGTTTAAGCCTTCAAGCGTTTGTTTTTGCTTTTGTACAACTTCAACCAGTTGTTCGGCATCTGCATCATAACCAACCACTGTTAAACCCTGCCGATGCCCTACCGAATAGCCAATAAAACCACTTCCGAGCACCAAAACGGCAGCACCAATCACTAAAGGTAAATTGGTTTCAAGAAAAGGCTTTTTGACAGGTTCATTCGATTGTGACGTAGTGTTCGAGTCAGTATTCTGCATCGTCATCTCTTGTTTTGAATTATTCAAAACACACATTTAAATCTAAATTTAAATGTGTGTGAAGATATTTAATAAGTTTTATGGTAATAAACCAATGCCTTCTAGTCCTGCTGTTTCAGCAAAACCGAACATTAAGTTCATATTTTGAACAGCCTGACCAGCAGCACCTTTGACCAAGTTATCTTGCGCCACTAAAACCACCAATTTCTTAGGTTGTGGCTTATAAAGAGCGATACGCAATTGATTGGCTCCACGCACTGAACGAGTCTCAGGTGAACTATTTTCAGGCATTACATCGATGAAACTTTCGTTTGCATAGAATTGTTCATACCATGTTTGTAAATCAACAGCAGCACCAGCATCCGTCAAATCCACATAAATGGTACTGAGCATGCCACGAATCATAGGTACCAGATGCGGAACAAATAAGATCTGATCAAAAACACCAGTTTGACCTGAAATATTTTCTAATGCTTCTACAATTTCAGGATGGTGACGATGTCCTGCTACGCCATAAGCTTTGAAGTTATCAGCGTTTTCAGTGTAAATCATGCCCATACTGGCTTTACGTCCAGCACCAGAAACACCTGATTTCGCATCAATAATAATACTCTCAGGTTTAACCAATGTATCGCTATGCTTAAACAATGGTGCTAAGCCAAGCTGTACCGTTGTTGGATAACAACCTGGGTTACCAATGACATTTGCCTGCTTAATTTTGTCGCGGTTCAGTTCTGATAGACCATAGACCGAATCTTTAAGCAGTTCAGGGCAAGCATGTTGCATGCCATACCATTTTTCAAATTGCACCAAATTTTGCAAACGAAAGTCTGCTGCTAAATCAATTACTTTGGTATTTGCTGCAACCAGTTCTTCGGCATGCTTCATGGCTACGCCATGCGGTGTCGCAAAAAACACCACATCACACTGTTTTAATTGTTCGATATTTAAGTCTGAATATTTCAGGTCTGTATGTCCACGTAAGCTCGGGAACATATCATCGACACGGCGCCCATTTTCAGTCCGTGATGTCAGTACATTGACTTGTACATTTGGATGTCGAAGCAATAGGCGCAATAATTCAACACCTGTATAACCTGTTCCACCAACAATACCTACTGAAATCACGCGTTTTACCCCTATTCAAAAGCAGCCATTTTGTAACTGCGTAGTATGACAGGAAGTTGAGGCTTTCTAAACTGTTTTACTTGGATTTTCTATGTTTTAGTGTTGTTAAAGCTTTAATTCGATGCAGGGAGAAATCACTTTGGTATGATCCAAACCTATACAATTCCGTCCAGATCGCTTCGCGGAATACAATAGTTGATCAGCAACACCTATTGCCTGTATAAAATCTTGCTCAAAGATCTGCGCTAAACCAAAACTGGCAGTCACTGATATTTTACTGACTGATAACTGACTAGTTTCTATATTGACCCGAATACGTTCGGCAATTGTATAAGCCTGATGTTGGTCGTCTACCTGTAGAAGCAGAATAAACTCTTCACCACCAAAACGCCCAACCAAATCTTGATCTCGAACATTTTCTCGAATAATCTGCCCAACCTGTTGCAAAATACTATCGCCAATCAAATGCCCATGTTGATCATTGATACGCTTAAAATGATCAATATCACACATGAGCAAAAAATAGCTGTGTTGAGATATGCATGAAAGTACTGACTTTGCCTTTTCATAAAAACCACGTCGATTTAATAAATTGGTCAATGGGTCTTTCAAACGCTCATCATTCAACTTATGAATAATGTCTCGCGCCAAGGTTCCCAATAAAACAATCGCAAACCACATACTTAAAAAAATACTTGCGGCAAGCATCATTAACCACCAAACGGAGGTAACAAGCATATCTGCTTCAATATTACTTAAAAATAGATAAATAATTAAACTGCGTGTAAAGGTATAGATCACAATGAAAAAATAAGAGAAATCTACAATTTTATTTAAGATATCAACATCTTGATAATGCCTAAATATCGAAAATAAAACCAACGACTCTACTGTTGCGATAGCAGAATTAAGAATCAACATCCTGATCCACAATTCATTGTCTACATATGAAAAATAGCTCAGCAACAATAGTGCTATCGCAATTAAACCAAAACACCAATACGAATGTGCATGGGCTTTTTTTCTTAAGGCCATTGCATAGGCGCTCGCCCAAGCCCCAAATAAATACATTCCTCCCAGTAACGGCGCATACAAAGCCAACTCCAAATTAGACATAAAGCTTTGTGCTGCCACTGAAAAAGAAGGCACGATATAACCTAGACCTAGCCAAAATAAATATTTTGGAGCCTGATAAAAATAATGGCATATTAAAAACAAGCTTCCCATTAAGATCAGGCAAGCTGGAACAATTAATATAAAATAATGGGTATCTGTAAGATTCACGTCCAATACCAAAAATTTGTACTAAAAGTAACCGCAGTGTAGATGATTTATTTACTCATTCAAACTCAAATCGACCATATCAATCACATCGTAAAATTTAGGTATTTTAAGAAGAGAACCACCAAAAGGGTAATGTTGTATTTTTTAAGGTATGGCGATGCTGTTTAAAGTTTGGATCGTGCTCAGTGACTTTTGCCCAAAAATGAGCACTATGATCAAAATAAACGGTGTGAGCCAATTCATGCACACACACATAGCGTGTAATTTCCATAGGAAACAAAACCAAAGCACTATTCAACATAATGTCATGCTTCGCACTACAACTCCCCCAACGCGTTTTAGGTTGTCGAATACTGCACTGCGAATATTGCAACCCCGTCTCACCAGCAACTTGTGCCAAATAAAGTGGTAAATGCTGCTTTGCATAAGCAATGATAAAAGCTTTTAAATATTGTTCAGGCTGTCGATCACTCACCCAAAGCTGATGATTTTGTTCATCAAAAATAAAAGATTGCTTTTGTGTTTTATAAATAACTGGTAAAGGTTGCTCTAGATTAAACAGGTTCAATTGTATCGGTAGGCTTCGATCGAGCTGCCCCATTTTATTTTGTTGTTTTTTCCATGTTTCTTGCATCCATTGCTCAGACTCACTCAAGAAAGCCTGTATTTGTTTTTGGCTACAAAACTTCGGAACGGTTAAGCGAATTTGAGTAGGCTCAACCCGTAAACGTAACCGCGTTGCACGAGCATGATGAGTGATTTGGATTTCAGGTACGTCTGCTAAGGTCATTAATATTATTCTTTTATTTAATCATCCTCCCCAGCCCTCCTTTCAAAAAGGAGGGCTGGGGAGATTTAAAATTAAACCGCAGTACGTTCTTCAATACCATTGTCTGTAGCAACGATAGCAATATCCGCTTTGTTTAAAGCAAAAATACCGTTACATACCACACCTGGAATGTTATTGATGGTTTTTTCAAGTTCAAGTGCATTCAGAATATTTAAGTTATAAACATCTAAAATCACATTGCCATTATCTGTCACTACACCTTCACGGTAAACTGGATCACCACCCAAGCTCACGATTTTACGTGCCACAGCAGAACGTGCCATAGGAATCACTTCTACAGGTAATGGGAACTCACGACCCAATTGTTCAACCCATTTTGAATCATCAACAATACACACAAACTTCTTTGCAATTGATGCCACAATCTTTTCACGAGTTAATGCAGCACCACCACCTTTAATCATATGCATATGACGGTCAATTTCGTCGGCACCATCTACATAGGCATCTAAGCCACCGACATGGTTCATATCAACCACTTCAATGCCAAGTTTCTTTAAACGCTCTGCCGTTGCTTCTGAGCTTGCAACAGCCGCTTCAAGTTGAAGTTCTGGTAAAAGCTCAATTAAAAAATTAACGGTACTGCCTGTACCTACCCCTAAAATGCCACCTTTTGGTAAGTGTTTTAAAGCGGCTTTCGCTGCTGCTTGTTTTTTCTCATCTTGGGTTGCATATAGACTCATGACATCACTCAACTTTTTTTCACGTTTTGCGCAATTTTAAAACGCAAATGTGTAGGGGTTTGTTACAATAAGCGCCTATTTTAAACTGTTAGATGGAAAATTAACATGCTGTCTCGTTTGGTTCGACAAATTTTACAAGCAACGGTGTATGACGTTGCAATCGAAACCCCACTCGAAGCAGCGCCACGAATTAGTGAAAAGCTAAACAACAACATTCGCTTTAAACGCGAAGACTTACAACCTGTCTTTTCTTTCAAACTACGCGGTGCGTATAACCGCATTAGTCAATTACCGAAATCTCAGTTGGAACGTGGCGTTATTACTGCTTCAGCAGGTAACCATGCTCAAGGCGTGGCTTTATCTGGTCAAAAGTTAGGTATTCACGCCATTATTGTTATGCCAAAAACCACGCCTGATATTAAGGTGCAAGCCGTAAAACGTTTAGGTGGTGATGTTATTCTACATGGTGACTCATTTGATGTTGCCAATAAATATGCCATTCAACGTGCTAAAGATGAAGGTATGACCTTTATTCCACCTTATGACGATGAACTGGTGATGGCGGGTCAAGGCACCATTGCCAATGAAATTTTACGTCAATGGCGTGATGTCGAATATGTATTCGTTGCTGTGGGTGGCGGTGGTTTAATTGCAGGTATCGCTGCATATTTAGGTGATGTCGCACCGCATGTGAAAATTATTCCTGTTGAATATGACGAATCGGCTTGTTTAAAAGCAGCATTTGAAGCCAATGAACGTGTGATTCTACCTCAAGTTGGTCTATTTGCAGATGGTACAGCCGTCGCACAAATTGGTGAAAAACCATTTGAAGTATTACAACTGCAAAAATCAGACAACTCTGGGCCTATTGTTGAGCGTGAAGTCGTTCTGGTGAACACTGACGAAATTTGTGCAGCCATTAAAGATACTTATGACGAATGTCGTAGCATTGTCGAACCTTCTGGTGCGATGGCTTTAGCAGGTATTAAAAAATACGTTGAAGAACACAATATTCACGGTAAAAATATGGTGTCAATTGTTTGCGGTGCAAACATGAACTTTGACCGTTTACGCTATATCGCAGAACGTACAGAACTCGGTGAACACAAAGAAGCGATTTTTGCAGTAACTATTCCAGAAGAAAAAGGTTCTTTCCTCAAATTCTGCCGTGCGCTACAAGGTCGTAACATCACCGAGTTTAACTATCGTGCAAGCAATGCATCTGCCGCGCAAGTTTTTGTAGGCATTAGCCTAAAAAGTGGTGAAAAAGAACGCCATGACATTCATGAGTTACTCAAGACTCAATATGATGTCGATGATCTTTCTGATGATGAAGTTGCAAAACTACACATTCGCTACTTAGTCGGTGGTCATGCAGATTTAGAAAATGAGCGCTTGTTCCGTGTCGAGTTTCCAGAGCGTCCTGGCGCATTGCTCACTTTCCTTGAGCGTTTAGGGCCAACCCATAACATTACCCTATTCCACTACCGTAACCACGGTGCTGCCGAAGGTCGCGTTTTGGTCGGTTTAGAAGCCAGCGATGCCAAACAGAATCCAGATGGCTTGATTGAAACATTGGAAAGTATTACTTATCCATACGTGGAAATTACCAACAATCTTGGTTACCAACGCTTTTTAAAATAATCAATTGAGTCAACCCAAACAGAGTCTTTATGGCTCTGTTTGTCATTTAAATAGACCAAGACATTTCAGAAGGTTGATATTTTTCAACTTTTAAACCAGCACCATCAAATTGCTGATTAAATAACACACAGAATGCTTCTATTTTTTTTGACTGATTTGGTACGGCGAGCCAATAGTGCTCCTCTCCCCAAAGCAACAATAATGCAAAATTCTGAGATTTCAAAAATTTATAAATTTCATCTAAGATGATTTCTAAAATTTGATCCTGTACCCGATAAAACCGTCCAATCACATGCTCAAATTGCTCATAGTGTTTTAAGATTGGATCTGCACGTGATTGTATTTGTGCTTGCACCATTTCAATTTCAGTGGTCATGTGCTGAAAAACAGGATGTGCTGCCAGTCCATTTTCCAAATATTGATGCATGTTCAATGCAATCAAATATTCAAAAGTTTGTTCACTCTCCTGAGTATTTAACCAAGTTAAAAAGTGTTCAGCTTTTGTACGATACTTTTTTTTAGGTAATGGATGCTGTTTCAGCTCAGGAAACCACTTTCTTAACTGCTTATAAATTTTCTTTTCATTCATACTAAACCCCTAATTATTTTATTCATTTTGCTTTTACTACTAAATGTACAGTCAATGCCGCAAAACTTCATTTCAAACATCAATTAACGCTATGATTAGACATTATGAAATTTAAATGTGTAAATAATAATACACCTAACAAAATAAGGACCTAACATGGCTCAATTTGCAGTGATTGGTTTAGGAAGTTTTGGTGCAACTGTTGCAACTGAATTGGTCGATTTAAAGCATGATGTTCTTGGCATCGACAGCAATAAAAAATATGTAGAAAACATTTCTGATGTATTAACCCATGCTGTCATTGCAGATGCTACGGATGAACACGTACTCAATGAATTAAACATTCAAAACTGTGATGCCGTTGTGGTGGCCATTGGGGAGGATATTGAAGCCAGTATTCTTTGTGTTTTACATCTCAAGAACCTTGGCATTGAAAAAATTTGGGTAAAAGCAAAATCAAAATCCCACCATATGATCCTGAGTCATTTGGGGATCAACAAAATTATTCATCCAGAAGAAGATATGGGCGTCCGTGTTGCACAGTCGCTTAGCTACCCAATGGTCAGCCGCTATATGTCTTTGGATGATGATCGCTATATGGTAAAAATTGAGATTAAAGACAATTTACATGGCACTCGTTTTCAAACCATTTGCGAGTACAACTCAGAAATTAAAGTTATATTACACAAGCGTGGTAAAGATCTTTCATATCAGGTAGACCCTAATTTGGTATTACAACATGGTGATATCATTGTGGTTGAGGGTCACTTGGAACAACTACGAAAATTATCGAATCGTTTTAAATAATATGAAAATAATACGAAAAAAGCCCAAAAACACGGTTAACTTAAGCCCTCCTAGCTTATTAGCACTCGGCTTTTTAAGTTTTATCCTTATTGGGACCTTGCTGCTCAAATTGCCCATTGCCCATCATGGCGATTTGTCTTGGATACATGCACTATTCACAGCAACATCAGCAGTCACAATTACAGGTTTATCTGCTGTCAATGTCGGTGAAGCTTATACTGTATTTGGCAAAGTCGTCATTATGCTATTGCTGCAATGTGGTGGTTTAGGTTTTATGACTTTCGCCATTTTAGCCGTAATGAGCCTTTCAAATAAAATTGGGCTAAAACAGCAAATTATGGCGCAAGAAACAATTGGACACACCAGTTTATCTAAGGTCTCACACACCATTAAAGCAGTTCTATTGTACTCATTATTTTTCGAAGCCATTGGTACATTTATTCTCACGATTGCTTGGATGCAAGAATATGACTTTTTAAAAGCTTTCTTTTATGCAGCCTTTTACAGTGTTTCAGCCTTTAATAATGGTGGATTTTCATTATTTCCCAATAGCTTAATGGACTTTTCTAGCCAATATTTTATTACATTTACCATTAGCCTGCTATACATTATTGGCGGTATTGGTTTCTTGGTCTTAATGGATATTAAACACAAAAGAAGCTGGAAAAAACTAAGTCCAAATAGCAAGCTAATTTTATTGACTATTGCTGGTCTCAATCTATTTTCCTTTGTCATATTTTGGTTATTAGAAGTCAATAATCCTCTTACACTCGCCCCAATGAGTACGATGGAACAAGCAGTCAATGCATGGTTCCATGCGACTGTTCCGCGTTCATCTGGGTTTAACAGTTTAAATGTAGGCGACATGACTGACGCATCTGCACTGGTGACCATGGTGCTCATGTTTATTGGCGGTGGCTCTTTAAGTACGGCGGGCGGTATTAAAGTCGGTACTTTTATTGTGGTTACCTTAAGCGTGGTCAGCTTTTTACGCCGTGCGGATGAAATACGTATTTTTAATTTTTCTATCCCACAAAATACGTCATTCAAAGCCATGGCTGTAGTGTCTATTACCGCTATGTTGGTGTTTATGGGTTTTTTGACCTTATTGCTATTAGAACCTAAACACCATTTCCTCGATTTACTTTTTGAGGCTGTATCGGCAGCCTGTACGGTTGGTCTGTCACGTGGTATTACCTCCGACTTACAACCTGCCAGTCAAATTACCTTAATGCTGTTGATGTTTGCTGGTCGACTTGGCCCACTTACTTTAGCCTATATGATTGCCACGCCGAAAAAAACACGCTTAAAACATCCACCTACAGATATTCAGATCGGTTGAAGATTTCAGGATGCCTCGCTACTAAAAAGGGAAAATATTTGAGAATTTAGTCGGCATCCTATTCTATTCTGTACGGATAAACTATGAGTGAAGCTCAAATAATTTCGAGTATAAAGTGAATACAAGCCTTTTTCAGTGAGCCAGTACTGCGCCATTTACACCATAGAATACTGCCAGATAAAGGATTGTGAAACAGCGTAATAAACTACAAAGATTGCATAAAAAAAGCCTGAAATTTTAATTTCAGGCTTTTTAAACGTACTCAAAAAGTATCAGTACCAATTCAGTAACGATACCCCCAACCCGACATAGGTTGCACGATGATTATAATCAATCAAACTTTCACCATAACCATCAAACAACTGGAATTGACCACGCAATTTGCCATGAATTGGAAATGACCAATCAAATTGTACTGCGCCGTGAGAATCATCTCCGCCTTTTAAAGAGTGGCGTAACATTAAAGAAAAATCATGATCATCTTTACGGTAGAATGCTGTTATGTCACCCCGTCCCATATAATCTTTAATGTCTGGATTGTTATCATCTTTAGCATTTTCGTCAAAACGATACCAAGGACGAATCATCAAAGCAAAATTATCACGCTCAAAGCCTAAATTTAAAATAGCCCTATTCCAACTACGTGATAATGGATCTGAACGACCATTGGACTGGTGATTTAAAGTGATCCCAAAAAGACGCGCATTTAAACCCAAAATTTCATAATTGGTGCGAAACATTAAACTCGCTTCAGGCTCATAATTGGTTTCACGAAATGGGCGCGACTCATCTTCGTTATAAACTTGCCAACGCGAAGACTGTGTGTACCCTACCCAAATATCACCATTATCACCAAATAAATTTTCTACAGCTTTGGTCTTGAGTGAGATTTGAAACTTTGCCTCAGTCGATTTTAAGTTTTGGTCTTCATCCACGGTATTACGCGGGTTTGGACTATCTGGAAATTCATTTTTCTTACTTGACCAAAACACAGGCAACAAATATACGGGCTTGTAAGCACGAATATTCCAAGTCCCTAACTTACTGTCTGGCGATAATTCCCAGCGTTTATCTAGCAAAGACTGATTGGGGTCAATTTTCGGACCCTCCAGTGCAAATAAATTGCTAAAACTATTGCCTTGCTTCTCAGTGCCTTGCGGTTCCTGCTGTTTCGTTGCCGTTTGCTTGACTAAAACAGGTTCTACAACCTTTGGTTTTTCTTCGGTTGCAGGTGTTTTAAATAAGGTATCATAACAAGCCAATCGATCTGCATTTGACTCTAAACCTACACAAGCTTCTGGACTAGCAGGTGAAATTTGCTCTGCTGAATCTTGTGCATAGGCAGCAGTATATGCCGAGCTGAGCATAATAACGCTCAGCGACAGCACACCACGTTCAAATGATTTGAGCGCCATAAACACACCCCTTTTCTTATTGTATTAATTAACTTGATGAATTTCGAAGCCTAATGCTAACAATTCATCTTTTTTCGCCATTGGGGCCACAACAGCCTTATTGGCTTCTTGATTAAGCAAATATTGTTCCGCTACACGCTTCAAGTCATCCAATGTCACAGACAACAAGCGTTCACGTAATTGTTTGCGGAATGCAGGTGTCCGAGCATGCAACAAAGCATAACAAGCGGTAATCGCTTCGCCCGCTGGTGAACCAGGTTTATCCATAGAAGCAATGAGGCCTAAAATAGCTTCTTCCAACTGATGTGGTTGTTGTTCAGTATTTAACAACCAAGCAACACTGGCTTCAAAATCATTAAAAGTTTCTGCTAAGCGCGGGTCACGGTAGCTATAGAAGCGGAAAGAACACGCATTGCCATCATAACTTGCGCCACCACCATAAGCTCCTCCTTTTTCACGGATTGCACTATGTAAGAAACCATTACGCAAATATGCTGCCAATACCATGAGTGGTGCTGCATCAGCGTGCGCGACATCTACAGCAGGATAGGCTGATGCACAAAATTGTACATTGGCTTGAATTAGCCATGCTTCATCCGCATCGGTATCAACCTGCTCAGCAGTTTTTAAAGTTACAGTGTGTTTAGGAACATCTAACTTGTCCCACACATTTTGAACCTCTTCCACCAAGCGGTCTGATTGATGTTCTTCGCAGACCAACAAGAACTGTTTCGGTGCTTGTAAAAGTTTTAAATGAATCGCTTTTAATTCATTGATCAAATCATCATAAGCCGCTGCATCTTTTTCAATTCGGCTGACCAAATCACCCAGCCAGTTTAATGCACCTAAACCTGTGTTGTGATAATCACGTTGTGCCAAAGCACTGTGGTTACGTCCCGCAATTTGCATGGCATAACTGTGACCTGAACCTGAAAGACGTGATGCCCAACGCGTTTTACGTTGTTGTAATAACTCGACAATTCGATCTTTTTCATCAAAACGTAGCTGTTCAAAAGCCAATTTTAACAAAGCAATACTGTCAAAATTACTCACCAATGATTTAGTGGTCAGCGTTAACCATGCACTAATCTTCTGTTTATCATCCACTTTAGAACGTAAAGAGGCTCCCATACCCAAACCGCCACTCACCGCGGTTTGCAGTTGTTGTAGCTCAAGATAATTATACTGACCTGCACCAACTTCACCCATCAAAATAGATAACAAGTTAAAGTATGGCGATTGCACTACATCTTGCGGAATTTCAATCAGCACCTGATTATAGTAAATACCATTGGTACCTGCATGATAAAGGTTCAGCGGATAGTCAATACGATTTGAGATAATTTCGCGCAATTGCCCTTGTACAATTTGTAGTTCCGCAGGCACATCTTCCAAGCCTACTTTAGGCAACAAATTTAAGTCATCAGGTGTATCTTGACGAACTTTCAGCGCTTCAGTTTGTGCTTGAATCTCTGCTTTTTCCGCTTCGGTCAATTGTGCACCAATTTCGGCTAAACGTGCTTTTTCTGCCGCCGCTTCCACTGCTGACTTGTTGGCATCAGGCACTAAGGTCATTTGCACGCGATGAGGATTATCAATCAAATGTGTTTTGATTAGGTTTGACAACCACATTGGATCTTTGAGTTCTTCTTTCACCGCAGCAATGGCTGAATCGACATCCCAAACCGTGATTGGATCGCTATGATGAATAACGCTGCCCAAACCATTTAAGATGAGGCTTAGACCATACGGCATGCCATCACCATTGATTTCACGTTGGTGCAATTCAATTTGATGTAAAATCGCATCGACCATGTTTTGATCGACCGGTTTTGAAGCAACATCTTCCAAAATTTTAAACACGCCTGCTTTAAACTCTGCCGCATGTTCTGGGTTTGAACCTTGTACGCCACAGTAGAAGGTCATTTCATAGTTAGAGTCATCTACACCCATAATTGGACCTGTAGACTGTGCATAATCACAAGTCTCTAAATAATGGCGTAGCGGAGAAGCTGAATCTTCTAACAGAACCCCTTCCACAAGGCGCATACCTAAACGTAGTTTGATCTCACTGGCTTTAGGCAATAACCACGAAATGATGTGATAAGTTTTGTCTTTTAAATCTTCTGCATCCACCGCATAGGTTTCAGTCACTTCTAGCGGCGCAGTTAAACGACGCTCTTCTTTGGAAAATAGCGTTTCACCTTTTGAAAACTTCGCCAATGCCAAAGTTTCAAACTGTTCTTGTAAGTTGTAAGCAGGCTCATTACCAAAGGTCATGAAAACCGCATTACTTGGGTGATAGTGTGACTTATAGAAATTAACTAACTCTGGGTAAGTTAGATCAGGAATGTCTTTAGGGTCACCACCTGAGTTGTAATGGTAAGTCGTTTCTGGGAATAAATGATGTGCAAGTTGGTGATACAACTGATCTGAAGGAGAACTCATTGCCCCTTTCATTTCATTGAAAACCACACCTTTATAAACAGGCTCACCATTTTCAAGCTCAATACGAATACCTTCTTGAGCAAAATCTAATGGATTTAAATTGGCTGCAAAAGCAGCATCTAAATACACTTCAAGTAAATTCTGGAAATCTTTTTTATTCTGGGTTGCAAATGGATACGCGGTCCAATCCGCAGCGGTAAACGCATTCATAAAAGTATTTAATGAACGTCGAATCATTAAGAAGAACGGGTCACGCACTGGGAATTTTTCAGAACCACACAATGCTGTATGCTCTAAAATATGCGCTTCACCTTTTGAATCCATGGGCTGGGTACGAAAAGCCACCAAGAACACATTTTCATCGTGGTTAGTCGCAAGATGATAATGTACAGCGCCAGTCACTTTATGCTGGTACTCGGTCACTAAAATATCTAAGGCTTCAACATGGTGTTGACGAATCAACTGAAACGCGGGATGTACAGTTTGGGAAAGGGTTTCAGTCACATCTACAGTCATGTGCGCTCCTAATAATCTTTTAAATAAAACTGAAGTGATTATAGCTTTAGTTTGAGCCATAATTCACGTATAAACCCGAGTATTTTATTCGGGTCTGAAACAATACACAGTAACACACTGTGCATTGTGTTAAATGCAGTAAATTACTGAAAAACTAGATTAAATATTTAAAGTAGTTATAACTTGGATTATTTTCAACCCAAACGTAGTTCTGTTTTTGATAAAAATCTGCGGCTAATCGTGTATCCGTATGTAAACAGAGCGCTGAAAAGTTAGGTTTAGCTTTACTTTCCAAGTATGCCAACAGGTCTTTTCCAACGCCATGTCTTCTATATTTGGGATGTACATAAAAACGTCTTACTCGACCAATTCGGCTTTTTTGCCCATCTTCTTCACGTTGTTGATTTAATCCACCACACCCAATCAGCTTTTCACCATCATAAGCAACTAAAAAAAATTCACCTTCATCCTGAAATCTATTTTTGCCATTGGCAAATTCTTCAATTAAACGCTGAACAATATTGAATCCTTCTTTGTTTGCAAGTTTGAGTAAAGTATCAATCTGAGTGGGTAATTGTGTTGCTTCTTGAATGATGAGGTCCATGTTTTATCTATTACCTAACACTGGTTTTTACCTATTAAACAATAAAACACAATCAATTACGCATAATCTTGAATTTTATTCACAAAACTTCTGCAATCCTGAGCATTGGTGTAAACTTAGCGTTTTATTTTAGATGTGATTGAACGACATGACCTCTGTTGATCTTTTTGCAATTGGTAATGCGCTGATTGACCAAGAATTTAAAGTTTCTGATGAATTTCTTACGCAACACAATCTGCAAAAAGGAACCATGCAACTCACCGATGGCGATCAACAAGCAAATTTATATACTCAACTGCAACAGTCTGAAGTTTATAAAGGTCAGGCTTCTGGCGGTTCTGCTGCCAATACAACCGTGGCATTTAGCGCACTTGGTGGTACAGCATTTTATGGCTGCCGCGTAGGTAATGATGAACTAGGTAAAATTTACTTAGATGGCTTAAATGAAGCAGGCATTCAAACCACTGCTAAATCAGTCAGTGATGGTGTAACAGGTACATGTATGGTTCTGGTCAGCCCTGACTCAGAACGTACTATGCAAACCTACTTAGGTATTACAGCAGAACTTTCTGCAGAACAAATTGATTTTGAGCCATTAAAAACTGCACAGTGGCTCTATATTGAAGGTTATTTATCTACGAGCACTACTGCACGTGTTGCAGTCAAACAAGCCCGTAAAATTGCTCGTGCTCATGGAGTCAAAATTGCATTAACGTTGTCTGATCCAGCCATGGTGCAATATGCACGTGATGGTTTAAATGAATTGTTAGATGATGGTGTAGATTTACTCTTTTGTAACCAACAAGAAGCCATGATGTACACCGAAACTACGACAGTTGAAGATGCATTGGCTAAATTGAAGCTACATAGTAAATACGTTGTAATTACATTAAGCGCAGAAGGTGCGATTATTTCATCTGAACAAGAAACCATTCGTGTGCCTGGTCGTGCAGTGACTGCGGTTGATGCTAATGGTGCTGGCGATGCATTCGCTGGTTCATTCCTTTATGCATTGAACACAGGTGAAAATTTACAAACTGCTGCTGAACTCGCAATTTTAATTTCAAGTGAAGTGGTCTCTCAGTTTGGTCCACGACTAACCAATCAAAACTATGCTGAATTGCTTGCCAACTTTCAAAAGAAGGAATGTGCCTAATGCATAAACTTTGTATGACCGAAGACATTCCAGAGCGTGAAGCACGTGCTTTTGAAACGCCAAATGGTGATACGATTTTTATTACACAGCGCGATGGTGCTTTTTTTGCCTATCAGAATGTTTGCCCACACCTACAAGTTGAACTTGAATTTCTTGAAAATCAGTTTCTAGACCGCGATCAAGAATATATAGAGTGCTCTACACACGGTGCATTATTTACTGTAGAAACGGGCGAATGCATATCTGGTCCTTGCCTAGGTCAGTCACTTGAAAAGGTCGAGATAACTGTGCATTCTGATGGTGGAATCTACCTACCTGAATAATATATGGAATTTGCCATGCTTGAGTTAATACACGATATAAATTTAATGCCGTTTCATTTAAGTTTATTAGCACTTGTATTACTCAGCTTGGTAGAAACCATTGGTTACTTTTTACATATTCAACCAAGCCAATTTTTTAAGCGTGTTATTCCTCAAAAACTCGCAGAAGCTCCCTTACTCAACGTAAAATTTTCCAAGATCTTAATTTTAGTCTTCCTGTTGATGAATTTCAGCTTTTCTGGCTATTTCCTTCAATTTAGTTATTTCGCACAACAAGAAAATTTTTTACCCGCATATTACGTTATTCTTCCCGCATTAATTATCGCAATTTTCTTTACTGTGTTTATGATTCATTGTCTAGATCAAGTGATTAGACCTACGCAAATACAGCTTCAATCTAATTTGCTGGGTAGGCTAGCAACCATTTCGAGTGGTAATGCTCGACCAGGTTTCTCTGCTCAAGCTCGAGTTAGAGATGAATATGGTCAACTGCACTATGTACAAGTCGAACCAGAATTTGGCGAGTTGGAATTTCAATCTCAAATTATTTTAATTCGCATTAAACATGCACATTACATCGCCAAAAAAATCTCAAAATCAAATGAACTTTTCTCTAATGACTTACACAAATAAGTAGGCTCTCGAACACTTAGCGCCCTATTTAGCTTTAATCCTTATTCGCTTTTACTCCCCCTTAATACTGTACTAACTGTACTAACTGTACTAACTGTACTAAGTTTAATTCAGCAGATAAATCACAACAGCTCAAGGACTTCTTGAGCCTGTAGGATAAAAAAATTTACAAATAAGCCTCCCTCACCCCTTTCAATTATGTGTATATTTATTAATCAATAATAAATAACATGAGCATTAATTAAGAAAACTAAATCTCAAACCAACTCTTTTAGTATAGTTTAATAATCAATCTATTTTTAAATAGACTAAAATAGTTTGTTTTATTATTTTTAAATAAAAGCATTTTAGTCGGATTTAAATACATTAAATCACAACCGTTTTAGTCAGAAATAAAGCCTTGATTTCTAGAATAGAAATAACACACAACCAACCACAAGCTATTGATTTTAAATAAAATAATAATATATTTTTATTTTAAGTGTATTTCCTATTTATTTTTTGTATGAAATTGTTTAATAATACCAATTATGTTTCAAAACAGGCTTATTCCTATGAGCTTAGTTCCAAAAGATTTTAATCAACGCCTAGTCCGTGAAATAACAATCATATTAATAATTAAGGTTGTTATCTTACTCACGATTAAACACATCTGGTTTGATGCACCGACTATTCCCAAAAACTTTGACAATCAAGTTGCTGAGCGTATTGCTGGCAGTCCATCCCAAATCAAGGAGACACGTTGATGATTTCTGAAAGCGTGGTCGATCTTTCGCGGTTCCAATTTGCAATGACCGCGATGTATCACTTTATTTTTGTTCCACTTACTATTGGTATGGCTTTTATTCTTGCCATTATGGAAACGACTTATGTCATTTCTGGCAAAGAAATTTATAAAGACATGACCAAATTCTGGGGAAAACTCTTCGGGATTAACTTCGCACTCGGGGTAACAACAGGTTTAACAATGGAATTCCAGTTTGGTACAAACTGGGCTTACTACTCACATTATGTCGGCGACATTTTTGGCGCACCATTGGCAATTGAAGGCCTAATGGCTTTCTTCTTAGAATCTACCTTTATTGGCTTGTTCTTCTTTGGTTGGGATCGACTTTCCAAAGTCCAGCATTTAGGTGTGACGTGGTTGGTTGCTCTGGGTTCCAATATGTCCGCCCTGTGGATTCTTGTTGCCAACGGCTGGATGCAAAACCCTGTTGGTTCTAAATTTAACTACGAAACCATGCGTATGGAGTTGGTCGATTTTGGGGCATTAATTTTCAACCCAGTCGCGCAGGTTAAGTTCGTACATACTGTTTCGGCAGGTTATGTAACTGGCTCAATCTTTGTATTGGCAATTTCAAGTTATTACCTGCTTAAAAAGCGCGATGTTCCATTTGCTCGTCGTTCTTTTGCAATCGCAGCAATCTTCGGCTTGGCATCAACACTCTCAGTAATTCTACTCGGGGATGAATCTGGATATGAGTTAGGTGATGTTCAGAAAACTAAACTCGCTGCTATTGAAGCTGAATGGGATACACACCCTGCACCTGCGCCATTTACACTGTTTGGTATTCCAAATAAAGAAACCATGACCACGGACTATGCAATTAAAGTTCCGTATCTTATGGGTCTCATTGCAACACGTTCGACAACTAAAGAAGTCACAGGCATTAAAGACTTACTAGTTCAACATGAAAATCGTATTCGTAATGGTATGGTTGCATATTCTCAACTAGAAAAGCTTCGTGCAGGCGACACATCTCCTGAACTTATAGCTGCTTTCGAACACTCTCAAAAAGATTTAGGCTACGGTCTACTTTTGAAAAAATATACACCAAATGTAGTGGATGCATCTGAAGATCAAATCAAATCTGCTGCAAAAGACACGATTCCACACGTACCAAGCTTATTCTGGGCATTCCGTGCCATGGTTGTGTCTGGTTTCCTTATGCTGTTGTTGTTTGCGCTAGCAACCTTTGCTGTAGCAAAACGCAATGCAGAAAACAAACCATGGTTACTGAAGTTCGCACTTTTCGCTCTACCTCTACCATGGGTTGCTGCACAAACAGGCTGGTATGTTGCAGAAGTGGGTCGTCAACCATGGACAATTGGTGAAGTACTACCTACACATTTATCAGCATCTAGTTTAAGCACTGGTGATGTATGGGGTTCTATCGCTGCTTTGGCTGCGTTCTATACTGTACTTTTGATTATTGAAATGTATTTAATGATCAAATTCTCACGCCTTGGTCCAAGTTCGCTTCATACTGGTAAATACCATTTTGAAAAACTTGAAGCAGCTCGCAATAAGGAGACTCAAGCATGATCGAATATGAATTACTCAAAATTATCTGGTGGGTTCTGGTCGGTGTCCTTCTTATTGGCTTTGCCCTCACCGATGGCTTCGACATGGGCTCTATGGCAATCATGCCATTTGTAGGTAAAACAGACGAAGAACGCCGTGCAGCCATCAACACGATCGCTCCGCACTGGGATGGCAATCAGGTTTGGTTTATTACCGCAGGCGGGGCTTTATTCGCTGCATGGCCAATGGTATATGCAACAGCCTTCTCAGGCATGTATTGGGCATTATTACTAGTTTTATTTGCCTTATTTCTGCGACCAGTTGGCTTTGATTACCGATCTAAACTGCAAAATACAAAATGGCGTACGTCATGGGATTGGGGTTTAGCAATTGGTGGTGCTGTGCCTGCTCTGGTCTTTGGTGTGGCATTTGGCAACATGTTCTTAGGTGTACCATTTAGCTTGGACGACACAGTTCGCTCAACCTATACAGGTAGCTTTTTTGCCCTACTTAACCCATTTGCTTTAGTCTGTGGCTTAGTCAGCTTGTCTATGCTGTGTGCACATGGTGGTGCATGGCTCATGCTCCGTACCGATGGTGATTTGCGTAAACGTTCAGCGCAAGCAACCAAACTCATGGGCATCGTTTATCTCATTTGTTTCTTAGGTGCTGGTGCTTGGTTGTACTTTGGTGGAATCGAAGGCTATACCTTAGTGACTCCATTTGACACCAATGGTGCGGCTAATCCATTGGCGAAAGAAGTCTTAACCAATGCCAATCATGGCTGGATGAACAACTACTCGACTTATCCTATCACCATGCTTGCACCTATCGCAGGGATATTAGGTGGTTTAATTGTGGTGCTTGCAGCAAGCAAAAACAAAGCGGGCTTTAGCTTCTTAGGTTCAAGTTTAGCGGTCGTGGGTGCAATTTTAACTGCAGGTTTCGCTTTGTTCCCATTCTTAATGCCATCAAGTATTCAACCCGTTGCAAGCTTGACCATGTGGGATGCGGTTTCAAGTAAAACTACGTTAACCGTTATGACAGTTGCAGCATGTATCTTTGTACCACTCATTTTGTGCTACACCACTTGGTGTTACTACAAAATGTGGGGCGTTATTACCAAGAAACATATTCAAGAAAATTCACATAGCCTTTACTAAGGCAATGCTTAGGAGAATAAATTATGTGGTATTTTGCATGGATTCTCGGTATTTTGATGGCATGCTTTGCTGGTGTACTCAGTGCCCTATATATCGAACATCATCAAGATTTAGATGAGGAATAAAACATGACTGAAGTAGCAATGACAACAGAACAGCCGAAAAAACCCAATAAGTTTATAATGGCGGTGTCCTTTTTGTTGGCATTGCCTCTCGCAGCAGTCCTGTTAATTCATCCAAGTGCAATGCTCGATGCTAATGGTGAATATAGCCATCGCGCCATGATGTTTATCATGATTGGCATTTCAGGTGGTTTCATTTACGGCGTAGGATTTATCCCCCGCTTTTGGCTCTGGAAGTGGCTATTTAGCCCTCTTATTGCTTGGCCCCTCATGTTATGGGGATATTACACTTGGTTTCTCGCCTAATTTTAAAGCCTTCTTCATGAGGGCTTTTTTAATATCATTATTTATTTAATATTCTTGAGCATTTGCTGTAACTCAATATGCCTTAATGGCTGACCTACATTTGCGTCAAGAGGATAAGATATTTTAAGGTCAGTGGGTCTGTAGCCACGACGCTGATAATAGGCCAGCAATTCGGTGCGTATATCCAATACAAACATCACATATACATCAAGATTGGGTTGAATCAACAGTGCCTGTGCTTCTGCAAAAGACAATACTGTTTTACCAATTCCTGTGTTTTGAAAGATCGGATCTACACAAAAAGTTCCAATTTCGACTTCATTGTGATTAAAAGTTAAACCAATACAAGCAACTATTGATAAGGTAGATAAATCATTGTCGATTTCGGCAACATATAAATGGAAATTCTGATCTGCTAAAGCCTGTTGCAATTGTTGTTCATCAATTCTCGACCCTGAAACAAGCTTGGCTTCATTGGTCCAGCTTCGAGCAGTATCGTGACGATATGCACGATTAATTAAATACAGCAATTGTTCCACATCTTTTAATTCTGCTTTACGAAATTTTAATGGCTGCATAAAGTCTACCCTTGAATACTTATTTAAAATTAAGGTGTAAAAATTAACTCAAACCTAGTGATTGAGTGTTTCTTATGAATTTATAATGACATCAATGCTTAGGCTATTTTAAATTAAGCTATAAAAAACCAGTTCAAGCGAACTGGTTTTTGTGCAAATTATTTAGGTTCAATCGGTGCAAATGGCGCAACAACATCAGCATTCTGTGCACGATGACGCATGAAATGATCCATCAGCACAATCGCAAACATTGCTTCTGCAATTGGTGTAGCGCGCACACCAACACATGGATCATGGCGGCCTTTTGTAAGGACATCTGTGTTTTCACGATCGATATTAATCGTTTTACCTGCTGTGGTAATACTTGCAGTTGGTTTTAATGCAATTGCAACACGAATGGTTTGACCACTCGAAATGCCACCAAGAATCCCACCAGCATGATTTGCCAAAAAGCCATTTGTGGTTAATTCGTCACGTGTTTCGTGCCCAAACTGTTCCGCTACAGCAAAACCATCGCCAATTTCGACCCCTTTTACGGCGTTAATTGACATCATCGCATGGGCAATATCTGCATCTAAACGATCAAATACTGGCTCACCCCAACCCACAGGAACATTTTCAGCCAAAATTTCTAATTTTGCACCACAGCTTGTGCCTTGCTCGCGTAAAGAAGTCACTAGGGCTTCAAAACGTGACACTGCATCGACATCGCCACAGAAAAATGGATTATTTGGAACTTCATTCCAATCTAACTTTTCTGCTTTTTCGGTACCAATTTGGGTGACATGACCACGGATTAAAATTCCGAATTTTTCTGCAAGGTATTTCTTCGCAATAGCTCCCGCAGCAACACGCATCGCTGTTTCACGCGCACTTGAACGACCACCACCACGATAATCACGGAATCCGTACTTTTGCGTGTAAGTGTAGTCAGCATGCCCAGGTCGGAAAGTTTGTGCAATATTGCCATAATCCTTAGATTTTTGATCTGTATTGCGAATTAATAAACCAATTGGTGTACCTGTGGTTTTACCTTCAAAAACCCCTGAAATAATTTCAACTTCATCAGGTTCTTTACGTTGCGTGGCAAATTTCGAGGTTCCCGGTTTACGACGATCTAAATCTTTTTGTAAATCTTCGGCAGAAAGCTCAAGCCCTGGTGGAACGCCATCCACAATTGCCATCAAGCCTACACCATGAGATTCACCACAGGTCGTTACACGGAAGAGTTGTCCAATACTATTACCTGCCATGTTCACAACTCCTTATGCTTGAACAGATTGAATGAATAAATCACGGAATTGGCGACATTGTGCAGCAGTTAAAGCAAAGATGCCTGAACCACCTTTTTGGAATTTTAACCAATGGAAATCAATAGTATTGAAATTCTGTTTCATTGCCCATTCAGAATTACCAACTTCAATGACAATCAAACCATTTTCAGTTAAGTAATCCGCAGCTTGCGCCAACATTTTACGCACTAAATCCAGACCATCTTGTCCAGCAGCCAAAGCCAACTCTGGTTCATGGCGGAATTCATCAGGTAAATCTGCCATATCTTCCGCATCCACATACGGTGGGTTCGATACAATCAAGTCATACTGATTTTCGGCAGGAACTTTCGCAAACAAATCTGACTCTAATAGCGCAACTTGATACTGCTTGTCGTGATGTTCGGCATTAATTGAAGCAACTTCTAATGCTTCTTTTGAAATATCGGTTGCATCTACTTCCGAATCTGGAAATGCATAAGCCAAAGCAATGGCGATACAACCTGAACCAGTACACATATCTAAAATGCGTTGCGGTGTTTTAGGCTGAGTATTGACTGGAAGATTATTGTCCGCTGCACGCATTTCACCGTTTTCATCTAAACAGTAAGGTGCAAAACGGTTTTCAATGAGTTCAGCAATTGGCGAACGCGGAATAAGTACACGCTCATCCACATAAAATGGCTTATTAAAGAAATAAGCCAAATTCAATAGATATGAAGTGGGTACTTTTTCATTAATACGGCGTTCAAGTAACTGTAGAAATTCTGCTTTTTCACTTGCTAATAATTTTGCATCCAAAATTTGTGAATCGGCATTCCAATCCAAAGATAAGGTTTGTAATACCAACGCTGAACTTTCAGCGAAAAAGTCTTCTGTACCTTGACCTAAGTGTGCATCGTATTGACGTAATGCTGTTACCCCAAAACGGATAAAATCACGAATAGTGGTAAGGGTTTCAGCGGCTTCCTGTAAATGTTCAGGGCTAATAGTCGGTCGATCCACTTAAGGCGTCTCCAAAGTTCAGAATCATAAAAACGGCTTATGATACCTTGTTTTGCCTGATTTTATAATGCTTAACTGCGTTTCTTCTCTATTTCATTCCATTTTTCAATCACCTGTAATTTTATTCAGAACCAGCTTTTATCGAACGATCTCAGGCATTGTATTTTATAGGTTTGCATCTTAATAAACAGATACAAAACTTTCACCATTCTCGCCAAAAGTAACTTGAATTAGGGACTTTCGAGACTTATATATAGCTCACTATTTACTCCTTTTCTTGATATGAGCTATAAACACAACAATCTTATGGCAATGCGCCAAAACTATTGGAACAACGAGTCTTCAGATGTTCTTTCTGAAAAATTATTTTTAATGCAGCAATTGTCCGAACATCAGGTTTTTAATAGCCCAACTTTAGATGATGCAAAATATTTATTTTTTAGCTTACCGAGTATCGTAATTGTTAAAGGCTATGCACATGGTTTTACTCACATTAGCGTACAAAACATGATTACGACCTATATTCAAAGCCATAAGGTACAACTCTCGAACAAAGAATCACTAAAAATAAAATTTCATATGTAAACAGAACGCCCTGATTCTCTATAAACTTAGATGCAGTTCCAAAAAAACCGTGTCATTCAGCAAGTTGAACTTTTTTAATACGTGAAGACGCGTTAATATCAGTTACAATTAACTTTTCTGTGAATTGCTGATTAAGGATTGCATTGAATGTCAGATCAGAATGATAAGCTCAAACAACTTAAAACCTCCTCTATGGATCGTCGCTTATCTATTGCAAAAGCATCCTTACTGGCGGGAACACGTTGGGCGGCATCCAATGCGACATCAATGTTCTCAAGCGAAGCTGAAAAAGAAAAAAAACGTAAACAAGCCATGAGAGAACAGGCTAACTATTTAGTGGCTGAAATTGGCAAGCTAAAAGGTTCAATTGTAAAAATTGGACAAATGATGGCGCTATATGGCGAACATTTCTTGCCAGAAGAAATTACTCAAGCGTTAAATACCCTAAATAACCAAACCGTTGCACTGGCTTGGCCTGCAATTAAGCAGCATTTAGAGCAACAACTGGGTGATAAAATTCATGAACTGACCATTGATCATGAGCCACTGGGTACAGCGTCATTGGCGCAAGTTCATCGTGCAACACGTAAATCGGACGGATTAGAACTGGTACTGAAAATTCAATATCCAGGTGTTGCTGATGCAATTGATTCCGATATGAGTTTGTTTAAAAACATGCTCAAATTGACGCGCATGGTTCCGCAAACCCGTGAATTTGATCAGTGGTTTGATGAAGTGCGCGAAATGATGCATCGTGAAGTAAGTTATGATATTGAGGCTGCAACCACCAGACGCTTTGCTGAACGCCTGAAAGATGATCCTCGTTATATCGTGCCAGAAATTGTTGATGAATTTTGTACCAATCAGATTCTATGCATGACGTTTGAACGTGGTGTGCCCATTAACAGCCCTGTGATGCTTTCCTTGCCGCAAGATCGTCGTAATCTTTTAGGTGAAGCTTCTTTAGAAATTGCTGTGCGCGAAATTTTCGAATGGGGTGAAATGCAAACCGATCCTAATTTTGGCAACTACTTGGTTCGCTTGGGAGATGGAGATCAACAACCTGATCAAATTGTCTTACTCGACTTTGGTGCCATTCGTCAGTTCGATCAGCACCTGCTCAATGTTGCTCGCAATCTTATTCATGCAGGTTATCTGCATGATCCGCAAGCCATGGTGACTGCCATGACTGGCTATGATTTCTTTGACTCAATTCCGCAAAGTATTAAACCCGATATGGCGAAGGTTTTCTTATTGGCAACCGAAGCATTTAGCTGTCCTGCGAATAATAAAGATTTACCTGCTGGCGTTATGGATGAACATTACCGCTACGACTGGAAGAAGAGCCTGTTACATAGCCGTGTCATGCAGCAAGCATCTAAGTCGATGGCTTCACGTTATTTCAGTGTTCCACCGAAAGAATTTATGTTTATTAGTCGTAAATTTATCGGTGCATATACTTTTATGACTGTGATTGATGCCAAAACCAATGTCCGCGACATGATTAAATCTTTTATTTAATTTGTTCAGACTAGAATGGCAACTTTGTCATTCTAGTCAATACATTCCCTATTACCACAATTTAACTAAAAATATTAATAATATAAATCAGTGTCTTAAATCCAAATACCCTATTAGTTTACCGTTTATCTTTGACAATTGAGTATGTCAACAATGACATGGTTTTTTGTATAGCGTCATGTCAGCATAAAAATAGCAATAATGCTCATATGGAACGAAAATAATGACAAATATGGTCAATAAGGCACAAGGATTAGGTTTATCGCTCATTACAAAAATTGCTGGAAGCGACGTTCTGGATCAACTTAAGCTCAGAAAATTTTTAGAAAAATCATTATATCAAGGCTCTAAAACTAGTTTTAAGGCACTGAGTAAAACACAAAAAGTTTTTAACAGTGCGGAACATCATCCTAAGCAGCGCCTACCTAGTCAGCAAAAATCTCTGTTCGATTTAAGTTTAACCACAGAACAGCAAATGACCTGTGATGCCATGAGTCAGTTTGCGACTGAAGTCCTCTACCCGCTTGCCCATCAAGCCGATCATCAAGAGCAGTTCCCTCCGCAACTCTGGGCGCACATTGATGAATTGGGTTTAAATTATTATGCATTACCTGAATCCTTTGGTGGTGTTGCCACTGAAAAAGACATCATCAGTCATATCTTAATTGCAGAACATTTAGCCAAAGGCGATTTCAGCCTAACCGCAGGCATGCTCTCAACGTTTAGTGTGATTAATGCCATAACACAATGGGGTTCCGAACAGATACAAGACCGTTATTTATCTGCATTTGCTGAAGATAGTGAAGTCAGAGCCAGCTTTGCTGTCCAAGAAAATACGCCTGCATTCAATCCAATGCAGCTTAAAACCAAAGCTCTCAACAATGGTGGTCAATTTTATTTAAGTGGTGAAAAAACACTGGTAATGTTAGGTGAAACTGCCGATGTATTGATTGTAAGTGCTGAATTTCAAGGTCGACCAGATGTATTTGTGGTCAAACGCGATGCTTCTATTCGTGCTCAGAAAAATCCCGCAATGGGCTTAAAAGCTACGGAAACCATGACTTTACAATTTAATCAAACCCCTGCCGAACGCTTAGGCGACGATGACTTTGATTACACCGCTTTTATAGATCAAGGAAATCTCATGTGGTGTGCCATGGCTGTAGGCACTTGTGAAGCAGTAAAACAATACTGTATTCGCTATGCCAATGAACGAACCGCCTTTGGTGAACCGATTTCTCATCGTCAAAGTGTGGCTTTTATGATTGCGGATATGGCGATTGAAATTGATGCCATGCGTATGTTGGTGTTGAATGCGGCAAGTTTGGCAGAAGCAGGTAACCCTTATCATCGTGAAGCGTATCTTGCTCGTTTACTCTGTGCAGAAAAAACAATGAAAATAGGCACAGACGGCGTGCAAATTTTGGGTGGACATGGCTTCACCAAAGAACATCCTGTAGAGCGTTGGTATCGTGATTTACGTGCTACGGCCATCTTACATTCAGGTTTACACGCTTAAAATAATAATCAGGACAATAGCCATGAACTTACAAAACCCTAAAAAATTTAAAATCTTGCTCGATCAAGCCCATGAAGTTGCATTAAATGTGTTGCGCCCAATTTCACGAAAATACGACAAAGCCGAACATGCCTACCCAAAAGAACTGGATATGCTTGCATCCTTACTCGATGGCATGAATGACGGTGGTGAAGGTATAAACGCTGGAGCTGCGGTAGGAAAACGCGGTTCACAAGACGACAGCAATAAAAACGGCGTCAATATGTCTACAGCATTAGGCATTATCGAAATGTGTTATGGCGATACGGGACTGTTACTGTCTATGCCACGTCAGGGACTTGGCAATTCAGCGATTGCTGCCGTTGCGAACGATGAACAATTGGAACGCTTTAAAGGCACATGGGCGGCAATGGCAATCACCGAGCCAAATTGTGGTTCTGACTCTGCGGCTATTCGAACCACAGCCACCAAAGATGGTGACGACTATATCTTAAATGGTGAAAAAATCTTTGTGACTTCAGGCGAACGTGCCGATTCTGTTGTGGTCTGGGCGACGCTGGATAAAAAACTTGGTCGTGCTGCCATCAAATCTTTTGTAGTCGCAAAAGGTACAGCAGGTATGACAGTTGAACGACTGGAACACAAACTCGGAATTAAAGCATCTGATACTGCCGTGATTCGTTTTGACCAATGTCGTGTCCCTGCGGAAAACTTACTCGGGAATGCCGAAATTGATGTTGCAAAAGGCTTTGCTGGGGTGATGGAAACTTTTGATAACACGCGTCCTTTGGTCGCTGCGATGGCTATTGGATGTGCCAAAGCCTCTTTAGAACGCATCAAAGAAATTTTTCAGGATCAACTTGATTCAAACTATGCTACCCCTTATTTGCAATGTTCCAACCTAGCAGCCCAGATTTATAAAATGGAAGCAGAATGGGAAGCCGCACGTCTACTCATGTTAAAAGCAACGTGGATGGCAGACAATAAAAAACCAAACTCTAAAGAGGCTTCTATCGCAAAAGCCAAAGCAGGTCGTGTGGGCAATGACATTACATTAAAGTGTGTGGAACTTGCAGCTTCTGTCGGTTATAGCGAAACAGAGCTTTTAGAGAAATGGGCACGTGATTCTAAAATCTTAGACATTTTTGAAGGTACGCAGCAAATCCAGCAATTGATTATTGCACGGCGTGAACTGGGTAAAAGTTCAAGTGAGTTAAAGTAAGTACTATTCGCTTAAAAATGCCCTCACAAATGATGGATTATTTGCTATAACAATCCATCATTTAAATACTTTGCTTAGCCAATGTTTCAAATTCGTACGCTCCAAGAACAAGATAATCCTGCAATTGCCCACATTATTCGTGAAGTGTCCAAAGAGTTTGGCCTTGCACCTGAATCTGGCTTTGCTGTTGCAGACCCTATTTTAGACAATTTATATCAAGTTTATAGTCAGCCCAATGCACAGTATTGGGTAATTGAAAATGCACAAGGTCAAATTTTAGGTGGTGGTGGACTTTCGCCGCTTAGTGGTGATCATGAAACGCTTGAAATTCAAAAAATGTACTTTTTACCTGAAATTCGTGGTTTAGGTTTTGCCAAACAAATCTTAGAACAATGTTTCAAATTTGCTTTGGCACGAGGCTATCGTTCCTGTTATTTGGAAACAACCAAATCTTTATGGCAAGCTGTCAAACTTTATGAAAAGTTGGGCTTTCAACACCTATCAGCACCCAAAGGTCATACGGGCCATAGCCATGCCTGTGAAATCTGGATGGAAAAAACACTTTAAAATACGCACAAAAATGACATCAATCCCACTGAATTGATGTCATTGCTTGCTCAATTTTGAATGATGTATAAATCATTATGAGTTCAGTAATTTATCTATTACACCAAATTTCTTAAAAATCTTCGCTCTACGCTTAGGGTGAATATTGGCTTTATTTAAGTCACCGCCATAATGTTTAAATACGCGCTTATCCATCATTTTGAACCATAATGGCGGGATCATCGCAGGTAAAAGCATACTCGCATAGCCACTTGGCAGCTCTGGTGCTTCATCGAAGTGTCGCAGAGCTTGGAATGGTCGTGTTGGATAAGCATGATGATCTGAATGACGTTGCAATTGATATAGGAACAAATTAGTCACAATGTTATTGTTATTCCAACTATGCTCAGGCATGGTTCGCTCATATTTGCCATTTTCATCTTTCTGGCGCAACAAACCATAGTGTTCAATATAGTTAATAATTTCAAACAAGCTAATGCCATATAAAGATTGTGTGATTAAATATGGCGTAATACCTGCACCAAACATTTTAATCATGCTGGCATGAAATGTGGCACTCATTCCCCAGCCTTGTAACAGCTCATTATCCTTAGACCAAAACGTCTTGCCTTTACGCTTCAAACGATTACTTTCAATTTCAATTGCAGATTTAAATGAGCCAATCACAGTTCTAGGTAAAAATTCATAAAAAGTTTCGCCCATACGCGAGGATGCAGGGTCTTCTGGTGTTGCCGCACGTTTATGATGCCCATACGGATGCTCAATGCGAAAATGGTTATAGCCTGTCGGGACCAAGGCCAAATGTGACAGAATATGATCCAAACGATCCGACTTATGGCTTAATTCATGGGCTGTATTGATTGCAATACCGTTAATTGCTCCCATAGAAACACCGAGTAAAATTTTATCCAATAAAGACGTCTCTTTACGTCCCACTAAATAACACGCATAAACATTGGCTGCATACTGAAGTGGAATAAAAGTTTTTACCAAACGCGCATAATAAGGATCTTGTTCTAGTAATTTCACATCTTCAGTAGTCGGGTTATTTTGATCTTTACCAATGAATGCATCAATTGTAGGAATAATGACATGAAGCAATAAGGGGCCACCTAAAGCAAATGCCTTTTTTAATGGACGTGGTGCAAACTGATAGCCTGCTAAAATTCCCATACCAATCACAGGTAAAGCGGGACTGATTGCCCATAAATAACGTTTTTTATCTAAAGCCATCCCCGCTTTGACTGGAAGCAAAATCGAATCCTGTTCTGTTACTTTGACTGTTGCATTCATTTGCAAACCTTTCCTTCTTTTCTTGTTATGTATATATTTTCTTAATTCGTCCTCAAGCTACAGTAGTAACCGTCCATAAAAACTATGTAATCGTCTTTGGCTTAATTTGATAAACAATGACCTACAAACACATATGACAAACTGCTCATCGTTGTATATTTCCGCAGATAAGAAAGAATGAAAAGACATGGATGCACTAAGTAAAATTTTTGATGATATTCATCTGAACAAATCAGAATACCTTTATTTGAAAGCTCAAGGAGACTGGTGTTTTCAATATCAAGATCAGAGTGCCATGGTCGCTTATGTTATGGTTGCAGGTCATGCCTTCATTCAATTAGATGCAAGCACGCAAGTTCAAGCCCGTGCGGGCGATTTAATTTTAATCCCTTCTGGTCGCAGTCATACTGCCTTTAATACGCCAAACCTTTTGGTCGATACATTAAATATTACTCATCGTTTCGATGAAACTGGTGAAAAAAGTATTGAATTTGGCTCTGGCGACGGAAAGCAAACCGTGATTTTGGCAATTCGCTGTCATATGGACAGTATTATGGCGCGACCTCTGCTGAATGCCTTACCTCAATCCATTCATTTACACCAAATGAATGGACAAACGATTCCTGAATGGCTACAGATTGGCTTGCAGTTTTTAGCGGTAGAAACGCTACAAGTGCAACCTGGTCGTGACAAAATTCTAGATCACCTGGTGAGTATTTTTTTTATTGAATGTGTTCGCGACTACATTTTGCAGTTGAGTGATCGCAACAACTGGTTAACTGCACTCTCTCATCCTGAATTATCCAATGCCTTAGCAGCCATTCATGGACAACCGCAACGCGCTTGGACGGTAGAAACTCTCGCAGAACAATGCTGTATGTCCCGTTCCAAATTTGCCCAATTATTTAGTCAGATTATTGGTGAAACGCCACTCGCGTATTTGCAGCAACATCGGCTACGCATTGCATCACAATACCTAAGACAAGGACAATACACGATTCAGCAAATTGCCCACTTGGTGGGCTATGCTTCCGAAACAGCGTTCAGTCAAACCTTTAAAAAGCAGTTTGATCTCACACCTACTCAATATCGCCAACAATTTATGCAATAGCCCAAATACTGCGTACGTTACAGCAAACTTAAAATGGCTTGTACGGGATCTTCACTATTGCCCGAAAGTAGCTGTTTATGCATGGTAATGTGCTGCATAACCTGAATTTGCGCCACTTCAATATTCATCAGTTTTTCGATTTCATGCGCTAAGTTTTCTGGTGTTGCGTCGTTCTGAATCAATTCCTGAATCACTTTTTTCCCTGCAATAATATTTGGCAAAGAATAATAAGGAATCTTAATCAACAATTTCGCAATAAAATAAGTCAAAGAATTGAGCTTATAAAAAGTCACCATCGGACGATGTAACAGCATAGCCTCTAAAGTTGCGGTACCTGAAGCCAGAGCCACAATATTGGCAGCGTTCATCACCTGACGACCAATTTTAGATTCTGTGTCTGTATTTTCCAATAAATGCACTTTGGCGCGGAAAGCATCAGAATAATGTTGCAGTAAATGTTCAATTTGCTGTTTACGTGCATCATTAATCGCTGGAATCAAAAATTCGTAGTCTGGATATTTTTGGCTCAGAATTTCCCCTGCTTTGAGTACCAATGGACCTAAGCGTTCGACTTCACCACGGCGACTGCCTGGTAATAATGCAATATGCTTTTGATTCGTTGCTAAACCGAGTTCTTGCTTTGCTTCGATCAAATCATTTTTTAAAGGTAATTCACTCGCTAAGGGATGACCAACAAAGGCAGCAGACACATCAAATTTTTTAAAGAATGCTTTTTCGAATGGGAATAAGCACAGCACCAAATCAATATTTGCCTTAATTCCATGTGCACGCCCTTGTCGCCATGCCCAAACAGAAGGACTTACATATTGAACAGTTTTAATCGGCAATTGCTTTTGCTTCAAACTTTTCGATAAGCGCAAATTAAAATCAGGCGCATCAATACCAATAAATATATCGACAGGATTTTTAGACCATTTTTCGACAAGCCCATCCCGCACGGCAAATAACTTTTTGATATCTTTTAAGACCTCAACAATCCCCATGACCGATAAAATATCCATCGGGTAGTCACTTTGAAAGCCTTCCGCGATCATTTGAGGACCGCCAATTCCTTCAAACTCAGCATCAATTCCTTGCTCACGAAAACTGCGGATTAATTTAGCACCCAAGGTGTCTCCAGAAACTTCACCTACAACAATGCCAATTTTTAGTTTTTTGTTGTTCAAGACTTTATGCTCTGTTCAAAGTTAAACGTCTAAATATTCTAGCATAGCTATAACTTTTGAAAAATTTCAACAATATGCCAAAACAGCACTACCTACCTATTTATAAATCTAATTTAGCTATGAGATTATTTTTTTAATCAATATTTACAATAGTTACACAATTGAACACCACCAATAGTAACAATAGAATTAATGATAATTATTTGCATTAATGTTCATCCATGTCTAAATCCCCTACGCTGTTTAAATATTCCTTACTAGCTCTCACGATTGCACATATCAATCTTAGTTTTGCTGAAGATGATGTTACAACCCTGTCTACTATACAGTTACAAGCAAATTCATCGGAAAATCAAAGCTCTGAACAGAGCAAAGCATATACAGTTAAAAAAAGCAGCAGTGCAACCAAACTGAATATTGACACTCAGGAAACACCTCAGACTGTAAATGTGGTGACACGTCAGCAAATGGATGACTTTAACCTGACTTCAACGCGAGATATTTTAAACAATACTCCTGGTGTAACGGTGACTGGTCTGGAAACCAATCGCACAACTTATACAGCACGCG
The DNA here is from genome assembly GCF_004331035.1 of Acinetobacter sp. ANC 4910. Classification (GTDB taxonomy): domain Bacteria; phylum Pseudomonadota; class Gammaproteobacteria; order Pseudomonadales; family Moraxellaceae; genus Acinetobacter. The sequence continues at coordinate 61,007 of NZ_SJNT01000013.1, forward strand.
GTTTTGATATTTCAAATATATTGGTTGATGGCATTGGTATTCCGCAGGTGGATAGCTACAACTACAACAATAGTGATGTCGACAGCTATTTCTACGACCGTATTGAAGTGGTCAAAGGTGCAGATGCCCTCACCAATGCATTAGGTGACCCAGGTGCGACGATTAACTACATTCGTAAACGTCCAACCCAAGAATTCCAAGCCAATGCAGGAATTAGCTATGGTTCATGGGATGTTCAACGCTATGAAGCCGATATTTCAGGGGCACTGACACAAGATGGGCGTCTGCGTGGGCGTTTAGTTGGCTATGAAAAAACGGGCAATTCATATTTAGACCATTATTCGGAAGAAAAGAATGGTTTTCAGGGGATTCTTGAGGCAGACCTTACCGATTCTACAGTAGCTTCTGCGGGCTATTCTAAAACACGCCAGTATGCCAATGGCTCTCAATGGGGTGCATTACCTTTAGTCAATTCTAAAGGTGAAGCTTTAAGTTATTCACGTAGCTATAACTATGCACCATCGTGGACATACTACGACTGGGAAATTGACAACTATTTCGCCAATATCGAACAACAGCTTGCTGGTGATTGGAAATTAAAGTTTGGCTATAACCTTAAAGAATCTGAAGTTCGTGACAAAATGCTCTATTTAAGTGGATCGCCTTCTGCCACGGACAATACTTCTGGCATTTATCTCTACCCTGAGATTTACAACCAGAAATTCAAAGAAACTACGGCAAATGCTGATATTCAAGGGACTTTCCCATTGTTTGGTCAGCATCACGAAGCCAATATTGGCTATAACTGGTCAAAATATACCGCGCAAAGTGTTTATTCTTATGGAAGCAGTTTAGGCACCTATACGACAGATCAGGCAAGCTGGTCACCTGAAGAACCATCATGGGGCGAGTTCTACACCGCTGCGCCAGAAGAACGGGTAATGAAATCGGTTTACACCGCTACCCGCTTACATCTAAATGATGATTTAAAACTGCTTCTAGGAGCAAACTACACTGAAATTGACACGCTTGAATACAAGGAAAATAAAGTTTCACCTTATGCGGGTTTAACCTATAACTTCACACCTGAATATACAGGGTATATGAGCTATACCTCGATCTTTAGACCACAAACCGTAATCGATCTAGCCACTCAAAAAACCGCTGTTCCTGTAGAGGGCGAAAGCTATGAAATCGGGGTTAAAAGTTCATGGCTAAATGGAACGCTCACAGGTAATCTTGCTGTGTTTAGAACCGATGAAGATAATTTTGCGCTCAATCCACTGTGGGATGCCGCATATAACAAGTATTCTTCAGATATTGGTACAGTTCGTTCTCAAGGTGTAGAAGTTGGATTATCGGGTAAAGTCACCGACAATCTTGATCTGGTATTTGGCTTTTCAACCTTCAGCCTAAAAAACATGGAATCAGGTGAAAAAGCACGTGTCAATATTCCAACCCAAACCATCAATGCTTTAGCTTCTTATACTGTTCCGCATATTCCTAAACTGAAACTAGGTGCAAGTGTAAAATGGCAAGATGATATTCAAGACACCTCTTATGCATCTGTTACACAGGATGCTTATGCCTTATTCAATTTAATGGCAAGTTATGAAGTAAATAAAAATCTATTAGTGCAAGTAAATGGTAATAACCTAACCAATGAAAAATACCTCACGGGTCTTTATGGCGGTCAAGGTTATTACGGGGCTTCTGCAAATTACACAGTTGCTTTAAAATTTAAGTATTAATGAACCCGCCAAGTCTGAAGCATCAGGCTTGGCTTTTTTTGTAGTTCAATAGCGATTCATTTTATGAGTAAAGCACAATCTATTTCTCTGACCTACCGTTTTCAAGTGCTGTATCGTTTTGTTATCGCCTTCATACTCGGTTTTATTTGTAGTGCTTTACTCAGTTTAGCCTTAACCCATCTGTTTCATCTAAGTTTACCCAAAGCAGAATCCATCTTTTTGGCGGCGTTCATTAGCCTTATTTTTTATGTTTTTTTTGTGATGACCTGTTTCTGCATTCGATCACTGAAGAAGCTCACGCTCGTGAGTACAGCATCCTGTGCTGTTCTTTTTTTATTATTTTTTGCAATGGGCTAATTCATGCAGAAAGGTATTCGACAATCAATGGCATGGTTACATTCTTGGACAGGGTTACTGCTAGGATGGGTCATATTCGTCATATTTCTGATGGGCACGGCGTCGTATTATCGTCATGAAATTAACTTATGGATGCAGCCACAACTGGCAAAATATGAAATTCAACAGCAAACAGCCATTCTCTCTGCAACAGACTATTTACAAACGCATGCACCCGATGCGAAATCATGGTTTATTGGTATCGCAACTGCCGAATCACCCGTCAATAACATTTATTGGCAAAAAGCAGATGGCAGCTATGAAAGAAAAACTTTAGATGCCAACACTGGAAAAGAACTAAGCCTTTCAGCCACAGAAGGCGGCGACTTTTTCTATCACTTCCATTATCAACTTTTTGGTCTGCCCGTTGATATCGGACGGCTCGCAGTTTCTATCGCTGCTTTTATTATGCTGATTGCCCTAATTTCAGGCATTATGACCCATAAAAAGATTTTCACAGATTTCTTTACTCTTCGAACCTTTAAATCGCAGCGTTCTTGGCTTGATTTTCATAATGTATCCTCCGTGATTGCACTGCCTTTTTTCTTGATGATTACTTTTACAGGTTTGGCAATTTTCTTTTATCTGTATCTTCCTTGGGGTATGAAAGCGCTTTATCCTGAAAATCCATATCAGTATTTTACTGAAATCCGCACCAATGTCGTGACACAAAACACCTTAATAACACCTCAGGCTAATTTGCCAATGTCCGAATTACTGCAAAAAGTAGAACAGCATTGGGGCAAGCAAGCATTACGTTCAATCTCAGTACAAAATCCAAATACTAATCAAGCTTTGTACATATTTACACAACTCCAAGAGCATAGTATTACGGGCAATCAACCGCAAATTACCTTACGTGGGCACGATGCTATTACTACAGCCGCAACACGTAATAATAGTGCTGTTGCTAGTTTAAGTTTTGGCGTGTACGGCTTACACATGGCTACCTTTGCTCAGCCCTTATTACGTCTGGCTTTCTTTTTTTCAGGGCTGCTCGGGTGTTGTATGATTGCGTCAGGGCTCTTGTTATGGAGTTTAAAACGACAACTTCAAAATAAAACTCAGCAGTTCCACTGGGGGCATTATCTTGTTGACCGACTAAATGTCGCAACTTTTGTGGGTTTACCCCTCGCCATGATGGGGTATTTCTATACCAATCGTTTGGTCTACTTGACTGCTGACATGCCCAACTATGAAATCTATAGTTTCTTTACTCTCTGGGGCTTGAGTCTAGCGGCAGCACTTTTCACCCCAAAACAATGGCTGTGGCGTTCTCAACTGATGTGCTTAATTGTTTTGGCGGCATGTTTATCCATGTTCGACCTATTTTATTTGGTTCAGCATCAATATATCCATAGTCTTGTGAGCTATTGGACTTTCTTTCGGGTAGATCTATTTTTTATTTTACTCGCTGTTTTAGCCTATTTTATTCTTAAAAATATTCATCCAATCCAAACCACAGCTAAGCAAAAAATCATCAAAAAACTTTCTTTGGCACAACAGGAAAATGCATCATGATGATTATATTGAGTTTGATATTTATCCTTTTAGGACTTTGGATCTTACACTTACTTAGCAGCAAGCAAATTGCGAAAACCAAGCAATCTTCGTTGCCTATTTTGACGCAATTTCCTTTGATGAGTCGATGTGTGGCATATCTTCTATTTTTTAGTGCTGCTGTTGTTTTAATCGACCATTACGGAATATCAATTGGTTTTATTAGTTGGTGGATCTTTGCCAGCCCAGTAGCCTTTATTTTAATAATGTATATCAATGATTTAAAAAAGAAGCCTACAAAAAACTAAATTTGGTATTTGCATCATTTCATACAACGCTAAAGATGGCTTTAGCGTTTTTTTGCATAAGTAAATCACTTATCAAGACAAACACTTATCTCAAAAAGTCATAACATATGCATGGTTTATCATATTTGGCTTCTATACATGTTTGGTTCTCTTGAATATATTCTTGCAGGCGTTTTGGTTGGGTTTTGTGTAGGTATTACCGGTGTAGGTGGTGGTTCTTTAATGACCCCTATCCTCATTAGCCTGTTTAAAATTGAGCCACACATCGCCATCGGAACCGACTTATTGTATGCATCGATTTCGAAATTCTGTGGCTCGATGGTTCATGCCAAGAAAATGAATATTGTCTGGCCCATCGTGATTTGGCTTGCTGTCGGCAGCCTTCCAGCATCTTTTGCTACACATTGGGTACTCGACAATTATTTAAGTCAGTCTACACACTATAAAGCTGTGCTGACCATGGTTTTAGGTTTTATGTTGACCTTAACTGGGGTATCTATCATCTTCCGTGGGCATATTGAACGTTTCTTCAATAAATTCCGTAAAGATGCACAATTGGACATGACCGAAGACTTGGAAAAAGTAAATTTTCAAGCCAAAGATAAACGGGCTTACATCATTCTCATGGGTGTAATACTTGGTATATTTGTGACCTTATCCTCTGTGGGTGCAGGTGCATTTGGTATTATGGCACTGGTTATTATGTTCCCCAATTTACCGATGATTCGTATCATTGGTTCAGATGTGGTACATGCTGTCCTACTTACCCTTGTGGCTGGTCTTGGTCACATGAGCTCAGGTAATGTCGATTTCGCACTTTTAGGCTGGTTATTGGTTGGCTCAATTCCTGCGATTATTATCGGTACACTGATCAGTTCTCGATTGCCAGAAAAAATTATTCGTAAAATTTTAGGTATTACGCTTTTTGCGTTAGGTGTGAATTTTATAATTCATCCTGTAAAAGCAAAACCTGTTCAAAAACCAACCACTGCAATGGTTTATACTGTGGAAAAATCACACAGCGTTTAAACTATCTATTGGGATAATCTGTTTTTTTCACGGTTTTATTAGTCTTTTGTATAGCAAAAGGCTAATTAAATCGTGTTATATTCAATCAACTAAAAAACTCTTGTATGATCGATCTAGTGACAGCAATGAATACACAACAGCCAACCCCTATTACTCAATCAGACATTGACGACTTAAATGTGAAAAGCATTCAGCCTTTAGTAACTCCAGCAGAACTAAAAAAAGAATTGCCATTAACAGGAAATGCATATCAAACCGTACTTAAAGGTCGCGACACCATTCGCAATATTTTAGATGGTAAAGATAAGCGTCTTTTTGTCGTAATTGGTCCTTGTTCTATTCATGATACAGTTGCTGCACATGATTATGCGGATCGCCTAAAAGTACTCAGCGAAAAAGTTAAAGATACACTTTATATCGTAATGCGCGTGTATTTCGAAAAACCGCGTACCACTGTAGGTTGGAAAGGCTTAATTAACGATCCAGATATGAATGACTCTTTCAATATTGAGAAAGGTTTGCGTATTGGTCGTCAATTGCTGTTGGAATTAAATGAAAAAGGGTTGCCTTGTGCCACTGAAGCACTCGATCCAAACTCACCACAGTATTATCAAGATTTAATTTCTTGGTCTGCTATTGGTGCACGTACAACTGAAAGCCAAACCCACCGTGAAATGTCTTCAGGACTTTCATCTCCTGTTGGCTTCAAAAATGGTACAGATGGTGGTTTAACTGTTGCAACTAATGCGATGCAATCGGTTAAACATGGGCATAGCTTCCTAGGTTTAAATGAACTTGGTCAAGTTTCTGTGATTCGCACCAGCGGTAACCCATATGCACACGTGGTATTACGTGGCGGTAATGGCAAACCGAACTATGATGCAGGTTCTGTAGCAGAAGCTGAAAATGCATTAGCGAAAGCCAAGGTCAGCACCAAAATTATGATTGATACCAGTCATGCCAACTCAAACAAAGACCCGTTCTTGCAACCACTTGTTCTAAAAAATATTACTGAACAAATTTTGGATGGGAACAAATCCATTGTCGGCATTATGGTTGAAAGTCACTTAAAAGGTGGTCGTCAAGATATCCCTGAAAACCTATGTGATTTAGAATACGGTAAGTCAGTCACAGATGGCTGTATTGACTGGGATACAACAGAAAAAGTATTGCTAGAAATGCACAATGCTTTGAAAGATGTACTACCAAATCGCTAAGCATCCAAGCGCCATCCCCAAGGATGGCGTTTTGTTTTACTGCCAATGAAAAGTCACCGTTATGAATCAACTTGAAAACGCTTTAAGTCACATTGACCATTTCCAGTTTGTGCATGAACATTTATTTAGTTCTGGGCAACCGACAGTTGAACAGTTAAAACACATCAAAGAATATGGCATCACAACTGTTATTAATCTTGCTTTAAATGATGCAGAAAACCATCTTCTGAATGAAGACCGTATTTGCTTAGAGCTCGGACTCAATTACATTCATATTCCTATTCTTTGGGACACACCTTCTGATGAGCAATGCCTCTTAGTTTTAGACATGTTGGATCATCTGATTCAAGAGCAGATGGTTTGGGTTCATTGCGCCCACAACCTTCGTGTGAGCAGCCTAATCTATCTTTACCGTCAATATTATATGGATATGGATATCGCCAGCGCTCAAGATTTATTACATGCCGTTTGGGAACCAAATGAGACGTGGACAGGACTGATTCATGCTGTAGCCCTACAACTCCAAGGGCGTAAAGCTACTAAAGATCTACAACAGTCACTGATGGGTGCAGGTCATTTTGCTTGATGGCTAATCAAAACTGTAGCAGTTGCCAAAATACCTTCTTGACGACCAGTAAAACCAAGCTTTTCTGTGGTTGTTGCTTTAATACTAATTTGAGTAACATCCACATCTAACACGTCTGCGACAGATTGACGCATCTCTAAATTGTACTTCGCTAACTTTGGACGCTCACAAGCTACCGTCATATCCGCATTATTCAAAACATAGCCACGATCTAAAATGAGCTGATAGACATGTTTTAACAGCACTCGACTGTCTGCCCCTTTAAACTCAGGGTCTGTATCTGGAAAATGTTGTCCAATATCGCCCAGTGCAAGTGCACCCAATAATGCATCGCAGAGTGCATGCAGTACAACATCACCATCGGAATGTGCTTTTAAACCATGTGTATGCGGAATTTTAACGCCAGCCAAAGTAACAAATTCGCCTTCATCAAAAGCGTGTACATCCATTCCTTGACCAATTCGAATATTTGCGACCATTCAGTTACGCTCCCTCAGAAATAAATGTTTGAAATCTTGTATTCAGTGTTTCGACTTCGTTATAGTTACACTAGCACAGTGTTGTGAAAGTATAAGTCATCATGTTGTTGAATACAGACATTAAATTCCTTAAAACTATAGCATCTTTCATTGGTATTGGTTGTATGTACACTAGCCTGACTTACGCTCAGGAAATAGATTGTAGTAAAACTGATACTGCCGTAACAAAAACGATGTGTTCGAGCAGTTTCGAACAGCAACGGCAGAAACTCAAAAACCAATATCTCACTGCATTTTTAATCAGTGATGCACCCTTACGATTACTCGATGATACACATAGCGTATGGCTTAACCGTATACAACAATGCAAAACAGAATCATGTTTTACGCAGCAATTTGAGCTTCGCACTGATGATTTGAATTTTTATACCTCCTTGAATCAGAGTTTGACTCAACATTATTTAAAATTTGAAAAGGGTAAACTTGCACAACAACCCATTCACCTACAAGTTCATCAGCTTGGCAAAGACAGTATTAAAATTGAAGGGATTGCCTACCGTAATCCAAACAATAAAAAGGAAACTCAAACCATTCCTTTCTTGGCTTATACCACACCAGAGAAAAAGCAAAATATTGTCGATAATGAACATGACTGTAAATATCAATTTGATTATTACAAAGCCATTTTAACCGTTAAAACCCAGCAAAAAGGCTGTGAGCGATTTGCTGGTGTTTATCGTCTTTATGATTAAAGACAGTTTTAAAAAATAAAAAAAGCACAGATATGCGTCTGTGCTTTTAATGCAACATTACCGTATTAGGCTGGATAAGCCGATGCAATTTCTTGACTGATCATCACTGCTGTCGCAGCAGATAAAGTCCAACCTAAATGTCCATGCCCTGTGTTGTAAAATACACGGTCACGTCGTCCACGTCGAACGATTGGCATCATGTCTGGCATCATTGGACGTAAGCCCGCCCAAGGCACGACACTCTGAGTGGAAATATCAAAATTTTTATTCGCCCAATCAACCAAAGGTTGAATCCGATCGGAGCGAATATCACGATTATAACCATTAAACTCTGCAGTACCTGCAATTCTTAATCGGCTAGCACCTAAACGTGACGTGACAATTTTGGCACTTTCATCCAGCAAACTTACCCATGGTGCATGTTGTACGCTTTTCTCATCATCCAAGTTAATGGTAATTGAATAGCCTTTTACAGGATAAACATTCACTTTATCACCCAGTAAATGTGCCAATTGATAGCTACCCACACCACCACACACCAACACAGCATCGGCTTCAAAATATTCAGATGCCTGCTCTTCTGGGTGCATATTTTCAGTGCTGCCTTTACAAATGACTGTCACGCCTTTCTCATGATGTTGCACATTGGTGACATCTAAACCAAAGCGATATTTCACCCCATATTTTTCTGTTACTTTGGCAAGACCATTGGTAAATTTATGAATATCTCCTGTGGCATCACCTGGACAATAAAAACCACCATAATAGTCACCTGTTAAACTCGGCTCAATTTGCTTAATTTCTTCAGATGTCACTGCATAACGCTCTAGCCCACCTGTGCAAAGCAATTCGTTGACACGAGTTGCGACTTGGTAATCGGTTTGGTTGTGGTAAAAATGTAAAATGCCTCTTTTTTCTAAATCAAACTGAATCTGTTCCTGTTCCGCAATATCAAATAAGCGTTTACGCGCCATGAGTGCTAATCTCACCGTATCGCGGGTATTTTCTTCATAGTGTTTGATATTGCCCAAAAATTCGACCAGCCATGCATATTTATGCACATCAAACGATGGATTGAGCAACAAAGGTGCATCTTTGCGGGACATCCATTTAATGCCTTTCAACACAGTGGATTTTTGATTCCAGACTTCCGCATTGCATGCTGAAAGCTGACCACCATTGGCAAAAGAGGTTTCCATTGCAGGATAAAGATGTTTATCAATGACTGTCACATCATAGCCCAATTGTGATAATTCATAGGCTGAAGTTACCCCAGTAATTCCAGAGCCAATAACAATAATATGTGGCATAAAGCACTCCTACGAAATGCATGCATTCCTTGTGTTATGCCCCATCTGTCATTGGTACCTGAGAGCTTCGATCATATGCAACATATAACCATCCCCTTCGGTGAGTGCCTTTTTTATCTTTATGCACTTCTCTCCAGATTTTGAAATTATTACAGTCCTTCTGCCTGAGAGTTTCCGGGGTCGTTGCTCCTTCGGCGAGCACATAACTGTGCTTCTCTCCTGCAATAATTGCTTCTTATAATATGAGCAATATATATACCATTTGCGAGTGCTAAATATACAAATTTAGTAATTATTTATGCGAAAGTACTTAAGAAAATTTATTCCAATAAAATTCATATACTTAAAAAAATAATATTTGATTCTGTTTGATCTAAATGATGCAATAATATTGATTTCAATCTATAAAAAAAGCCCCAAATGGGGCTTACGCATTTTAACGGTGCGTATGAATGGACATCACAATCCCCATACCAGCAAGCAGAGCAATCACCGCCGTGCCACCATAACTCATTAAAGGCAATGGATCTCCTGTCACAGGAAGAATTCCACTAATCATGCCCGAGTTGAGAAATACAAAGAAGAAGAACGTTAAACCAATGGCACTTGCCAGCAAACGACCATAGTTATGAAAAGAGTTTAAACCAATCATCATGCAACGGAAAATAATGGCCGCATACAGTGCAAACAGAAAAATGACGCCAAAGAATCCAAACTCTTCCGAATAGGTCGATAAAATAAAGTCGGTATGGTGTTCGGGTAAATAGCCCAAATGCGACTGCGTTCCCTCCAAATAGCCCTTACCCATTAAGCCACCAGAACCAATCGCGATCTTAGACTGGATAATATTCCAACCCGCACCTAAGGCATCGGATTCTGGATCAAACAGGGTTAATACACGCTTCTTTTGATAAGCCTGCAATACATACATCCATAAAACAGGTGCAGCAACAGCCAATGCCGTAAGAGCTCCCAAAATGAGCCTCCAAGACATCCCACTCAAAAAGAGCACGAAAATTCCGGGAATAATTAAGCCAATAGATAAGTCAGGCTGTAAGGCAACCAACACAAAAGGGACAAACATAATCACTAATGCACCCAAAATATGTACGAGTTTGGGTGGAAAAGGTTTTCTTGAGAAATACCATGCCATCATAAGTGGCATAGCAAACTTCATAAACTCGCTGGGTTGCATACTGCCAATACCAGGTACAGTCAACCAACGTTTAGCCCCTAAGCGGGTATCACCTATAGCAAGCACCAAAACCAATAATACAATTGAAATCAGATAGAAATATGGACTGGTTGCCTGATAAACCTTCGGCGGAATTTGTGCACAAATGAACAATAGAATAAAGCCGACACCAAAACTTGTGGCCTGACGCAGTACCATCCCCATATCTTCAGCTGTGGCACTATAAACCGCCATTAAACCAATAATAGAATTTACGACCAATAATCCTAATAACCAAGGATCAAGATGTAAACGGTGCCATTTGGAGGAATCGTCTTTAATACTTCGACCATCACGTAAGGATTGGCGTAAGAAACGATACTGTTGAGAAGGTATCATCTGATGAGGCAATACAGCTAAAAGTGAGCAGAGTATAAATTTAAACTGCGATAGAGTGAATGCTTAATTCAACGTTCAGGATAATTATTTCGTAAACAATCACAGCTATCACATAAAATTTTTAAATTAGTTTTGCGATTGGGTAATCAAACGTGCCAACTGTAAGTCATCTGGATAGGTAATTTTGATATTATCAGAACGTCCCTGAACCACATGAACAGGATGCCCAGCGTATTCCAAAGCACTCGCTTCATCAGTAATGACTTGTTGGTCTTGCAAAGCCAGCTCAATTGCTTGTTTTAATACACCCAATTTTGCCATTTGCGGAGTTTGCGCTTGCCATAATAGATCACGGCTCACGGTCTTACTGATGATCGCTTCAGTTTCAACTCTTTTTAAAGTATCTCGTACAGGAATAGCAAGAATAGCAGCTTGATCTGTTTCAACTGCTTTATGAACCAACGTATTTAATACAGGCAAAGTGACGCATGGACGTGCTGCATCGTGCACCAATACCCAGTCATCTTTATCGGCAATTTGCGTGAGATAAATTAAGGCATTTAGTACAGAGTCAACTCGTTCTTGACCACCCGCACAAAAATGTGATTTTTCTGGAGCAGTCAAAGTCAAGCTTGAAATCACATGATCATCTTGTGCAACCGCAAGCACATAACCAGCTAAATCCAAACCGTTTAATCGTTCCACCGTATGTTCTAATACGGTTTTATGATCAAGCAATTGGTATTGTTTTAATTTAGACTGAGAAAAACGCCGTCCCGAACCTGCAGCTGGAATGACCACCCAAAGCTTATTGTGCATTAACGGGCTCTGGTGGGATGGCATTGTCATCTTCATTCGTGCGTAAATCTGCTTTGGCGTTAGGATCAATATAAATAGGCTTATATTGAGTACTGATAGTACTCATTTGAACAAAAGTTTCGCGTGGTTTAATTAAACCCAAATCTAAACGTGCATGTTCTTCTATGGCTTCAACACCATTTTTTAAATCATAAACTTCTGCTGCAAGAACACGATTACGCTCTTTTAGCTCATCATTAATTTCTGTCTGTTGTTGGATTTTTTGGGTCAGTTGTTGATGATCATGATAACCACCCTCACCAAACCAAAATAAATACTGAAACCCTGCGATCAGTACGATCGCAAGGCCCAATAGTAATTTACTCGCAAAAGAGTCAAATACACTTAACATAGATAGCATTCAATCGCTTAGTTCAAACCTTTGAACTCAGCTTTACCGCGATAGATCGCATTAGTCAACTCTTCAATACGAAGCAATTGGTTATATTTTGCAACACGGTCAGAACGGCAAAGTGAACCGGTCTTGATTTGACCCGCTGCTGTACCCACTGCAAGATCTGCAATTGTAGAATCTTCAGTTTCACCAGAACGGTGAGAGATTACAGTTGAGTAGCCATTTGCTTTCGCAAGATAGATTGCATCTAAAGTTTCAGTCAACGTACCGATTTGGTTGTATTTGATTAAGATAGAGTTACCTACTTTCTCATTAATACCACGTTGAAGGATTTTCGGGTTTGTAACGAACAAATCATCACCCACCAACTGGATTTTGTCGCCAAGGATAGACGTTAAGTAAGACCAACCTTCCCAATCCGACTCATCCAAACCATCTTCAATTGAAATAATTGGATATTGGTTTACGAGACCTGCTAAATAGTCAGAGAACTGGTTGCTTGTGAATGCTTTATTGCCTTCACCTGCAAGGATGTACTGACCATTTTTGTAGAATTCTGAAGATGCACAGTCAAGCGCAAGCATAATGTCAGAACCAGCTTTGTAACCAGTTTGACCAATCGCTTCAAGAATAACAGTGATCGCTTCTTCGTTTGAACGCAAGTTCGGAGCAAAGCCACCTTCATCACCTACAGCAGTATTTAAACCTTTTTTGTTTAAAACTGATTTTAGAGAATGGAAGATTTCAGCACCCGCACGTAGTGCTTCAGCGAATGAAGTGAAACCAACTGGCTCAATCATGAACTCTTGAATATCAACGTTGTTGTCTGCATGTGAGCCACCATTGATGATGTTCATCATTGGTACAGGCATACTCAAAGTCGTTTGACCACGTAAGTCTGCGATGTATTGGAAAAGAGGAATTTTCTTTTCAGTAGCAGCAGCACGTGCAGCAGCCAAAGAAACAGCTAGAGTTGCGTTAGCACCTAGTTTTTCTTTGTTTTCAGTGCCATCAAGGGCAATCATCGTGTTATCAATGTCTTTTTGCTCAAATACTGATTTACCAACTAATGCAGCACGAATCATTGTGTTGACATTGTTTACAGCAGTTTTAACGCCTTTACCTAAATAACGCGCTTTATCGCCGTCACGAAGTTCTAAAGCTTCACGAGAGCCAGTTGAAGCACCAGATGGTGCACATGCACGACCTACAACACCAGATTCTAGGATAACGTCTGCTTCGATGGTTGGGTTACCACGAGAGTCCAAAATTTCACGTGCACGAATGTCAACGATTTGGCTCATGAATAATTCCTCAGTTGATTAATAACGAGATGCTTTAGATGGCATCAATGAGTATCTAATTTTGCGAAACCTTTTACCAAGGTATCTAATTCTTTTAGCTGTGCTAAGAACGGCTCAAGTTGCGACATACGCAAGGCACATGGACCATCACATTTGGCTTTTTCAGGGTCTGGATGTGCTTCCAAGAACAAACCTGCCAAACCAGTCGCCATACCTGCGCGAGCAAGTGTCGTGATTTGTGCACGGCGTCCACCTGCAGAATCTGCACGACCACCCGGAGTTTGAAGCGCATGAGTCACATCAAAGAACACAGGAACATTCATTTCTTTCATGATGTCGAAGCCCAACATGTCTACAACCAAATTGTTGTAACCAAATGCCGAACCACGCTCACAAATAATGAGCTTGTCATTTCCTGCTTCTAAACACTTATGCAAAATATGGCGCATTTCGTGCGGAGCAAGGAATTGTGCTTTCTTGATGTTAATAATGGCATCTGTTTTAGCCATTGCTTCAACCAAGTCAGTTTGACGACTTAAAAAAGCTGGCAACTGAATGATGTCTGCAACTTCAGCCACTGGTGCAGCTTGATACGGCTCATGCACATCAGTAATGATTGGCACATTAAAGTGCTTTTTAATATCCGCCAACCATTCAATTCCTTTTTCCAAACCAGGACCACGGAATGAATTTAAGCTCGAACGATTCGCTTTATCGAAACTTGCCTTAAACACATAGGGAATGTCTAAGCGCTTGCAAATATCAACATAAGTTTCTGCAATTTCAAAAGCTAAATCTTTTGACTCTAATACGTTCATGCCGCCGAATAGTACAAATGGCAAGTGGTTTGCCATTTGTATATCGCCTAAACGTACAATTTCTTGTGGTTTTAATTGTGACATTTAAACTTTCCTAGTTTAGTCCTAGACATACCTTATTCTTAAGCTTTTTGATGTTTTGCTTTCGCTGCACCAATAAAACCTGCAAATAATGGATGACCATCACGTGGTGAACTTGTAAATTCCGGGTGGAATTGTACAGCAATAAACCAAGGATGTTGAGGAATTTCAACTGTTTCTACTAAGTGTTGTACAGGTGAATAGCCCGAAATTTTCATCCCTGCATCTTCAAGTGCTGGAATGAAACGATTGTTCATTTCATAACGGTGACGATGACGCTCTACAATTTCAGCTTTGCCATACACTTCACGTGTTTTAGTGCCTTCAACCAATTCAGACTTTTGTGCACCTAAACGCATGGTGCCGCCAAGGTCAGACTCAAGGCTACGCTGTTGTACTTCACCACGTTCATCTAACCATTCTGTAATCAAACCAATCAATGGTGATTTAGTTGAACGGTTGAATTCAGTAGAAGTCGCATCTACAATACCCGCAACGTTACGAGCAAATTCAATTACAGCCAACTGCATACCCAAACAAATACCAAGGAATGGCACATTGTTTTCACGTGCATACTGAATCGCTTTCATTTTGCCTTCAGTACCGCGCTCACCAAAACCACCTGGTACAAGAATCGCATCGGCATCTTTTAATGCTGTCGCAACATCTTGGCTTTCAAGATCTTCCGCATTGACATAATCAATTTGAATTTTAACGCGATTTTGAATACCAGCGTGTAATAACGCTTCGTTTACAGACTTATATGCATCTGGAAGTTCAACATACTTACCCACCATTGCAACACGTACAGTGTATTCAGGGTTTAACAATGCTTCTACCACATTGTCCCAATCTGAAAGATCGGCTTCAGGTAAATCATTAAAGCCAAAACGCTCACAGATTAAATCATCAACGTCTTGCTCATAGAATGTACGAGGAATTTGGTAAATTGTTTTCGCATCTTTACACACCACCACAGCACGTGCTTCCACGTTTGTGAATAATGCAATTTTGCGTGTCGTATCCGCATCAACATCGTATTCAGTACGGCAGATTAAGATATCTGGTTGAATACCAATAGATAACAACTCTTTTACAGAGTGTTGAGTCGGTTTGGTTTTTAACTCAGCAGCTGACTTGATATATGGCAACAACGTTAAATGCATCAGCATGGTACGTTTGTGACCTAATTCAACCATCAACTGACGTACAGATTCCATGAATGGGAGAGATTCAATGTCACCGACTGTTCCACCAATTTCTACAATGGCAACGTCATAACCTTCGCCAGCGCGAAGAACACGTTCTTTAATGTTGTCTGTAATGTGTGGAATTACTTGAACAGTACCACCTAGGTAATCACCACGACGCTCTTTATTGAGTACGTCTTGATAAACACGACCAGAAGTAAAGTTGTTGAGTTTGGTCATTTTCGCACGACGTAAGAAACGTTCGTAATAACCCAAATCCAAGTCAGTCTCAGCACCATCCTCTGTGACAAACACTTCACCATGCTGGAATGGGCTCATCGTCCCTGGATCGACATTAATGTATGGATCCATTTTGACCATGGTGACTTTTAAACCACGGGCTTCTAAAAGTGCAGCAACTGAAGCAGCTGAAATACCTTTACCTAGTGATGAAACTACACCACCAGTAACGAAAATAAAATGGGTCATTAAGTTTCTCGTACAATGGAGCCTAAATCGGCCTACAATGTTGTGCGATTTTACTTTACTATGTACCTAGAAAGCAAAGTCAATTAGCAGCAATTCATAGATCAATAAACAATTGGCTATTCTATCAGCATTTCCGATAAAAATTTAGTAGGGAATCTCAGGATTTTTCATCTGTAATTTTACTGCTATACTATGCGCACTCCATTTATGCTTTATTTTGTGCGATTATGAATAAGAAATTTTTAATTTGTGGTGCCCTTGCATTGGGTTTATTACTTACCGCATGTGTGAAAAAAGAAGAACCTAAAGATGAGCAAGCTGAAACGGCACAAGCTGCATCTGAACCG
Source organism: Acinetobacter sp. ANC 4910 (assembly GCF_004331035.1). GTDB lineage: Bacteria > Pseudomonadota > Gammaproteobacteria > Pseudomonadales > Moraxellaceae > Acinetobacter. The sequence continues at coordinate 77,350 of NZ_SJNT01000013.1, forward strand.
ACTGAACCTGCACAGTTCCAACCTTTAGAAGCATCTAAACCTGAAGCTGAGGTTGTTATTCCAACTCAAGTTGAAGTTGTGCGTGAGCAAACCGCAAATACTACGACTGAAATTCGTCGCGAAGAAGCACCGAAACCAGCTGCAACTCAAGCAGTTGAAGCGCCTAAAGCTGAAGATAAACCAGCTCAAGCCGTACAACAGCCGAAACCTAATACAACTGCTCAGTCTGAAGATGATGCTGTCGCTGCTGCAATTGCCGCTGCAACCCCTGCATTAGACAATAAATGATTTAAAAACTATTAAAAAAACCAGTTCAAATGAACTGGTTTTTTATGGCCAATAAAAAGACTTCAAACCATTAATCTGCATGTAACTTTAGATAATCTGCGATTAATTTTGCAGCCCATGATCGGGTTTGAGTAACTCCCTCATAAAAACCACAATGACTGCCCTTTTTAGTTGTTACGACAATAATATTTTCCATTCTTTGAATAACTGATTTATACGGATAAAAGTTCTTGATATGGCAAACGGGGTCATCCTCAGAATTTAAAACCATCAATGGAATCTTAATATTCTCAAATACATGCATAGGATTAATGGCTTTGGTATAACTTGCATAGTCATGATAACCCACTAATTCAAAATAACTTTTCTCAAATTCTGCAAGCGTCTTAACCGCCAATACCTGTGACAATGAAGTCACAGGCTTCCAAGTCGGCAAATAAGGATGAATAAAAGTCTTGAATAGTTTTTTGGTCATGACCTTACTATAAAACGGATGGATATTTTCAAATCCAAGTTCCGTATTATAGCCAGGACATAATGCGAAAGCGGCTTTAAACGGTGTGTCTTCACCTTGCTCACCCAAATAACGAACCAATAAACCCGTACCCGCGGATGAACCCACGGCATATAAATATGAAGCTGGAAATTGTTGCTGAATATAGGCGACTTGCTCACGTAAATCTGAAGTAAAACCAAACAAGCTCATTTTCGGTACAGGTAAAGGTAAACCTGCATGCCCACGGCGCAAACACAAAGCAATACGCCAACCCGTATATTGATGCAGATCTCGAACTAACTCTCTCATACTGGCTAAATTACCCGTAATCGTATGCAAAAGAATGATCGTCGGAGTTTCTGGGGGTAATGCCAGACCATACCAAGCTACCGCAGTCACGCCGCCATCTTGCATGGTCAACTGATCAATTCGGTCATACTCTAGTTGAATGGTTCGCTTCTTAATCACATCAAAATATAATAAATGTGCATGTGTGTTTGCTAACCACGGGGTTGGACGATATTTCTGTTGAAGTTGAGGTAACTTTTCTAGCACCTTTTTACTTTGCCCTTGTGGGCTATAGTACAGTTTTGGTTGTTCAGCACCGATAACTGAATCAATCCATTCCGAACCTAGAACTTTAATTTTATTTAAAGTAGATATTCTCATATTGATTTACCATTATTGATGATGAGTAAAAGATTGCCGTACTAATGTGGCGATCTGCTGACCCCAAATGGCATAAATTTCTTTGCTTGGGTGAAAACCATCGCTTGCCATCGGCAAATTCATCATTTGAAAGGCACGTATATCAAAATGCAGAAACTTAAACTGACTTTTCTTGTCTAAGCATTGCTGTAATTGCTGATTCATTGCAGCTGCATATTGACCCAGTAACCATGCCAATGGATTCGGCAAGGCTGTAAAATGCTGCATTGGAGGAACGCCAGTGACAATAATCAATTTCGGCTGAAACCGATTCTGTATTTCCTGAAAAAGATGCTGCTGTTGCTTCAACCAAGATTTGACTGAAGTCAATTTGGTGACATCATTGACACCGACCGATGTCACCACCACATCATACTGCTGGGGTGCTAAATGCTGCGTTGCCTGAATGACTTGATCCGTCGTATCGCCAGTCTTAGCATGCAGTTTCCACAATACCCGATATTCATCTTGCAATGCGAGAAGAATAGCACCAGACAAAGCTTCATTTTGTGATTCAACTCCAACACCCGCTGCAGCCGAATCTCCTAAAATCAATAAAGATAATGGCTGCCCTTGACCGATTATTCCCTCACGATCACCACTGGCTTCTAAAAGACGTGGTGTATTCTTACGAACTTTCATCCCCTGTAACACCAACACAGGCAATAAGGCGAAGGTCGAAAGTTTTAACCACATCTTTTTAATCTCAGTCATTACTTCATGTTGCTACAGTTTAAGCAGGTTGAAATTGCTTAATACGTTGTCCCATTTCAGCAGCTAGAGCCTCTAAACCACTTTTTGGACGAATCATCACTTCAAAATCAACAATTTGACCGTGCTCATTGAATTGAATCATATCAATTCCCTTCAGCTTTTTGTCTCCGACATTGGCTGAAAACTCTAAAACCACAGATTGTACATTTTCAGTGAAAAATTCACGATGATAGGTGAAGTTTTCGAATACCTGAATAACATTGCTCAGAATGAACTGTACCACGGCTTTACCTTCATAAGGATGAAAAGCAACAGGAGATCTAAAGACCACATTGTCTGCTAACAATTCATTTAAGCAATCCATGTCACGCGTTGCAACCATGTGGTGCCATTTATGTAATGCATCTTGGGTTTGTTTTAATTGCATTGTTGTCTTCTCTTTCATTTATGAAAAGAGGACCCGTAGGTCCCCTTGGTTTTAAATTACTGCTGCAAGCTCAGCACCTTGACGAATTGCACGTTTAGCATCCAATTCACCCGCTTCTTTTGCACCACCAATTAAGTGTACCGCCTTACCATCTGCTTTTAATTGATCGAACATTGCTGTAAAAGGCTCTTGCCCCGCGCAAATCACTACATTGTCCACATCTAAAATCATAGATTTATCATTCACAATAATATGCAAGCCTTGGTCATCTACTTTTTCATAGCTGGCACCCGCAATCATCTGTACATCACGGTTTTTCAAACCAGCGCGGTGAATCCAACCTGTTGTTTTACCTAAACCAGCACCGACAGTTGTTGGTTTACGTTGTAGTAAGAAAATTTCACGCTCAGAAGCTTCTACTTGTGGTTGTTTTAGACCACCCACTTCGTTGTAATGCGTGTCAATACCCCACTCATTGTAGAATTTTTGAGGGTTTAAGCTGCCGCTTTCACCTTCATGGCTCAAGTATTCGGCTGTATCAAAACCAATACCACCCGCACCAATCACCGCGACACGCTTACCCACTGGCTTACGCTCTCTTAGTACCTCGATGTAGCTCAACACTTTGGGATGATCGGCCCCTGCAAAACTCAATTCACGTGGTGTTACACCTGTTGCTACCACAATGTCATCAAAGTTTGCTTGGCTTAGCTCTTCATACGTCGCTTTATGATTTAGCTGTAACTTGATTTTTGGTTGTAACAATTCAATTTTACGCTTGAAGTAACGTAAAGTTTCATAGAACTCTTCTTTACCTGGGACTGTTTTCGCAATATTAAACTGACCACCAATTTGGTTTGCAGCTTCAAAAATGGTGACGTTATGACCACGCTCTGCTGCATAAGTTGCAAAACTTAATCCCGCAGGACCAGCACCAATTACAGCAATATTTTTCGCTTGACCTGCTTCTTTGAAAATTAATTCTGTTTCATAACATGCACGTGGGTTTACTAAACATGTTGCAATTTTCATCGAGAAAATGTGATCTAAACAAGCTTGGTTACAACCAATACAGGTATTAATTTCATCACTACGACCTTGTTCAGCTTTGAGCACAAACTCAGGATCTGCCAACATTGGGCGCGCCATAGAAACGATGTCAGCATCACCTGTTGCCAAGACATGCTCTGCCATTTCAGGTGTATTGATACGGTTAGACGTAACCAAAGGTATGTTTACGCTACCTTTTAATTTTTTGGTGACCCAAGTAAATGCCGCACGTGGCACTTTGGTCGCAATGGTCGGAATACGCGCTTCATGCCAACCAATACCTGTATTGATAATGGTTGCCCCAGCTTTTTCAATTTCTTTTGCCAGATGAATCACTTCATCTAAACTTGAACCGCCTTCAACCAAATCCAACATAGATAAACGGTAAATAATAATGAAGTTTTCACCGACTGCTTCACGTGTACGTCGAACAATTTCAATTGGGAAACGGATACGTTTTTCATAGCTACCACCCCATTCATCATCACGATGGTTGGTGCGTGCCGCAATAAATTCATTGATTAAATAACCTTCTGAACCCATGATTTCTACGCCATCATAACCTGCGTATTGTGAAAGTTTGGCACAGTTCACAAAATCATCAATGGTTTGCTGCACTTCGGCAGAACTTAATTCTTTAGGGCGACTAGGATTAATCGGTGCTTGAATTGCAGATGGTGCAACAATATCTTTTTGGTATGAATAGCGACCAGTATGCAGAATTTGCAAAGCAATTTTACCGCCCGCTGCATGGACTGCCTGCGTAATGACTTTATGGTGTTCTGCTTCTTCACGGGTATCGAGCTTAGAACCACCTTTAAAAGTCAAACCATGGTCATTCGGTGAAATCCCCCCCGTCACAATGAGTCCAACACCGCCTTTTGCACGTTCAGCATAAAATGCTGCCATACGGTCATAACCACCTGGTGCTTCTTCAAGACCAACGTGCATAGAACCCATAAGTACACGGTTTTTAAGCGTAGTAAATCCTAAATCTAATGGGGCGAGTAAGTGTGGATAATTGGACATGAGACCTCCATGGCTTGCAATGTGCTGGCTAAATTTTGCTTTTATGCAACTTGTTGCACTAATTTATAATCTAATTTTGAAATCTATGCAACATGTTGCATAATATCTTTATCTTAAATTTGTTGATGCTAGCTTATGTCTTTAGCACATGTCCTTCTTACCAGCTTAATTGAAAAACCCAGTACAGGCATTGAATTGGCACGTCGTTTTGACCGTTCCATGGGTTTCTTCTGGAATGCAACACATCAACAAATTTACCGCGAACTCAGTGCCATGCAGCAAAAAGGCTGGATTTCAACCCTTGAAGAAGAGAGTTCAAATAGCAGAAAAAAGACCTATCAAGTTGAACAATTGGGGCGCACTGAGTTGGCTGACTGGATGGTCAAACAAGGTCCACCCGCTCAACTACGTGAAGAACTGATGGTACGTTTAAGAGCAGAAGCACAAGTAGGTGATGCAACCGTATTGCCTGAATTAGAAAGACACTTGATGTTGCATCAAGAAAAGTTGCAAATTTATCAACAAATTTTTAATAAAGACTTTCCATCTACAGAAAATGAAAATCGGACTTTATATATTCATAAAATGATTTTACAGTTAGGCATTAACTTAGAAGTGGGCTGGATTGAATGGCTTGAAGCCATGATTACAGGTCTGAAAAAATTTGAAAAATCTTAAAAAATAGAGAAATTACAATGCCTTACTATCAAATGCCAGATCAAGAACAATTGTATGTTCGTGAATTTGGTCAGGGAGAGCCTGTTTTAGTATTATCAGGTTTAGGCATGCAAAGTTGGCAATGGATGCCGTTTTTAATTCAAAACAGTAAACAATTTAAATTTATTATTCCAGATTGGCGTGGGTTTGGTCGCTCAAAATGCTGCCGTATACCTGAAATAGATGCTATTTCTAGCCATTGGCGTGATTTAGAGGCATTAATCCAACAATTAAAGTATCCAGATTTTACCGTAATTGCTTTCTCCATGGGGGCAACAACTGCCATGCATGGCATGAAATATGGAAATTTTAAACAATATATCAATCGTTATTTGCATATTGATCAAGCACCCAAAATTACGGTAGATACTCATTGGCCATATGGTCTACTGAGTCAGCAACACTCAAATTTTAAAAATCTCTTGGCTGAAATTTCATTGTTTTTCTCTGCCTTACCGCCTGTGAATAGTCTGGAAGACCTTGAACCTGCTTCACGCCATGAATTTATTAAAATATGGAGTAAATTCATATTATTACAAAATGGTCATCGCTTAAGCCCCATCTTATGGAACACCGCCTTAAAATACGATAAATTGCAAAAACATCTCTTGCCCTTACACCGCCTTGACTATTTGGCATGGTATATCAATAACTATCTCTATCATGATGAAGATTATCGTGAATCTTTAGCAGAATTGAGCTGTCCAACAACTTTTTTTATTGGGGAAAATTCGATACTTTACCCATCTCAAGGACAAAAAATTATCGCGAATAGTGTCAAAAATGCCAAGCAAGTCATTTTTGAACGGTCAGGTCATGCCATTTTAATTAATGAACCCTTCAAATTTCAGCGAGAAATTTCCCGCTTCCTTTTGAATCGTTACGAATAGCAGCAGTTTAGTTAAAGCACCGCTCGGTCGTATTTAATTGCTTCAAGATCATAAACTTGATAAATGCAATCAAACAGCGAGCGAATATCTTCGCTTTCATCCATACTTCGAATAGCAAGAAAGATCGGGCTAACTGCGGCATCATCCAACAACGGAATATAGTTTAGGTGCGGAAACTGAATGCTACAGGCACTTTCTGGCACAATACAAATCCCTTCACCCGCAGCCACCAAGCCTAGCGCCAACTGAATTTCACGGACTTCACGTAAACTGCGCGGCTCTAAACCATACTCCGAAAATAAGCTTCGAACTTGAGTCGAGAAATTGGGTTTAGGGTGACTTGGATATAAAAACAGACTTTCTTCGACCAAATCTGCAAGGTATACCCCTTGTTTTTGCGATGCTAAAGGATGACTGCTGTGTGCCGCAACCATCAAAGGTTCTTCACGCAATAACACTCGACGAATTGCAGGATCAGAAATTCTCAAGCGTCCAAATCCAACATCAATACGCCCTTCTTTAAGCGCCTGAATTTGGTCTTTAGTACTCATTTCAATCAGTTCAATTTTAAGCTGTGGTTGTTGCTGACGGAATAAATACACAATTCGAGGCAACAAACCATAGAGCAATGACCCAACAAATCCCATGGTTACCGTACGTTCGACCATACCAACACGCTTAGTCATCGACTTTACTTCTTCGGCATTAGACAAAAGTTTAACCGCATGCTGATAGAAAAATTGACCTGCCGGCGTGGTCTGCAAAGGTCGACTACCGCGCTCAAACAGTTGAATTCCTAGCTCAGCTTCAAGGTTTTGAATCTGCCGACTCAATGGCGGCTGGGCAATAAACAGTTTTTCTGCTGCTTTGGTAAAACTTTGTTCCTCTACAACCGCTACGAAATAGCGTAGGTGTCTAAGTTCCATAAGACTTCATACCTTTTAAATATAAAAAAATGCCAAAATGATCTTCGACAGGTTTAAATCATTCCTTTAAGGTATATCACATGACTTAGACAAATCAAGATAGCGAAGCCGAAAGATGTATAAATCGATTGAAACGTTGCTTGTAGAGATACCGACGATCCGCCCACATAAAATGGCGGTTGCAACAATGCAAACTCAAACCTTAGTTCTGGTGAAAATCAGTACTGAAGATGGCTTTACGGGTTGGGGTGAAGCAACCACGATTGGTGGCTTAGGCTACGGTGAAGAAAGCCCTGAAAGCGTCAAAACCAATATCGAAACTTATTTTGCCCCATTACTCAAATCATTATCAGGTTTGAATGTGGCACAAACCATACAAACAATTAAACGTAATATCAATGGCAACCGTTTCGCGAAAAATGCCATTCAAACCGCGCTATTTGACATTCAAGCACAACGCTTAGGTTTACCGATGAGTGAAGTACTTGGTGGTCGTTTAAGACATAGTGTGCCTGTACTGTGGGTATTGGCTTCTGGCAATACAGAAAAAGATATTGCTGAAGCACAGCAGATGATTGCCAACAAACGCCACAATACTTTCAAGTTAAAAATTGGTTCACGTCGCGTTGAAGAAGATGTAGAGCATGTTTTAGCCATCAAAAAAGCTTTAGGCTCAGATGTTTCTATTCGCGTAGATGTGAATCGTGCTTGGTCAGAACTTGAAGCAGTTAAGGGCATTCAACAGTTACAAGATGGCGGTGTGGATTTAATTGAACAACCCTGCGCGATTGACAACATTGATGCTATGCAACGTCTTACTCAACGTTTTGATATTGCCATTATGGCGGATGAATCGTTAATGGGCCCTGACAGTGCTTATCGCTTAGCAAAACGTAATGGAGCTTCAGTCTTTGCAGTCAAAATCGCGCAATCTGGTGGTTTAGTCGAAGCCAGTGAAGTTGGAAAAATTGCAAAACTGGCAGGTATTGATCTGTATGGCGGCACCATGCTCGAAGGCCCAATTGGCACCATGGCATCGGCACAAGTCTTTTCTACCTTTCACAATTTAGCATACGGTACTGAACTGTTTGGTCCCCTGTTACTGACCGAAGATATTTTAAAACAACCGTTGCAATATCAAAACTTCGAGCTGGTGTTACCGACCACGGCTGGACTAGGTATTGAAATTGATGAAGACAAAATTGACGGTATGCGTCGCCAGTAATTAAAGGAATTCCACATGCTTTACCACGTACGAATGGATGTAAACCTACCGCTGGATATGCCAGTAGAACAGGCAAATGAAATTAAAGCGGTCGAAAAGGCATATTCGCAAGAACTGCAACAGCAAGGCAAATGGCGCCACATTTGGCGTATTACAGGTCAATACTCCAACATCAGTATTTTTGATGTCGAGAGCAATGAAGAGTTGCACAGCCTGTTACAAGGTCTTCCACTCTATCCTTATATGAATATTGAAGTAATGCCGCTGAACCGACATCCCTCTTCTATTCGTGAAGATGATCGTTAAGAAGTAAAAGTTTAAGGAAAGTACGCTTTCCGAATTGTAAAAACTACCTGTATTCACAAGGAATGTGGCCAGCCAGTGTATTGATGCAATCAAACATGTGCCAGCCACCAAAACATACTTAAGGAGTTATAGTATGAACCGTCAACAAATTGATGCCCTCGTAAAAGAAATGAACGTCGACACTGCGACTGGTCCTGTCGATGCACGTGTACAACAAATTGTTGTACGTTTAGTGGGTGATCTGTTCCAAGCGATTGAAGACCTTGACATCAGCCAATCTGAACTGTGGAAAGGTCTTGAATATTTCACCGATGCAGGTCAAGCCAATGAATTGGGTTTACTCGCAGCAGGTTTAGGCTTAGAGCATTATTTAGACCTTCGTGCCGATGAAGCAGATGCTAAAGCAGGCATTACAGGTGGCACACCACGTACCATTGAAGGTCCACTCTATGTTGCAGGTGCACCTGAATCTACTGGTTTCGCCCGCATGGACGATGGTTCTGAAACAGACAAAATTCCAACTTTATTTATTGAAGGTACTGTAACTGATACTGATGGCAACATTATTGAAGGTGCCAAAGTTGAAGTTTGGCATGCCAACAGCTTAGGCAACTACTCATTCTTCGATAAATCACAATCTGAGTTTAACTTGCGTCGCAGCATTTTTAGCGATGCCAATGGCCACTATGTCGCGCAGACCACCATGCCTGTAGGCTACGGTTGTCCACCTGATGGCACCACTCAAGCGGTGTTAAATAAGCTAGGTCGTCATGGTAACCGCCCTTCACATGTGCATTATTTTGTCTCGGCTCCGGGTTATCGCAAGCTCACTACTCAGTTCAACATTGAAGGTGATCAATACCTTTGGGATGACTTTGCCTTTGCAACCCGTGATGGTTTGGTTGCAACTGCGGTAGATGTTACCGATGAAGCTGAAATTGCTCGTCGCGGTTTAAATCAACCGTTCAAGCACATCACATTCAATATTGAGTTAGTAAAAGAACAGCAAGGTGCTCCTTCAACTGAAGTAGATCGTCGTCGCGCTAGCGCTTAACCCATATTTTAGGAACCGAAATGACATCTAAACAAAATGTCATTTCGGAGTGTTCCCCACATTTGGAACCTCGGAGAACGGACATGCCTCGTATTCCTGTAATTAACACCAGCCACCTTGACCGTATTGATGAATTGCTTGTTGACGATTTTGAAACGGGTGAATTTAAACTGCATCGCTCAGTGTTTACTGATCAAGCCTTATTTGACCTTGAAATGAAATACATTTTTGAAGGCAACTGGGTGTACTTGGCACACGAAAGCCAAATTCCAAATAATAATGACTTCTACACCACGTATATGGGACGCCAACCCATCATTATTGCGCGTAACCGCAATGGTGAACTGAATGCTATGATCAATGCCTGTTCACATCGTGGTGCACAACTTTGCCGCCATAAACGTGGCAACAAGGCAACTTACACCTGCCCATTCCACGGTTGGACATTTAACAACTCAGGTAAACTCCTGAAAGTAAAAGATCCAAGTGAAGCAGGTTATTCAGATTGCTTTAATCAAGAAGGTTCACATGACCTGAAAAAAGTAGCACGTTTTGAAAACTACAAAGGCTTCTTGTTTGGTAGTTTGAATCCTGATGTTCCTTCACTGGAAGAATTTTTAGGTGAAACCACCAAAATTATTGACATGATTGTCGATCAGTCTGAGCAAGGTCTGGAAGTTTTACGTGGTTCATCAACCTACACTTACGAAGGCAACTGGAAACTGACGGCTGAAAATGGTGCCGATGGTTATCACGTTTCTGCGGTGCACTGGAACTATGCCGCAACGACTCAACACCGTAAAGAAACTCAAGCTGCCGATAATATTCGTGCCATGAGCGCAGGTGCTTGGGGTAAACAAGGCGGTGGTTCTTACGGTTTCGACAATGGTCACATGTTGCTCTGGACACAATGGGCAAACCCAGAAGACCGTCCAAACTACCCTAAAGCCGATGAATATACCGAGAAATTCGGTGCGCCAATGTCGAAATGGATGATTGAGCGTTCACGTAATCTTTGTCTCTATCCAAATGTGTATTTGATGGATCAGTTCGGTTCACAAATTCGTGTACTTCGTCCCCTTTCTGTCAATAGAACCGAAGTCACCATTTACTGTATCGCTCCTAAAGGAGAAGCACCAGAAGCGCGCGCACGCCGTATCCGTCAATACGAAGATTTCTTTAACGCTTCAGGCATGGCAACACCCGATGATCTTGAAGAATTCCGTGCTTGCCAAGCCGGTTATGCAGGGATTGAGCTGGAATGGAATGACATGTGCCGTGGCTCGAAGCACTGGATTCAAGGCCCTGACGATGCAGCCAATGAAATTGGTCTAAAACCAAAACTTAGCGGTATTAAAACCGAAGATGAAGGACTGTACCTCGCCCAACATCAATATTGGCTAGAAACGATGAAACATGCCATTGCCTCAGAAAAAGCACTGGTGAATGAACAAGGAGAGATCGCATGAATGCCACTGCCACTTTAGAACGCAGCTCACTCGAGCAGATCTCGCAATTTCTATATCAAGAAGCACGTTTTCTGGATGATGAGCAATGGGATGACTGGTTAAATTGTTATGCCCCATCTGCTTCTTTCTGGATGCCTGCTTGGGATGATGATGACCGTTTAACTGAAGATCCACAGTCTGAAATTTCGCTGATTTATTACCCAGACCGTCAAGGCCTTGAAGATCGTGTGTTCCGTATTAAAACCGAACGCTCTTCTGCAACCATGCCCGACACACGTACTAGCCATAACATCAGCAACATTGAAGTGATGGCACGTGACGGTGACAAAGTGACTGTTCGTTTTAACTGGAACACTTTAAGTTTCCGTTACAAAACCAACTACAGCTATTTCGGCATGTCGCGTTACGAAATCGATTTTTCAGGCGCGCAACCACAAATTTTAAGCAAATACGTAGTATTGAAAAACGACTATATCAATCAAGTGATTGATATTTACCACCTCTGATTCAAGCATCATCCCTTCAGTCAGATGGAATGTTGACTGAAGGTCAAGTTTCAAAGTTTTTAGTAGGATTCTAGCCATGTCAAACCACAATATTGCACTTCAATTTGAAGATGGTGTTACCCGTTTTATTAGCGTCACTCAGGGCGAAACTTTGTCTGATGCGGCTTACCGTCAAAAAATTAATATTCCTTTAGATTGTCGCGATGGTGCATGTGGAACGTGCCGAGCTTTCTGTGAATCGGGAAGTTATGACATGCCTGAAGAAACCTACATTGAAGATGCACTCACCCCTGAAGAAGCAGAGCAAGGCTATATTTTGGCGTGTCAATGCCGCCCTACTTCAGATGCTGTATTCCAAATTCAAGCGTCATCTGAAGTCTGTAAAACTGAAATTCACCAGTATCAAGGTACTTTAGTTGCTGTCGAAAATTTATCGGAGTCAACCATTACTTTTGATATTCAGCTTGATGAAGGTCAACCCGATATTCACTTCCTTGCAGGTCAATATGTCAACGTTGGCATTCCAGATACAGCAGAAACCCGTTCATATTCATTTAGTTCTAAACCGGGCAACCGTTTAACTGGCTTTGTAGTACGCAACGTACCCAATGGCAAAATGAGTAGTTTTTTAAGTAGCACCGCCAAAGCAGGCGACAAAATGACCTTTACTGGTCCATTTGGTAGTTTCTACCTCCGTAATGTGGTTCGTCCTGTGATCATGCTTGCAGGTGGTACAGGTATTGCGCCATTTATGTCCATGCTGCAAGTCTTAGAAGAAAAAGGCGCAGAACACCCTGTGCGTTTAGTCTTTGGCGTGACCAATGATTTTGACTTAGTTGCTTTAGAACAACTGGATGCACTTCAAGCCAAACTCCCATGGTTTGAGTACCGTACTGTTGTTGCAAGCCCTGACTCTGCACACGAGCGTAAAGGTTATGTGACTGGACACATTGACAATGAATGGCTCAATGGCGGCGATGTCGATGTCTACCTCTGTGGTCCTGTTCCTATGGTCGATGCCGTTCGTGGTTGGTTAGATAGCGAAGGTGTAAAACCTGCAAACTTCCTGTTTGAAAAATTCTCCGCAAACTAATACACCACCCAATATTTAAGTTATAGAAAAGATGATACGCGAAAATGTCATTCGCAATTGTTCGAGGCCAGACCGCTTGGTAAAAATGCTTTTTCTGCAAGAAAGATATCAAGTCATAGGTTTTCGACGAATTTTTCGAATGACAATAGTTTTGCTTACTATTCCCAAAAGAAAAGTAAGCAAAACCGAAGGTTAATCCAGTAACTGATGTCCAGTTATTAGGATGCAGGCGTACCAAATTGTATAAATTTAAAAATTCATCTTTATATTGGATGATAAGTGAGTTCAAAAAATGGCGTCAAATCAAAGATTCTTAAACAAAGTCGTGATTGTGACTGGTGCCGCTCAAGGCATAGGTCGCGGTGTTGCACTCCAAGTGGCTGAAGAAGGTGCTCAAGTTGTCTTAGCCGACTTATCTGACTATGTCGATGAAACATTAGCAGAGATTGAAGCACATCAAGGTGATGCGATAACAGTTAAAGCCAACCTTGAAACCTTCGCAGGCGCACAAAGTGTTGTAGAAAAAGCACTTGAAGTCTATGGCCGTATTGATGTACTCATCAATAATGTCGGTGGTGCAATTTGGATGAAACCCTTTGAAGAGTTTTCTGAAGAAGAAATCATTAAGGAAGTGAATCGCTCATTGTTCCCAACGCTGTGGTGCTGCCGTGCAGTTTTACCTGAAATGATTAAAAATCAGAAAGGTACGATTGTAAATGTCTCTTCTATTGCGACTCGTGGCATTAACCGAGTGCCCTATTCGGCTTCCAAAGGCGGGGTCAATGCCCTTACTGCATCACTGGCTTTTGAGCATGCCAAAGATGGCATCCGCGTGAATGCAGTGGCGACAGGTGGAACAGAAGCGCCACCACGTAAAGTGCCGCGTAATACAAATCCACTGTCTGAAAATGAAAAGTCGTGGATGCAACAAGTGGTCGATCAAACCATTGACCGTAGTTTTATGAACCGTTACGGCACAATTCAGGAACAAGTGAATGCGATTGTATTCCTTGCTTCAGATGATTCGTCGTATATGACAGGTACAGTGGTTCCAGTCGGCGGTGGTGATCAAGGCTAATTGGTCGCCACATAACTTTATATACAGGATCATGTCTGCATGGAGGCAAATGAATGGCTACCCTGTTTAAAACTTTGAAAGAAGATTGGTCTATTTCAGCCACTGTCGCAGGATTTTTGGCTGTACTGATTTCCTATTCAGGACCACTCATTATCTTTTTTCAGGCTGCACAAAAAGCTCAGGTTTCCCCAACCATGATGATTTCATGGATTTGGGGCATTTCTATTGGGGCAGCAGTGGCGGGGATATTCCTTTCCATTAAGTTTAAAGTCCCTGTGATTACCGCATGGTCTGCACCGGGTACGGCTTTATTGGTTACTCTGTTCCCGACTATTAGTTTAAATGAAGCGGTTGCTGCCTACATCACCTCTGCTGTGGTGATTTTCCTGATTGGGGTTAGTGGTTACTTCGATAAGTTATTGAAATGGATTCCGCAGTCGGTTGCCGCGGGGATGATGGCAGGGATCTTATTTCAGTTTGGTTTGGGACTGTTTAATGCAACCAATAGTATGCCAATTATTGTATTTAGCATGTTGTTTGTATTTTTAGTCGCAAAACGAATTTCCCCACGTTATAGCATGCTTTGGGTGCTGCTTTCTGGTATTACCTTGAGCTTTGGGCTTGGTGAAATGAATGCCGTGAGTTTAGATTTCCAACTCGCCACACCTCAGTTTATTACCCCAGAATGGACTTGGCACTCCACCTTAAATCTTGCCCTGCCTTTGATTTTAGTTAGCCTAACGGGACAATTTTTACCTGGTATGGCCATCATGAAACTCAGTGGTTATGACATGCCTGCCAAGCCAATTATCACGACCACCAGTATTGCGTCATTGGCTGTCGCTTGTGTAGGTGGCATTACCATCGTTTTGGCATCGATTACCGCTGCGCTTTGCATGGGCAAAGATGCACATGAGTTAAAGGAAAAACGCTACATCGCAGGCGTTGCCAACGGCATTTTCTATATTTTAGGTGGTCTGTTTGCAGGCAGTATCGTTCTGTTATTCAGCTTACTGCCAAAAGAGCTTGTTGCCGCTTTAGCTGGATTGGCCTTATTGGGCGCGATTTCAACCAATATCGCTGTCGCTATGCGGGATGAGCCTCAACGGGATTCCGCACTCATTACTTTTTTAGCTACGGCTTCAGGAATGCATTTTTTAGGCCTAAGTTCCGTTTTTTGGGGCATTGTGATTGGTTTATTCGCACATGTCATTTTAACCAAACGTCCTACCGAACCTACCACTATTTCATCCACTCAATCGAGTAAAAGTTAGTCCGACCTATATAAGGTCTAGGAAATATTATGATAGATAAAAGTGCAGCGACCTTAACGGAAGCGCTCTCCCAGATACAAGACGGCTCAACCATCATGATTGGTGGTTTTGGTACAGCAGGCCAACCCGCTGAACTCATTGACGGGCTGATCAAGCTTGGACGTAAAGACCTGACCATTGTCAGCAACAACGCAGGCAACGGCGACTATGGTCTGGCGAAACTGTTGAAAGCCGGTGCCGTGAAAAAAGTCATCTGCTCATTCCCACGTCAGTCCGACTCTTGGGTCTTCGATGAACTCTATCGTGCAGGCAAAATCGAACTGGAACTGGTGCCTCAAGGCAATTTGGCCTGTCGTATTCAAGCCGCAGGTATGGGACTCGGCGCAGTCTTTACCCCTACAGGCTTTGGTACCTTATTGGCTGAAGGCAAAGAAACCCGTCACATCGACGGTAAAGATTATGTACTGGAATACCCAATCAAAGCTGACTTCGCTTTGATTAAAGCCCAGCAGGGCGATCGTTGGGGCAATCTGGTCTACCGTAAATCTGCCCGCAACTTTGGCCCGATTATGGCCATGGCAGCCAATGTAACCATTGC
>NZ_SJNT01000014.1 GCF_004331035.1 Acinetobacter sp. ANC 4910
ATCATGTTTTTAACATAATCGGCGTGGCCCGGGCAGTCTACGTGAGCGTAGTGACGGATTGGAGAATCGTATTCTACGTGTGAAGTATTAATTGTAATACCACGTGCTTTTTCTTCAGGAGCAGAGTCGATTTGTGAGTAATCTTTCGCTTCACCGCCGTAAGTTTTTGCACAAATAGTTGCAATCGCAGCAGTTAAAGTAGTTTTACCATGGTCAACGTGACCGATTGTGCCCACGTTTACGTGTGGCTTATTACGTTCAAACTTAGCCTTAGCCATGTTTATATTCCTCGTTTACGTCGAACACAATTCTGAGAAATGCTCAGCATCGACATATCGCCTAAAAAAGCAGACACCCAATACTTGAAAAGCAGACTAATAAGCCTGCTTTTTAAAATCTTTGTAGAATATCTACTAAACTGTATCTGGAGCTCTTATCGAGATTTGAACTCGAGACCTCTCCCTTACCAAGGGAGTGCTCTACCACTGAGCTATAAGAGCAATCTTCTTCGATGGAGCGGGAGACGAGGGTCGAACTCGCGACATGTAGCTTGGAAGGCTACCGCTCTACCAACTGAGCTACTCCCGCTTAATGTTGGCAATTAACCACTTCAATCGAAGTTAATGGTGGTGAGGGAAGGATTCGAACCTTCGAAACTTTCGTAGCGGAGTTACAGTCCGCCCCCTTTGACCGCTCGGGAACCTCACCACTTCACACTTATTTCAGTGTTGTTCTTCACTTCACAACTACACACTCTTGAGATGGTGCCGGCACACGGATTCGAACTGTGGACCTACTGATTACAAGTCAGTTGCTCTACCAACTGAGCTATGCCGGCTCTTTCTTAGTGTTTCGTACGTTTCGTATCGGAACGGTGTGCAGTTTAGCAAAACTTAGAATCCTTGCAAGTGTTTTTTTCAAAAAAAACGTTAAAAACTCATAAAATCAATCCATTTGATGATAATTCAACCGCTTTGATCACTGCGCGAGCTTTTATTTGCGTTTCATTCCACTCAGACTCAGGATTTGAGTCTACAACCAGCCCTGCTCCCGCTTGAACAAAGACCTTATTTTCACGAATGACACAGGTGCGAATTGCAATCGACATGTCCATTTCGCCATGCCAGCCTAAATAACCAACAGCACCACCAAAAACACCACGTTTTACCGGCTCAACTTCGTCAATAATTTCCATCGCACGTATTTTTGGGGCTCCAGATAAAGTCCCCGCAGGAAAAGTGGCTTTAAAAACATCCAAAGCATCTACATCATCACGAACTTCACCTTGCACATTAGAGACAATATGCATGACATGTGAATAACGTTCGATCACCATTTGATCAGTCACTTGTACTTTGCCAATTTTAGAGACACGACCGACATCATTACGTCCCAAATCAATCAACATTAAATGTTCTGCAATTTCTTTTTCATCTGAAAGTAGATCTTTTTCTAAGGCTAAATCTTCTTCTTTGGTTTTACCGCGTGGACGTGTGCCTGCCAAAGGACGAACCGTGGCAATCCCATTTTCTAAACGAGACAAGATTTCGGGTGAAGAACCCACAATATGAAATGGCTTTTGATCTGTCAGGGTCTGCCCTTGTACCAAGAATAAATATGGCGATGGATTTAAATGACGCAACGCACGATAGACTTGTAAAGCCTCTCCATCAAAATCGGAGACCATGCGATGTCCAGGTACCACCTGCATCACATCTCCTGCACGGATATATTCTTTGACCGTTTCAATTGACTCTAGGAATTTCTGTTTGCCCGTGAGTGACTCAAAATGTGGTGCGCTGTGCTTTTTCGCTTGCAGGCTCACAGGAGTCGCAAGCAACTGCTCTAAGGCATCCAACTGTGTTTGTGCTTTAAAATACGCCTCTGGATCACTCACATCCGCATGTACAATCAAAAATAGTGTGTCTTTTAAGTTATCAAACACGATCACTGTTTTAGACAGCATCATCCAGATATCAGGTAAGCCGACTGGATCTGCCTCAGGTACATTGTTTAAACGGGGCTCAATGTAACGCACCGCATCATAACCAAAATAACCGACCAATCCACCCGTAAAGCTTGGCAAATTTGGTAAATCGGCTTGTGTAGGCACTCTAAACTGTGCTTGGAAAGCACGAATATATTCGAAGGGATCAGCACAGTCTTGTTGTTCATGCGTGCCATCCGCATGTTGAATGGTGAGCTTGCCCGCATTACAAGAAAATACGGTCGATTCGCCCAAACCAATGATGGAATAGCGCGCCCAGTTTTCTCCACCTTCAACCGATTCAAATAAATAGGCTTGTTGATGGTCTTTCAGGCGTGCAAAAACAGAAAGTGGGGTTTCTGTGTCTGCCAAACGTTGGCGGTAAACAGGAATCAGGTTATAGCCTTGTGCTTTTAATTGCTCGTATTGCACTTGAGTCGTCATGAGGTTCTCTCTAAATTTTCGATTGGGGTCAATTCAATTTTTCGTTACATCAGACTGAGCGACGCCATCGAAAAGCTTTACAACGACTCATGTGGCATTATTCCTTATCTACAAATTACGTTTTGATTAATTCTCTTAAATCATCCACCACTTGTTGTGGCTGGCAATCCTGTATATCTTCACCATGATTATAACCATAGCTTACGACAATACAATCAATACCCGCACGCCGCGCCGCCTCAACATCATTACTTGAATCACCAACCATTAAGGTTTGAGATTTATCAAATTGATATTCTTCAACGCAGTGTAACAATTGACGTGGATGTGGCTTGCGTTCTTCAAAACGGTCACCACCAATCACATCGACAAAGTATTTAGACATCCCCAAAACTTCGACAATCATACGTGCAGGCTGCTCAGGCTTATTGGTGACACACACCATTTTTTTATTGTGTTGTAAGCCCCATTCCAGAAACTCCAGGATGCCTTGAAATGGACGTGTTTCGACACATGGTTCTGCATTGTAAATTTTTAAAAAAGTATCGAGCAGCTGTCTGTGCTGTGCAGGATCAACCTCACCCGTGAGATATTGCAACGTACTGTGGCAAAAGATGGATGTGCCTTTGCCCACCCAAACGCGAACTTGCTGTTCAGTCACCAAAGGAAGTTGAAGTACATTAAGACTCATATTCATCGCACGATATAAATCAGTCGCTGAATCGACCAAGGTTCCATCCAAATCAAATAAAATGAGTTCACGGCGATCTAATTGTGCAATATTCATAAGCAGCTCGAATGATTCAGATATAAAAAAGGCATGCCGCAGCATACCCTTATTGTAGGCAATTCCCAGATTATTTAAACATCACCCAAGCGAGGATTGCCAAAATCACCAAAACAATAATCGTGATTAAACCCAGTGAGGCATTTTTCTGCTGTGTGCGTTCTTCTTCTACACGAGAAACTGGTTGCTCAACAGGAACGGGTTCAGGCTCTGGGGTCACTTGAGACAAATCTATCCCTTCTGGAATTGGTGCAGGCTTTGGCACAGAAACACTCTGTGGCATTCCATCACGAGTTAACTGCACATTGCCATCGCGCTCTGTCAAGCTTGGCATACCCTGTTCATTCATGTGTTGTGCTGCTGATTTCTCTGCTGCTGTTTCAGACGGTGCAACAGCTTCGGCAGGTTGCTGCACTTCAATCTCTTCTTGCTCAACTATCTCTACTGCTGACGCGGGTGCAAAGACTGAAAATTTAAAGCTTGCAAACTGGACAATATCCCCATCCTGCAACTGACTTTCATTTTCAATTTTTAATTCATTTACAAAAGTGCCATTCGATGAGTTTAAATCCTGCACCCATAACGCCTGCTCTTTTAACAACAGTGCTGCGTGTTTACGTGACACCTCTGCCGATTGTAACAATACGTCTGCATCTTGATGGCGCCCAACCAACATATCGCGGTCGATATTGATTTCTTGCCCCGTAAATTCGCCTGTAATTGCCTGTATCTTCCAAGTCATCACATTATCTCTTTATGATTTTGCTTCATCATACCATGCAACTTATAGATTTCAATTTGGATACCTTGTTGGCATTACGAAGCTGGATGCACACGGATTGTGGTTACTGTGTTTTTGGTTTTTTCTACTTCTGATTTTGGCAAAGGGCTACTGGTGATTGGCGGCTCAATTGCCACAGGTGTTGTTACAGTCGTGGCATTAGAGATCTGTGCCCCTGATGGAACTGCTTGGTAAGGACTGGTACGCGGTGCACCCGGCTTCACGGGTAAGCGCTGCATGTAGACATCATCCACCTGTTCAGGCAGCTTGGCAAAGCCCCCATCTTTATCAAGCGCTAACTGTAAGCTATAAAGCTGACTATAACGTTGTTGAGATAGACGACGAACATCATCACCTCCACCCACAATGGTTGGGTGGATAAAGACCAATAAATTGCGTTTCTGATTCGTTTTTGAGTCCGATCTAAATAAACGGCCTACTCCGGGAATCGCACCTAGACCCGGAACGGATTGACGACTATAAATCGAGTTATCTGAAATTAAGCCACCCAAAACGACTGTTTGACCGTGCTCTGCCAAAATTGAGGTTTTGATTGCCCGTTTGCTGGTCACCAAGTCCGAAGCCTGACCTTTACTATTTTTAACCCCAGAAACTTCTTGTTCGACTTCCAAACGTACCGTGCCATCTTCCCCAATGTGTGGAATCACTTTCAGCGTTACACCAACATCTTTACGTTCGATGGTGGTATAGGGATTCACTGTGCCATTACTGGTGCTCACCGAACCTGTCACAAAAGGAACGTTTTCACCCACCACAATATATGCTTCTTCGTTGTCCATCGTGACAATTGAAGGAGTCGAAAGCAGATTGGATTTGGTGTTTTCTTTGAGTGCCTGAATCAGTGCGCCATAAAGTCGACGTGAACCATCACTACCCTCTTTATAATCACCCAACACCACTGAGCTGCCCGCACCCGTCAAGGCCTGTCCCAGACCTGAAGCCCCGCCACTCAAATAACCCGCAGCTAGACTGGCCAGGCTTGAACCTACGTTATCAAAACTGATTAAACCCACACCACTGCTAAGGTCACCTAAAGCCCATTGCACACCCAATTGATCGGCATCGGAACCTTCTACTTCAATAATTGCGGCTTCAATTAACACTTGTTGACGGCGGACATCGAGCTGTTGAATCGCAGACTCAATTTCTCGCATCAGCTGTGGATCTGCTTTGACCACCAACGCATTTTGCGAACTATCGGCAATAATACTGATCCCGTTGGCATTAAAACTGGTGATGTTGTTCTGATTATTCCCAGTAGAACTGCCCCCTAAATTAATTGCAGGTGTCGAAATACTTGAGGATGAAGAACCATTGCTTGTCGTCGTATTCGCACTACCCATCATATTATTGTTGGCATTGGATGTACTGTTCGCACGACCATCAGACCCTGATACTGCTTGCCCCGTGACCAAACCCTGTAAAATTTCGGCTAAATTTTTTGCACTAGCATACTTTAAGCGAAAAACTTTCAAACCACCCAATCGGTCTGCCGCAGGCACATCCAACATTTCAATCAATTGACGCAAACGTTTGCGTGTTGCCGTATCACCTTTAATTAAAATGCGGTTGGTACGATTGTCCGCAATCACACGCACTCGCGCGCCTTTTAAATCTTTGGCTGCACCTGTTGCCGTCATGGAATCCAATAAGCCAATCATTTCCTCGGCTTGGCTAGATTGCAACGTAATTGCTTCGATATCATGTTGATCGGTACCATCTAAATTACGAATGATGGTTTCTAGTTGATAAATATTACTGGCACGATCTGACACAATCAGCGCATTGGCGCCCGGTACTGCCGATAGATTTGCAAACTGCGGCATTAATGGACGCAAGGCAGGAATTAAATCATTGGCATTGGTATTTTCCAGCCAAATCACACGTGTGACAATTTGATCACCCCGAGCACGATTTTTAGCATCGTAGGGAATGCCCGAGCTTTTCACGTTGCTGTCAGGAACGATTTTCACAGTATTGCCTGATGGTATGGCCACCACGCCATTCACATTAAGTACACCCAAAAATAGATCGTAAACTTCACTTTTATTGAGTGGCTTATTGGAAATCACCGTCACATTGCCGCGTACGCGAGGATCAACCGCAAAATTTTTCCCTGTAATATCGGCCACTTCATTAATAAACGCCGTTAAGTCCGCATCACGTAAGTTGATTTTCCATGTTTGCGCATAGGCACTGCTACTCACGGCAGCAATCAGAGGTGCACTTGCGAGCAAAGCCCAAACTGGACGATTATTATGAAATAAAGCCATATACTTCTGTGTTTCCTAACCCTACGGGCGATTTCTCATCATTTAAAAATTTTGTTGTATGGTCATCACCTGATCACCACGTTTTATTTCAAGTTTGACTTGGCCTGCTTGTTTGGCTTGTTCAAGTAATTGTGCATCATTCTGTCCCTGCCCCACACCTTGACCATTTAAGGACAAAATTCGGTCTCCGGGTTGTAATCCAAGCGTATTCCGTAAAGCTGAAGGTGTTTTACTGGTGACTTCATAACCTTCACTCGTGGCTGCTCCCACCCCCATATCCGCCAAAAACTGGTCACGATTTTGCTGCATTTGTTGCACGGCTTGCCCCAAAGCATTTTGGGTAGATTGCGGTGAATTTGCCGTTGGTAGCGATGCTGCTGCAGCCGCAGGTGGAACAATCGGTTGATTTAAACCGTTCGCAATTCGATTAAATGCAACTTGCTGGCTTTGTCCTGTGGGGTCCCGTAGCACCACATGATCCCAATACACTTCGGCCAATTGATAAGCTGTGCCTGCTAGTGTCTCCCCGACCCGATAACGGTCAGCCACCTCATTGACTTTAATGACTGCTGAGGAATATTGACTCGGATAGGACACCACCACCCCTTGTAAAACAAAATTGGCAAGTGTTGCACCACTCGAAACATTATTTTCCTGAAATAAAGAAAATGCCGAAATACTGGGAACTTGGGGTTGCTGTGAACCTAACTCTACACGTTCTAATTGCATAGGCATTGGCGGCGCAACCCATAACCAAAATATACTGGCCAATTTCCAACTTAAATATGTCAATAATGCTGCCAATAACCACGGTGCAAAACGATTGAATTGTGCGCCATTTAAATGATGTAACTTCTCTTTGACCGATCTCATTACATACCACCTTTCAACAGGGGCTGGCGAGAACTCACGACATACGTATCTAAACCCGCTTTACCTTGATACGACGGCACATTCATCAGCATGCGTTGAGTCATCTGTACATCAAGCATGAAATTCTTATCCAAGAGCAGATTTATCATTTTTTGATCACGCCGATCTCGTACATCAACCATCAACACTTGATCTCGATCACTGAAGCTTCCTTTTACTGAAGGAATATTCATTTGCTCTTGACGTTGTGCAAAGCGATAAGTCAGCTCACCACCAACCCACTGCACGGTGCCTTCTGCTTGTTGAAAGCCTTGTTCTTTTTGATATTTAAACTGTAGATCTTGAACTTGAATCGGATTACTGGGCCATTGCCAATCTACAATCCGTTTTAATGTTTCTGGCGCAATTTCACCAGATGCAGCTTTCACAGTCCAACGTTGACCCAAACCATATCCCACAATGCCTTGCAATTGGGTTCGCCCGCTGTGGACATCAACTTGAGCACCTAAACGAAGCAACAATAAATCTAAAGGGCGCACCTTCCAATTCAATGAGCCTTTTAAAGTACCCTGATGCCAATCCGCTTGCCCTTGCCAAATATTACCACTAACATTTTGTAAAGCTTGATTATTTTTATAAAATTTAGAAATGAGCCATGCTGCAGGAATTTGCAGCACTACAAAAAATAAAAATGTACTTAACGCAAAAATCCACCATGCAAGGTGCTTATTTTTTTTTGTCATCCCAACACAACCAACATCACTATTTTTATTCCTTGAATATGTATTTTATCTTTGCCACCCATTATGCACACTTTTTTCTCATCGCCAATTCATCGCTATAAAAAAACCAAGCAGTTTTGCTTGGTTTAAATAATTTAATCAGATTGCATGACAATCTAATGAAGGCTAGATGAGAAAATCCTCAAGTTTTGCGCCTTTTTCCAATTCAGCCACTAACCAGCGTGGTTGTTTACCACGACCAGTCCAAGTTTCTGATGCATCTGATTTATTGCGATAACGTGGTTCTACAGATTTACGAGTACTTTTCTTACGTTTAGTTGCACCAAACTCTAAGATTTGCTCAATACTCAAACCCACTTTATCAGCAATATCCATAATCTGAGTATATGCATCTTCAATTGCTTGGTCTTTTTTAGAAACGATTAAGGCTTCCGCTTCTACTTGTAAACGCTTTAACTCTTCTACAGATAAATTACTAATGTCCGGCATCATATTAACTCCATTAAATACGATTTAATTTCTTACATACGGGATTATCATATTTTTATTAATTCGATTATTCAACACTTATATTTAAATTAACTACAAGATTCGAACAGTTAATACAGGTTTTCATAATTTAATATTAAATTAATGATCAAAAATTAAATTAAGTTTCCAACACGCTGTTCCATTTTGAGAATCTTCTCACGAATATCATCAGGTATTGCGGTTTTTTGCATATTGTCTTGATCAACACAAACAATCACCGCTTCTGCCATCGCAACCACTGCATCTTGTGTTGTACTAAATAATAGATAACTCATACGCATTGCACTATTCCGTAATTCATCCACACGAACAGCAATTTTGAGTTGGTCTGGATAAAATACAGGTCGTAAATATTTGCACTGATTTGATGCAACAACCGTCAATACGCTTTGCTCAAATATATTTAATGCATCAAAATATTGAATACGCGCGCTTTCAATATAGCGATAATACATCACATTATTTACATGCCCAAAAGCATCCATATCCCCCCATGCAACATTTTGCTCATACACAATTGGATATTCATTGAATAACAACATATATTCCCTTAAATCTTAATTTTCATAAAATTCGCATTATTTTCAAAGATCAAATTTAACTGATGAATCAAATCTTCCCGATTTTTCAACGTTGCTTTAATCCTTAAATAATTCATGAGCACATTATCAGGATATAAAGTTAATAATGCATCTGCTTTATTTAACCGATCAGTCGCTTCGTAGATATGCCATTTTGCAAAGGTCAAAACAGGTAAAGATGGATATTTCAACTCCCAATCCTGAATATGTTGCTCTACGTCGCTATAATTTGGCACCTGCTTCAACAATTGTTGTTGGAACCACGAATAAAATACCTCAGCATTAAACTGTTGATCTAGTAAATGTAAAGCCAAAGTTTCATGCTGCTGACTCAAGTCAGGTAACCGCGATAATAGTTTTAACCACAGCATCTTAATGTGATAGCTACGGGTTTCGATTTCAGTCGATAAATCTAAGTAACGTTGTTGCAAATCTTGCAAGTTTTCGACACTGGCTTGGTCAAACTGTTGTAAAAGTTGCTCTAACCATGCTTGTTTGGTGGCTTCATCTAAATGTCCATATTGCATAGAACGTAAATACAACCAAGGAAACTGCACCGCAAACACACCCCACAGCTCGGTCAAACGTTGCTCATACGCGGCTTGTACATCCTTCAACCAAGGGGATAATTCATGTTGTGTTAAGAATTCAAGATGTGTCAGTGCCTGCTCGCCGTCCTGCTGTGCCAGATAAACCTGAATCCGTTGAATTTCCGCCAATTCAAATGCCATCGCATGACTCTGATTTAAAACTGACAACGCTTGTGGATATTCCTGCTGCATTAAATACAACCTTGAATCAATCACACCACGTAACAAACCAGACTGGGTAAATGCATTTTGAATAAATTGCTGTTGTTCCCGACCTGCGTCTAACAACCAAATGACAGCTAGTTGCTCATAAGGATGCAAGGTTTTGAAGTCATAGATTTCGGTTTGTTTTCTTTGCGCGCGAGTAAAATAGCGTTTCAGCAACAACCAAACCAACTGAAAAATAAAGCCCAGCACAGCCAAAAGCACAAACATAAACCAGACATTACTCTGTAACTGCCATTCGCGCCAATACACATAAACATAGCCTGCACCAAAACCGTAACTCAACACGCTAATCACAGCAATGACAAGCAGGCATATAAAAGCATAGGCTAAAAGAATCTGCTTCATATTAAGATCCTAACAATGCACGTGTATTTAAAACTGGCATCGGAATAATACTGAACCCTTTAATCTTCTCGACTTGCTTACGCAGTTTTTGCGCTTGTGCATCAGGTAAAGTCGATAAAATCTGGATAATCTCGTTGAGGTCCTTTTGATATTCTAAGTACTGTCCCCGACTTAATGCCTCACGTGCAACCAAGAGGCGCAACTGTACTTCTTTCATAATAATCGCACGCTGCATCAGTTGTGTGGCTGGTTGCTTGGCTGGCTGCAATTCAAACCAACGCTGCCAAAAATGGCGATCTTCCCCACGGACGGGTTTCATTTGGGCTTGTTTAATTTCTTGTGTTAATACAACGTCCAACTGTTGCAACAGCTGTTGAATTTGTTGCTGCTGCTCGGTACGCGCCTGTACAGTTTGCTGTATCAAGTGTTGGTCTTTACCCATCACCTGATGCAAACTTTGCTTCAAACTCGGTGCCAAAGCATATTGCTCAATATTGATATTCAGTTGTGCCAACTTTTCCAAGGCAAAATGGTATTGCTGTTGCTGCAAAGCAAAATCAACCAAGTCCAATTGTTGGCGAATCAAAACCATAGGATCGACTTGCAACGTTGCAGTCGATACCTGTGCGCCTGTTCCAGAAGTGGCTGCCGCTTTGGATGCGACTGGCTCAGACGGCTGTGGTGTTTGACGTTGCAAAGCGACAATTTGATCATTCAGATTGGCACTATGGGTTTCTAGCTGCTGTAACGTGCTCTGTATTCCAGCTTGTGTTTGATTTAACTGAAAAATGTCATAACTTAATTTGGCAATCCATGCCACACAAACCAAAATTAAAACAATTAAAAACTTTTTCATGCATTTCTCGACATCGCTTGAAGGCATTGCAATATTGTTGCTGTATTTAAATCAGATAATTGATAGAGATGAAATGGTAAATGCTGTTGTCGTTGGGTATTTAACAGCAATTGATAAAGTCGCTTACCTAACACCATAAAATGCCCCCGTGCAAGCAACGTTGTATGGGCTTGCATCAACGCTAACCAGTTTAACCAACTGGCTTCACTACTAATCAGCACACTATAGTGCTGATGTTGTTGCAACTGTGCGACAACTTGATCAAAATTTTGGATTGTCTGCGCTGGGCAATGTCGTTGATACAAAATAAAATTTAAAACAGAAACACCTTGCTGTTGCAAAGTCTCCATCATAAATTGACGCCCACCTTGTCCTCGCCAAAAAGCCACACAAGCAGATGGAGACAGATCTTGCAACAATGGAATCTGCAACATCCCCTCTGATGTTTCAACCTCAGGCACATGACTAGATAAGCCATATTGGGTCAGTGCTTGTGCCGTTTTTTCACCGACTGCAATCCACTGCACCTTACTCAAGGCTTGTAATGACACACCGCTTTGCTTTAAGCCCTGCATCCCAAATTCAACCGCTGAAGGACTCACCACCACAATACAGGTCGCATTGGGTAACTGTTGATACAAGTCCTGCAATTCTAATGACCATGCACACGGTTCCAACACCAACAATGGAAGCTCCAAGACTGGAATGCCAGCTTGTTGAATGTTTAAGCTGAGTTCGGTCGCACGAGTATTCGGGCGGGTATTAATAAATAACATGAATTAATGCAAAGCTTGGAGCAGTTCTCCTGCACCTAACTCGAGTAGTTGTTGTGCCAAAGCTTCACCTAACTGCTCGGCTTCTACCACTGGTCCACGTAATTCAGCGACCAGTAAAGTTGCACCATCAACACTGCCGACACGCCCTTCAATATGCAGCTCATCTGCATGTAAAGTGGCATAACCTGCAATCGGCACCTGACAACCACCTTCCAAATAAGCATTAAAGGCACGTTCAGCACGGACGCAAGCCGAGGTTTCTACATGCAACAAAGGTTGGATTAAATCTAAAACCTGTTGATCCTTTTCACGGCATTCCAACCCCAATGCCCCTTGTCCAACTGCTGGCAAACTAACACTGGCTGGCAAGGTATGACGAATGCGTTCTGAAAGCCCTAAACGCTTAAGTCCTGCACTGGCTAGAATAATGGCATCGTATAAACCTGCATCTAATTTTGACAGACGAGTTCCGACGTTACCGCGTAAATCAATAATCTCAAGATCTGGGCGTTGCTTTAAAATTTGGCATTTACGGCGCAAGCTTGATGTGCCTACTTTAGCACCCTGTGGCAAATCGTTAAAATTTGCATAGTGGTTTGAAACAAAAGCATCAAACGGATCTTCACGTTCACAAATCACCGCCAAGCTTAAACCTTCTGGAAGTGCCATAGGCACATCCTTCATAGAATGTACCGCTAAATCGGCTCGACCATCCAACAACGCTGCTTCCAGCTCTTTGACAAATAAACCTTTGCCGCCAATTTTCGCCAACGGAGTATCTAAAATTTTATCGCCTTGAGTGACAAACGTAACCAACTCCACTTTCAAATCAGCATTGCGTTCTTCCAAACAGGAACGAATAAATTCTGCCTGCCATAAAGCAAGGGGACTTTGGCGTGTTGCAATCTTCAAAGTTTTCATAAATTTTAGATACATTGAATAAGGTCAGTTATTCTAAACTTAACTGGCTAACTTTAAAATGCAAGTAGAATTACCAGCTCACTGCATGAAATCATTCATTTGACTTCAAAGTTTATGAATTCGTTCGCGTAAATTTGGTAAATGTCGTCGACTGACAGATAAACGCTCGTCTAATTCGCGGCAACGCACTTGGTATTGTCCAGAGTTAATCACTTCCAACCCTTCAAGATAATGCACCGAAACCAAAGCATTACGATGAATACGAATAAACTGTTCACCAAATTCCAGTTCTAAATCTTTTAAGGTCTCATCAATCAGTACACTGCCATTTTTATGACGTACCGTGACATATTTTTGATCCGCTAAAAAATAATAAATATTTTCTACGGGGACCAGTTCTACCCCACGATAGGTCTTTGCCGCAATTTGATGGCGTTGTGCTTGATTATCCATATCTTCTTTTTGTTTTAAGTTACTCATTTGCGCTTGCGTGAGTTTGGTCAGTTGGTCTAAAACCTGTTGCAATTCCTGTTGCATAATCGGTTTTAGCAAGTAGCCCTCGGCATGCGATTTAAACGCATCCAAGGCATGTTGGTCGTAAGCCGTACAAAATACGATGGCCGGTGATGGCTCCATCTGACGCAAATACTGTGCACAGGTTAAACCATCCATTTCTGGCATTTGTATATCTAAAAGCACCACATCGGGTTGATAAAATTGCACCATTTCAATTGCTTGCTGACCATAAGCCGCTGTTGCAATAACTTGATGCCCCATTTGCGTGACCAATCTGGATAAACGCTCTACTGCAAGAGGCTCATCATCACAAATCAGGATGTCCATTATTCCTCCTTCGTTCAGTTAACGTGGATTATTTTTATAAGTTAACCGCCACTGTTTTATTTATACGGATATTGCACCACAGTGGTATACATTCCATCCCCCGCAAAAGTTCGGAAGATGACTGCGCGCCCATAATACGCCATGAGACGCTGTTTTACATTATCAATGGCAATACCGTGTCCTTGTCGTAAATTTATTTTATCCTGTGTGTACGGGTTTGTAATGACGATATTGACTTGATGTTGTGTAATTTCGACCAATACGCTCACTATACTGGTTGATAATGTTTTCTCAACCCCATGAAAAATACTATTTTCTAGGAGAGGTTGCAAAGTGAGCAACGGAATTTGCGCCTGTGAAAATAATTCAGGATGCACAAATTTCCATTCAACCTGTAACCGATTTCCTAGGCGAATCTGCTCAATCGCCAAATAACGTTGGCACAATTCAATTTCATCTTGCAATTTCACCAGCTTTAACTCTTGGAAACTGGCACGAAATAAACGCGATAAATCTAACAGCATTTGTTCAGCTTTATCAGGATCAACAACAATTAAACTGATGGCACTATTTAAGCTATTAAATAAAAAATGCGGATGAATTCGGGCCTGCATCGCCTGAATACGTGCATTCAATTCACTGTGTTGCTGTCGCATCCATTGTTCTCGAATATACAAATATCGAAAACAAAATGCCCCCAGTAGCCCCCCATAACTTAAATGCAATACTACACCTTGCAATGCTGTCGAAAGATCTAAACCTTTAAAGCTAAAGTTTTGCCCAAAAAAAACAAAAATATTGAGAATCAAGCTGGTACAAAAAATCGTGCTTTGTAAGATCACAAAACCCAACAGCAACATTGAAGTTAGTCCCCAATGTTCTAAGCGAGGTTGCAGGCGCTCAACGATTGCCGTAAAACATAACAAGACCCAATTGATATAAAGCATAAACAACAGCACTTGCGTTCCACTCAGGGCTTGCCATGAATGTGCTTCTGCCAAAGCCAACAAAATGGCTAAAATATTACCTGCAATACACAACTCGACTAAATTTTGCCACCGTCCCGCGGTACTAAAAAAATAAGAATAGGATGCTGGGGCTTCGGCAACTGCTTTTGAATTTGCTATACTCTGTTTAATTTGCCGATTTTTTATTTTACTGAGCCGACATGACCACATCTTCTAATTCCTCTAATCCGTCACAAGCCCAGACTTCTGGCATGTGGGGCGGTCGTTTTACTGAAGCGACTGACGCGTTTGTTGCAGAATTTACCGCATCTGTGCAATTTGACCAACGCTTTTATAAACAAGATATTGCAGGCTCAATTGCCCATGCAACTATGTTAGCAAAAGTTGGGGTGCTAACTGAATCTGAACGTGATGCGATTACCGAAGGTCTCCGCACCATTCAAGCTGAAATTGAAGCAGGTAATTTCGAATGGCGTATCGACTTAGAAGATGTGCATATGAACATTGAGTCGCGTTTGACTCAACGTATCGGTATTGCAGGTAAAAAATTACATACGGGTCGTAGCCGTAATGACCAAGTCGCAACGGACATTCGTCTCTACGTTCGTGATGAAATTGATGCCATTTTAGAACTCTTGGCGAAACTGCAAAAAGGCATTCTGTCTTTAGCCGTAAAAAATACTGGCACAATTATGCCGGGCTTTACCCATCTACAAACGGCTCAACCCGTGACTTTTGGGCATCACTTATTGGCATGGTTTGAAATGCTGGTTCGTGACTCTGAACGTTTAATTGACTGCCGTAAACGTGTGAATCGTATGCCGTTGGGTTCGGCTGCACTTGCAGGGACCACCTACCCAATCGACCGTGCTTATACGGCTGAGCTTCTTGGTTTTGAAGCGGTTTCTGAGAACTCTCTCGATGCCGTATCGGATCGTGATTTCGGCATTGAATTCAACGCCGCAGCATCACTGATTATGATGCACTTATCTCGTATGTCAGAAGAACTGATTTTGTGGACTTCTGCTCAGTTTAAATTCGTCAATATTCCAGACCGCTTCTGCACAGGCTCTTCCATTATGCCGCAGAAGAAAAACCCAGATGTGCCTGAATTAGTTCGTGGTAAAACTGGTCGTGTTTATGGTGACTTAATGAGTTTACTGACCCTCATGAAAGGTCAACCCTTGGCGTACAACAAAGACAATCAAGAAGATAAAGAACCTTTATTTGACGCGATTGATACCGTACGTGGTTCACTCATGGCATTTGCTGACATGATTCCTGCATTGGTTCCAAACATTGAGATTATGCGCGAAGCAGCTCTTCGTGGTTTCTCAACCGCGACTGACTTGGCAGACTACCTTGTAAAAAATGGTGTGGCATTCCGTGATGCACACGAAATTGTAGGTAAAGCAGTTGCACTTGGGGTACAAGAAGGAAAAGATTTATCTGAATTGACACTTGAGCAACTTCAACAGTTCTCCGACCTCATTCAAGCCGATGTTTTTGAAAAAGCACTCACTTTAGAAGCATCAGTAAATGCACGTAACCACATTGGCGGTACCGCACCAGCGCAAGTTGAAGCTGCGATTGCTCGCGCCCATGTTCGTTTAGAAAAACTTTACGCTTAAGGGGTTTCGTAATGTCTCGACAAATATTCTGCCGTAAATATCAAAAAGAAATGGAAGGCTTAGACTTTGCGCCATTTCCTGGTGTTAAAGGCGAAGAGTTCTTCAACAACATTTCCAAACAAGCATGGCAAGAATGGTTAAAACACCAAACAACGCTAATCAATGAAAAGCGTTTAAATGTGTTTGAGCCTGAAGCCAAGAAGTTTTTAGAAGAACAGCGTGAAAAGTTTTTTAGCAATGACAGCAGTATTGAAACTGCCGAAGGCTGGAAGCCAGAAGCTTAAGCATTTTGAACGCTAAAAAATGAAAAGACCAGCCAATTGAGCTGGTCTTTTTACCTTATATCATTGAATTTTATCAGACTCATTAATATTAGAAGTAAGCTTTGGGATGGCGCATTCAATTTCAAGGTTTGAGATATAAAAAACTACATATTCATAAATAAGGCTACATTTACACACAATATCCTACATGAGTCATGTGGGGCATCTCACTATAATGACAATTATGGAGATGGAGACATCTCTAAATATTAAAATAATATCCCCCTATTTATTTTATTCCCAGATTTCCCCCAAAATCTGGGATTTTTTTTAACTGGTTCTTGTATTGGCACTTTCACCTCAAGTTCTGCGGCACATACCGCAATAAAAAAAGGCTTATGTCGGTTCAACATAAGCCTTTAGCAACTTGCGATAAAACGATTGAATTACTTCAATATGAAGTAAAACTTAACGCTCTTGAACTTTTTCTTCAATTTCGGCGACACTGGTATGTCGGACATCTAAACCTTTGACCATATAAATCACTTGCTCGGAAATATTACGGGCATGATCACCAATACGCTCCAAAGAACGTAAAACCCACATCACGTTAATGACACGAGAAATATGGCGTGGATCTTCAATCATATAAGTCATTAAGGTACGGGTTGCCGACTGGTATTCACGGTCAATATCGGCATCCGCCAACATAACTCGTAATGCCTGATCCACATCTAAACGTGCAAAGGCATCCAAGGCATCATGAATCATGACACGGACTTGATTCCCGATATGACGGGTTTCCATATAACCACGCGGGGAGCCACCTTCTTCACAAAGACTTTGTGCAATGCGGGCTATTTTTGCTGCTTCATCACCAATACGTTCTAAATCGGTATTGGCTTTACTCATGGCAATCACCATACGTAAATCAATGGCCGCA
Source organism: Acinetobacter sp. ANC 4910 (assembly GCF_004331035.1). GTDB lineage: Bacteria > Pseudomonadota > Gammaproteobacteria > Pseudomonadales > Moraxellaceae > Acinetobacter. Next base: position 17,386 of record NZ_SJNT01000014.1, read on the forward strand.
GGATGACGACGCGCTAAAATTAAAGTCAGGGCTTCATCAATTTCACGTTCATAACGATTGACGGTATTGTCTTGATATTGCACATCTATTGCTAAGTTCGCATCCGTATCCAGCAACGCGTGGATTGCATTCGCCACTTGTTGTTCAACCAAACCACCCATGGTCATAAATTTGGTATTTACAGCCTGCAAATCTTCATTAAATTGCGAAGAAATATGATGGGTTAAAACGGGGTTACTTGGACTCAAAATGCACACTCCACAACAGCAGTTAAAGACAAACGCTTTCGCTCAATATTAAAGCATACCTATTATGAACATTTGATGACAACCAAAAACAAGCTGTATGTTGCTTATTATTTTTCGACCAACCAAACATTCATCTGCTGTAATTCTTGTTCATTCAATTGCCCAACGGCTGCTTTTAAACGCAACACATTCAGCACATAATCATATTTAGCATTTACATAGTCTTGCTTGGTGGAAAATGCATTGCGTTGTGCCAACAGCACATCGACCATGGTTTTTAGACCTTCCTGATATTGTGCCTGAGAAGCCTCTGACACCACTTGGGAAGATTGCATGGCGGCCTGACGGGCTTCGAGTTTGGCTTGATCGGTTTCAACCTGATAATACGCTTTCTTCACCTCAGTTTGCGCTTTACGAATAGCAGCATCGAGTTGCGCTTCAGATTTACGTACATTCACCGCTGCTTTTTGAATAGAACGCTGTGTTCGTCCGCCTGTAAAGGCATTCCAATTCATTTCAATGCCAATCTGGTCAAATTGACCGTCATTTGACAGCACACTTGAAGGCTGCTGCTGATTATAACCATAGGTCCCGACAGCTTCGAGTTGCGGATAGAGCGCCGCTTTTTCCACCCGTTTTTGATCTTCGGCATAGCGTTGTTGTAAACGTGCTTGCTGTATTTCTAAATTGTGGCTGCGGGCCAAATCTTCCCATGCTGTCAATTGGGCGGGTTGCGGTTTTTGATAGACAAAATCATCCCGAATGACCGCAAGCTTGTCGCGATACGGACCAATCAACTGCTGTAATTGTTCTTGTGCCAATAACAATTGCACTTGGGTTGCAATGCGGTTTGCTCGTGCATTCTGATACTGCGCTTGCGCTTCACTGACATCACTTTTAGCCACCAAACCTTCTCGCAACTTGGCATTCATCATATTCAATTGCTGCAACAGGGCTTGTTCTTCTTGTAAATATGCTTGCGTTAAACTTTGCTGACGCAACACATCAAAATAACTTTCTGCCACCGTTAAAATATGCTGTTGTTGCTGTAATTTTAAGGTTACTTCACTTAAATTGACCGAAGTTTTGACCTGTTTAAAACCTTGCCATGCATCCCAACGAAATAGCGGCTGTCGGGCAGTGACTGCAACCTGATGAGTCGTGGTGGCCGAAGGAATCTCTAAGGAAGATTGTGATGTATCAGAATTCTGCTGTGATTTTCGGGTGCTACTGGCTGAAACCGTGATCGTTGGCAATAAATTGCCTTTGGCAATGCCTAAATTGAGCTGATCTGCTTCGTATTGCAGCTTATTTGCTTGCCAATTTGGATCGGTCTGTTGCGCCCTCGCATATGCTTGCACCAAATCCAAAGCATGTGCTTCAGCCATGCAGAGGCTTAAAGACAAACCGAGCAACCAAAGTTTCTTCATTCTTATCCCTGATTCAAACCGTTTCATATTGTATGTCGAGCCCTAAGACCCTGCAAACTCTGCTAAATTAACGTGATCACTGCAATTTTGCACGGGTTTTAACCGTAATGACCTGCTAAAACAGCTCAGGTTTAGTAACCAAACTCCCTCACAATAGTACAAACCTAAAGCAATATTTCGGCTTAGAATAAGACTTTCTCCCTGCTTATCTTTTAGATTTACATTCTAACGGCTGTGAAATTCAAGTTTATGCTTTTATTCAAACCCTGTTTTGCTTTGTTGTGTAGCATCTTGCTTTTTGGTTGCCAGCAACCAGAATCTCAAGTTGCTCAAGAACAACCGCCCAAGCAGCAACAACAAGAAATTGCAGTTGATTTAACTGAAATGTGCAAAAACTTGAAAAAAAGTATGTTAGAAATTAATAATCAACGGACCACTTTTGCCCTCGAAGAAATTAATCAAGATTTAAAAGTCTGCCTCCCCCTTTTGAAACTACGTGAACAAAAAGAGTTGATGGAGCTTTCTGGCACCATGTACGACAACTTTTTGCAAGTTGACCGCACGCCACAACAGCAATTGGCTTTTGAGCAATATGCTTTTGATATGGCACAACACCCAACCATCCAGCAAAGTCATTTTGAACAATTCTCCTTGCGCGACCAATATTTGATAAAGCATCAAGGACAGGCATATATTGAATTAATGGACCAAGGCGAAGGATTATTAAGCTATCGTCGTAGCCCTCAATATTTAGCGATTGTCTTTGCGCCGTATATGCCCGAAGCAGAAAAAGCGTTTATGACTGAACTGGCACAACAAAATACACAAGTACCTTTTCTTGATGGAGCACTCACCATTGACCCTCAAGAAATCGTTATCCGTGCCTTATTCTGGGAAAATTATCTACAGCAATATCCACGCAGTAGCTATCGACATGACGCAGAGTATCTCTTACAGATGTACACGCATTTCTTGTTTAAAGGCATGAATAACGCTCCAGTCTCAGAAAGTTATAACGATCAAAATGCCATTAACAGTAGCAGTCTATTTGAAATTGAAAAACTGGCGAAACTCAAACACTCCCATCTGGCCTGGCAAGCACAACGCTTTCTGCAATTTCTAGAATTATCGGAACAGCAGCGCAATGCCCAAATTCCTGTACAACTGAGCCCACAGCAAAAACAATCTGGGCAAAGCAATTTACAGACGTTAAAACAATTGGATCAATTTTTAGATCTGCCTGAACTGAATACTCGTTCACTTCGCGACTGTTTCAGAGATGCGATTTGTCTACCACCAGAAAAATAATCTGCGCCATTTTTTCATTCTTTTTTTAATACAACCCGCAAAAAAATATGCCCTTTTTCTTGCTGACGAATGTCATGAAATATGCATGGGCATTTTCCAGATTGCATGCTAACATTTGCCCTAGCTTGACGGAGCGCGAGTAATCCCTCGCTGAGATTGTGTAGTTCTAAACATGAGCACAAGTACCGTTGAACCTGATCAGGTTAACACCTGCGTAGGAATCAAGCGCTCCCTAAAACTGTCGCCCTCCGTCTATCTGGTGAATTTACTACTAGAATTTAAACCAGAAGACCAGCCAAGTTTTGGTCGTGCTTGATTCGTTGATGTCATTCATAAGGATCATGCTATGAACCAATTAACGAATCTTTCCCCTGCCGAAGTTTCAGCTCAACATGAGCAAGACGCAAAAGATTTAACTCGAATTTTACCAGCTTCAAACAAAGTCTATATTGAAGGCTCACGTCCTGATATTCGTGTTCCATTCCGTGAAATTAGCCTAACTGATACCCCAACTGGTTTAGGTGGTGAACATAATCTGCCTTTACGCGTGTATGACACCTCTGGCGTCTATACCGACCCGAATGTTTCAATTGATCTGAATAAAGGTCTACCTTGGGTGCGTCAAACTTGGATTGAAGAACGTGACGATACTGAAGCCCTTACCAGTCTGACTTCAAAATTTGGTCAAGAACGCTTAAAAGATATTCGTACAGCCGATATCCGTTTTGCCCACATTCAAAACCCACGCCGTGCCAAAACAGGCAAAAATGTCACGCAAATGCATTATGCCAAGCAAGGCATCATTACGCCTGAAATGGAATATATTGCAATTCGTGAAAATCAGCGCCAACGTGAAGGCGTGGATATGCGTCAACATGCAGGTCAAAACTTCGGGGCACAAAATCTACGTGAAATTACCCCAGAATTTGTCCGTCAAGAAATTGCAGCGGGTCGCGCCATTATTCCTGCCAATATTAACCATCCAGAAATTGAACCGATGATTATTGGTCGAAATTTCTTGGTCAAAATTAATGCCAATATTGGTAACTCCGCGCTAGGTTCTAGCATTGATGAAGAAGTGGCAAAAATGACATGGGCAACCCGTTGGGGTGCCGATACCATCATGGACTTATCAACGGGTAAAAACATTCATGAAACACGTGAATGGATTATTCGTAACTCACCCGTTCCTATCGGTACTGTTCCAATCTATCAAGCACTGGAAAAAGTCGACGGTGTCGCTGAAGACCTCACTTGGGAAATCTTTAAAGACACCTTAATTGAACAAGCAGAACAAGGCGTAGACTATTTCACCATCCATGCGGGTGTATTGCTACGCTATGTGCCGATGACTGCCAATCGTTTAACCGGCATTGTGTCGCGCGGTGGTTCAATCATGGCGCAGTGGTGTCTAGCCCATCATCAAGAAAATTTCTTGTACGCACATTTCGATGAAATTTGTGAAATCATGAAAGCTTATGATGTTTCATTCAGTTTAGGCGATGGGTTACGTCCGGGTTGCGTACAAGATGCCAATGATGAAGCACAGTTCAGTGAACTGAAAACCTTAGGTGAACTGACGCACCGTGCTTGGGAACATGATGTACAGGTGATGATTGAAGGTCCGGGACATGTGCCTATGCATATGATCAAGGAGAATATGGATCTACAACTGGAAGTCTGTAAAGAAGCCCCTTTCTATACGCTTGGACCACTGACCACTGACATTGCACCAGGTTATGATCACATTACCTCTGCAATTGGTGCAGCCATGATTGGTTGGTACGGCACAGCCATGTTGTGCTATGTCACACCGAAAGAACATCTAGGCTTACCAAATAAGAAAGATGTGAAAGACGGCATTATCACGTATAAGATTGCGGCACATGCTGCGGACTTGGCCAAAGGTCACCCCGGTGCTCAAGCCCGTGATAATGCTTTGTCTAAAGCACGTTTTGAATTCCGTTGGGAAGATCAATTCAACTTGGCTTTAGACCCTGACACAGCACGTAGCATGCATGACGAAACCATGCCAAAAGAAGCACATAAATCTGCCCACTTCTGCTCGATGTGTGGACCAAAATTCTGCTCCATGAAAATCACCCAGAATGTGCGAGATTATGCACAAAATCAAAAAAATGCCTCAGTAGCAGAAACAGTTGATTCAGAAGTAGAATCCGGTCTGCAAGCCATGAAAAATGCCTACCACGAACATGGTCAAAAATTGTACCACAAAGTGTAATTAGCTAAAAAAATATTGGTGTTCAGAAAAAACTCCGTTAGGATGAAATAGTCATTTTCATCCTGACCGAGCTTTATGAATATTATTAAACGAGCAACGTATAATAGCGACGAAGTAGACATTCTTTCTCGAGAATATTTATTTCGCGGCTTTATTCAGGTTGAAAAAGTCAGTCTTAAACATCGTTTATTTCAACAAAGCCAATACACCTCTGTTATTCATCGGGAATTAATTCAACGTCCTGAAGCGGCAGGGGTTTTAATTTATAATGATCATCAACAAAAATTCGCTCTAATTGAACAGTTTCGTATTGGTGCAATGGATGACCAAGATTCGCCATGGCAACTTGAAATTATTGCCGGTGTACTCGACGGCGATGAATCGCCTGAAAGCTGTATACGACGTGAAAGCCTTGAAGAATCTGGCTGTGAGTTACAACAGTTACAGCATCTATTCAGCTTTTATCCTTCTGCTGGAGCATGTGCCGAACTTTTTCATCTCTATAGCGCAGAAGCAGAACTTCCTGAGCAAGGCGGAATATTTGGCGTTCCGGATGAAGGTGAAAATATTCAATTACATATTCTTGATTATGCCGACATACGTAGCCTATTGACTAACGGTCGACTCAGAAATGCGCCTGTCATTATTGCATTGCAATGGTTAGAACAACATATTAAAACTATAAGGAATGTCTAAGGGGACGGACATGACTTTGAAACAACCGCATGATCAACAGCAAGACTGGACCATCATACAAATTTCAGATACACATTTAATGAATCAGGATGATTTAGAATTTGTGCATATGAATCCTGAACTAAGTTTTCATCGCGTGATGGCTCAAATTCAACATGAATATCCACACGCAGATGCGCTGATTCATACGGGTGATTTGGCGCAGATTCCTGTGCCTGAAACCTATCAACGCTACCTCGATTTTATGCAAACCACGGGGTTCCAACACTATCAAGTACCCGGCAACCATGATAATGAGGAATTCTTTCCATTTCATGACCAGAAAAACAAAGTACATGCCATTCCTATGGGAAATTGGTGTTTGGTGCTGCTCAATAGTGCCGTCAAAGGAAAAATTGATGGCTGGATTGATACGGAACAACTGAAACAACTGGATCACATTCTCAGTCTCCATGCCAAGCAATATATTTTAATTGCCTGCCATCATCATCCCTTTGAAATGCAGTCCCGTTGGATTGATCAGCATATTCTAAAAAATACCGAACATCTGACAGATGTCTTGGCGAAACACTCGAATGTCAAATTGGTATTATGTGGTCATGTACATCAAGCTTCGGAAAATCAATGGCATGGCATCCACTTTTTATCCACCCCTTCTACCTGTGTACAATTTAAACCTCATAGTGATGATTTTGCGCTCGATGATGAAGCCCCTGGCTATCGCGTCGTACAATTAAAAGCCAATGGCGAGTTTACAACTCAAGTTCATCGTACGCAGCCCATACAGAAAAAAATAAATATTGAAATTACAGGCTACTAACTTTTCATTTCATTTTATTTCCATTATGTTATGGCTGCTAAATAAAAGGTGATAGCTTAAATCGAAACATCAAAGACTATCCAGAATTGAAAAAAGTCTATATGATGACGACCCCTGTGGAACAATCTCCGCATGGGCGGTAGATAAAAACACTTGCATATCACCATATTTTTTGCGTATAGATGTACGTATATGATGAGGAATGCCCTATATGGCGAATGACAACCAAACCCAAGTCTTGGATGAACATACAGATGTTGTAGATGACAAATCTACCAAGCGCGTACGTAAAGCAAAGCCGAAGGCAACTGAAGGTGGTTCTACTGCAAGCTTATTTGGTATTGAACCTTATCAGCCAAAAAAGAATGAAGAATACATGTCTGAAGGACAGCTTGAGCACTTCCGCCTGATTTTATTGGCATGGAAAAAAGAGCTTATGTCTGAAGTTGATCGTACCCTCAACACCATGCAAGATGAAAATACAGCATTGCCTGACGTCAATGACCGTGCAACGCAAGAAGAAGAATTTGCAATTGAATTAAGAACACGTGACCGTGAGCGCAAATTGATTCGTAAAATTGAACAATCGATTGAAGCAATCAAGAATGATGATTACGGTTTCTGTGAAACATGTGGTATCGAAATTGGTTTACGCCGTTTAGAAGCACGCCCAACCGCGACACTTTGTATCGATTGCAAAACTTTGGCTGAAATCAAAGAGAAGCAAAACAACGGTTAACTATGTTATTCAATAATCCTCCCCTAACCCCTTCCTTACAACAGAAGGGGGACAACAGGATGGCTTATGTGGGTCGGTTTGCGCCATCGCCAACCGGCCCTTTACATTTTGGCTCACTACTCACAGCCGTTGCGAGTTATTGCGATGCCAAGGCACAACAAGGACAATGGTACGTTCGTATCGAAGATACCGACATTCCTCGTATTTATCCTGGCAGTGAACAACATATTCTCGAATGCCTAGATGCCTTTCAGCTTTATCCTGATGCTGAAATTATTTTCCAGAAAGATCGCCTAGACCTTTATGAAGCGGTGATTGATCAGTTACACCTTGCGGGTCAAGTCTATGCCTGTGCCTGCACCCGAAAAATGCTCGGTTCTAATCACATCTATGCGGGTACCTGCCGTGATTTAGCGCTACCCTTTGAACAGCAAGCCATTCGCGTTAAAGTCGCAGATCAATCCATCTGCTTTCAAGACCGCCTACAAGGTCAACATTGTTCCAATCTAAAAGAAGATTTGGGTGATTTTGTGTTGAAACGTCGTGATGGCATCATCAATTACCAATTAGCAGTCGTGGTTGATGATTATTTGCAAGGTATCACTCATGTCGTTCGCGGCGCAGATTTACTGGATAATACCGAACGGCAAATTTGGCTCGCACAATTGCTAGGTTATCCGACATTAAGCTATATGCATCTGCCTCTTGCAATGAATGCTCAAGGGCAAAAACTCTCGAAACAAAACCTTGCACAAGCCTTAGACCCTACGCAAGCCCCTAAATTATTACAGCAAGCACTGCTTGCGTTACACCAGCCAGCAGTAGATTTAGACCAACCTGAAATCATGCTGCAACAAGCCGTATTACAGTGGAATACCAACCTGATTCCGCACAGCATCGAATTGGAAAGGCATTACCTCTAATTCGAGAGAAATAAAAAACCTCTCATCCGATTAGACGAGAGGTTTGTAAATTAAAATATATGCTGCTTCATTGGGGGACACACCCAATAGGCTTAGAAGCTTGATTCTTCTTTACTTGGGTTGATGTCTTGTGTGGTTGCATCAATTTTCAAAATCAAACTGATCATGACTGCACACATAATTAAAGACGAACCACCATAACTAATAAAAGGCAAAGTTAAACCCTTGGTTGGTAGCATGCCCATATTCATGCCTGCGTTGACCAAGATTTGCAGCAAGAAGATAATACTGATGCCATAGGCCAAATAACCTGCACGTAGATATTGATTCCGTAACGCGCGATGACCAATTTTAATACAGCACACCAACATACCAAACGACAGCAGCAACACCACAGTAATGCCTAAAAAGCCGAATTCCTCTCCCAGTACTGCCAACATAAAGTCGGTATGGGCTTCGGGTAAATACGACATTTTTTGAATACTATGACCTAAGCCAACGCCTGCCCATTCGCCACGACCAAAGGCCATCAACGCATTAGAAAGCTGATAACCTGCACCTAAAGGATCGTTCCAAGGGTTAGAGAACGACATCAGACGTTCAAAACGATAGGGTTCAAATACAATGAGAAAGAAGAAGGCGGTTAGAATCGCGCCAAGGGCGATACCAAACTGAATGACAGGTGCACCTGCTAAAAAGAACACCCCTAACATCATCAGCACGATGACCACTGTTGCCCCCAAATCGGGTTCCGCAATAATCAAACCAACCGTTAAAATCATAATTGCCGCAAGTCGCACCAAACCTTTAACAGTGTTCCGGACTTCTGCCGCACGGCGCACCACATAGTCTGCCGTGAAGATGGCCATCATGACTTTAGCAACTTCTGTAGCTTGTAAAGTAAAGCCTGCAATACGAATCCAACGTGTCGAACCATTCACCTCCGTCCCGATCACCAGTACAGCAGCGAGCAATACGATGGTGATCAGCCACAGAGGAAAGGTATTGTTGAACCATATATTCAAGGAAACCCGATAAGCCAAAAATGCAGCGATACCTGCCACCACAATTGAAATGGCATGCCGTACAACATAATGGAAAGGATTCTCCAGCATTCGATCAGCATAAGGCATGGAAGCCGAAGCCACCATGATGGAACCTAAACACAGCAAAGCAATCACACAAAAAATCAGAACATTTCGTGCCGTAAATTCGGCAGGAATTCGCGGGCTGATACGTTGATAGACTTGCTGAGCTTTATTGATCGTTGTCTGAGCTAAACTCGCCATACAACTCTCTCCTTATCATTCTTTTAAGTTAGAGCATTCACACAATCGACAAACTGATGACCACGATCACCATAACTTTTGAACATATCAAAACTTGCACATGCAGGAGACAATAACACTACATCGTGTGCCTGCGTATGTGCTTGGCACAGTTCTACCGCTTGTTTGAGTGTTGCAGCATGCAAAATTGTTGTCGTTCCTGCAATCGCCTGCTCAATCAGATTGGCATCTTCCCCAATCAGCACTGCCAGTTTAGCGTATTTTGCCAGTGAATCTTTCAACGCCGTAAAGTCTTGTCCTTTACCTTGTCCACCCAAAATAATTGCCACCTTACCTTGCTGAGCTTCAATCGCTGCGCCTAAACCATCAATAGCCGCCAAAGTTGCGCCAATATTGGTGCCTTTCGAATCATTATAGTAACGGACTTGGTTCACTTCTTTCACAAACTCACAGCGATGTTCCAAACCTTTAAAATGCTTCAAAGTATTCAGCATCGACTCGAGTGGTAAGCCAATCGCTTCGCCCAAGGCTAAACATGCAAGTGCATTGGCAACATTGTGCGTGCCTTGAATATACATGTCCGAACTTTTCAATAAACGCTCACGACCACGTGCCAACCATATCGTACCGTCCGCATCTTTTAGAATGCCATATTGATTCAGGTCTGGTGCATTTAAGCCAAAACTCTGTAATGGCGTTACATCGGGGACCAAAGGACGCGTCAATGAATCATCACGGTTGTACACCACTTTTTTCACGCCTTGGAAAATACGATGTTTGGCTTGATGATAGCCCCACATATCGCCATGACGGTCTAAATGGTCTTCACTCATATTCAGGACTACAGCCACCGCTGCATTTAAATTCGATGTGGTTTCGAGCTGAAAACTAGACAATTCTAGAATATACAGTTCAGGATCATCCTTGGTTAAATCCAATGCTGGACGTCCTAAATTCCCCCCAACTGCGACTTTCTTGCCTGCTTCTTGCGCCATTAAACCCATTAAAGTCGTGACTGTACTTTTCGCATTCGAGCCAGTGATTGCCACAATCGGTTTATCGGTGCTACGACGTAACACCTGAATTTCACTCACCACTGGAATGTGCTGGGCAAAGGCCGCTTGAAGTTCTGGAAGCTTAAGATCCAACCCTGGGCTCACAATAATTTCTTCGGCTTGTAATAAGAGTTCTTGATCCAATTGACCAAAACTGGTTTGCACCTCAGCAGGAATCTGGTCATGTCCCGGAGGGGTTGCTCGTGAATCTGTTACTGCAACGCGGTAGCCCTTCTCATGTAAGAAATTTACTGCTGCAACACCTGAAATTCCCAGTCCTGCAACGACTTTTAATCCACCACGCTGTATTAACATTTTTGCCCCATGTTTTGGTTGATTGGTAAAACTGACAAAATGTTAGCACTTTGCTGTTTTGAATGCTTTTTCTGTTTTGACTTTCTCTCTGTTTTTTTGTGTCAGCGCGTAAAAAAGCCGTCAAATTTGACGGCTTTTTTGTGATTAGGGGAAATTTGCTTATTTCCACTTCACCGCTTGAATCTCAGCATTTTTATTCACACTCGGTGCATCGTCTTGGCTACAGCCACAACCACCACCACAGCCTGCAACAGGCGTAGGCTTCAGCCATTTAGATACCGTGTTCCAACCCTGTTTTTCAGTAAATCCAGCCAATGCGCCAAAGGTTTTATTGGACGTTTTCGGAAACACTTTCTTAAACACCACCACGGTACTCCACAGTACCAAGGCAGCAACAATCAGAATTTCAACCATATTCAGAGTCTCCTTGCAGATTAACCGAAATAGTGCGACGCAATTTGATAAGTCAGGAATGACATCAAATACGCTAAGCCAAACAAATACGCGGTCATAAAGCTCACAGTTTTCCATGAACCTGTTTCACGACGTACAGTCGCCAAAGTCGCTAAACAATGTGGTGCATAAATAAACCAAACCAGTAAAGACAAACCAGTTGCTAAAGACCAACCTAAATCACTGTTGCCACTAATGATTGCCGCCAATCCTTGCGACATTGCATCATCATTCACCGCAGATAAGGCATAGACCGTACCCAATGCTGCAACCACAACCTCTCGCGCTGCCATGGCAGGAATTAACGCAATACAAATCTGCCAGTTAAAACCTAAGGGTGCAAAAATCGGTTGCATGACATGCCCCAACATTCCTGCGAAGGAATAATCGATATCCGGCATGGTCGCGCCCACTGGCGGTTGAGGAAACGTACACAGGAACCACAACAAGATTGAAAGCGCAAAAATAATCCCACCCACGCGTTTCATAAAGATTTTGGTACGATCCAACAAACCAATTCCAACACTTTTTAAGTCAGGAAAACGGTAACTCGGTAGTTCCATCAGCAAAGCATGTTGCGATTTATCTTTTTGGAAAAATTTCAATACAAATGAAACGATCAATGCACTGACAATGCCCGCCATATACAAAGCAAACAGCACCAAACCTTGTAAATTAAAAATTCCCCACACGGTCTGCGCAGGAATAAAAGCTGCAATTAACAAGGCGTATACAGGCAAACGTGCTGAACAGGTCATCAGAGGTGCCACAAAAATAGTGGTCAAACGATCCCGTGGGTCACTGATACTACGGGTTGCCATAATTCCGGGTACCGCACAAGCAAAACTAGACAGCAAGGGAATAAATGCACGTCCACTCAAACCTGCTTTAAACATCAGTTTATCTAGCAAGAACGCTGCACGAGGTAAATAGCCCGATTCTTCCAAAACCAAAATAAAGAAGAACAGAATAATAATCTGGGGTAAAAACACCACCACACCGCCAGCACCCGCAATAATCCCGTCAACCACTAAGCTATGCAATAAAGGCTGCGAAATGGATGCGCCAATCACTTCACCCAGCCAGCCAAATAAACTTTCAATCCCATCCATAAATGGGGCTGCCCAAGCAAAAACCGCTTGGAAAACCACAAACATCATCACAGCCAACGTCACCAAGCCGAATACGGGATGTAAAAAAATTCGATCAAGGAAATCGGAGCGTTTATCTTCTTGGTCTGCATACTGAACAACATCATGCAAAATCGTCGCGATTTTTTGGTGATGCGAACCTTTTAAGCCACTCAGTTCCGTATGGGGCACTGCATATTTGGCTTGATCTAAAGCATTCAACAAGTTTTCAATGCCTGCATTACGCACCGCAACTGTTTCAGCAACAGGAATGCCTAAACGTTCAGACAGTTTCTGGGTATTGATTTGCATCCCACGACGGCGTGCTTCATCCATCATGTTCAGAACCAACAGAATTGGACGGCCCAATTCAATCATTTCCAGAACTAAACCTAAATGCAGTTTTAAGTTGGTGGCATCCACCACACATAAAAATGCATCCTGATGTCCTTCTGCTACAATTTTACCTTGTACCACATCACGGGTGATAGCTTCGTCTGGGCTGGTTGCATCTAAACTATAAGTTCCTGGCAAGTCCAAGACCCGAACAGCCTTTCCTGAAGGCAGGGAAAACTGCCCCATTTTACGCTCGACCGTTACCCCAGCATAGTTAGCAACTTTCTGGCGGGTTCCTGTTAAATGGTTAAATAAAGAGGTTTTACCGCAGTTAGGATTCCCGACAAGGGCAATACGCAACGCATCACTCATGCAGGTGCTCCTTCCATCTCAATTTCAATTTTTTCTGCTTCAGCTTTTCTTAGTGCGAAACGGGTAAATCCGACCTGAATTAAAATCGGATCGCCACCAAAAATACCTTTTGTCACCACCTGAACGGAAGTACCAGGCACAAAACCTAAAGTTTCCAAACGACTGGCTATTAGGTCAGTCTGAGCTGCATTACCATCCACATGACGTTTGACGTTACGAATAATGGCTGTTTGCTTGACTTTCAAATCAGATAAAAGCACCGCACTAAACCCTAAAATATTTTCTGTAGTATACAAGCAAATGAGAATAATTACCAAATAAGGTTAGATTCCTATTCGCATTCACTTTATACCACAAGGTCCACCCAGAAAAATGTTGTAAAATTAGTTAAGATGGACAATCTAAATCGGTTTCCTGAATTCGAAGCAGTAATGTTAAATAAAAAACCTAGAATACCTACACCTGTCCAAATTCCAGAAAAACTCAGCTTTCTTCAGGGTTTCCGTGACTATTTAATTGCACAAACCGTCAGCCCTCACACGCGGAATGCCTATCTTTCTGATCTGATTCAATGTAGCGAATGCCACAGCAAAGCCCTGATCGACTGGCAAAGTGATGATATTGCAGATGTACTTCTCAACTTAACTCAGCAAGGCAAAAGCCCACGATCTATTGCACGTAGTCTTTCTGCCTTACGTTCATTTTATAAATTTTTAAGAGAACAAAAGCTTCGCAGTGACAATCCTGTGGCCAGTCATCGCACCCCTAAAATTGGACGTGCTTTGCCTAAAGACCTTTCAGAACAAGACGTTGAGGCTCTCATTCTTGCACCAGATACCCATACCGCATTGGGTTTACGCGACCGTGCTATGTTTGAAGTCTTATATGCCTGTGGTCTGCGTGTATCAGAATTGTTAAATTTACGCTTAGAACTGATCAATTTGAAACAAGGTTATTTACGTATTGTGGGTAAAGGCAATAAAGAACGTTTAGTGCCCTTAGGACAAGTGGCTTGTCAATGGATTGAAACCTATTTGGCACAAGCCAGACCCAGCCTCTATAAATCTGCAACCGACTATGTTTTTCTGACCCAACAAGGCGGGATTATGAGTCGGCAAAACTTCTGGTATGCGATTAAGCGCTACGCGCTACAGGCAGGCATTCAAGCCGAACTTTCACCACATACCATGCGTCACGCTTTTGCGACGCATTTACTCAACCATGGCGCGGACTTACGTGTGGTGCAAGTGTTATTGGGGCATAGTGATTTATCTACCACGCAAATTTATACCCATGTGGCACAAGTCCGTATGCAGCAACTACATGCCGAGTTCCATCCAAGAGCCTAAAAAGCCATAAAGCTAGATCTGCTTCACAGAGTCCACACCAAGAAATACCACGCTACAAAGTTTTTTTGCTATGCTAGCCTCCTGTTTTTATACCTAAAAGAAAGGGTTTTATATGTCATTTACCCGCACAAAATTATTTATTGCATGTACCTTGGCAGGCAGTTTAGCCCTCACGGCATGTTCCAATTCAAATAATGATGACAAAAAGCAAAATACGCTCACGGCGAGTGCCCCTGCCACTGGAGAAGCATCGAATCTCTCTGAACGCAATGCACAACAGCGCCTGATTAAAACTTTAGAGCAACATTTTAAAACTGCGGGTATTAATGCCAAAATTGTAGATGTAAAAACAACCGAAGTCCCGAATCTGTATTGGATTAACTTAGAAGGCATGAGTTCAGTCTATGCCACTAGCGATGGTAAATTCTTAATTCAGGGCGATGTCATTCGCTTAGGTGATAAAAAGCTACATAATGTCAGTGAGAACTTACAAGCCGCAGCCAATAAAAAGCATTTAGCCAGCTTAAAAACAGAAGACCTGTTGGTGTATCCAGCGCAAGGTAAAACCAAGCATGTCGTTTATGTATTTACCGATGCAAGCTGTCCGTATTGCCACAAATTACATGAGCATATTCCTGAGATTACCGCTAAGGGCATTGAAGTTCGTTATATTGCTTGGCCACGTGGCGAGCAGTTTATGCCAGCAATGGAAAGTGTGTGGTGTAGTGCCGATCGCCAAGCTGCGTTTAATCAAGCCGTAGCAGGAGCTCAATTGCCACCTGCCACCTGTAAAAACCCTGTCCGCGATCAATATCAACTGGGGCTAAACATGGGCGTGAATGGCACACCTGCGATCTACAATACCGAAGGTGTTTATTTAGGTGGATACCTCAGCCCTGAAGAATTAGAGCAACGCTTAAATAACTAATTTTTATTTGTTATTTTACTATTAGTTATAGGTGGAGATTATCTTCGCTCCACCCTAGAGTCTGAGCGTTTTTTTAGCTATGATCTAGACTCGCGTAAAATTGAAGAAATAAATGGAGTGTGACGTGAAACCAGTTCGTCTGGCAATCCTCGGTCTTGGTACTGTGGGTGGTGGTGCCCTTAAACTACTAGAAGAAAACGCTGCGGAGATTAAACGTCGCACCGGTCGAGGAATTGAAATTACCCACGTAGGTACTCGTCGTCCGCGTCCAGACCTTGATCTTCCAGCCTCTGTAAAACAAAGTGCAGACCTGATGGACATCGTACGTCAACCCGATGTCGATGTTGTGGTAGAGGTAATGGGTGGTATTCACCCTGCCTATGATGTGATTATGGAAGCCATCAAGCATGGCAAACAAGTCGTCACTGCCAACAAGGCTTTACTGGCTGAACATGGCAATGAATTGTTTAAAGCGGCAGAAGACAATGCCGTACAAATCGCCTATGAAGCTGCGGTTGCAGGAGGCATTCCCATCATTAAAGTGATGCGCGAAGGCCTAGCTGCCAATAAAATTGATTGGTTAGCAGGTATCATTAACGGCACAGGCAATTTCATCTTAACTGAAATGCGCGATAAAGGTCGTGCCTTCGAAGACGTGCTACAAGAAGCACAAGAATTAGGCTATGCCGAAGCTGACCCAACCTTTGACGTTGAAGGGATTGATGCTGCACATAAACTGACAATTTTAGCCTCTTGTGCATTTGGTATTCCATTACAGTTTGACAAAGTCTATACCGAAGGCATCAGCAAAATTACAGCACAAGATGTGAAGTATGCTGAAGAACTGGGTTTCCGAATCAAGCATTTGGGTATTGCACGTCGTGCAGAAAAAGGCATTGAACTACGTGTTCATCCAACGCTTATTCCCGCTGAAGAACTCCTTGCCAATGTCAATGGGGTAAAAAATGCCGTCTTGGTACAAGCACATGCTGTCGGCCCAACCTTGTATTACGGTGCAGGTGCCGGCGCTGGTCCTACAGCTTCTGCGGTCGTTGCCGATGTGATCGATATCGTACGTGATATTTCTTATACCGAAGATGGTGCAGGTACAATTCCTCAATTGGCTTTTGAAGCTTTAGCAGACTTACCAATTCTGCCACGTGAAGAAATGACCACAGGTTACTACATCCGTATTAATGCAGAAGATCAAACTGGTGTGCTCGCTGACGTCACCACGATTTTAAGCCGTGCAGGTATCAGTATTGATGCCATCATGCAGCAATCACGCCTAAAAGACCTGATTCCGATCGTGATTTTGACTGATCCAGTCAAAGAATCGAAAATGGATGAGGCTCTTGCTCAAATTCAAGCCTTACCCGTCATTCATGGCGAAATCGTGCGAATTCGTTTAGAATCGCTTGATAATTAATCGGGTTGAGGGAAAGACCCTTGTTTTCTCCCTCACCAAGCTCTACCCATAATTGGAACATCATCATGTCGAATGCCAATCGTTATACTGGTTTAGTTGACCGTTATCGTGACCGTTTACCAGTGTCTGCTACTACTCGTGGAATCTCTTTGGGCGAAGGTAATACTCCGCTCATTAAGTTGGAGAATATTCCACGTATTATTGGTAAAGATGTTGAAATTTATGTGAAGTACGAAGGCTTGAACCCGACAGGCTCATTCAAAGACCGCGGCATGACTATGGCTGTGACCAAAGCGGTTGAAGACGGTTCAAAAGCAATTATCTGTGCATCTACAGGCAATACTTCTGCTGCGGCTGCTGCATATGCAGCACGTGCTGGCATCAAAGCCTTTGTGTTAATTCCTGAAGGCAAAATTGCCATGGGTAAAATGGCTCAAGCGATGATGTATGGTGCGATTACCATGCAAATTCGTGGTAACTTTGACGATGGTATGCGTCTTGTAAAAGAAGTTGCTGATCAAGCGCCTGTAACGATTGTTAACTCAATCAACCCGTATCGTTTACAAGGCCAAAAAACCATTGCTTACGAAATCGTTGAAGCTTTGGGTCGTGCGCCAGACTATCACTGCTTACCTGTAGGTAACGCGGGCAACATTACTGCACACTGGATGGGTTATACCGAAGCTGTAGCAAACCAGCCTGTAGATCAGTTTGAACAAGTCATTTACGATGCTGCGACAGATCAATTCACAGGTCCTAAACCAGAAGGCTTACCGATCATGGTCGGCTATCAAGCTGATGGCGCTGCACCTTTCTTACGTGGTGCACCGGTGGAACATCCAGAAACGGTTGCAACAGCCATTCGTATTGGTAACCCACAAAGCTGGAACCATGCCAAAGCGGTAGTACGTGACTCTAAAGGTTGGTTTGATGAACTTGCCGATGCTGAAATTTTAGAAGCACAACGTTTACTTTCTATGTATGAAGGTGTCTTTGTAGAGCCAGCTTCTGCTGCCTCTATCGGTGGTGCAATCCGTGATATTAAAGCAGGTAAAATTACTGAAGGTTCTGTGATTGTGTGTACTGTAACAGGCAATGGCTTAAAAGATCCAGACACTGCCATCAAGCAATGTGCTGATGCCGTAATGTTGTCTATTGATGCAACCATGTCTCAAGTAAAAGACTCTATCCTTTCAAATATGTAAGTTTCCACTTGCATTTAAAAAACCAGTTGCTTGCAACTGGTTTTTTTATTTCATGTCAAAGATTATTCCTCATCATATTCATAATCTTCATCATAACTATGCATTTTTGCGAGTTCTTTCTCCAGACGCTGAATTTCTGCTAACTCAATTTGCTTAATCTCAAATAAAGGCTGTTTGAGTAACGCATTCACTGCGTATAAAGCCTCATTTTGCCACAGGCCAATGTTTAAAATTTGTTTATCTTCATCATAACTTAAGCCGTACTCGGCCTGAATGAGCGCTTTTAATAAAATAGGCTGTTCCGATAAAGACTCCAATGAACCTGCTAATTCAATATCTGAATAATCGTAATCCGCAAAGATAGATTCAATTTTGCCTTTGAGTAATTCTGGACTTTCAGCATAAATTAGCCCTGCAAAAAACTCGTCATGCTCTTCAAGCCATTGCTGCTTCTGGGTCGACCACAAACCATAGAACTTAACTTCATGTTCAAAGCTAACCAGTTGAAATTTTTGCATTTCAGCCATTTGTACAAAGCTATAAGTATCCGCATCACTTAGACTACTTGGCAGCACATCCCGCGAAACTTCGCCATCTTGGTAAATATGCTCGCCACAACGTGAAAAAACAAATTCATCTAATTGTTTCAACTTGGCTTCATCTGCATCAAATAGAGATTCTACCTCGTACAAGGCAAAATCTCGTGCGCCCTCAACTTCAAGCTTCTGATAGACCGCTTCAGCTTCAGCCTGATCTTGAAAAACATTGCTAATGCGATTGCCTGTGACGTAAAAAACTTCATCGTTATAGCCGAAGTATTTTGCACGAATAACGTAGGTGGTCATATTCATCTCCTGATTTTTTAGCTACGCTTAAACGAAGCTTTGTTGTTTTCTTTGATGTAATGCTTGTGCACTTTGCGGAATTGCCATGCCATTATCCATCCACAATTCAAACTGCATCGCGTGGAAGATGTCATCTGGACTATAGACAATATTCTGTAAATTCGGTAATACACCTATTCGCGGTAAAATCTCGTAAATAAACCAACTGTTATGCGTAAAAAGTAAAGAATGCAACTTCCCTGTTTGTGCCAAAGGTGAAAGCATTAATTGGGATGCAATTGGGTTTTGGGCGTAGACTTGGTGTAACTGTTCTAAATGTCGTTCTAAATTTTGAGGTAATCGGCTTGCATCAATGGCATGAACAAAGTCACTTAACGTGGGAATAAATCGCTGCTGATAATCTACCAATAAATGATCACGTTCGCATAAGTCTTTTATATCAATCGATTTGCCCGCACTATTCTCAAGACTATGTCCAAATATTGGTACAACGACTGAATTTATTCCCCAAAGGGTATGTAAAATTCGATGCCGAGCATCACTACACAAACTTTTGGTACTATCAATAAATGCATGTAATTCATAATAATCTTCTGGCTCCCCACCCCACCGTTTCGCTGAAATTCGAGCATGTTGCATCGCATTCATAGTCAGACCCAGTTGTTATCTTGTTATGTCGCTATCATACGCATTCTGTATCCAAAAAATAGTCAAAAAATATGCTTTAAGACAAGCTGTGTCGCAGCCTATAGGCATAAAAAAACTCTTCATCAAGAAGAGTTTTTTTAAAGGAAAAAATTAAATTCGTTTTGGCAACTGACTTGCCCACGTCATTAAACGGGTTGCATCCTCAGTCCGACTTTGGGATGAACTTGCACCTAGAATGACTACGACTGCTGGGCGCGAGTTTAATGTGGTATGCATCACCACACAGCGACCAGCTTCGTTAATATACCCTGTTTTTGACAGATTAATATTCCAACCACCATTACGAACTAAAGCATTGGTATTATTAGACTTTAACATCCGATAACCGAGATTAAAATCATAACTGGCTGTGGTTGAAAACTGACGAATTAAACCATATTGCGATGCGGTGCTGACTAAAATACCCAAGTCACGTGCCGACGCAACGTTGTGCGGATCTAAGCCTGTAGATTCAACATAATGTGTCGAGCTCATGCCCAATGCACGTGCCTTCGCATTCATTGCAGAAATGAAAGCACTACGTCCTCCTGGATACGTTCGCGCTAACGCTGCTGCCGCTGGATTTTCCGATTTCATTAAAGCAAAAAGCAACGCTTCTGCACGGTTCATGCTATCCCCTGCACGTAGCGTTGAACTCGAATTTTTACCACCTGCCCCTGCAAAATCAATCGACTGTAAGGTAATTTCCTCAGACATGTCTAAACGTGCATCGGCAATGACTACCGCTGTCATTAATTTGGTAATAGAAGCAATGGGTAATGCTGTATTGGTATTTTTACTATAAAGCACCTCACCTGTTTGTGCATCCATGACCAGCGCGGCACGGGCACTTACAGAAGGCTGACTACTATAACCCGCAGAGGTATCAATAATATGAACCGTTTTCGGTGCAGAAGAGGAAGGTACCCCATTTGAGCTGCGAACCGTCGTGGTGACTTTGGTTGATCCTTGCGGAGACACTTCCTCAACCAGTGAAGAAACATCACTATTTAATAATTGACTCGCTTCCTCTGAAGACCAGTTCATTGAAGCCTGACCAACACTCCCCGAGGAAGGATTAATGACGAGTTCAGCAAAGCTTGTTGAACTCAGGCTGAGTAGAATAGACATACTCAACACATGCATGAATGACTTCTTAGAATTTTTCACAATCGTTTACTCAACTCAGGGAGGTAAGATACATTTGCGTATTACCTCAAATATGCCTTACATTTACACAGCAACGGGAATTTTCTGTTCGCGCTATTGTGCAAAACTTTTAATTTCGGAATAAGAATAGGATTGCTAATTTTGTCGTTTCATTGCAAGCTTATTTTGCTTTATGTAACAAAAATGATGTAATTTTTTTTAGCCAGAGGGAGAAATCGGTGATTACAGTTTTAGTGGTGGATGACCATGAATTAGTCCGTACTGGTATTTGCCGTATGCTAGAAGATCACGCAGATGTACAAGTCATTGGTCAGGCAGAATCTGGTGAAGAAGCGATTAACCTGGTTCGCCAACATCACCCTAATGTGGTTTTGCTGGATGTGAACATGCCAGGTATTGGTGGAGTAGAAACTACTCGCCGCCTATTACAAACCGCTCCTGAAACCAAAGTTCTAGCTGTGAGTGGCTTGGCCGAAGAACCCTACCCATCCTTGTTACTGAAAGCTGGTGCCAAAGGTTATATCACCAAAGGCGCTCCTGTCAGTGAAATGGTTCGTGCCATTAATAAAGTCATGCAAGGGGGCAAATACTTTAGTGCCGATATTGCAGAACAACTCGCAAGCTCTTATTTATCCGACACACAACAATCACCATTTGATGCTCTGTCTGAGCGTGAAATGCAAGTAGCCATGATGGTGGTGAATTGTATCAGCGCGCAAGAAATTGCAGATAAACTTTTCGTGAGTGTAAAAACAGTCAATACCTATCGTTACCGTATTTTTGAAAAATTAAACCTTGATAGTGATGTCAAACTGACCCATCTAGCGATTCGTTACGGTCTCATCAAACCTTAAATAACAAAAACTTTCATCATCTAATCGGTTTGCAGCATGCAAAATTCCCAATATTTCGAATTAAATCAATACTTTTTTGGGCTGTGGTATGCCGCCTACCGCTTATTAATCACCAGTTGTTTGGTGTTAATTTTTATTCTGACCCAAGATGAACTCTCAACCAACTACGAGTTTCCTCAACTGTATTTTTATGTACTGTGGGGCTATTTTTTCATTAACTGCGTACAACTCTTTAATCTCAAACATTTTAAACAGCACATTCCTCAGCAGTTTGCATTCATTTTTATAGTCGATGTTATTGCCTTAAGCTTACTCACCATCGCCACCAATGGTCCGAATTTAAGTATCAGTATCCTGTTCTTAACCACCATTTTCGCAGCATCATTACTCCTCAAGACACAAAAAGCCTTAATTATTACGCTAATTGCGGTTATTGCGGTTATTTACCAACAATTCTTTATCAGCTTCCTGACCCAACATTCATTCCAGAATCTGGGGAATAGTGTGATCTTGGCAGTTTTATTTTTTGTCTTTTATGCCTGTGGGCAAATTGCGGTTCGTCGTTTCCAGCTGCTCGATCATGTCAATTTCTCCCAATCACAAGAACTGAAACGTCTGCAAAATATTAATCGCTATATCTTAGAGCAAATTGAAACAGGCTACCTGGTCTTAGATGAAAACTGTCATATTGTTTTAAGTAACCCTGCTGCCTGTGCTTTATTAGGCATTGCACCATTTTATGCTTTTGATAAATATCCGCTGTATAAACTACAACCTGATTTGTTTGAGTTACTGGACTTTGATCAGGTGCAAAATGGGGAGAAATTTCAGTTTGAATCTCAGCTCAGTCGCTATTATTTGCATATTGAAGTGCAAAAACTGATTGTCCCACAACAGGTACTGACACTTTTGGTGATCCAAGATGGACAGAAGATGAATCAACAGGTACAACAATTAAAATTGGCTGCGCTGGGGCAACTCTCAGCCAGTATTGCACATGAAATTCGCAACCCCTTGGCCGCTATTGTTCAAGCCAATGAATTACTGCCGAACAGTACGGTTGATCAGCAGCAAACACTGAGCCAAATGATTAGCAAGCAAACCAAACGAATTGACAAAATTGTGCAAGACACTTTAAGTATGGTCCGGAATCAAGGCACTCAACCGATTAGCATACAATTAGATCGTTTTATCCCCATTTTTATTCAAGAAGATCTGCCCGATCTGAAAACTAAAATTCTATGCCATATTGCCCCACAGCTCAGTTTGAACTTTGATGAGGCACAATTTAGACAGGTATTAATTAATTTAATTCGCAATGCAGTCCGACATAATTCACCTGAACGCAGTACAATAGAACTCCACTGCTATACGCAGGATAAAAACATTCACATTGATGTGTGTGATTTTGGGGAAGGCGTGGCGATTCACGATCAAGCCCACCTGTTTCAACCGTTTTTTAGTACCGCGATTACAGGAACGGGTTTAGGATTATATCTATCACATAGCTTTTGCGAAGCTAATCAAGCGCTCTTAAGCTATGTAGAACAACAACAGGGAGCTTGCTTTCGCATTCAATGCCGACAGCTGACTTAATAATTCAATTTTTACTGGGGTGTTATAGTGGCGCAACAACCACTCGTTTTATTTGTAGATGACGAAGAAGACCTATGTACGCTGATGCAAATGATGCTCAGCCGTATGGGGATCGAGACGCATGTGGCTTATCGTTTAGCACAGGCCAAAAAAATGTTGTCTGAACATCACTATGATGTTTGTTTTACGGATTTAAATCTCCCTGACGGGAGTGGCTTGGAATTGGTTGAGGAAATTTCTCAACGATATCCGCAGTTACCTGTCGCAGTGCTGACGGCCTATGGCAATATGGATATTGCGATTGCCGCGCTCAAGGCGGGGGCTTTTGACTTTGTCAGTAAACCGATTAAACAAACCCATCTGGAACAGCTGTTACAAAAGGCTCTGAACAATCCTGTGCAGCAACAGGCTTCTAGCGAAGACGCACTTGAACAACGCATGCTGATTGGTCAGTCCGTACCCATCCAACAACTCCGTGTCACCTTAAAAAAGATTGCTCGCTCACAAGCGCCAGTCTTTATTACAGGTGAATCTGGCACAGGCAAAGAAGTTGTTGCCAACTTGGTCCATCGTCTCAGTAATCGTAACGAAGGCCCTTTTATTGCGATTAACTGTGGTGCGATTCCTTCCGATCTACTCGAAAGTGAGTTATTTGGGCACAAAAAAGGCAGCTTTACTGGCGCAACACAAGATAAACAAGGTCTGATTCAATCTGCACATGGCGGTAGTTTATTTTTAGACGAAATTGCCGAACTGCCTTTGAATATGCAAGTCAAATTGCTGCGTGCGGTACAGGAAAAAACCATTCGTCCAATTGGCTCAGATACTGAAATTGATGTCGATTTCCGTGTGATCAGTGCTAGCCACCAAGACCTCGAATCTCTAGTTCAGCAAGGTAAATTCCGCCAAGACCTATTTTTCCGCATTCATGTGATGGATTTGGTTATGCCGCCTCTCCGTGAACGTGGTCAAGACATTTTAATTCTCGCGCAACATTTTATTCATAAAGTCTGCAGTGAATGGGAAATTGAAGTCAAAGCATTAACCGCTCGCGCGAAAGATTTCTTATTGGCACAGTACTATCCGGGTAATGTCCGTGAACTGCGTAACATCATCGAGCGGGCCATTACGTTAAGTGATGAGGATTATATTGATGTTCAGCATTTACAAAGTGCACCCTTACGCCGCAGTGTCTACACACCAGTATCATCAATCGAGCAAATGCTGACAACGCCTTCAGAATTAACGCTAGCACCTCGAAAATTACCAGATGAAGGTCTAGAGTTGTATTTAGAAAATATTGAAAAAGAGATTCTGCTCAATGCATTGAATATTACGCATTGGAATCGCACTTTGGCTGCCAAAAAACTGGGGATGTCCTTCCGCTCTTTGCGTTATCGCCTGAAAAAGTTTGGACTGGATACTGATGAATAATTAACGGCGATTAGCAATGATCTCTGCAGCATGCTCTAGATAGGTCTCTTCCTTCATATCATGTTGCAAGGGATATTGCTGATCGGGTTGAATGCCAATGCCTTCAATCATCTTCCCTGATGGCGTGTAATAATGGGATACCGTCATTTGCAGCGCAGTGCCATTCGACAAAGGGAACAGTTTCTGGACCACGCCTTTACCATAACTTTTTTCCCCAATCACCCAAGCACGACGATGCTCTTTCATCGCAGCCGTAAAAACTTCTGCCGCAGATGCAGATCGAGCATTAATTAATACACCGACTTTAAGATTCTGAAATTCCGAACTAGGTAAAGCTTGAAATTGCTGATTGCCTTCTGAGCGACTTTTGGTGGTGACAATAATGCCCTGATTTAAAAACAGGTCTGCCGTTTCCACCGCTGCAGACAATAAACCACCTGGATTATTTCGTAAATCAATCAACACCGCCTTAAGACGGGATGGATTATTTTCTTCAATTAAACGCTTAATTTCATTGGCTGTATCTTGTTGAAACACGCGAACTTTAAGCAACAGTACTTGGTTATGTAGCAGTTGTGCCTCAATGTCTGTTTCAATTTTCTTGGTCCGAACCAAACTGATGGGCTTGGTGGTCTGCCCCAATTGCACACTTAAAGTCGAGCCAATTGAACCATACAACAAAGCATTGACCTGTTCACGGTTCAGCTTTTTTAATTCTTGATCATCAATTTTAAAAACTGAAACACCATTGCGTAAGCCTTGCTTATAGGCATCGGCTTCTGGCTTAAGTCCTTGAATGGTCCATTGACGCTGATTGTCATAACTTAAATTAAAATCGACCGAAGCCAA
Source organism: Acinetobacter sp. ANC 4910 (assembly GCF_004331035.1). Taxonomy (GTDB): domain Bacteria; phylum Pseudomonadota; class Gammaproteobacteria; order Pseudomonadales; family Moraxellaceae; genus Acinetobacter. The sequence continues at coordinate 43,088 of NZ_SJNT01000014.1, forward strand.
GTCACCATCGGTATATTGCACCAACTGCTTATAATCTTCGGGTGATAAATAACGAGAATAACGGTCTAAACCACTCACCAAACCTTGAATGGCTTGTTGGAAGAGTTGTTCATCATTTTTATTATCGACGTAATTGTCTTTGACAATGCCATAAATCTGCACAAACTGCTGAATCGATTCAACAGGGACTTCGGGATAACTTTGTTCAACTTCGTCAAAATCTGGCGCGGTGTCAGTCTCATTCACCGCACCTATCGCATGACCACAACACATGAATAACGCTGTTAAGGGAATAACAAATTTCAAGTGTTGTGTCATTGATTCACCTGTGAAAAAGCGACTTAGGCTTGTAGGGTAATAAGATTACGCCCTTGCATTTCTGCTGGAACAGGCAATTGCATCAAATGTAATAAGGTTGGTGCAACATCTGCTAATACACCACCCTCTGCAATAGTGGCTTGCGTTGGACCCACATAAATAAATGGAACCAATTCTGTTGTATGTTGAGTATGAACTTGCCCGCTCACATAGTCTTGCATTTGCTCCACATTACCATGATCGGCAGTAATCAGCATATGGCCTTTGTTTGCCATCACAGCATCGTACACACGCCCCAAACAGGTATCCACCGCTTCTACGGCTTTTACTGCTGCTTGGAATACACCAGTATGTCCGACCATGTCACCATTGGCATAGTTCACCACCAACAGATCATATTCACCCGAATTAATCGCCGCGACCAATTCATCAGTCACTTCATAAGCACTCATTTCTGGTTTTAAATCATAAGTCGCAACATTTGGTGATGGGATTAAAATACGTTTTTCACCTGGATATTCGTCTTCACGACCACCACTAAAGAAGAAAGTCACATGTGCATATTTCTCAGTTTCCGCAATACGCAACTGTGTTTTACCTAAATGAGAAAGGTATTCACCCAATGAGTTATGCAATGCTTCAGGCATATAGGCTACAGGCGCATCGATGGTTGCTTGATAACGCGTTAACATCACAAACATAGACAGATTAGGTACAACTTTACGTTCAAAGCCAGCAAAATCTTGCTCTACAAAAGCCTTGGTAATTTCACGCGCACGGTCAGCACGGAAGTTCATAAAGACAATGCTGTCACCGTCTTGAACTTTAGCCACATCACCAATGCGTGTGGCTTTAACAAACTCATCAGATTCGTTCGCTGCATATGCTAGCTCTAAGCCTTCAACTGCCGTCGCAGCTGTACGCACTGCCTCACCTTCTGTTAATAGACGATAAGCTTGTTCAACGCGATCCCAACGATTATCACGATCCATGGCATAGTAACGACCAATGAGGGTGGCAATACGTCCTTGATTTGGATATTGTGCAAATAAAGCATCGAGTTTTTCTAATGAAGGCTGCGCGCTTTTAGGTGGAGTATCACGACCATCCAAGAAGGCATGTAAATATACTTGAACGCCACGTTTGAGTGCTAACTCTGCCATTGCCACAATATGGTCTTGGTGTGAATGTACACCACCTTCGGAGAGTAAGCCCATAATGTGGACTGCACCTTGAGCGGCTTTGGCTTTTTCAACTGCATCGATCAATACTTGCTGTTCAAAAAAAGCACCTGTACGGATGTCTTTGGTAATTCGGGTAAAATCTTGATACAGCACACGGCCTGCACCCAAATTCATATGACCGACTTCTGAGTTGCCCATTTGTCCATCTGGCAAGCCAACATCTTCACCAGAACCAGAGATTAATCCATGTGGATGCTTTTGTTGCATAGCAGTCAAGTTTGGTCGTTGTGCTGCAAGGAAAGCATTATCTTTAACCGCTTCACGATGTCCAATACCATCCATAATTACCAATACGTGGGGGACTTTGCCAGCAGTTGCATCCGTCATGATTTACACTCTTGTCTATAAATTGGTCGCTATATCTTACCGAATTTTCGTTCAAGACTCCATGTATGCGACAGGGTTAAACTCACTTGTACAGATTGTTTTCTGCAATCTGTACAAATTCTTAGCGGGCACGGCGCAATAAATAGCCACCCACCACAAACATAAACACAATCGGTAGAAATACAAACCAAGCCGGGGATGGGCTATAAACCAAACTGGCATAACCCAGAAAATCCTGTAAATAGAAGAAACCTAGTCCAATAAATAAAGCAATCACCAAACGAAAGCCCATCGATTGTTGGCGTAATGGTCCAAAAATAAAAGAACAGGCAATCAAGACCAACGCAATTAATGCAAATGGAGAACCGACTTTTTGCCAGAATGCCAATTGGTAAGTTTTAGGCACTTGGCTATATTCATGCATATAACGCATAAAGCTGACCAGTTGACTCGGCGATAAATCTTCAGGATCAATAGTGACCATATGGACATATTTCGGTTGTAATGCCAAAGCCAAAGGTTGTTGTGCTGCATCGCGTTTGACTGCATTACCTGCATCCTGAATTTCTACCTGTTCAGTGTCTTTTAAATTCCAACGACCATCTTGAACAAACTGTCCCTGCTCGGCATTCAATACACTATTTAAACGGTATTCTTGGTCAAAATCGACCACTTGAATATTACGCAATTGACCTTGTGAGTTAGCATAATCAATATAAATAAAGCGCTGCCCTTCACGCGTCCAATAGCCTTTTACTTCACCTAAAGCCGCAACACTCCGGTGACTTTTCACGCTCTTGGCCTGTTCATTGGTATAGGGAATCACCCATTCGCTTAATACGAAGGATAAAATCACCAGAATTAAAGCCGAACGGATCACCCAACCCACAATACGCCACAGGCTAATCCCGATGGAACGCATCACAATCAATTCACTATTAGATGCCATGGTGCCTAAGCCCAACACCGCGCCAATTAAAGCAGAAATTGGTAAAATCTCATACAGATAGCGTGGTGCACCCCATAAGACATAAATCAGGGCCTGCCAAGCGGTATAGGTGTCATTCAGCTCACTTAATTCACCCAAATAGGTAAATAGAATTTGTAATACCGACAAGACCGCTGTCGCCCCCAACATGGCATAGGCTGTGGTCTTAGTCACATGTTTCGCGACAATACGACGTGCAAACATTTTAAGACCTCACTCGCTGAATCTGTTTCTTAATTTTTGGGGCTAATTTTTGCTTACGAGAGAAAATCGCGGCTGCCATTGCATAGACAAAAAGCACCAACGGATAGGCCCAAATTCCAATTTCCTGTTTGCTGACCCGCGTTTTAATCGCCATCATCGCGACAATTAAACTGGCAAAAATTAACAGTGCAGGAAACAGTTTTAAATAACGTCCCTGACGTGGACTCACTTCAGACAAAGCCACAGCCAATGCTAATGCCACAATCATGACCAGTGGAACAAACATCCGCCAACCTAATTCGCTGGCCACAATTGGATCATTGCGGTTTTGCCATAATTTACTTGTGGTTAAGGCTTCAACCTCAGCACTTTCAAATTTAGCTTCTTTATCATTTTCTAAACGCAAACGATAACTTTGAAATTCGGCTTGGGTATATTTCGGTTGACCTGCATAGATTTCATAACGACGACCTTGTATCAAATCGACCACATTGGCGCTGTCATTGGCCACTTCAACGCGTGTTGCTTCTTTGGCCAGAATCATGACGTCTGGCTTACCTTCTTTTTCTGCACGTTGGTAAAAGAAAATATCTTTCAGGTTTCGCCGATCTTCTGATAAATCACCGGCATAGATGGTATATCGACCCGAGGAAATAAACTCTTTAGGGCGAACCAAATCGAAACCCGTACGTACGGCCTGACTGGTGGTCAGCTGTTCAAACTGACGTAAGCCCCAAGGTGACATCCACAGCATTAACACACTCTGTAACAGCATAAACACCAAGGTCAATGGAATCAGCATTCGTGCCAGTTGATGTCGGCTGATGCCACTTCCATTCAGAACTGCCATTTCATGATCGACATATAAACGACCAAACACCAGCATGAGACCAATAAAGAAACCCAAAGGAAAAATCAGCGTTAAAAACTCAGGCAAACGATAACCAATAATGCTGAATAAAATGCCTGCATCTAAACGACCTTGAGCAGCTATGCCGAAATACTTGATTAATCGGCCACCCATCATGATTAAGGTCAATAAGCCAATCACAACCAATGAATTAGACACCACTTGCTTGACTAAATAACGCCGAATAATCAAATTGATTCTTCCAATTTCAAAAAGAGTAAAAACTACCGTTAGTTTACCCGAATGTTAAAAATATAAAACCTATTCCCCTGCTTCTGCATTGAAACTCGAACCATAAAAATGTTTCAATGGTTGAATGACTTAAAACCCTCAAAGGCGTGAAGACCCCCTATGAAACTCAGCTTGAATACCGCACTACCCGCTCCCGCTACCGATCAGGCTTTATTCATTTTAGCCGACAATGCTCAGCTTGCTCAGATCGCATCAACATATCAAATCAATGACTTAGAACAGATTGCACAAGCGACGCAATTTAAAGCCGGATTAAATGAAACCTTGCCCTTATTGGCAAAAATTCCTGGCTTTGCTCACACGGTTCTAATTGGACTCGACAAAGTTGAAGATTTACAGCCTGCAAAATTAGCAAAAATTGCACAAAGCATTATCAAATCTTCACAAAAAAAATATCAGCAGATTCAAGTCGATCTGAATGCTTTACCTGAAGCCTTGCATTATTTATTTGCATTAAGCCTGACTCAAGCAGCTTATGGCTATGATGAATTTAAATCGAAAAAGAACGATTTTTTACTTCATGACATTGGTCTGATTGCCGCACAAAGCCCTTTAAATCATTCACAGTTAAGCCTGATTCAAGCCATTCAATCAGGTCAGGATTATGCACGTGATTTGGGCAACCGTCCGGGCAATATCTGTTTCCCTGAATATTTAGCCGATCAAGCTTTGGCTTTGGCACAGCAATACCCAGAGCAACTCAAAGTTACCGTGATCAATGAACAGGAAATGGCTGATCTAGGTATGTTTGCCTTTTTAGCGGTCAGCCGTGGTTCAAACCGTCCGGGTCGTATTATTACTTTGGAATACAAAGGTCAACCAGATCAAGCACCGATTGTTTTGGTCGGTAAAGGCGTGACTTTCGACACAGGTGGTATTTCACTCAAACCCGGTCTAGGCATGGACGAAATGAAATTCGACATGTGCGGAGCGGCTTCGGTGCTCGGCACCTTACGTGCTTTATGTGAAGCGAAACTACCCATTCATGTGGTCGGTGCAATTGCTGCTGCAGAAAATATGCCGTCTGGTCACGCCACCCGCCCTGGGGATATTGTCACCAGCATGAGTGGTCAAACGGTTGAAATCTTAAATACCGATGCCGAAGGCCGTTTGGTACTCTGTGATACCTTGACTTATATCAAACGCTTTAACCCAGAATTGGTGATTGACATTGCAACCTTAACTGGCGCATGTGTGGTGGCATTAGGTTCAGTCTTAACAGGCATGTTTACCCCAGATGATGAACTGGCTGCTGAATTAAATGCCGCAGGTCAGACCAGCTTTGACCGTGTATGGCGTATGCCTGTGATTGATGATTATCAAGAGCAGCTCGACTCACCATTTGCAGATATTGGCAACATTGGTGGTCCAAAAGCAGGTGCCGTAACCGCTGCATGCTTCCTGCAACGCTTTACTCGTGAATATCGTTGGGCGCATTTAGATATTGCAGGGACAGCATGGCTTTCGGGCAGCAACAAAGGCGCAACAGGTCGTCCAGTACCGTTGTTAATGCAATTCTTGGCCAACCGCGTTAACACGAATGGCTAAAGTTCGCTTTTATCTGTTTGAAAAAAGTCCAGAGCGGCAAGTCGAAAGTACTTGCCGTTTATGCCGGAAAATTCTGCGTCAATCGAAACGAATTTGGCTGTATTGTCCCGATGCCACATTGCAGCAGCAATTGGATGAACGCCTATGGAGTTTCGATGCAGCCAGCTTTATTGGACATGGCATTGACCAAGAGCATGCCAGCCTCTGTATCTCGGCACGCTTTCCCACAGAAAATGATTGGATTGTGTTTAATTTTAACAATCAGGCACTTGATCAATTTAATGAATTTAGCCAAATTATAGAAATTATTGAGAATAATGATTCAGCCAAACAGCTCGGTCGTGAAAAATTTAAACAATATCGACGCTTAGGCATTGAACCTCAGACTTTCAAGCTTTAATTGTTCAACCTTAGGGAGAAATATGGTGGCATTAAATGTCGGTCCAGATTTTAAACAGCGCTGGTTAGAAGCGCCTGAAGCTGTACGTCAGACATTTATGGATGACCTGAATCATATTTGTGATTTATTACAGCCCGAGACACAGACACAGCTCTGGCTCGCAGCAGATCAGAAAGCCCAACAGCAAGCCCAGCAAACTGTTGAACAAGCCTATGCCGATCTAAAAGCACGCCTGATTGAAGAAGCACGAGTTCGTCGTCAATTGGCTTTAGAACTGTCCTTGGCCAATAAACGTGCGGCTGCTGAACAATATGCACAACAACTCTTTGCGGATGAACAACGCCAATTTGCTGAGCAAACCCAAACCTTAGACCACTTGCGCCAGCATATTGAACAAGAAACACTGCACTATACCGAACGCTATCATGTCAATGATAGTCATCAAAATCTGAACTTTGCCCCGGGCATGGTGCATGTTTCAGATCAACAAATTTTGTCTGAATTAGAAACGGTACGTTTACGTTTAGAGCTTGAAGCTGAAGCCCACATTGAACAAGCGGTGAGTAAGTTCCGTAATAAATTACGTACCGCAGCACAAGAAGAAATTGAATATATATTACATAATTCTAATTTTTCTGATTTAAAACCAAAAGTTTAATTTTTCTACTTCAATTTTATGTGTGTCATGAAACTGACACACAAATGTCACAATATGGTCATCACTTTAAAACAAAACGTTGAAGTGTTGACGCCAAAAATTGACATATCAATAAATTAGGAAGAAAAAATGGACCTATTGAACCACGTTTCTCACCGCATTGCTGCTCTCGATTCAGGCGAACAATGGATTGTTTCTGCTCAAAAACTACTGCTTAGCCGCGCCGATTTTCAATCACTTTCGGTGTTTCTCTCGCGCGAGTCGGAAAAAGGACTTTTTAGCCTCTCCCCACAAGGATTCAGTGCGACTTGGCATGATGAACCTGTCGTGACCATTATTAAGCATTAACCTTTAAATATTCGCCCGGTAAAGTCGAGTGACTTGTTTAAACGGGTCACTCTATAAACTCAAGGGTTGCAAAAAAGATATTACCGACGCCATAACCAATACTCAGTAAAATACCAATCCAGATGAAACTTCCAATGGTGTTGTACCACATAAAACGGGAAAAATTCATCTCGCCTGCACCCGCAGCAAAAGGGGCAAATGAACGTACAAAGGGAATAAACCGCGCCAGAATAATGGTCTTACCACCATGTTTAACAAAATAATGGTTCGTCTTGCTTAAATACTCTGGCTTTATCCAACGTGAATGACGATGTAAATACTTAAAGCCCAGCTTTTTTCCGGTGTAATAATTCACGGCGTAACCCAATATCGCGGCAATCATGAGTAATGTTCCCATGCTATGCAGTTGAATAATGGCAGAGGATGAGCACAACGCACCTACGGCGATCAATAAACTATCGCCAGGCAGAAAAAACATAAAAACAAAGCCCGTTTCTGCAAAAATAATCAGAAACAAAATGGCGTAAATCCAGACTCCATACTGCGACAATAGAAGCGGCAGTGTTTGTTCTAGATTTAGAAAAAAATCAAGCATTACATAAATCTACGCTAATCAATTTAAGTATCACGTGCTTTATTTCACTCGAATAGAAACGAAAACAGCCCTGTAGTTTAGGCTGTTTTCGCATCTGATATATACTTTTTATTTTAAAAAGCCGTTTGCCGCCAAGAAATCCATACTGATTTTTGACTGTGCTTGAGTCTCTGCGGCTTTATCGCCCAACAATAAACGTTCGATATAACGCGCCAAGACATCGACTTCCAAATTCACTTTCGAACCCGTTTTCCACGTCCCAATATTGGTCCGTTCTGCCGTATGTGGAATTAAGTTCAGGCTGATGATATTACCGCGTAAATGGTTAATGGTTAAACTGACGCCATCTACAGTCACCGACCCTTTCTCGGCCAAATACTTGGCAATTTCTACAGGTGCCGTCACTTCAAAATAAAGTGAACGCGCATCCTCACGAACCAAGGTAATCTCACCAACAGCATCAACATGACCGCTGACAATATGCCCACCAAAACGCGTGGTCGGCAACATGGCTTTTTCTACATTGACTGGTTGACCAACTTTCCAGTGCCCCAACGTCGTTCGATTTAAACTTTCACGTGACACATCGGCGGCATACCAATTGTCACCCCATTCAATCACCGTTAAGCAAATCCCATTGGTGGCAATTGAGTCACCTAAGTGTACATCTGACATGTCCAAATTCGTTTGAATACGTAAACGTACATCACCGCCCACACTTTGCAAGCTTTCTACTCGACCAAGGCTTTCAATAATTCCTGTAAACATAATCTTTTCTCTTTCCTGAATTTGGACTTACCACAATGCCAACTGGGTACTTACACCTGAGGTATCGACTCCACCCAATTCTGCGAAATGATACAGTTGACCAAGTAACTGACGTAATGGCGGACCAGATTTGGCATGGGTATCAGTAATCACAATAAATTCCAACACACGTGCGCGCTCCGACTGACGTTGCTTACTGACCCGATAACGCGGTACATCTTGGGTTAACAGCGTGACACGTCCACGCTCAAGATTGGCTTTGAGTAAATCGGCAGCTTCAATATTACCATCGGTTGAATAACTGGTCAGAATATAACGCGCATTGATGGTCGACAGTAATTTTTCATAGGCTTCCTTGGCATACTTAGAAGAATTGTAAGGGCTTGGGCGCTCTTTACGCCACGCGCGGTCAATTCCACTCTTAAAGCCTTTGGTGTCTGGGCTTGGCAAATCCACCTGATCCCATAAGGTCAGCGCATTCAACACATGATAGTTACTGCTATAAGCATGTTGGTTATACGGCGGATCTAAATACGCCACATCCACTTCAAAACCACTCATCTGATTGGCTAAATGCTGTGCGTCGACACACCACATTTCTGCGGCAGGGCGTTTTGGATCGCCTATTTCACAAAAACGGCTTGGGGTCAGCCAGAGCAAGGATTCAATACGCTCCAATGCGGTTTGGGTTTTACCGCCCCAACCATGATGAAAACTTTTAAAGACACCACTGGTATTGCTGACAAAACTGGCTGAATACAACAACGGCGCCAACAAAGCACTCATTTCCACATCATCAATCGCGCCTTGCGCTTGCCAAGTGGCAATTTGCTGACGAATCGCATCTATCCGCATGCCATTACGACGTTTAAAGAACAATCGGTCACGGGCAGGATCGTAAATTTCATCGTTACGTGGGCATAGGTTATGCGTGACCCAACCCTTTACTTCTGGCAACCGATTTAAATAATCAATCGCCTTTTGATAGCCGCCCAACTCTTTAAATGCAGGCGCATCTGTACAGGCCAGAATGGCATGATTTAAGGCATGGCTATAGGGTTCCCAGTCATTGGCAATGACACGGTAACCATTCTGGCGCGCCAAACGGGAAACCACGCCACTACCTGCAAAAAAGTCAGCAAAAATAGGCGAACGACCTTTGGCATTCAAGGTTCCTGTCTGCTCAAGTGCCTCTAAAATCAGATGTAATAAACGACGCTTGTTTCCTAAGTAAGGAACCAATTGATGAAATAAGTATTCGTCTGTGGTCCGTGCCGCATGACGTCGTTTATGATAAACCGTAGACTCTTGATTCATATAGACTCTTGAATGGGTGTTAGCCTTAAGCGCACATCATTTCCCACTTGGGAAACATCGATGAGCTTAAATCGAAGTTGCTCTGCCAAATGCGTAAATTCCGCATTAAACATCGCACGTGCAGATTGACCTAATAAGGTGGGTGCAACATAACTAATCAGTTCATCAACCAATGCCTGCTTGAGAAAAGCACTGGATAAGGTTGCGCCCGCTTCGACCAACACATCGTAAATTTGAAAATCTTTTAGGGTTCTTAACAAACTTTCTAAAGATTGAATTTCTAGCTGTATCACGCCCAACTGCGCCAGTTCAGGACGGAAGGGCCCCATCACCATGACGGTATCAGGCTGTTGTAAAATCTGGGTATCTAAAGGTAAACGACCTTGTCGATCTAAAATAACGCGTTTGGGTTGCACCACCGTACTGATGTCATCAAGGTCTGGTAAGTGACGCACATTTAATAAACAGTCATCTGCCAAAACCGTATCAATGCCTGTAATCACTGCCCCTGAAATGGCACGCCAGTGCTGAACATCCAATCGAGCCTCTGCGCCAGTAATCCATTTCGATTCACCGGATGCCATTGCAGTTCGACCGTCCAAACTAGAGGCAACTTTCAAGCGCACATAAGGCAAACCTGTTGCCATCGCCTTGAGAAAGCCTCGATTCAAGGTCGCGGCTTCAGCCTCACACACCCCAGTCCTGACTTGAATACCGGCTTCCTGAAGGATATGAATACCTTTCCCAGCCACTAAAGGATTAGGATCTGCACAAGCAACGACAACTTGTGCAATTCCTGCGTCAACCAAGCCTTTGGCACAAGGTGGAGTCCGACCATAATGTGCACAAGGTTCTAAAGTGACATAAGCAGTTGCGCCATGTGTTAAGCCATCTGCTTGGCGCATGGCAAACACTTCCGCATGAGGTTGTCCCGCACGTGGATGAAAGCCTTCACCGACCAATTGTCCATCTTTGACAATCACGCAACCAACATTCGGATTAGGTTTGGTGGAGTATTGCCCCTGCTGTGCTAAGCGAATAGCGCGCTGCATCCAAACTTGGTCTTGGTTTAACTCAGACATGGGCACACTCATTCATGTTCACGTTGTTGCATTTGTTCAATTTGACGACGAAAAGCTTCCACGTCCTGAAAGTCCTGATAGACCGAAGCAAAACGCACATAAGCCACATGATCCAAAGCAAATAAAGCTTGCATAACAATTTCCCCAATAGTGCGCGACTTGACATCACGTTCTCCTAAACGGCGGATATGCAGTTGAATATCGCTCAACACAGCTTCAATTTGTTCTTGCGTGACTGGACGCTTTTGTAATGCATGCATTAACGAGCGGCGTAGCTTGGCTTCATCAAAAGGCTCATTTTTACCGTCTGATTTAATTACACGTGGCATGACCACTTCATAACTTTCAAATGTGGTAAAACGCTCACCGCAACTAATACATTCACGGCGACGTCTGATTTGACAGCCTTCAGCGGCTAAGCGCGAGTCGATGACTTTACTGTCTGCGGCGTTGCAAAAAGGACAATGCATGACGGTCGAATTAAACAAAACATTTTTGAATTCTGAGTGTAGCAAAAATTATGGTTTTTGTAGAGCATTACGCTAGATATGGAAAAAAAACAGCCCTTTCGGGCTGTTTTACACAATATATTGATTATATCGCGAAAAAATTATTCAATGCGTTCGCCATGTTGACTTAAGTCAAGACCCATGCGCTCATCATCAGCTTCTACACGAATACCAATCACCACATCAATCACTTTTAAGATCACAAAAGTTAACACTGCAGAGTAAGCGATAGTGGCAAGTACACCTTCAATTTGAACCCATAATTGGCTCATCATATTTGCAGGTGCTTTATCCCCCATGATGAATTCACTGGCAAAGACTGCTGTGAGAATCGCACCCACAATACCGCCAACACCGTGTAAGCCGAAAGCATCTAATGAGTCATCTGCTTTAAGGGCACGTTTCAGACCTGTAATCCCCCAGAAGCAAACCACACCACCAATCAGACCCATCGCCAAGGCACCACCAACAGTCACGAAACCAGCCGCAGGAGTAATCACGACCAGACCCGCTACCGCACCAGATGCACCACCCAGTACAGATGCCTTACCGCGCACCACTTTTTCAGTAATTAACCATGCGATTGCCGCTGCTGCTGCTGCAACTTGTGTGGTGACCAATGCAAAACCTGCGGAACCATTTGCACCCAGTGCTGAACCGCCGTTAAAGCCAAACCAACCAACCCATACAAGGCTTGCACCAATCACTGTTAATGTCAGGTTATGAGGCGCCATAGATTCACGGCCTAGACCCATACGTTTCCCTAACATGTATGCAGCCACTAGCCCTGCAACACCTGAGTTAATATGTACAACTGTACCGCCTGCAAAATCAAGTGCGCCATCGTTAAATAACCAACCACCACCCCAGACCCAGTGCGTAATTGGCGCATACACCACAACCACCCAGATCGCGATAAATGCGACAAATGCCCCAAATTTCATACGCTCTGCAATTGAACCGCTAATAATGGCAACGGTAATAATGGCAAAAGTCATTTGGAAAATAACAAAGAGAATTTCAGGAATGGTGCCTGTTAATGCTGTTGTGGTAATTCCTGACAGCATGATTTTATCAAAACCGCCAATAAAGGCATTTCCTTCAGTAAATGCAAGTGTATAACCCACAATTACCCATGCAAGGCTCACAACCGCCGCAGCAACAAAACTGTGTGCCATGGTGCTTAAGACGTTTTTCTTACGAACCATACCGCCGTAGAAAAGTGCCAAGCCAGGAATGGTCATTAACAAGACCAATGCCGTAGAGACTAAAATCCAAGCCGTATCACCCGTATCGAGAGTGGGTTCTTTAACCGCAGGAGCTGCAGCTTCTTCAGCTGGAGCAGGTGTCGCAACTGCTTGTACATCTGGCGATGCCGCTGCAGTCGTTTCCACTGTTGTTGTGACTTCTTCTGATGGAGCAGATGCTGTTACTTCTTCAGCCCAAGCAACAGAACCACCTAAAAGTGCGCCTGATAAACTCAGCGCGAGTAGCATTTTTTTCATTCGTGTCCCCCAACCTAATTTTGCGAGTTACTCGATACTCTGCAAACTTTATGCCAAACTAAACAGCATCTGGACCTGTTTCACCTGTACGAATACGGATCACTTGCTCTAAGTTAGTCACAAAGATTTTTCCGTCACCAATTTTTCCAGTGCTCGCAACACGAGTGACCGACTCAATCACTGCATCAACCATTTCGTCACTAATTGCGATTTCAATTTTAACTTTTGGAAGAAAATCAACGACATATTCAGCACCACGATACAGCTCAGTATGACCTTTTTGACGGCCAAAACCTTTTACTTCTGTTACAGTGATCCCTTGAACACCAATTTCTGACAATGCTTCACGCACATCATCTAATTTAAAGGGTTTTACAATTGCAGTTACTAGCTTCATGTTTGTTTTTCCTTCGGCTTTTTTCACCAGTAAGGTTTTATGTTCAATTTTCGTGCCAAGATTTCTAAGGTTGAGGGAAATAAAAACCTGATACACAGCTCTATTTATACCTTATTTTTGTCTTTTAATCGAAGCCTAGGTCTTTAATATTTGAGATTTTTAGCCAAAAGTCGGCTATTTTTGCCAGATCGCATCAAGGATTATTGCGATAGCACTATAGTCTCTGTCGAAGCAGTGCTACACTGCTCCCGCTCTTCTCCAGCAATATGGATAAAACAATGATTGAAACTTTATTACAAGCCATTCTAGAACAAGTAGAACAACCTAAAACTGATTTAGAACATAATTTAAGAGCCTTATTAAATGAGGCCGTGACTAAAATGGATTTGGTTTCTCGTGATGAAATTGAACGTCAGAAAACTGCGCTTAATAATGCTAATCAACGCTTAACCGAATTACTCCTCCAAGTCGAAGCACTCGAACAAAAATTTCAGAACAAAAAATAAGCACACTATTAGTGCAATAAAAAACCAATAACGATCAAAAATAACGCACCAAAATGGAACAACAACATGTCTTTTGCAAAAATAAATACGCGAGGGCTATTGGGTCTGCATGCCCCACTGATTGAAGTCGAAGTTCATTTAAGTCAAGGATTACCATCACTTACCATTGTAGGATTAGCAGAAGCTGCTGTTCGGGAAAGTAAAGATCGGGTCCGTTCAGCCATTATTAATAGTGGTTTTCAGTTTCCCAGTAAACGTCTCACGATTAATCTTGCGCCTGCAGATTTGCCCAAAGATGGGTCACGCCTAGATTTACCGATTGCTTTGGGCATTTTAATTGCTTCTGGACAACTCCCAGAACAAAGTATCGATCATCTTGAATTCATTGGGGAATTGGCGCTAGACGGTCAATTACGTCCAACCACAGGAACCCTGAGTATTGCCATCGCGTGTCAGCAAGCGCAACACCAATTGGTTTTGCCCGAACAAAATGCATTGGAGGCAGCACAACTGCCCCATTTTGATGTGTATGCAGCAAAAAATCTCAAAGAAGTGTGCGAACACTTAAGCCAACACAAACCGTTATCTCCAGTACAAAAGCCTGTCGATTCACCTTTACATCGCTATAAATTTGATCTGGCTGATGTGAAAGGACAACTGCGCCCACGGCGTGCTTTAGAAATTGCAGCAGCAGGTGGTCACTCCTTACTGTTTCGTGGTCCACCTGGCACAGGTAAAACCTTATTGGCATCGCGTTTGCCGAGTATTCTTCCACCGCTCAGTTCTAGTGAAAATTTGGAAGTTGCCAGCATTTATTCTGTTGCCAATTCGCAGCATCATTTTGGACATCGCCCTTTTCGCGCGCCACATCATACTGCGTCGGCTATTGCTTTGGTGGGTGGCGGCTCACAACCTAAACCTGGAGAAATTACCTTAGCGCATTTAGGCGTTCTGTTTTTAGATGAACTCCCTGAATTTGATCGCAAAGTCTTGGAAGTACTTAGACAGCCTTTAGAATCTAAAGAAATTGTGATTTCTCGGGCATCCCGTCAAATGACTTATCCTGCCAATTTTCAGTTAATTGCGGCCATGAATCCTTGTCCATGTGGCTATGCGTTTAATCAAGATCAGCGTTGTCAATGTTCGACTGAGGCCATCAAACGTTATCAAAATCGAATTTCAGGGCCTCTACTCGATCGCATAGATTTGCATATTGATGTACCACCACTCACGGTACATGAATTACAAGCACATGCACCTGCTGAAAATTCTGATCAAGTACGTCAACGTGTGACTCAAGCCTATGAGCAGCAAATTCAACGACAAAATTGTTTAAATCATGCTTTGAATCCACAACAACTGGAACAATTTGCAGGATTGAATGAGCAAACCAAAAAAATGCTTGAATTGGCTCAACAGCGCTTAAATTTATCTGCACGTGCTTATCACCGGGTATTAAGAGTGGCAAGAACCATTGCTGACTTGGCACATTCCGCTGAAATTCAAACTGGGCATTTAAGTGAAGCTTTATCCTATCGGCAGCAAAGCCTTTAATCAGTTCTGATTTAAATGCCAAATAAAAAACCTCTAGTCCTAAAGACTAGAGGTTTTTAAACACTCTTAAATTTAGAATGTTTTGGTTAAGGTAAAGACTGCACCTGTTTCTACGCCACGTGCTGTTGCATCATCCATATTATCTGTATCAATGTTTGTACCTACCGCTGCTAATTCAGCGGTTGCACCAGAAATTGATTTAAATGCGTAGTTAACACCGACTTTCCAGTCTACATAGTTATCATCACCGCCAAATGAATATTTGTCTTCATCATCCACCACGGTATAGCCCACACTTGCTACACCGCCAAAACCTGTTGAACCAAATGGAACAGCGTAGCCTGCATTCACATTCCAACTGTTTGTATCTAGACCTGCATAATCATTGGTAAAATTCACATTGGTCAGAATGCTATCCCCTTCAGCCAGCACACTTGCAAAAGTTAGTTTTCCGTAAAACTCGACCCAATTCAGATCAGATGCACTTGGATAGTTGTAATACACCACACCCACATCTAATAAAGGTTTGCTGGTAAAGCTATCCAATGTGGTTGCAAAACCCAACGATGGATCTAACTCTAAACTTGGCGTCCCCGAACCAAAGTTTACATTAGAACCCCAAAGCCCAAAATACACACCTGAATCATGTGCAAGTGTGAATCCTGCTTGTACCGCTGGATCATTTTGAGTTTGCGACAATCCACGGAAACGATAGTCTGTTGTTACTGCTGCATTACCGCTAAAAGAAAGACCAAATGGTGATGCTGCTTGATCATCTGCAAAGGTAAATGTTGAAGCCGCTGCAACAACCGCCATAGATAATACTTTTAATGTGAATTTCATTCTGAGGTTCCCCCACATCGAATTACGACGTTTTTGCTGTAATTAATAAACTCAGGAATCTATTAGCAAGCGCTATGCCAACTTTAAGAAAAATATTTACAACCTTGATGTTCCCTATCGAATATTGAGAAACGTCATGCCGAGCTATAAATCTTAGTTGTTCGTGATTTTTGTAAACCTACGCTATGTCTAAGAGGTTCCAAACTTTACCCGCAATAAAATAAAAGAACTCAATCTCACTGTAACGTAAAAAGATCGTAAATTTAAAATAAAATAATAAATAACAAATACTTAAATAAAAACAAATCCTTTAAACTTCATAAAATACTCGCAATGAGCATATCAATATGCATCATTGTAATAACCCAGATAGTTTGGATTGTTACTCATTTAAAAGGCTTCGGTGCAGGAGATGGGCTCATCATGCAACGCATGGATTCTTTCAAAAAAGGTTGATCGCAGTATAAAAAATCTAGGCTTTATTTTAAGATTAGCAATTATTAAAGTCGTGTAAGCCCCATACCGCTATGGCGTTCGCATTCTTTTCAACAGACCTAGATTCGCTTTAATCACTGTATTTCTAGCCAGAAACCAGATGTCATTGATCGATGACACACATTTCTGTTTGGCTTGTACAACCAAGAACACATTGGATTGGCAAAATTTGAATCAAGCGGTTCTGCTAGAGTGCTCAAAATGCTTCATTTCTGTTCAAAAACTGAGTTTCACACCAATAGTTGTACAAAATACACGCACTATTACTGATCACACCCAAATTTTAAATATGCTATGAATCACAATTTATTCCAACATTGTAAGCTAAGCATGATGAGAGAATTACACTGCACTTAAATGAAACATTTCTCATTTTCATTTAGAAGTTAAATGGATTCATAAAAACAAGACATAATTTGCATAAAAAACAATCAATCAGGTCGATATTGAAGAAAAAATAAACAAAAGAATATGTGATTTTTCTATGTTTGATCGAAACATAAAACAGAATAATTTCCCATTCAGTAAAATATAATTTTATTATGAATGAATAGCTTATATATAAAATATGGTTATCCTTTCCTAGATAACAATAATGCAATTTCGTCAAGTAGCTGGTAACAAGAATGAAATAAAATTAATAAAA
Organism: Acinetobacter sp. ANC 4910; assembly: GCF_004331035.1. Taxonomy (GTDB): domain Bacteria; phylum Pseudomonadota; class Gammaproteobacteria; order Pseudomonadales; family Moraxellaceae; genus Acinetobacter. Next base: position 60,502 of record NZ_SJNT01000014.1, read on the forward strand.
ATCTATCTTTTTTATAGATTAATTATACAATTTATTAAAATTTCGAGTTATGCCAAAAAACGAAATTCTGAATCTATCTTTTTTTGAGGTTGTTTCTTATGCCAAAGGCGCAAAAACTTACATTAGCAGTATTAATTCAGGCTGCCCTTATTACTACAGCTTATGCAAGCGAACAAAGTGAAGCAAAAGGATTTGTCGAAGATGCTGAAGGATCAGTGTTGTTCCGCACTGGTTATTTATCTCGTGACAAAAAACATGGCGTAGCAGATACCAGCTCAGCTGCTCAAACTGCCATGGTTAAAATTGAATCTGGTTATACCCAAGGTATTGTCGGTTTTGGTGTGGGCGTGATTGGTGATGGCTCATTCAAATTGGGCGAAAACAAAAATGCTGGCAACCAAATGATTCCTAAGCATAACGATGGTTCTGCTTATGACCATTGGGGTCGTGGTGGCGGTATCGTAAAAGCACGTATCTCTAACACTGAAGTCCGTTATGGTACTCAAGTACTCGACTTACCTGTACTTGCAAGTAATACTGCTCGTTTAGTCCCTGAATACTTTGAAGGTGTATTAGCGACTAGCCGTGAAATTAACGGTTTAGAATTAACTGCGGGTAAATTCACTAAAGACCAATATTCAGACCAAATCGAAACTGATGGTCGTCACTTAGACAGCGCTGTCGTTTGGGGTGCTAAATATAAGTTTAATGATCAATTAAATGCATCTTACTATGGCTTAGATAGCAAAAATGCACTTGAACGCCATTATGTGAATGCCAATTACAAACAAGCTTTGGCAAATAATAGCTCTTTAACATACGACTTCAGTGGCTATCACACTGAGTGGGATAAAGAAGGCAATACGTATTCACAAATTACTGATGATCTTTCTGATCGTAAAAACGATATCTTCGCAGTTTCTGGTACATACAACACTGGCAACCACAACGTGATGTTGGCTTACCAACAAAACAGTGGCAATACTGGTTATGACTACGGTGAGAATGCTGATGGTGGTCAAAGTATCTACCTACCTAACTCTTATCTTTCTGACTTTATTGGTAACGATGAAAAATCGGCTCAACTCCAATACACCTATGACTTTGCTGGTATGAATGTTCCTGGTTTAACTTGGACAACTGCGTTCGTTTATGGTTGGGACATCAAAGCAACTGACAATAAAGGAACTATGATCAGTGATAATGAACAAGAACGTGAATTCTTTAACCAAGTGAAATACACAGTTCAATCTGGTTTTGCTAAAGATGCAAGCTTACGTTTACGTCACTCATACTACCGTGCAAGTGACAACTACCAAAGCAACTACATCGGTGACACCAACGAATGGCGTATCTGGTTAGATGTCCCTGTAAAATTCTTCTAATTTGAAGACGTTTTCAGAGATCTAAAAAAAACCTGCACAATGTGCAGGTTTTTTTATGGGTTAAACTTTACAAAATAAAGTTCAACCTCAATCCTTGAGAGGATTATTTTGCAGCTTCGATGGCTTTAAGCACTTCTTGCTTAGCAACTTCAGAACCTTCCCAACCTGTTAACTTCACCCATTTGCCTGGCTCTAAATCTTTGTAGTGAGCAAAGAAATGTTCCACTTGCTGGATTAAAAGCGGAGGAAGATCAGTATATTCCTGAACATCTTTATAGATTGGAGTTAATTTTTCATGTGGTACAGCGATAAGTTTCGCATCAATACCGCCATCATCTTCCATGTTCAATTTACCCACAGGACGGCAACGAATGACTGAACCTGGCTCAACTGGATGTGGAGTCACGACAAGTACGTCAAGCGGGTCACCATCTTCAGACAAAGTATTTGGTACATAACCGTAGTTCGCTGGGTAGAACATTGCTGTACCCATGAAGCGGTCTACAAATAAAGCATCAGAATCTTTATCAATTTCATATTTGATTGGTGCTGCATTTGCAGGAATTTCAATGATGACATAAATGTCATTTGGTGCATCTTTACCCGCTGGGATATTGCTGTAGCTCATAGCATCAACTCTTTAACGATTTAAATTATATTGAAACCGAAATTAAGGTCTTCGGTTTAATCACGGAGCGATTATACATCTGCCTCGTAAAAATAGGGAATATGCACGTTCATTAGCTGAGTTTGATCACCAAGATCAATAATGAAATTGGACACAATAAGGACAAACACCAGACAATTGAACGTAATGTCGCCCAATTGGCCAAATAACAGACCCCATAAATCACGCGTAAGACCAAATAAGCAATACCAAAAGTCATAATCACAGATTGTGACACGACCATATATTCCGCCATTAAAACAGCAGCAATAAATAAAGGTAAGCCTTCAAAACTATTTTGTTGTGCGGCATTGGCACGTGCAGCAATACCTGTTGAATTGTTCAAAAACTCACGCGGATAATGATTATCTTTGACCCGAAAACCACTCGTAAGTCTGGCAATAAAACTAAAAACATAAGGTAATAAACATGCAATTAAGATGAGATAGACAATACCGCTAATACTGTGCATCAATTGAGTTCTCGTGAGAGTATTAATTAGCCTTATCATAGCATGGCAATTTTAGAATATTTTTTGTTAAATATAGTGTTTTGATTACCAAGCCATTCGGGAATATCTATGTCATTTAATGCGGAGCAGCACAAACTGTTCGATGAACTGGAAAAACAACGCCAACATCAACGGCAGATGGACCGTGTACTCGCTATTGTGTTCCCTATTGTTGCTTTTTTACTGACCGTCATTTGTGCCAACATGAACATCTGGTCGACGGTATGTACCTTTGTTTTACTTTGGGTTGCCTTTTGGGCTGTGGGCATTCGTCACCTCCCCTTATGGCATTGGGTCCTGATTACCCTCATTTATTGTTTGGTCGATAATTTCCTGAGTTATAGCAGCTTTAACCGTTCAGGTTTTAGCCGCCAATTCGGCACCATCTTTATTTTTATTGGTATTGTAGGTGTAGGACGCCCTTATTTCGACCGCTGGCTGATGAAGAAAAAATAAGTAAATGCCATAAAAAAAGCGCCCCAAGGCGCTTTTTTTAGACAGGCGGAATCTTATGCAGTTTTACGTAAATCTTTACGTAAAATTTTACCTACATTCGATTTTGGTAATTCTTCCATAAACTCAACATAACGTGGGCGTTTGTAACCCGTTAAGTTTTCTTTCGCAAATTCAAGAACTTCTTCAGTAGTTAAAGAGGCATCTTTTTTCACAACAAATAATTTTGGTACTTCACCTGATTTTTCATCAGGGACGCCAATCGCAGCAACCTCAAGAACTTTCGGATGCTTTGCAATTACTTCTTCAATTTCAGAAGGATAGACGTTAAAACCAGACACTAAAATCATATCTTTTTTACGGTCTACAATTTTGGTGTAGCCACGATCATCCATTACACCGATGTCACCCGTACGGAAGAAACCATTCACCATCACTTTGGCTGTTTCATCTGGACGGTTCCAGTAACCTTTCATAACCTGTGGGCCACGAATACAGATTTCACCTTGCTCACCCAACGCAACTGGATTGCCATCATCATCTAAAATTGCAATGTCGGTTAACGGTAATGGAATACCAATCGTACCGCTGAATTCATCTGAAGCAGGTGGATTTGCCGTTGCGACTGGTGAAGTTTCAGACAAGCCATAACCTTCAATAATGTTCGTGCCCGTAACTTTCTTCCACGCTGCTGCGGTCGAAGGAAGTACAGCCATACCACCACCCATTGCCATTTTAAGCTTGCTGTGGTCGAGCTGTTTAAATTCTTCATTATTGACCAAAGCATTGAATAAAGTGTTCACTGCTGGGAAAAACGTTGGTTGATACTTGCGTAATTCTTTCATCACCGCAGGTAAATCACGCGGGTTCGGAATTAAAACATTGGCTTGACCTTTATACATACCGTACATAGCACAAACCATAAACGCAAAAATATGATACAGCGGCAAAGCACAGAAAATACGGTCATCTGGCTGACCATCTTGAGCACCAAATTTACTTTGGAAAATACCATCACACTGTAATAAGTTGGCTACAAGGTTACGATGGGTTAACTCCGCACCTTTAGAAACCCCTGTGGTTCCACCGGTATACTGTAGAACAGCCGTATCGCTAAGTGTTAAATTTGGGCGCTTATAGTTGCTTGAGCTGACTTTTGACATTGCCGCATTAAAACGGATATGTCCAGGAATATTCCACGCGGGAATTTGCTTACGCACTGAACGCAATACAAAGTTGACTAAAGTTCCTTTTAACGTCCCTAACATATCGCCAACAGAAGCAACAATGACATGTTTTACGGGTGTTTTACCCATAATGGTTTGATAAACCGTGGCGAAGTTTTCAATAATCACTAAAACTTCAGAACCCGAATCATTTAATTGATGTTCAAGCTCACGTGCAGTATATAACGGGTTGACGTTCACGAGTATCAGACCCGCACGCAATACACCAAGGGCAACCACTGGATATTGGAGAACGTTTGGCATCATGACTGCTACACGAGAACCCTTCGCCAAACCTAAACTTTGTAGATAAACAGCAAATTTACGACTCGCTTCGTCAAGTTCACTAAAAGTCAGTGCTTTATCCATAAAGATAAAGGCATCACGTGAACCAAATTTTTGGAAATTACGCTCAAATACATCTACCAAAGAAGTGTTCTCTGGGGGTAATTCTACAGTTTCAGGAATTCCTGTCTTGCGGTATTCAGCGAACCAAATCTTTTCCATAATCCCAATCTCTCCAATCTATAGTCCTTAAAATATGCAGCTTTTTTTTCGGGTTTGTGTGTGTTTATTTAGCTTGTTAATGCACATTCCCGTATCCATTTTCACGAACACTGCCTCATATATAACTTATTTCGACAAATACATGCTAGTTTTATCTCTGAACCAACAGTCTATTTGCTTTTTGATATCCACGTGGTAACAGTTGCCCTTTTGTCGCACGCTTGCCCATGTATTTTTGTAAATCATCACCTTTTATTTTAAGTTGTTGTTGTCCTGCAACCACTTGAATTATTTCATCTAAATTTAGTGTTGTCATAGATATAATTTGATCTTTATCTTCAAGTTGTATCAATTTATTACCTTTACCTTTATTCAGAATTGGCAATTCTGACAAATCGATAATCAGTAAACGTCCAGCTGAACTCAATAGAGCCAAATGGGTCGCTTGCTGTAAAGGATATAACGGTAATGGTTTGGCATCGTCAGGCACAGTCAAGAAGGCTTTACCCGCTTTGGCACTGGTATCAAGTTGTTTCGCCTGCGTTTTAAAGCCATAGCCTTTACTGCTCATGGCCAAAATTTCTGATTCATCTTCTTCAATCAGCACTTGTAGGAAACCAACACCGCTCACAGGTGCAAGCTTGGAACTTAAAGGTTCACCTAAACCGCGGGCGGAAGGCAAGCTGTTAATTGCAAGGGCATAACTGCGCCCCGTCTGATCCAAAATATAGACTTTTTGATTGGACTTGCCTTGTGCATGACTGCGGTACTGATCCCCCGCACGGAAATTCAGGTTCTCGGCATCAACATCATGACCTTTGGCACTACGAATCCACCCAGCTTCTGAAAGCACCACAGTGACAGGATCGGCGGGCATCAAATCTTGCTCGCTAATGGCAGTTGCTTCGGCACGTTGTACAATTGGCGAACGGCGATCATCACCGAAACGTTTCGCATCTTCTTTAAGTTCATTAATAATTAAGGTTTTTAAAGATTCTGGATTCGCCAATTGTTCACGAATAATGGCAGCTTTGGCTTCTAATTCTGCTTGCTCACGGCGAATTTCCATTTCTTCTAATTTCGCCAAGTGACGTAATTTCAATTCTAAAATGGCTTCGGCTTGAATTTCATCAATGCCAAAGTGCGAGATCAATTCAGCTTTGGGATGGTCTTCTTCGCGAATAATCCGAATCACAGTATCAAGATCTAGATACGCGATGAGTAAACCTGCCAAAATGTGCAGGCGTTTTTCAATTTTATTTAAATGGTATTGCAGGCGACGTGTGACTGTTCCTTTACGAATTTCAATCCATTCCAACAAGATACGTCGAATCGATTTCACTTGTGGACGACCATCTGCACCAATCATATTCATATTGACGCGATAGCTGGATTCTAGGTCAGTGGTGGCAAATAAATGACTCATCACCGCTTCTGCATCAATTCGGTTCGAACGCAGCACAATGACCAATCGGGTTGGGTTTTGATGATCCGATTCATCACGAACATCACTAACCAACGGCAATTTTTTCGCTTGCATCTGGTCGGCAATTTGCGTAATCACTTTTGACCCTGACACTTGGTAGGGTAAGTCTGTGATTACAATTTCATTTTTCTCAATGCTGTACACCGCACGCATACGGTAGCTACCACGACCTGTGGTCTGAATTTTGAGTAATTCATTTGGTGGGGTAATAATTTCAGCTTTGGTCGGTAAGTCGGGCGCAGGAATATATTCTGCAACTTTCTCATCGGTTAAATTAGGATTGCGAATTAGGGCAATGGTGCCTTTAATCACTTCACGCAAGTTATGCGGTGGAATGTCAGTCGCCATACCGACCGCAATCCCAGTGGTGCCATTCAAGAGAATGTTGGGTACACGTGCAGGCAGATTTACAGGTTCTTTTAATGACCCATCAAAGTTATCTTGCCAGTCACAAGTGCCCTGTCCCAATTCTGCCAATAAAACTTCACTGTACTGTGACAACTTGGCTTCGGTATAACGCATGGCAGCAAAGGACTTAGGGTCATCTGGTGAACCCCAGTTGCCCTGACCTTCAATAAATGGATAACGGTAGCTAAATGGTTGTGCCATCAACACCATGGCTTCATAACATGCCGAATCACCATGGGGATGGTATTTACCGAGCACATCACCCACTGTACGCGCAGATTTTTTCGGTTTACCACTGTGTTTCAACCCCAATTCACTCATGGCGTACACAATACGGCGTTGAACAGGCTTCAAACCATCACTAATGTGAGGCAAAGCACGATCCATAATCACGTACATGGCATAATTGAGGTAAGCGCGTTCAGTAAATTCTGCGACGGAGCGGTTTTCTGTTGCGTGATGCGCAAGGTTAGTCATAACAACCTTTCATCCTAATCAAATCGTTTTTTTATCTAAGTTCTTATGCTAAGTCTCAGACTGTGACTGCACAAGGGTGTGCCATCTACTACTACGACAATTTGTGTCTTAATGGGTCTCTGATGTCGTAAAATTATCCACTTTTAAATAAATGATCAACTTATAATTTTTTATTTTCACAACAATAGGTTTAACACAAATTCAGCCAATAAGCCAAAATATAGAAGGGCGACAATTTTGCCGCTCAAACTATCTGCCAATTCTACATGCCAATTGATTCTAAAGTTTTGCCTTTGGTTTCTTCGCCTAAAACCAAAATGACCAATGCTACAGCAAGCAAGACTGCGGTAAACATCATAAACACATGATTAAAGCCATTGCTCTGTACCATCATTTGCGTCACTACCAACGGTGCCACGATGCCGCCCATACGCCCAATCGCAGAGGCCCAACCCGAACCAAAGGCACGAATATTGGTCGGATACTGTTCTGGGGTATAAGTATAAAGTACGCCCCATGCCCCCAAATTAAAGAAGGACATCAGACAGCCCCAAAACATAATGAGCGTGACGGTATTCGCCTGTCCAAAGAAATAAGCAGATAAGGCACAAAAGCCAATAAAACCCGCCAATGTCCATTTACGTCCGAGTTTTTCGACCAGCCAAGCAGCCGCGATATACCCTGGCAGTTGGGCCAAAATCATCACCAGTACATATTCAAAGGATTGCACAATGCTATAACCTTGTTTGACCAACAGGCTGGGTAACCACGTAAAAATACCGTAATAAGAATAGACAATGCCAAACCAGATCAGCCACAGCATTAAGGTACGTTTTGCAAAAGGATTTGACCACAGTTGTGAAAAAGATACGCTTTGCTTGGCGGCAACTGGTTTTACTTCGATCTGCTGAATGACTTCCACGCCACATTCACGCTCCAGTTTTTGCACCAAAGCATGGGCTTCTTCAATCCGTCCACGATTAATTAAATATGGTATCGATTCAGGGACTTTCTTTAAAATCATGAACACATACAGTGCAGGCAAACCGCCAATTAAGAACGCGACATGCCAGCCATAACTTGGAATCACAAAATAGGACACTAAAGCAGCCACTAACCAACCCAGTCCCCAAAAACTTTCTAGCAATACAATAAATCGTCCACGTACCTGTGCAGGAATGTATTCACTGACCAAAGTCACCGCAACAGGGAGCTGTCCGCCAAGCCCTAAGCCGACAATAAAACGAAATACCAGCAACCATGTCAGATTTGGGGCAAAGGCACACAACGCCGTGGCAATACTATAAGTGACCAAAGTCACAGCAAACACATTACGGCGTCCCCAACGGTCAGCCAATGCTCCTGAGCAGACGGCTCCTATCGCCATACCGACAAAACCAATCGACACCGCCCAACCTTTTTCTGCGGGACTCAAACTCCATTCGGTTGCCATTTTGGTCAGAATAAAGGAAATCAGTCCAGTATCCATCGCATCGAACATCCAGCCTAAGCCAATCACCCACAACAAGGTATAGTGGAACTTTCCAACAGGTAAACGTTGTACACGTGAAACTAAATCCATAGCGATGACTCAAGCAAAGATGAGAAAAACAACAACCCTGAACGTACTGCTTTGCAATGTTCATGTTGTTGCAGAAGAAAAAATACCGCGCAGTCTATTTTAATAAATTCTGTTGAGGGATGGGGAAATGAAATTTATTTTATATTTTAAGTATATGCCCAAATTTGGCTTTGGGCACCGTCATTTTAAATTTTGGTAAAATTGCAATCGTTGATTAATGCTTATCGGTTGAAGAGGCAGAATCGGCATCATCATCTTTATAAATAAATTTCGGCATTTCCAGACCAAAATAAATCGCAATTAGACGCAAAGAAAAACCAAAAATTAAGGTAGAAATCACCGTCAACTCTAGAGATAGTCCAATTTCTAGACAGACCCAATAACAAATCACCGCCACAAATGAAATACTGGCATAGAGCTCACGACGGAACACTAATGGCACATCATTACACAAAATGTCACGCAAAATCCCGCCAGATACCCCTGTCATAATGCCTGCCACCGCGGAAACCACAAAACCATGTCCCATCGACAAGGCAATTTGGCAACCAATAATGGTAAAGCCAATCAGGCCTAAAGCATCTAACACCAAGAAAATATTGTGTAAATGGCGCATCCACTTGGCAATTAAAATGGTAAACAACGCGGCACAGCAAGTCAGAACCAAATATTCAGGATGCTTGACCCAAGTCAAAGGATAATGTCCGAGTAACATATCGCGAACTGAGCCACCACCGAGTGCTGTGACACAGGCAATCAGAATCACCCCAAACCAATCCATACTACGTCGACCCGCAGACAATGCTCCAGTCATGGCCTCAGCCGTAATCGCAATAATATAAATTATGGTCAGCAACATCGCCCTGCTCTTCCGTTGAAGGGTTAAGATGCGGGCTATTCTAAGCCAAATCCAAACTGAACGTTATAAAAATTGTGCACAACATTGCTTAAATTTTTTACCCGAACCACAAATACAGGGTTGCTTCATGGTCAGCACTTGTTCCGTGGTCGGATCAAGGAAATACCAGTGCCCTGCCTGTTTCACAAAATGTGAAACTTCATGATGCGTTTGAGCTTGTTGCCCATCATGATAATGCGCTTTGAACTCCACTTGGGCATGGCTCTTGTCCAGTTTTTCCTGAGCGTGTACCACGTCTAAACCTAACCATTGATTAGATTCACTCCACGCTTTAATGGCAGGGACATCTAAAGCCTGCTGTTGCCCTAATGCGGTCGTCTGCACAATATAATCAATCTGCTGTTTGGCAAATGCACTATAACGCGAACGCATCAACTGTTCCGCACTGAGCGCAGTCCGTTGCCCTAAATGCAAAGGCTGACAACACTCGGCATATAATCCTAAACCGCAAGGGCATTGTTCTTCTGACATACATTTTCCCAATAAAATAGCCCGAACATTGCGGGCTATTTTAACTGAAGTTTAAACGCGGATTTCTACAGCGTTAATCATCTTTTTCCATGATGTGTTTTGGAATCACATGAACTTTCTCAATTTTATGACCATCCATCGTCACCACTTCAAAAATAAAACCATCGGCTTCAATACTGGAACCATTTTCAGGCAAGCGGCCTAAATGGAACAGTAAATAACCCGATAAAGTTGAATACTGTTCTGAGTCATCCACCAAGTTTTTGCCCAATAACAAAGAAACATGGCGAATATCGGTCGAGCCTTCCAACATCAAACTGCCATCTTCTAGGCTTTCTGCTGCGGTTTCCAATTCATCTTCATCGGGGAATTCACCTGCAATCGCTTCAAGAACATCAATTGGTGTGGCAATCCCTTCAATTGAACCATATTCATTTAACACAATCGCCAACTGTAATGGCGCTTGACGCAATTGTTCCATCACCATCAATACTTGTGCATTTTCATGGACGATCACAGGGTCACGTAAATGCTTCTCGAAATTCAATACCCCAGTTTCGATATATTCATTCATGACTTTATGGGTCAGGACTACACCTGCAATATTGTCCAGCTCACCATGTGCCACAATCAAACGAGAATGGGTCATGCTCAACAATTGCTGTTTGATCGCTGCTTCATCTTCATCTAAATCTAGCCATTCCAGTTCAGGACGTGGAGTCATGACCGATTTGACTGGACGTTCGGAAAGCCCCAATACCCCTTGCACCATGACACTGTGATACACCCCATTTTCCTGAGCAAAAACTTCATCAGCAAAAGCGCGGGTTGCCAAGACATCTTCGTTTTGATGTTCAGGTGCATCACTGGCATTTTTCCCCCCCAACATACGCAGCACCGCTGAAGCTGTGCGATAACGCAAATCGTTGGTGGTGACCATTTTTTCCTGATTTTTCTTCACCGTTTGGTTCAGGAACTCGATCATGACCGAGAAACCAATCGCGGCATACAGATAACCCTTCGGAATATGATAGCCAAAACCTTCGACCACCAAAGAGAAACCTATCATCATCAAGAAACACAAACACAGAATCACTACGGTCGGATGTCTGTTCACAAAGTCCATGAGCGGCTTGGATGCCCACAACATAATACCCACAGCAATAATGACCGCAATCATCATCACAGACAGATGTTTCACCATGCCCACAGCGGTAATCACGCTGTCTAAGGAGAACACTGCATCTAAAATCACAATTTGGACAATCACCATCCAGAAGGTCGCATGTACAGGATTTTCTTCCTTTAAGGCAGGCTTGCCTTCAATCCGCTCACGTAATTCCATGGTGCCTTTAAACAGCAAGAAGACCCCACCCAGCAACAAGATTAAGTCTCGCCCAGAAAAAGGATGTTCGAAAATATGGAATAACGGATTGGTTAAAGTCACCACCCATGCAATCGATGCCAATAGAATCAAACGCATGCCTAAAGCTAAAATAAGCCCGAGAATACGTGCGGTATTGCGTTGTTCTGGTGGTAATTTTTCTGCCAAAATTGCAATAAAGACGAGGTTATCAATCCCCAATACAATTTCAAGCACCACTAAGGTGGCTAAGCCTACCCATGCAGAAGGATCAGACATCCACTCAAAAATCATTGAATGTTCTCCTTCATCATGATTTCAGGATGAATAAGGTAAGGTTTAAGTGCAGATTGGCTCTGCATCTTCTCTCTTATTATGGCAAAAATGTGTGTTCGTCTAATGCGGCAACAACCACGACTCATGTTGATTCATTTGTTGTAAAACAGAAGCTCAGTATAGGCAAGATCAGCACGAAATTCATCTTTTTTTCAGACAGTTCATCCTTTGTCTCACGGTGCAACAATATAAAGGCAAAAATACCAACAGGACACAACATCGTCTTGTCATATTTCTTGCATAAGCTAGAGCAGCCAACAAGAAAGTGATAAGGTAAAACAGAGAATGATGAATAGCGTATTAAAAATGAATGTAGAACATGAAAAAGTAACAACGAAAACTTCTCAAGCCCTCATTGCACTCTACTGTGGTTCACGTTCTGGTAATCATCCTATTTATAAAGAAAAGGCAATTGCACTGGCAACTGCCATTGCGGAACAAGGCTTCGGTCTGGTCTATGGTGGTGCCAGTATTGGGTTAATGGGTCAAGTCGCCGATACCGTGATGGGACATGGCGGTGATACCGTAGGCGTGATTCCTGAATTTATGTTGGATTATGAAATTGCACATAACCGACTGACGGAATTACATGTGGTCAAAACCATGCATGAACGTAAAGCTATGATGGCAGAGCGTGCCAGCGCCTTTGTTGCCTTGCCTGGTGGTTTAGGCACATTTGAAGAAATTTTAGAAATTGCCACTTGGGGACAACTTAATCAACATCAAAAACCCATGATGCTATATAACGTCAACGGCTTTTATGATGCCCTGATTGCACAACTGGATCATGCTGTACAAGAAGGTTTTCTACCTCCGCAACATCGCGCCAAACTGATTGTGTGTAATCATGCAGATCAAATTTTAAATGCCTTAAAGAACTTACAAGCTCCTGCGCGTTTCGTTATTTAATCGATTTTAGCCAGAAAAAAGCGAGCCGTTCATGCTCGCTTTTTTCTGGCTTGAGCCAATATTTAGCGTAAATTTCAACCTGAAATGTGTTGATATAACCAAGGTAATCCTGTGGCCAACAGTACACTGATGGCCAAGCCAAACATTAATTTCATGGCATCTTTACTGACATTACGTGAAGTCCGATATTTATTCACTTCAGCCAAATGCATGGACAACGCAAACTCACGGCCTGCCAGCAAGCCCAAGAATACCCATGTGGTACTCATTGGAATATTGCTCCACTCTTTAAACACCAACAAAATGATGGCATACATAAAGTCGATAATCGTGGCTGAGCGAATATCCGCCACCCCAGTTTTGGTATCAATGATATTTTGAATTGCTCCACCGCGACGGTAAAAAATCCAACCGAGCAATACCACAAACACCAAAATGCCAAATATTAAGAATTCAAATGGCACTTGGCGTGGGACATAGACAAAAATATTGGCTAAATCCTGAATGAGCCACTGGCTCCACAAAAATGCGGTCGACACCCATTGCAAGCCAATCCAAATATGTGAAGGTTCCTTGTGACGGGTTTTACTTAAATAAATGCTAATCCCTTTCATCACAAAGCGATAAACCAAAATCGCGACCACAAACGCAACGGCGTAACCCATCATCGATTTGGTCAGCATAGCGCTTAAACTACTCGGAGAAAAAATCGTGAGCACCAAAAAAGTGGTACTGACTGGAATCCCATATTTGGTCAAAATAATCAATAAAATAGGGGGAACAATATACAGCCAGGTAATGCCTGTCTCTGGGAAAGGAATGGTGTCTAAACGTCCATAAGAAGCGTCTCCTGTCCCTGAAGCAAACCAGCCATACAGCAACACCACAACCAGAATACTACTGGTATACAACCAAAGTACCCACCAAGGTCGGTGAGCATTGGAGGAAATAAAGGTCCCTAAAGTTTGTGGCACATCATTTCCGACAATTGAGTATGCTGCTAAACAGAAACCTACAATCATCAAAATTTCAATTGTCATAACACCTAAGCCTTTATCAAAAAAATCTACCCTTGTGGGGTAGCGCTTAAATTATGACATTTTTATTTCATTTTAATGACATTGGTGTGACAAGCAGCACACGCCTCTGAATGAATGAGAGCTTTCTCATTGAATTTAACTAGATTATTTCCTCATCTTCAGGTCATAAAAAGTAAGCTGACCAATATTCAGACCGCCCAAAATCTCGTTTTCACATCTGGGGACACCAGTTTGATTGCTAATTTATGTGATTTTTTCAGTACTGATTCTTTTGCTTTGCTATGATGACTTTCATAGCGTATTAATCAATTCCATTTCTAATCTATGAGCCAAGCCATTTCACATCGCGCCTTACAACCTGAATACCGACTCTTGGTTTTACTGGTGTCGATTGGCTTTTTTATGCAAGCTTTAGATACCACGATTGTCAACACTGCCATTCCCGCCATGGCCATACATTTACACGAAGACCCACTGAATATGCACAGTGTGGTGGTGGCGTATGTCTTGGCTGTGGCCGCGTGCATTCCACTAAGTGGCTGGCTCGCCGATCGTTTTGGGGTACGCAACACCTATTTAGCAGCCATTATCATTTTTACGCTGGCTTCACTGGGTTGTGGTCTATCTCAAAGCCTAAATCAACTGCTGGTATTTCGTATTATTCAAGGCATCGGAGGAGCATTGCTGTTGCCTGTCGGTCGCTTAGCCATGCTCAAACTGATTCCACGAGATCAATTTTTATCGGCTATGAGTTTAATGAGTCTGGCGGGTTTGATTGGCCCCTTAATTGGACCAACTTTAGGCGGATGGTTGGTTGAAGTCGCCACTTGGCACTGGATTTTTCTGATTAATTTACCGATGGGCATTTTAGGCATTTTAGTGACCTTAAAAGCCTTACCGAATGCCACTGAACCCAGCGTACAAGCCTTCGATTTTAGTGGTTTTCTGTGGTTAGTCATCGCCATGGTCGGACTGTCTTTAGGCATTGAAAGCTTTGCCAGTACAGCTCATAGTCATTGGCAAGGACTCGCTTTGATTGGACTTGGACTATGCAGCTCAGCCATCTATGCCTATCATGCCCACACCCATCAAAATGCCCTGTTTCGCAGCCGATTATTTAAAAACAACATCTATGCGATTGGTATCTTAGGCAATTTTTTTGCACGACTAGGTGGCAATGCATTTCCATTTTTACTGCCTTTAATGCTGCAAGTGGCGTTTCATTTTGAACCCTTCATCACAGGATTGATGATGATTCCTTTGGTCTTGGGCTCATTGATCTCCAAGCCGATTGTACGCCCTGTGATTCAAAAATTTGGTTATCGCACCGTACTGGTCGTCAATACCATACTCGTAGGGAGTGCCCTCGCCAGTTTCGCGTTGACCACGGCGGATACACCTCTATGGCTAAGAACACTACACTTTTTCATTTGTGGCATGTTGAACTCAACCCAATTTGTCGCCATGAATACCTTTACCTTGAAAGACTTGTCTCAACAAAATGCCAGCAGTGGAAACAGTTTCTTGTCCATGATCATGATGCTCTCTATGAGTATTGGGGTCGCACTTGCAGGCACATTAATTAACCTCTTTACCGCACATTATGGGGTTGCACAGGTCACGACGGCTTTTCAAATGACCTTTATCTGTCTGGGTGCCATCAATATCATCACTGCTGCAATTTTCTGGAAAATTCCCAAAAACAGCAGCTTATAGTACTTTTGCAAAACGCACATGGAGTCAATTTTATGATCGCGTTATCATAGTGCCACTTGATGAGATTAAAACACGCATGACCAAATCAACACGCATAACAAAATCCAGTTCCTTTATTGCTTCCTGCATTGGCGTAGGGACTGTTTGTCTTGCTGTGATACTCTATGTTTTTATTTTTCATCAAAATACTGCTTCCGCACAAGAATTTCCTGTACAGGGTTTCGATGTCTCCCATCATCAAGGCGAAATTAACTGGAAACAGGTTCCACATAAAAAGTTCCAGTTTATCTATTTAAAAGCCACCGAAGGGGGCGATTTTAAAGACCGCAAGTTTCAGGACAATTGGCTACAAGCCCGTGAACATGGCTTTTTGGTTGGAGCCTATCATTTTTATCGTCTCTGCCGTGATGGCAAAATTCAGGCACAGAATTTTATTGAAACTGTACCCAATAAACCCGATGCCCTGCCACCTGTGATTGATTTGGAATATGACAGCAGCTGTATTAATACCTATACCAGAGAACAATTACTGACTGAAATTCAAATTATGCATGATCAGCTACAACAGCATTATGGTAAACAACCAATTTTTTATATTTCAAAAACTTTCTATAACATTGTTTTAGCAGGTGAATTTAAAAATACACCGCTTTGGGTGCGTGAATATCAAGGACAACCTGAACTTAAAGGCAATCCCCAATGGACCTTTTGGCAACATACCAATCAGGGCACAATTCAGGGCATCAGCAAACCCGTCGATATGAACGTCTTTCATGGCTCAGTGTATGACTGGAGTATCTTCTTACAAAAGAACGGGATTCAACCGCTTACGCCCACCACACCTTAAAAACTTTTTTATGACCCATTCACGGATTAGCGCTATTCGCCGTCATATTCTGTCGTGCTAATTGCTGTAGTGCTACACAGCTTTGCTGGGGCATGCCATACTCTTGAACAGTGGTGCATTAGTTTTGGGTGATATGAGAAAAATCATACATATTGATATGGATGCGTTTTTTGCATCGGTAGAATTACGTGATCGTCCCGATCTGCAACACTTGCCTGTGGTGATTTCATCGCATCATCCGCGTGCAGTCATTGCCGCAGCCTCTTATCCCGCACGACAATTTGGGCTACGTTCCGCCATGTCCATGACCCAAGCGAGAAAACTCTGCCCGCAGGTCGTGGTGATTGAACCCAACTTTAATCAATATCGTGAAGTTTCCGTACAAATTCACCAAATTTTCCAATGCTATACGCCATTGATTGAACCATTATCTTTAGACGAAGCCTATCTGGACGTTACCGAAAATTTATATGGTTTATCTAGTGCAACCGAAGTGGCGCAACGTATCCGTACCGAAATTTTCCAAAAGACGGGTCTAACTGCTTCGGCTGGGGTGGCACCGAATAAATTTCTGGCAAAAATTGCCTCGGATTGGAATAAACCTGATGGGCTCTGTGTCATTAAACCCAACCAAGTACAAAGCTTTATTCAGCATTTGGCCCTCAAAAAAATTCCAGGCGTCGGAAAAGTTACTCAAGAAAAATTGCGACAACTGCATTTGGAAACCTTGGGCGATTTACAGAAAATTGAGGAAAGTACCCTGACTCATCATTTTGGTAAGTATGGTCACCAATTATTTTTATATGCACAAGGCATTGATGAACGTCCTGTACAGGTGGAGCGTGAACGGCAGCAAATTTCCAAAGAAACCACATTTGATGATGATTTTACCTTACAACAATGCCAACCCTATTGGGCAAAACTCACGGCGCAGGTCTGGGAAAGTTTAAATAAAAAACAGCTTATGGCACGCGGAGTAACCGTCAAACTCAAATTAAAAAACTTTCAGGTTCTTCAGCACAGCAAAAGTTTTAAAACGCCTTTAAATAATCTTGCAGAACTGACCCAAGTTTTAGACCTGTTACTCAGTGAAATGTATATTCCTGCCGAATATCAATTCCGCCTGATCGGTGTGGGTGTCTACCAATTAAACCCTGCTAATGATCTACCCCAACTAAGTCTCTGGTAAGTCCAATTTTGTGTCTTTTTTAAACAAAAGAATAAAAATACAACAATTAATCCCACACTTTTTTTATTTTTAGGTTAACCTATTTCACGCGGTACATTATCCATGTAAACGCTGAAATGCTAAAAATCACCTTTACTTTTAGCATGTTGTCCTGTGGTGAACGCGACGATCCAATCCGAGTATTACAGGGCAATTCTGAACATATTACATGGGTTTTGTTGTTCTTCTGATTCAAACAATAAGAAATCAAACTGTATCAACCTTATTCTGTCTATTGTTATTCACACTTTCAAACCATATTTTCCAATGACTCCGCAAAGAAATTGCCCCTTCGCTTGCTTTATAGGTCATACAAAACACCATTTGCAGATCATCACGGATCACGTAAACTGACCGTTCTCTTTACATCATGGAAATCACATGACGGTTCAACGTTTACATGTCGAAAAGCGTTTTTCTGAAATTGCCATTTCAGGTAACTTGGTTCATCTTGCAGGTCAACTTGCAGCAGATACCAGTCTCGATATTAAAGGACAAACCCAACAGACTTTAGACATTATTGATCGTTTTCTGGCCGATGCAGGCACAGATAAACGCCATATTTTGTCGGTCATGATTTTTTTGAAAGATATTGAAAATGATTATGCAGGCATGAATGAAGTTTGGGATGCATGGTGTGCAGATATGCAAGCGCTGCCTCGCACCTGCGTTGAAGCAAAAATGTACACACCTGATGTACTGGTTGAAATGACCGTGACTGCCGTCCGTCCAGAATAATCTGAACTTAAATCAGCTTGAACATGCATTCAAGCTGATTTTAACCCCATAGTTTCAACTTACGTTTTTCATGATTGTGATAAAAGTTATACTTTTTCAAAGACGTATCCAACTCTTGAGTATCTGGCTCTCGCCACTCTTTGCGAATTTCCCCTAAAAAGTCCCGTCGAATTTGCTGATAACTCGGCACTTCGTCATAACGAATCACACGATAACCAGCCATATCTAATAACGCATCTTTATACTGTGTTTGCTGAAAGCGCTTTAATGCATTCGGATCATCTAAACCAATAATCGCCACAATCTGATGGGATGCATCGAGAATTACAAAATCTGCCAATAAATTACGATACTTATTTCGAGTACGACTATATTTGGTCGTCATCAATGCGTCATAAGACACATGGGCCAAAATGGTGTAGCTTGGGAGAATTTCTTTTAAACGTGCAAAGGTCAACTGCTGATTCAAACTAAAAACTGCACGCCGCTTAAGCACACTATCTTGTTGTTTTGATTGATTATTAAAACTTTTAAAAATCATAAAACTAAACAACAATAGGAGTCCAATCAGTAAATATATACTCATAAATTAATTCCTTTAATCTATTCTTATAATCCTAGGGCTTTATATCGATTTTTCTTGTCATTAATCGATTATAGCGCCTCTATTTTTATTCAAGCGTTCAAGTTAAAAAACGATATTTATCTTGACGAAATTATTATAAAAACCGACCACACATCACTTGACGCGAGCCAATTAACTCGTATGTTTTTTATACATACATAAATTGAATAAAATTACTTTAGCCTAATCCTCAAGCAAGATGCAATTCATCTTAAGTCTTGAACAGGAAAATTCCGACGAACTGAAGCCTAAAAAAAGACGCCGAAGCGTCTTTTTTACCGATCTTAAGCACGTGCTTTCGGATTTTTTCTTTTCTTTGATGCAGTTGCATTAAAAGGACGTTTCTCACCCGTTTCGCGTGGTGGTAAACCTGTATGTTGCGTCAAAATCTGACCACGTTCAGGATGTTTCTTGGTGTTCGATGGGCGTGATTGATTTTCCGCATGTTGATTACGGCTCTCCCCATTACGCTTTTGCGAATCACCATCCACCGTCGAGTTTTTCTTACGTGCAGACTGATACTGACCTTCGGTTCCTTGCGGTTGATAGGTTGGAATCAAATGTTGCTTAGAGTTACCAATCAAGTCTTGGCGGCCCATCTCTTTTAAAGCATCGCGAAGTAGCGGCCAGTTGTTTGGATCATGATAACGCAAGAATGCTTTGTGCAGACGACGACGCTTTTCGCCTTTCACAATATCAACGTTTTCTGTATAACGCGCCACTTTGGCCAACGGGTTTTTACCTGTGTGATACATGGTCGTTGCAGTAGCCATTGGAGATGGATAGAAGGTCTGTACCTGATCGGCACGGAAACCATTCTTTTTCAACCAAATTGCCAAGTTCATCATATCGTATTCGGTTGTACCCGGATGTGCAGCAATGAAGTACGGAATGAGATACTGCTCTTTACCCGCTTCCTTACTGAAACGATCAAACATTTGTTTGAAACGGTCATAGGTCCCGATTCCCGGTTTCATCATCTTAGACAATGGACCTTTTTCGGTATGTTCAGGTGCAATCTTTAAGTAACCACCTACGTGATGTGTCACTAACTCTTTGACGTATTCAGGATTCAGTACCGCTAAGTCATAACGCAGACCCGAACCAATTAGAATCTTTTTGATGCCTTTAATGGCACGTGCTTTACGATATAACTGCGTTAAAGGTGCATGGTCTGTGTGTAAATTTTGGCATACACCTGGATAAACACACGATGGTTTACGACAGTTCTTTTCAATTTCAGGGTCTTTACAATGCAAACGATACATGTTTGCTGTTGGCCCACCCAAGTCAGAAATGATGCCAGTAAAGCCCGGTGCGGTATCACGAATTTTTTCAACTTCGCGTAAAATTGATTCTTCTGAACGGTTTTGAATGATGCGTCCTTCGTGTTCTGTAATAGAACAGAAGGTACAACCACCAAAACAGCCCCGCATGATGTTCACAGAAAACTTGATCATGTCAAATGCAGGGAAACGCGCATCACCATACACCGGATGTGGTAAACGTGCATACGGTAAATCAAACACATAGTCCATTTCTTCCGTGGTTAACGGAATTGGTGGTGCATTTAACCAAACATCACGCTCGCCATGCTTTTGTACCAAAGCACGTGCATTGCCCGGATTGGTTTCCAAGTGCAAAATACGGTTGGCATGTGCATATAAAACAGGATCGTCTGCCACCTCTTCAAATGCAGGTAAACGAATCACAGCCAACTCACGCGGTGGTAATTTGTGCTTAATCGCTTTAGATGGTGCTGCTTTTAACTGGACAATTTGCGTATCTACATCCAACTGATCGCCTTCACGAATAATCGGGTTGGCAACCAGTTCTTTTTGAAAATTTTGGTATTGGGTTAAAGAATTACCCTTATCTTTTTCAATTTCACAGCCATCTAAATCTTCAGTCATGACATAAGGATTGATGATCGGATCAACACGACCAATGGCATCCACATCATTCGATGCAATTTCGACAAATTTAGCTTTAGATGCGCGGTTATGCTTATTAATAATAAATGCCGTGCCACGAACATCAGTAATTTCGTGGATTTTTTCACCTTTGGCTAAACGATGCATCACTTCAGTGATTGAACGCTCACCATTACCATACATCAATAAATCCGCTTTAGAATCCATTAATACTGAACGACGGACTTTGTCTGACCAATAATCATAATGGGCAATACGACGCAAAGAGGCTTCAATGCCACCTAATAAAACAGGCACATCTGGAAATGCTTCACGCACACGTTGGCAATAGACTGTCGCTGCACGATCTGGACGTTTATTCGGCACATTGTCTGGTGAATAGGCATCATCCGAACGGATTTTACGGTCAGCCGTATAACGGTTGATCATCGAATCCATATTCCCTGCGGTCACACCCCAAGCGATATTCGGTTTACCCAAAACGCGAAATGCTTCAGCATTGGTCCAATCAGGTTGCGAAATAATGCCGACACGAAAACCTTGTGCTTCTAGAGTACGACCAATAATGCCCGAACAAAATGAGGGATGATCAATATAAGCATCACCACACACCAAAATAAAGTCGCAGCTATCCCAACCGAGTTGATCCATTTCCTCACGCGACATCGGCAAAAATGGCGCAGGTTCAAAACATGACGCCCAATATTTGTCGTAATCAAACAACGCTTTTGGCGCAGTCTGCATAGTATAAGCAGTAGACATGGCTAGCAATTCTCGGCTGGCAGATGGAAGATCCAAAATAGATCAAAGATGAAAGCCGATCATTTTACCATGAATTTCACTCATCTTGCTTGATTAAAATATATACAAAAACAAGCATCTAAAAATTTATGTTTATTGTGAAATCAAAATCATGCAGATTAAACATCTGCATGTTGATGCGGCTGCCTGAGATCATTAAAACACCACCCTTTCTATCGCCTTGGCTTCGATCAGGTGGTGTTTAAAATCAGCTTTTCTTTTATGCAGCTTAGGTCATGAGCTTGTGATTGAACGCTTTGCTGTCTCTAGGTTTGGCTGTTCTTGTTGTGTACTACCATCGACAGAAGCTTTTAGGTTCACCATAAATACCGCTAAGGCAGCAATAATGCCGGGAATTGCAATCACCATAAAGTTCATTTGATGCGGCAACTGCAAGGTCAATAATGCACCTGTCAAAATAGGTCCCACAATTGCGCCAATACGCCCAATTCCTGATGCCCAGCCCATACCTGTAGAACGTACTGCGGTTGGGTAGAACTGTGCTACAAAGGTGTAGAGTAAAATTTGTGAACCAATGGTTGCTGCACCTGCCAGTGCAATCAACGTGTACAACACCGCCTGTGGGCTATTAAAACCAAGTAAAATCAAGGCTAAAGCGCCTACAGTAAACATAATACTCAATACAGGTTTAAGATGAAAACGATCAGCCAAAGCTCCACCACCAATCGCACCGACCATGCCACCAATATTCAAGGCAAACAGGAACAACATACTCGCACCGAGTGAATAGCCTGCTTGAATCATCAATTTTGGCAACCAACTACCCAGTGCATAAACCATCAGTAAGCACATGAAAAAGGCGACCCAGAACATCAGAGTACTGAACATGCGACCTTGTTGGAACAAGGCACGTAAGGGTGCTTCATCGCCTGCGATGACGTCATTCAATACAAAGCGTGTTTCTGTATGTATGTTTTGTTCAGGGCTGATTTTTTGCACAATCTGCGCCACTTGTGCAGTTTCACCTTTTTGGGTTAAGAACATTAAAGATTCGGGTAAAAACTTCCAAATAATAGGTAAAGCCACGAATGGAATCCCTGCAATAATGAACATGATTTTCCAGCCGTAATCTGTCACCAGCCATGCCCCCAATAAAGCGGAAGTCATCCCACCAATCGCATATCCGCTAAACATGACGGCAACCAAAGTGCTACGAATACGTTTTGGTGCATATTCAGTCATCAAGGCAACCACATTTGGCATGACCCCCCCTATACCCAACCCAGCAAGAAATCTTAAAATGCCAAATTCAACAGGTGAGGAAGCAAAAGCGCCTAAAAAGGTAAACCCACTGAAGATTGCTACACAGATCATAATGGTTTTTTTACGACCTAATTTATCAGACAACGTACCAAAACTCATGGCACCAAACATCATACCAAACAATGCCGTACTGGCGAGTAAACCTGCTTGTACCGCGCTCAGCCCCCACTCTTGCATCAATAAAGGCAAGGCAACGCCATAAATGACCAAATCATAACCATCAAAAATAATAATCAGTAAACACCAAATCAAAACACTCCAATGAAAAGGAGTAAATTTGGCTTCATCGACCACCGTATTTATATTTAAAGTTTGTGTGCTCACGCTTCACCTCCAACTTGTGAAATCATCCTAAAATAGATTTACACAATGCGGTAAAGCTGCTTTATTGTCCAAAACCGATTGCATATATAGATATGCCACAAAGGTATGCAATTACTTCATTATTCATGCTTTTATCATCTTTAAGATATAAGCATTCAAACCATATACCAGGTCTTAACAAAGTTTGACTGGGAAAACATGCCATAAATGGTTAATTTAAATACAAGAATAAAAAATGGAACCCTCATGCTTATATATCTTATTGTTGGTAGTATCCGAGAAGGCCGCACAGCCATTAAAGTCGCCCACTGGATCACAGATTGTATTTCTGATTTTGCCCTGCATGACATTGATATCGAACTCATTGATTTAAAACATTGGGATTTACCTTTGTTTTCAGGTTCGCATCCTCCTGCCACAGGTATTTATGATCAACCCAAACAACAACAATGGGCAGATAAAATTGCCTTAGCCGATGCCTTTATTTTTATTAGCCCTGAATATAATCATGGCTATAGCCCCGCCCTTAAGAATGCCTTGGATTATCTTGGTAAAGAGTGGCAGAGTAAACCCGCCGCTTTTATCGGTTATGGATCTACCAATGGCTCTCGCTCTATCAGTCAAATTCGTCAAGTGACCTCAAGTTTAGGCATGGTTGATCCCAATGCAGTGCTCGAAATTCGCGATATTTTTAAACGCAATAAAGAAGAAACATTTGCAGCCAATGAATTTGAAATAGATGGTTTGAAGTTAATGATCAATAAACTCATCAACTATCAATTATGAAGCACAGCATGATCATCTGTGCTTCATGGTGTTTTTCACATCCAAGAAACCCTGCACCCAACAGGATTTCTTGGAGAGTACACCACAGAATATACATACTTCTAAAACGTTAAAGGATTATAAAAAGTGAATGAGATTGAGCGTGACTTCACCATAATTTTTACATAATTTTTTCAGATTCAATCACTGCAGCAGATCGTTCGAATGCTTTAGTTACGATCTCACTAATCATGCTCTCTTCTAGTTGAGCTGTGGCTAACCTTGCGGCAAATCCGAGATGAAAATCTAACAGCCAGTCTGGCGGAGGTTCTGGAAAAGGTTGTCTTGGGAGATCAATCTGAGGTGTTAACCATGGTATTTTTTTTGGCCACTTTGGATAGGTCGGACACCAATCATCCAGATCATCCAAAATAAAGCTGGCATCCAAGCCAAAACGGTTTGCAAACCAAACCATCTGTATAAATTCAGAGGCAACGAGTGCACCCAATTCAGAAGGTGGCAGCGGTTGCGGATTCACTGCAACTGGAGAATATTTACCGATGATCCAAGGTTCAGCAGATGGATAAGTAAAACGCGGTATAACAATGTCATAAATGCTAGGATTTCGCTGTGCGATAATCGCGAGTAATCTTGAATTTAGTGTTAATGTTGTGCCCATGGGAATAGCCTCACCTTACTGATTTCAAATACTAAAATCCTTAAAGAAAGTACATATCGTCTCATAACCAACTCCTTAAGTTGATGTTTAAAAGGTCATGACGGCATGACCTCTTAAACAATAATGTGATTCAATAATAAGGAACTCATGTATTAAATTTTTAAAATTACGTACAGAAAAATTTTGAATTAAAATAGAACTTTACCTCCTTCGTCTCATGAAGCATGACCAATTAATCTTAGATTTTTAATTTTTTTTTGATCCTACCACATCCTCCTGAACGAATGACCAAATCATCATTTACCCTGAATCTGAGTCAATTACTAAATTTAATTGATGTCTACAAACTCAGATAATTACGATGTTAATTTTAGGTTTTTCTGTTAGATGACAGGCTTGCCTCCTTAAAGATTGAAGTTCTAACCATACTTATAATCGAACTATTTCCTCTCAGAATTGCTTAAATTGTCTACCTTTTAATCAAGATAAAATTACTATAGAACGCAGGTATAATGGAGTCAAAGTCAGACCATGACTAGGTTTTGGATATATCTGTGATCTATACCTATCAACATAGATAAAATATGCCGTATGACCCTATAATTGACGGTATTATTTTAAATTTGTTTACATTTTAAACACTATTTTTAAAACTTAGCGCTTATAAAAACCAAATAGTCTATTAAAAAATACCCCGAACTGAATGGTTAGGGGTATCACAAAATAGGCTGAACACCTAGATAGACATATTCATACTCAGCATAACTCTAGATTTAAAAATTGGGCTTGAACTACCACTGGATTATTTGCGCTAATTTTTTCTGACTCATCTTCATCCATAATTAAAGCTACAGCAATTGCAATAATGAGTGTCGGTAGTCCCTGTAGAATGCACAGTAAGTGGATAGTACTGAGCTAGAAACATTTACGAGCCAATGGATGCTGCACCAGCCAAGAACACTAAAATATAAAGTAGCAATTGATTCAACTGCAAGCCGATTAAGCTCATAACAATCCGCTAACATACCACCGCCGACAATAGAGTCATAAAAACCCAACATTAGTCTAATTAAACGAATTTAAAATATCATTTATTTTAAAAGAAACTTTGATCATCCATTATTTTATAATGTGTAATAAAGAAACACCCCCTAACGTTGGTTAGGGGGTGTTTGAATAATGAGCTGGCGATGACTTACTCTCACATGGGTAACCCCACACTACCATCAGCGCTAAGAGGTTTCACTTCTGAGTTCGGGAAGGGATCAGGTGGTTCACTCTTGCTATTGTCGCCAGCACAACTGTTTATGACTATTCGTTATGGT
>NZ_SJNT01000015.1 GCF_004331035.1 Acinetobacter sp. ANC 4910
AAGCTCAAGGCTTTTTTAAACATGAGATCATCCCAGTGAGCATTACTCAGCGTAAGGGTGATCCGATTGTGATCGATACGGATGAACATCCTCGTGCATCGACCACATTAGAAGGTTTGGCGAAATTGAAGCCAGTCGTCACAGCAGAAGGCACCGTCACAGCGGGAAACGCGTCAGGCATCAATGACGGTGCGGCTGCTGTACTGATTGCTTCGGAACAGGCCGTTGAACAGTACCAACTTAAACCCCGTGCCAAGATTATTGCGTCTACGGCTGTCGGGGTTGAACCTCGCATCATGGGCTTTGCCCCAGCCCCTGCGATTAAGAAGCTTCTTAAACAAGCCAATCTCAGTATTGAGCAGATGGATGTGATTGAACTGAATGAAGCGTTTGCGGCACAGGCACTGGCGGTTACCCGTGACCTAGGTTTGGCAGACGATACGACTCAAGTGAATCCAAATGGTGGTGCGATTGCGATTGGTCATCCACTCGGTGCATCGGGAGCGCGTTTAGTCACCACGGCTTTAAACCAATTGGAACAAACGGGTGGAACCTATGCGCTATGTTCGATGTGTATTGGTGTCGGTCAAGGTATTGCAATGATTATTCAGCGGGTTTAACAAATCATAACTATTTAAGATATTTCCCCTCCCTTTTTTAAAGGGAGGTCGGGAGGGATTTTATGCCAACATTTATTTCAAATGATGCAACCATCAATTACGCAACTTTTGGTGATGCCGCCAATCCTGCTTTGGTATTTTCCAATTCTTTGGGCACCAATTATGGCATGTGGCAACAGCAGTTTAATGCTTTAAAAGAGCAGTTCTTTGTGGTGTGTTATGACACGCGTGGTCATGGTGCTTCGTCTACCCCGCAAGGTCCTTATAGCTTGCAACAATTGGGTGAGGATGTGATTCATTTACTGGATCATTTAAAAATTCAACACGCTGCATTTTGTGGGATTTCCATGGGAGGCTTAACTGGTCAATGGTTGGCCATTCATTATCCTGAGCGTTTTAGCCATGTGGTGGTGTGTAATACGGCGGCTAAAATTGGTCAGGAGCAGGCGTGGCTAGATCGGGCGGCTTTAGTCAGATCTCAAGGTTTACAATCCATCGCGGACACCGCAGCTTCGCGATGGTTTACAGATCCCTTTATCCAAAGCAACGCAGCAACGGTTGCAACGCTTTCAAACGACTTAGGTGCTGGCAGCCCAGAAGGTTATGCGAGTTGTTGTGAAGCTTTGGCTAAGGCGGATGTTCGGGAACAATTAAAGACGATTACCGTGCCTGTGTTGATTGTTGCAGGACAGCAAGATCCTGTGACAACCGTGGCAGATGCTGAGTTTATGCAGAGTCAAATTCCCAAGAGTCAGTTGGTACAGATTGATGCGTCGCATATTTCTAATGTGGAACAGCCAACGGCGTTTAATGAAGCTT
The DNA here is from genome assembly GCF_004331035.1 of Acinetobacter sp. ANC 4910. Lineage (GTDB taxonomy): Bacteria > Pseudomonadota > Gammaproteobacteria > Pseudomonadales > Moraxellaceae > Acinetobacter. Next base: position 1,440 of record NZ_SJNT01000015.1, read on the forward strand.
TAAAACAGTTTCTTGTATAAGAATACCGTCCTCAAAGGCCTCACATTGTTGAGGCTTTTCTTTGTCTAAAATGTTTGTTTAAATACCGTCCACAAATTTCATAACCCCTTAGAATTTATAAAAATGAAAAAATACTTTCTCGGCAGTATTCTTATGCTTTCGATTATGCCCACTTTTGCAAATTCGCAATTCGAAACCTACACCATCATTTATGGGGGTGGTGTAGATGATCTCGGACTTGGTTTAAAAGATCCACAAGGAAAAGAATACCACGCCTATTGTAGCCAACAATGTGGTGATTGGTTTGAATTTGATCAAGACTCACTGGGTGAGAAACTCAAAAACCAATACAAAGGTCGCCAAGCTGCGGTCGATCTGTCTTATGAAATTAATGCTGGACGCATTGTCGGTCCCAGTGATGAAGACGAGCTTTATTTTATAAAGAGCATCAAACTCATGGATTCAAAACAAAGAAAGCCATGGTTAAACTTTTTTGGTTTGAAACAGAATTAAATGCCCTTTAAAAGAATATTTTGAATAACAAATTTGCTTAGGCTATTTTCTCATCAATCACACCCATAAGCTTTAATCGTTGTAATTCATGTTCCGCTTTAAATTGAGACAATACAGACATGGTATGTTCTCCCAATTGTGGCGGTGCATGATGATACTCAACAGGCGTTTCCGACAATTTAATGGGCGAACCAATCATCTGAAACTCTGGATTAAGTGGGTGTTGTATATTCACCACCATTTCCCGATGTTGAATTTGGGGTTCTTGTAAAGCTTCAGCAACAGAATTGATTAACCCAACAGGGACTTTAAATGCATGAATCGCACTCACCCACGACTCTGCATTTTGCTGTACAAAATGAGCAGATAATAATTCAATTAACACGTCTCGGTGGCGTACTCGATCCTGATTTCGATTAAAGCGCCCATCCTCCAACAACGAGGTATAACCAATCGCAATACAGAAATCTTTAAACTGCTTATCGTTACCACAAGCGACAATGAACTCTTTATCTTTCGCACTAAAAGTTTGATATGGAACAATATTTGGATGGCTATTTCCCATACGCTTTGGAGATACGCCCGTGGTCAGATAATTCATACCTTGATTGGCTAAACCTGCCACCTGAACATCCAGTAATGACAAATCAATATGTTGTCCTCGGCCAATCTGATGACAAGCCAATAGCGCAGCCTGAATGGCAATCGTGGCATATAAACCTGTTTGAATATCGACCACAGCAACACCCACTTTTTGTGCACCGTGCCCTAAGCTTTCCTCTTCACCCGTAATACTCATCAATCCAGACATCCCTTGAATGATAAAGTCATAACCTGGCTCAGCCGCACGTGGTCCTGTCTGCCCAAAACCTGTGATCGAGCAATAGACCAGATTCGGATTAATTCCACTTAAAGTTTCATAATCCAAACCGTATTTTTGTAATGAACCTGCTTTATAGTTTTCGATTACTACATCTGCTGTTTTGACCATTTCATGCAGAATTTCTTGCCCCTCTGATCGCGTGATATCAATCGCAACTGAATATTTATTTCTATTTGCTGACTGGTAATAACCCGACTCACGAGTAAGCTCACCTTGAGCATCTCGCATCCACGGCGGTCCCCACATGCGAGTGTCATCACCACATTGTGGACGCTCAATTTTAATCACTTCAGCACCAAGATCTGCCAAAATTTGCCCGCACCATGGGCCCGCCAATACTCGGCTCAGATCCAAAACCCGAATTCCCTTTAACGCACCCATTATTTACTCCTCAATCTTGTATCTTCATTTTATTTTTCATTTTTTCAGACAAAGTTGTCCTCAAGATGCTCTTTCGAGCATCCTGCTTTAGACCAAAAAGAATTTTTTAGATTAGAATGCCGCAATTCCTGTCTGTGCACGACCTAGAATCAATGCATGCACATCATGAGTCCCCTCATAGGTATTCACGACTTCTAAATTGACCAAATGACGTGCAACACCAAACTCATCACTAATTCCATTGCCACCCATCATGTCACGGGCTAAACGTGCGATCTCTAAAGCCTTACCGCAGTTGTTACGCTTGATCAGAGATGTACCTTCAACCGAAGCAATCCCTTCATCTTTCATACGTCCAAAACGCAAGGCAACTTGTAAACCTAAAGCTATTTCAGTTTGCATATCAGCAAGTTTTTTCTGAATAAGCTGGGTTGCCGCTAAAGGGCGACCGAATTGTTTACGGTCCATTGTATATTGATGTGCGGTATGCCAACAAAATTCTGCTGCACCCATCGCACCCCAAGCAATGCCATAGCGCGCGCTATTTAAGCAGGTAAATGGGCCTTTTAAACCACGAATTTCAGGGAACGCATTTTCTTCTGGTACAAAAACGTTATCCATCACAATTTCACCAGTGATTGATGCACGTAAGCCCACTTTGCCATGAATCGCAGGCGCTGAAAGCCCTTCCCAGCCTTTTTCTAAGATAAAACCACGAATGTCACCGACATGCCCTTCTTCAGACACTTCTTTTGCCCACACCACAAATACATCGGCAATTGGACTATTGGTAATCCACATTTTGGCACCAGATAAGCGATAACCTCCCGCTACTTTTTTAGCACGTGTGATCATGCTTCCTGGGTCTGAGCCGTGGTCTGGTTCAGTTAAACCGAAGCAACCAATATATTCGCCTGAGGCAAGTTTAGGTAAATATTGCTGTTTTTGCTGTTCTGTACCAAATTCATTAATTGGCACCATCACCAAAGAACTTTGTACGCTCGCCATAGAACGGTAGCCTGAATCTACACGTTCAATTTCACGCGCAATTAAGCCATAATTCACATAATTTAAACCTGCACCACCATATTGTTCTGGAATCGTTGGACCTAATAAGCCAAGTTCTCCCATTTCACGGAAAATACCAGCATCAGTTCGTTCATGGCGGAACTGTTCCAATACACGTGGCATCAACTGTTCCTGACAGTACGCATATGCCGCATCGCGAATCATACGTTCTTCTTCAGTCAATTGCTGTTCAATTAAGAATGGGTCTTTCCAATCAAATTGTACCCGTGTCGCTTTTGTATTCACCATTTGGTTCATTGCATCCTCTGCTAGGTCTTGTTATCTATACTGATGCTATGCCTGAACATAAAATAATTCAAACGATTAATTCGCATGCAGATATGCTTAAAACGCATATCTGATTTAAATTTTCCACTTAAAAAAAACAATAGGATGGTAAAAATGGTATTTCTACAGTATTTTCTTATGATGCAAACTGTATGCTTTATGCACTTTTGAAATATCCTAATAGCTTCGTGACGACCCAAATGAGAAAAAAAATTCCATCTATGCAGAGCCTGATCTGCTTCGAATCAGCAGCTAAACATGCCAGTTACACGCATGCCGCCCAAGAACTGTCCATGACCCAAAGCGCAGTTTCACGCCAAATTCAGCAATTAGAAGAATTTTTAGATATTCAATTATTTACGCGCACTAGACATGGTATGGAACTTACAATTGCGGGGACACAATACTATGCCGCGATAAAACCCCACTTACTCGGTTTAGAAAAATCCACACAAGAAGTCATGTCACATAAAGGTTTAGGCGGTACACTTAAATTAGGCGTTGTTCCAACATTTGCCACACGTTGGTTATTACCCAAATTACATGGGTTTAATACACGCTATCCAGAAATTACCATTCATTTGGAAACCAGTACTAAGCCCTTCCTTTTTCATGAGCAAATGTTTGATGCTGCCATTTATGCAGGAACACAACAACAAATTGAGCATTGGCCAAGAACCAGTGCCCACTTTTTAATGCTTGAAGATGTTATTGCAGTTTGTTCGCCTACGCTTATTTTGCAACATTTTCCAAATGCAGAAAAACTCAACTCATACAGTTATCACTTGAGTCCAGAGCAAATTACCCAACTCCCTTTATTACAACAAACCACACGACCCACTATTTGGCTGGAATGGTTTCAAGCCCACCAAATCGATCACCCCAAAGCCGATGAAGGACAACGACATGAGCTGTTTTCCATGCTTGCTGTAGCGGCATCCCATGCCATGGGTGTTGCACTCATTCCGCAAATGTTGATAGAACAAGAGCTAAAAAATCAAACCTTGGTCATTGCTAGCAATAGCCCATTACCCAGCAATCGTGCATATTATCTGGTTCATTCAGATCAGGAACCATCGCCAATTTTGAGCAAATTTGTCGATTGGATACAGCATGAAGTCAAGTCAATCTCAGATTTAACTGCTGTTAATGCACAACCAAAATAATGGGGAAATCATGCAAAACTTAGTGATATTTTCAGGTGCAGGTATGAGTGCCGAAAGTGGTATTCAAACCTTTCGTGATCACGACGGACTCTGGGAAAATTACAATATTGAAGAGGTTGCCACACCCGAAGCATGGGCAAGAAACCCACAGTTGGTTCAAGACTTTTATAACCAACGACGTAAACATATTTTACAAGCCCAGCCGAATCGTGCTCATCAGCTCATTGCTCAATTACAGCAGCACTATCATCTCAATGTCATTACACAAAATATTGACGATCTACATGAACGTGCAGGTAATGACAATGTATTACATTTACATGGCAATATTCGCCTTGCCAAAAGCTCTGGACCCCATGCTGAATATGCAACTGAGTTTTATCCTATACAAGGCTGGGAACTTAATTTAGAAACAGATCGTTGCCCTTTAGGCTATGCACTCAGACCGCATGTGGTCTGGTTTGGTGAGGCTGTACCGGCTTATGCAGAGGCACAAAAAATTGTACGACAAGCAGACATTTTTATTGTGATTGGTTCAAGTTTAGAAGTTTATCCTGTTGCAGGATTAATTCATGAAATTCCACAGCATTGCAAAGCCTATTATATTGACCCCAAAGCGTATCAACTAAGTATGCCCAAGCAGTATCAACTCATTGCACAAACTGCAACAGCAGGCATGCAACAATTATTTAATATATTAACCACTTAAACCCTAAACTCGGATTGAATCATTCTCCAACCTATAATCTGAGTTTAGGTTTTTAATACATCCAATCTTAAGCAGCATATTGCTTTTTAAGATACTTCACAATTTTTGCCGACTCAAACATCTTCACTTGGGTATTTGGGTCAACCAAATATGGCACTTGAATATCACGCCCCATCAGCGCAACCACCTTTTCACGCTTACCTTCTTTAAGCGGAACATACTTTCCAGGCTTTAATCGCAATACGGCTGGTCCCATATCTTGCCAGCGCTCTTTTGCCACATTATGAAATATAAATGGCAGCTCTAATTCCGTTAACACACTTCGAACGACACGGGTAAATGGACTCGCCTCAAATCCCCATAATTCAAGCAACTGCTGCGGTGCTTCACGGTTGACAATACGTTGATCCACCCAAACACCACGCGCACCATTAATAATGGTTCCAGCAAGTGCCATAACAGGAATTTTAGGGTAATGTGCAAATTTTTTCGGTGTTTTCCCTGTTCGCCCATAATGTTCAAAAAGATGATGAATAATGTCTTGGGACTCATACATCTGCGTTGAAGTATTCTCATCAATGAAAAAAGGAAATTGTTTTTTCCCACCTAATTGCTTTACGATTTGACGATATTTTATTCCACCTTTGGGACAAGGATAAACTTCATAATCCAAATTTAATAACGTCAAAACTTCACGCACACGGCGACAAAATGGAGAACCCTCAAATTCATAGATTTTCAATGATTTCTCTGGTTGCTTCGGAAATGCTGTGCCAGAAACTCCACGACCACCTTCAGCCAATGATGAAGCCAAAGCTTGAATGACTTTAATTTGATGATTCACCATGTTTTGTCCTTATTTTTAATGGTCTTATAATTCGACCAATGGTTCTTTAGCAACCACAATGCCATTATTATCGGCATAAATAAAATCGCCAGATTGAATGCTTACCCCACCAAAATAGAGCGGAATATCTGTTTCGCCTATGCCTTTACGATTACTTTTTTGTGGAATTGCAGCCAATGCATGCACACCTAAATCTAACTCTGCAATGGCATCCACATCACGGACACATCCGTAAATAATCACGCCATTCCACTGGTGCTTGACTGCTGACTCTGCGATCAAATCCCCCATGAGGGCACAGCGCATTGAAGCACCACCATCTACCACAAGGACTTTACCCTGACCATCAGTCGCCAGTAGTTCTTTAACACGGGAGTTATCTTCAAAACACTTTACAGTCACCACCTGACCACCAAAGGTTTTACGAGCACCATAACTTTTAAAGAATTTACCATCCATCGATGGTGTAACCACCTGAAGCTCTTTTTCAGGATTGTCATCCAATAAATCACAAGTTACAAAAGGAACAGTTGCCACGTCATTCTCCAGTTATTGAGCTTTTTGTATGCGTAAATTATCATAAATTTCAAACTTTTCAGTTTGATATTGAGCTGCCACGACCATAGTATGAGCTACTTGTTCCGCAGTCACTGGCTTATATTTAAAAGAATCTGGTACCAAATGCGACATCTTTTGATATAAACGCTGAGTAGCACCTTCTAGCAACCGTTGTTCTGACCGCTCCCCTAGCAATAAAGAAGGTTGTAGTATTGAAGCCTTCGCTAAACCCAATTCACGAATATGCTGTTCTAACTCGCCTTTCACACGATTATAAAAAATCGGTGACTTCGAATTGGCGCCTAATGCGCTGACCAACAAGTAATGTGTTTCTAATCCTTCAAATAAGTCCGCAAAATGTGCATTTATCTCATAATCAATATTATAAAACTGTGCTTTTGAGCCTGCTTTTTTTAAAGTTGATCCTAAACAACTAAACGCATGACTATGACCGTGCACATCTTCATCATTTAGTAACAAAAAATCTTCAAGTACGAATTGATGGACTTTTTCCAACTGACTTAATTCAACATCATAATGTCGAACCACCGCAGTAATTTGCTCACAACTACTTAATTCATTTAATTGTTTTATTAAGGCCCGACCAACAAGACCTGTCGCGCCAATCACCATTGCATTTTGAATCGAATTTATCATTTTTTGACCGTTCTCCATGGTTTATGAGTAATCTAACGTTTTCTTTAACATTTTTCTGCATCTAAAATGTTGTCAAAGCATGTCAAGACTTGACTTCGTGGCCGTGTTTAATCAAAATATGCCACTTGTTTACGGGCTGGTGATAGTTCTACTGATGTTGGTTTTCAGTATGAATTTCAGCCCGCCCAGACCAATCTAATTCAAGGAGTGCACGAGTGGCAAACTCTGCTCAAGCAAAAAAACGTGCTCGTCAAAACGTTAAAGCACGTAAACACAACGCAAGCTTGCGTTCTATGGTTCGTACTTACATCAAACGCACAGTAGCTGCTATCGCTGCTGGTGACCATGCTGTTGCTACAGAAGCTTACAAAAAAGCTGTTCCTGTAATCGACCGTATGGCTGATAAAGGCATCATCCATAAAAACAAAGCTGCTCGTCACAAGAGCCGCTTAAATGCACAAGTTAAAGCGTTAGCTAACTAATTTGCTGTATTAAAAAAAGCCCATCTGGGCTTTTTTTACGTCTATACTTTTTGACTTTAAATTACATGGTCTAATTAAAAATAAGAGATATCAAATATACCCCTCCACAGAAGTGAAGGAGTGAAATTCTTAATTTACCAATACAGTTAAATTTTTAGGCTTCAAATAAGATAAAATTAAATTGGTATTCGGAGTCAACATACTCCATTTCTGATTCGCACCATTAGTACATGAATAACGAATCAAATCTGCCCGATTATCGACCAAATACCCCTTATTCAAATCAAAACATTGATTTCCTTGACGAATAGACTGTGTATCTGCTGCCATCGTCCAGATCTGACTGCTTAATTTTGTTGAACAGGTCGCCAAAGTGATTTTATTTCCACTACCATTACTCGTTAAACATTGATCAATCGCCAACTTACTATGAATACGCCCCAAAGCATCTAAAATCCATTTTTCCGAATCATCATTTACACAACCCGTTGAACCACTAATATAAGGGTTATATTGACCCGAAGTTACTTTCTCCACTTTTAGGCAATTGGTTCTATTCAGCAAAGTACTCTGTTGATTCATCAGTGTTGTTGTTTCCAAACCCAAACCTTGAATAAATGAAGCCAAGGCAGATTTAGCTGCTACATTATTTGCAACTAAATCCTGTGCATATACATTCATCCAACGGTTTAAACGATAGATTTTTTGCTGTTGGTCAGAATATTGTGCAAGTACTTGTTGGGCAGTGACAGATAAGCCATGTGGGTTGGTTCGATAAGAATCATACATCAATTCAGTATGAGCAGATAAAGCCACAATTGGCTGACCACTTTGAGCCAGCAATTCTTGCTCAAAACTTGGTAACTCAATTTTACGCAAAGCTTCATAGCCATTTTCACGGCCAATTTTTACCGCAGGCTTCATCGCTTCAGCATAGCTCGGAATATCAATACTAGAGAGTAATTTCTCAGCCTGATTGGCTTTTTTACAATACAAGTCAACATGCTGTGGTTGATCAGCAATCGCGAGATTGACATGCAATTTATTTGCAAGACTATTCGTTGAATCCATACGATTCGGCGCCAATCCAACAGTCTTATTGCCACTTACCGAACGAATGTTGAGCCAACATGCTGCTTGAGTTACTGCCGCATTGGTTTCAGGCAAATCAAACACATTACCCCAGTTACTTCGTGCCGCTGGATACAATAAACCCACCTGATTCTCAGGGTCATATCCACCCAAAATTGTATAGACAGGAACACCAAATAAACGAGGTTTCAAATAGTTCCCATCGACTCGGTTATACCAAACGTTGGAAGAGCTCGGGACACGAGGTTGCACAACTTCCATTTTACGGGTTGTAGCATTCCATTTTGTATAACCTGTTGGTGAGCTTGCATTCCACATCTCTCGATTAAAATGTGGCTGGATCTTTAACGAAGCACTATAGCCCGTATAATGCGTAAACTGCGAAATTGAACTTGCAGTGTACCCACCTGCCATCGCATCCCAACTATATGGATAAAGTTTTAAGAAGTTAGGAACACCATTGCTGCCATCGCCTAAATTGGTCGATTTCCAATTGAGATTGCCACGCATTTTATTACGAAACGAAATATACCCCCATCCACTGTCTGCATGATGTGCAGACCAGAAATAATTGGTTGGCTGATCTTTTGTTTCAACAGCGCCGGGGTAATGCCCTAAACCATAGTGATGTCCAATTTCATGGCTAAACTCATTACCAATTGAGTCAATCAGCGTCAACATGCCATTGCCACCACTCAAGCCATGGGTTTGATCGCCATTGCTATATTTTCCGCGAGCATGGTGCACAATCACACTTTCAGTGAGTTGTGGTTGTTCCTGACTTGCCATTGAAGCACTCGTCACGCCCCAGTTAGCTAAATTAATACCAACACTAAAAGTCGATTTCGCAACATTTTCACGCATATCACCAGAATATACCCCGCCCTCTACCGAGCTACTAGTGTCATAAATGGTTCCATTCGCGACCATGACTCTGTTTAGCTTCATGTCATCATATTTTGCAACAATCATTTCTGATGCAGGAATGGTCTGGAAATAATCCGTACCCGCCTTCTCAGGCTCTAACAACATATAATGGCCCGTAGACACAGGTGGATCTGTCAGCAATCCGAGTCGGATATTGTTTAATACCAATACTCCAGGTGCAGCAAAATCAATTTGAGTTTCAAACAGTTCACCTACGCGACCAGTTGTATCAACCAATTTCAGTTTTAACCCAGATTTTACTTCATTCCAATTCAACTTAGTCGACCAAGCTCGCTTACTGTAAAGTACTTGCGGTCGTTGATCTTGATTACTCTGATCTGAAAGCGGAATTTGTGATGGATCATCAAGCTTAACTTTCCGTACAAATAAACCATCTTGATATATTTCAAGCTCTAAGCCTTGTATATCACCCATTGCACTAGAAGGTGTGACCAATAATAATGCCTCACGTTCAGACGTGAGTCTCGGCATTTTTTTTGCCTCATTACCACTTGGATCAACCACATGCGCTTGTGCAAACTGAACCATGCCCTGAAATGAACCCGTTAAATCAGAACGAATGGTACGGGTTGAAGACATTGCATCATAATCATAAAAACCCAAAGCATTACCATCTACTACATCTTTGGTGGGTTCTAGATATTGAGGTTGACTGGGTGTCGTGGTATCTGTTGAAGATCCCGAATTATTAGCCCCCTCACTAGAGCCACCTCCTCCACCACATGCTGACAATAAAATAGATGCAATACATAGACTTAAAATATGTAAAGGGTAATTCATCACAGTTTTCAAAAAAATCCCCAAGTATTTTTAAATAAAGTTTTTATATGTGAAATAAATCATTAAAAACATGATCTTAGTTATTATTATATAATATTGTATTATGTTTTTGCTATGTTTTAGACGAATCTACGCCATCCTATGCAGGAGTAGACATATAAAAAATCTTCAGCCAGATAAAATAGAATGTATCGGAGTTCTTGATTCTAATGATGTTGTTTAAACTGTCGAATATTTAATTCGTGTAATTCACCACGCCAAATCCATTTTAGTTTTGAATCTAAAAACTCATCACCCTCAAACCAGACAAATAAGCCTTCCATCATTTGTGGCCAGTCTTCTTGAGTAATTACATTTCGTCCCGAAATTACAGCAATAATTGCAGCAATAATTGTATCGTGACTCACTGCTAGGCTAAGTCCGTTATGCTGCTGTGGATGCGTGTTATAAATTAATTCAAGTACATCTACCACACCTCGTATGGGGTGTTTCATACCAGGTAAAGCATTATTTACAAAGCTGTTGATAAAGCCTAAAGCACCCTGTTCACGGAAATAAGGACCTGCCTGTTTAATATCAAGCACAAAACTTCCTGGCTCAACCAAGAGTCCTTGCTGCACGATTTCAATATGATGCGTATTGTTTTGCAGGCTAATTGAATCTGCCCCTTGAATCATTAAAGCAGCAGTATCTACACAACGCTGAATAGGGCTAGAAATACAATGCTGAATAGTCCGATCGGTCTGAGCAATTAAGTGTCCCCCCCATGCTTGTGCCAAATCACGCCCTTGTGGTGTTAGCTGTAAATCATAACCAGCCAAGCCTTGCCCACTCACCATTTCACGAATGGAATGACGTGTAAATAATGTGACTGGAGTATGCGTATCTGGCAATAAATCTATTGCTTTTAACATACTATGTGGGAGTCGTTCTAATGCCATAAGACCATCATTCTTCCGTCGAGTTTACACTATAACATTTTAATTGTTTTGCTCAATGCTTACTCTGCATTGCTGCAAGTGCTTGTAATGCGAGTTTTTTCATCTCTGCATTTCGATAGGCAATAAAACCACCATTCAACAAGGTCTCTCGTTGATTATATACAAATGGTCGTCCTCTAAAATCGACTAATCCGCCACCAATTCGCTCAATTAAACATTGTCCCGCGCTAGTATCCCATTCACTGGTTGGGTGAAAACGAGGGTAAATATCCACCTTATGTTCCAAGATCATACAAAACTTATAGGCACTACCCGCCTTAAACACATCATAGCTAGTCATATCTTTCAACACATCTAAATACGCCATATATTCAGACTTATGCTGTGCACTCTGACTTAGACCTATATGCACTGGCGTAGCCATTGAGCGTTCCAATTCATATACAGACCACTGCTGACTGTTGAGATTTAACTTCAATGGCATCCCTTGCCTAGGGCAAAAGTACACGACCTGTTCAGCTGGAATTGCCAAGACTGCAAAAACCGTATGCACACCTTCAACCAAACTTAAATTGATGGTGAATTCAGGACGCTTATGTAAAAATTCTTTGGTTCCGTCCAATGGATCGAGCAACCAAAACCGATGCCATTGCTGACGTTGATCGTATTCACCCTCTTCTGACAGCAAAGGGATATCTGAATGTTGCTGTGCCAAAGCTTCTGTAATATATTGATTCACTCTGAAATCTGCCTGCGTGACAGGTGAATCATCATGCTTTTGGGTGATATCAAACTTTTCACCAGCACAATAGCGTTGATATTCTTCTCGCAAAATTTCGCACGCTTGTGTCACAATGGGCACAAGCTGCAAGATCATTGCATCTTGCGGTGCTGTTGTTGTTTTAAACATAGATCACCTTATATATGTCGAACTTTTCTCAAAAACCACCAGTCATTTTTGACATGGATGGAACCTTACTCGATCTTGCTTATGATGACCTGATTTGGAATCAGCTTGTGCCCATTCAGTATGCTGAAGTGCATCAATGTTCGATCGAACAAAGTAAAGAAGTCCTATTCCAATTCTATCAAGAACATAGCCACACTTTAAACTGGTATTCTTCACATTTTTGGTCGACTAAAGTCGGCTTTGATGTGCTTGCATTACAACAAAAGCAGCAACATAAAGTGAGCCGCCGTGAAGGCTGTATTGAATTATTAGAATATCTTAAAGCCAATGATTATCCATGCTGGTTAGCCACCAATGCCGACTGTGCCAGTCTAGAATTCAAACTTACCCAAACAAGCATTGGGCAATATTTCGATGTGATTGTTAGCAGTGAAACGCTAGGTCATGCCAAAGAATTTACTGCATTCTGGGAGAAGTTACATCAGCTACATCCTTTTGATGTACAGCAAACTTATTTTATTGATGACACTGAAAAAGTTTTACTGGGTGCACAAAAATTTGGACTACAGCATTTGATTACGATCCAACAGCCCTCATCTACAGGGTTAGTACGCGAGAAATCAATTTTTCCAATGATTGATAGACTCACCGACTTAATTCCCTTACTTGAACAAGCCGAGGAACAAAAGCAATATGCCTAAAGCAGAGCAAAATCTTCCTGCTGAAACTGTACGTATCGATAAATGGCTATGGGCTGCACGTTTTTTTAAAACTCGAAGCATTGCCAAATCTGCGATTGAAGGTGGTAAAGTCCATTTCGATGGCGAACGCGTCAAAGTTTCTAAAGAAGTTCGTGTAGGGATGGAACTTACCATCCAACAAGGTTTTGAGAAAAAAACGGTCCTTGTTAAAGCAATTTCTAATGTGCGTGGCCCTGCCCCCATTGCTCAGCAATTATATGAAGAAACTGAAGTCAGTTTAGCAAAAAGGGAATTGCTTGCATCACAAAGAAAATTGCATAATCTTGCTCGACCTGATCATCGACCTTCGAAAAAAGATCGTCGACAAATCAGTAAATTTAAACAAGAAAATGATCAGCAATTTGGCCAAGATTGGTCATATAATGATGATTAAACTGCTCACGTCATGTTATGTCGCACTAGATATAACAGGCATAGAATAACAGAAATAATTCTGTCACTATACTGAAGTGGAAAACGTTTGTAATGTAACACATCCACTTAAGTTAAAAGTAAAGTGACAAAGTTTTGAGGTTGTAAGATGGATGAGAATAAAAGTAAGGCGCTCAATGCTGCCCTAAGCCAAATTGAAAAACAGTTTGGTAAAAATACAGTTATGCGCCTTGGTGACAATACAGTACAAGCTGTTGAAGCCGTTTCAACAGGCTCATTAACACTCGATATTGCACTAGGTATTGGTGGCTTACCAAAGGGTCGTATTGTTGAAATTTACGGTCCTGAATCTTCAGGTAAAACCACCATGACATTACAAGCCATTGCACAATGTCAAAAAGCGGGTGGCACGTGTGCCTTTATCGATGCTGAGCATGCACTTGATCCACAATACGCTCGTAAGCTTGGTGTTGATATTGACAACCTTTTGGTTTCTCAACCCGACCATGGTGAGCAAGCACTTGAAATTGCAGACATGTTAGTCCGCTCTGGCGCAATTGACTTAATCGTAGTCGACTCCGTTGCCGCACTAACACCACGTGCTGAAATTGAAGGCGAAATGGGCGACTCACATATGGGTTTGCAAGCACGCTTAATGAGTCAAGCTTTACGTAAAATTACAGGGAATGCTAAGCGTTCAAACTGTATGGTGATCTTCATTAACCAAATCCGTATGAAGATTGGTGTGATGTTCGGTAGCCCTGAAACTACAACAGGCGGTAACGCATTAAAATTCTATGCTTCTGTTCGTCTTGATATTCGTCGTATTGGTCAAGTTAAAGAAGGCGACGAAATTGTGGGTTCAGAAACTAAAGTTAAAGTGGTTAAAAACAAAATGGCACCGCCATTTAAAGAAGCTCTTTTCCAGATTCTTTATGGCAAAGGCGTTAACCAGCTAGGTGAGTTAGTCGATCTTGCAGTTCAGCAAGACATCATCCAAAAAGCGGGTGCTTGGTATTCATACCAAAGCAACAAAATTGGTCAAGGTAAAAATAATGTCATACGACACCTTGAAGAAAACCCACAATTGGCGCAAGAAGTGGAACGCATTATTCGTGACCAGTTGTTAACAACGGGTGGTGTTGTAGAAGATAAAGAAGAAGATGAATCTGACCTCTTGCTCGATGCTTAAACCATCTGCTTCTCTATAGAATATACCTGTTACACTCAAACGCCCTTCGGGGCGTTTTTCAATCAAGATTAGATATATTATGAGCCAATCTAAATTTCCCAAATTGCTTGACTACGACAACTTAAAACAAGAGTTTGGAACTTCTCATATTGAGCATGCACCATCACCAGATGCAACTGATCACCATAATGCGGTGATAGAGGTGGAATCTGCTCAAAATACGGGGCTAACAGGCTCACGCTTACGTTCTTATGCCTTTGCTGTACTCACCCGTAAAGAATTCTCTAAAGCTGAACTAATCGAAAAACTCGCAACCTACGCAGCGAATCGAGAGGAAGTAATTGATCTTGTAAATGAACTATCCGAGCAGAACTATCAAAGTGATCAGCGCGTAGCCGAAATTGTGCTATCAAGCCAAAAAAGAAAAGGCAAAGGGCCACAACGTATCAAATTAGCGTTGAAAAACAAGAAAATTAACAGTGAACTGATTCAAGAAGAACTAAAAGAAATCGACTGGGTTGAACAAGCCTATCAACTGAAAATCAAGAAATTTGGCACTACAGTTGAAAAAGATCCAAAGCTTAAAGCAAAGCAAATCCGCTTTTTACAATACAGAGGGTTTGATATGGACGCGATTATGAAGGCAATTAATAAAAAAGAGGATGAAGAATAATTATAATAAAATGCTATAAAAATAAATGGTGGCAACCCTACCAGCAAAGCTTCGGCACATCACAATTCTACTACCGTTGCTACCTTCCGGTCCTGGCGGGGTTCGCAGAGTGCAATTGCGAAGTAACCGGCAGGGCTACCATTGCAAGAACAGAGTATAGAGATTTTTACTCAAGTTGCAAGCCTTTAATCTGCATTTATATAGCTAAGCCATTCATTTGATTATTTAAAATACAAAAATACCGATTTATCACATTTTTTGCTCTACATGCAGGATGAGTTTACTTTAAACATACGACAAGATTGCAAACACTTATTGCTTTTCCCTACCCGAACATTTTAAATGTGTTCAATATGAAATGAATAAAGCCAAAAAAACTCAAGGCTTTAAGCAAGTAATACAAAATGGATATGTTTTATGATGCAATATAAGCATGCAATTTATGCACTCACTTTACTCAGCAGCTCTACGTTATATGCCAATGTGCCTATCGAAACACGTGGCTTAAGTCAGAGCGATTCGGGTTCAAGTTATAACTCTTCTAACACCAATTCATCAACACCAGAAGCAGCTGTGCCAACCAATCTAAATTGGCAACTCATGCAAAAAAATCAACAGCTTGAAAATGACATTCGAAGTCTACGTGGACGTATTGAAGAACAAGAAAATACCATTGAGCAACTTAAAAATGATCTGAACAATCGCTATACCGACTTAGATCAACGTTTAGAATTATTACAACAAAAGGTTGACCCTGACAGTGCTACCCAAACGGAGGATAATCAACAGGATACTTCTCCCAGTTCCAACAGCACCACCTCAACCACCACTCCAGCAGTAAATAATGCTAGCAACCCTACTCCTGTAGCAACACTCTCAACCAAAGCCATCAACACGGATACAACCACCACTGCAAACACCCAACAACAAACTACCGATTTAGAGAAAGCAGCCTATACAGTCGCATTAGATGCCTATAAGCAAGGGGGTGCGAAAAAAGCGATTGCTCCAATGCAAAATTTTATCAAAAACCATCCCAATAGCGTTTATATTAGTAATGCATATTTTTGGTTAGCAGAATTCAATCTAGCCATAGAACCAACCAACTATACTGAAGCCAAGCGAAATTATAATATTGTGGTCAACCAATACTCTCAATCATCCAAAGCCGCTCGAGCGCTTTATCAACTGTATAGCATTGCCAAAGATGTAGATCGTAATACAGCACTGGCAAATCAATACAAAGCTAAACTCTTAAAACAATATCCAAAAAGTGAAGAAGCTGGCTATTTTAAGAAATAAAAAAAAGACACCTTAAGGTGTCTTTTTTTACAACAAATTAACGCACAATGCCGCGCTCAGACTGCTCCAGAGAGTCAAGTAACAATTGAGCTTCTGCCACCGTAGGTAAAATTTCCTGACGGATACGCTCAATCGCTTCAACTGTCGTCAAACCTTCTTTATAAATAAGTTTAAACGCTGTACGTAAACCCTGAATTACTTCTTTAGACCAGCCCTTACGACGCATGCCTTCGACATTCATTGCAAAAGCATGTGCAGGATTGCCAGAAGCCATAACATAAGCTGGGACATCTTTCAAAATTAAAGATGCACCACCAATCATGCTGAATGAAGCTAGTTTACAGAACTGATGGATACCTGAGTTTCCACCAACAATAACGTAATCACCAATGTGAACATGACCCGCCACGCCTACATTATTAGCGAAAATATTGTGATCACCCACCATACAATCATGTGCAATATGGGTATTCACCATCAACAGGTTATGACTACCAATTTTGGTCAAGCTCTGATCTTGCACGGTGCCTCGATGTAAACTGCAATGCTCACGGATCGAGTTATGATCACCAATTTCCAACCAAGTTTCTTCACCTTGGTATTTAAGATCTTGACATACTTCGCCAATACTCGCGAACTGGAAAATTTCATTATTTTTACCAATACGCGTGTAGCCTCCAACCACAACATGTGAGTGAAGTTTTGTTCCCGCTCCAATTGTGACCTGTGGACCAATAATACAATAAGGTCCAATTTGCACATCTGGAGCAATTACTGCCGATGAGTCAATAATAGCGGTTGGGTGAATTAATTCGTTATTGCTCATGCCTGCTCTATACTTTCTGATGATAAACCATAATTTCAGCGGTTGTTGCGACTACGCCATCAACAGTGGCAATACAATTATATTTGTAAATACCACGTTTTTGCATAATTAACTCAGATTTTAATACAAGTTGGTCACCTGCAACCACTTGTTTTTTAAATCTTACCTTCTCTGCACCTGCAAAAAGGAACAAAGAACCTTCACTTGGTTTCTCATTGTTCATAATAAAGCCCAAAATACCAGACACTTGTGCCAAGGCCTCAACAATTAATACACCTGGCATAATTGGGTAGTTCGGGAAATGTCCTTGTAAGAACTCTTCATTAATTGAAACGTTTTTATAACCCACAATCCCATTATCAGTTACATCAACAATGCGATCAACCAATAAGAATGGATAACGGTGTGGTAAATATTCACGAATTTGCTGAATATGCATTGGCAATTCTGGTTTCGTAAATGATAGTAAAGTCGACTCAGTCATCATATTTCTATTTACGCAATTTAAAAGTTGATTCAAGGGACTCAATTTGAGTCTGCATATGATCAAGTCGTTTGACTAACTGGGTCAATGGCACATCTGCTAATTGTCGAAGCCTTACAACAGTACGCTTCCATTGCGGTGTTTCAAATAATCCCGTGCCGCCAGAATAACTTCCAGCTTCGTAAATATTATTTGTGACCATTGACATTCCTGTAATTGTCACATTATCCGCAATTGAAATGTGTCCAACTACACCACAACCACCTGCAAGGATGCAGTTTTTGCCAATTGTTGTGCTACCCGCAATTCCACTCTTTGCAGCAATTGCGGTGTTTTCACCAATTTTAACGTTATGCGCGATTTGCACAAGGTTATCAATCTTAACACCATGTTCCAAAATGGTATCATCCAAAGCACCACGATCAACACTACAATTTGAACCAATTCGAACATCATTTCCGATTTGAACAGACCCCAATTGAGCTATACGATGCCATTTACCTTGATAAGGTGCAAAACCAAAACCTTCTCCACCTATCACTGTATTGGCATGTATACGCACGCGATCACCAATTTTACATGCGCCCGTTAACGTCACATGCGAATCAATAAATCCTTCCTTACCAATTTCAACATCATCATCAATATGCACATGTGGTTGAATTACAGTGTTATCTCCAACAACACAATTTTCACCAATAACGACATAATGACCAATATAAGCCGAATCTGAAATAATCGCTGAAGGATGAATCTGAGCAGTACTTTCAATTCCAACATCAGTATGCTTTTTCTCAAACACATGAGTCAGAATTGCAAAAGCAAGATATGGATTTTGAACCAGAATAAAATTTTGATGACTATACAGTTTTTCCTGTAAAGCCTGAGTGACAATAAGAGCACCTGCTTTTGAGGCAAGCGCTTTATCTAAATACTTTTCATCTGTCACAAACGAAATATTGTTCACAGATGCTGCTTCTAGGCTTGCCAAACCTTGAATTACAAGGTTGGATTGACCTATACACTCGCCTTGTACAAGACGAGCTAGGTCTTCTAAACTTTTTTTGTTAAGATTCATTGATTACTTAATTGCATTAACCTTTTGAATCATTTTATCAGTTAAATCATACTTAGCGTCATAGGCAAGTGCAGAGTTTTTGTTCAACACTACATCTAAATTACCCTCTTTACGCAATTGCTCAGCAACTTGCTTAATACGAGAATCCAATGTCTTGTTCATGACTTGCAAAGACGCCTGAACTTTACCCTGCAACCCCTGCTGAATACCATTTAACTCATTTAACTTAGTTTGGTATTCCGCACTCATTTTCTGCATTTCAGCTTCTGAGAGTTTAGTGCCTTGGGCTTTCTGTTTCATCGCTTCCAGCTCTTTACTCAATTGCTCTAATCTAGTTGTTTGAGGCTTGATCGACTGCTGTAGACTTGCATTTTGTGCTTTTAAATATGTACTATTTTCGACCACTTGCTCTAAATCAACAACACCATAACCAGCCGCATGTACAACAGAGCTGAGTAAAACACTCGAAACAGCTAAAGCTTTGATTATATTACGCATGAATTAAACCTTATTGTATATTATCTTTAGTTTAAAAAAGATCGTACTTAGAAAGTACGACCAATTTCAAATTGAAGCTCTTTAGTTTGATCGCCCTGTTTATCATTTAGTGGGAATGCATAACTTAACGACAATGGGCCAATCATGGTAATCCAAGTAAAGCCTACACCAACGCTGTAACGCATATTACCTAAATCAAAACCGTATTCATCTTTACAAGTTTGCTTTGCAGCGTCTGTGCTAAAAACATCACATTGAGTATCAAATACTTGTGCACCTTCCGCAAACAACACTGGGCGAACTTGTCGTGTCCAATCACCTTTAAACGGTAAAGGTAATGCCAACTCAGTACCAAATTGAACTAGAGCATTACCACCCACTTCTTCTGGTGATGGGTCTTTTTGCCCCGTTTCACTATAGTAAACACCATCATACTTTGGACCTAAAGTACTGTTATCATAACCACGTACCGACCCATAACCACCTGCATAGAAGTTTTTATAGAAAGGTAAGTCATTACCATAACCTAATTTACCATAGCCACGCAGTACAAAATCTTTCCCAAGAGGTAGAAATGCTTGTGCATCGTAAGTAATTTTTTGGTATTCAACATCACTACCTGGTAATGCAATTTCAGCATTGACACGGTGAGACTGACCCGTTGTAGGGAACACTGGACGATTCAGTGTGTTATATGACCACCCCAAGGTAAGATTATATGTCAGGAAATCACCAGTATACTCAGATGGATAAAAAACCACTGGAATTGGATTACCATTACTATCTAGACAGATAGTATTATCAGAACCCTCTTTCCAATAGCCCGAGCAATAATTACCAGTCTTTGTATTTTTACCACCATGTGCCATTAAATAATCGCGCACATAGGTAGATACATAAGGACCCGTAGTTACATCAGTTTGGTCAATGTTTAAACCTGCACTAATACTTTGGTTTTCATCAATTGGATAACCAAAATTGATACCCCCACCAAAACTATCCGTCACATAATTGTTAACGTTATAGTCACTATTTAATTTGGTTTTACGGTAGTACATGTTGTAACCACGTCGTACACCATCAATGGTAAAGTATGGGTCGGTTACACTCAGGTTATAGTAATCTTGCGTCTCTGAACGAGAAAGATCAATTGCGACACTATTTCCCGTTCCCATAAAGTTGGTTTGGCTCAATCCTGCTTGGAATGTGACACCACCACTTTGTGAATAACCGACTGCCAAAGTACTTGTCCCTGAATGTTGCTCTTCAACATTCACATTCAAGTCCACCTGATCAGGCATATTCGGAATACGAGTTGGCTTGACCTCTACAGTTTTGAAATAACCAGTACGCTCTAAACGTACTTTAGACAAGTCAATTTTTTCATTACTTGCTAAAGCACCTTCCATTTGACGCATTTCACGACGTAATACCTCATCAGAAGTTTTAGTATTCCCTGTGAAATTAATACGACGTACAGTCACTTGCTGACCTGGATTAATATAATAATTCAGATCAACTTGACGCGTTTCATTATTGATTTGCGGAACAACATTAACTTCTGCATAGTAATAACCAGCATTACCATATTTGCGTAATAGCAACTGCTTAACAGCATTTACTTTTTCTTGCGAATAGGTTGAACCATCTTTATAAATCTGCATTGCCTTCAATTCTTCAGGCTTATACAATGCATCTCCTAAAAATTTAGATTCACCAAACTTGAATTGTTGACCTTCACTGACTGAAACTTCAATAAAAATTCGCTTTTTGTCTTCACTCAAGTTCAAACTTGAGTTGGTAATATCAAAGTTGATATAACCTGCATTTAAATATAAAGCACGCAATGCTTCTAAGCTTGCAGCCATTTTTTCACGTGCATAACGGTCATTACGTGAAACAATTGAACTCCAACTGCTTTCTTTTACAGCAAAAGCTTGTTGAATATCACTATCACTAAAAACAGTGTTTCCAATAACATTAATATCGACAACTTTAGCAGCTTTACCTTCATTAAACTCGAGCAATAGATCTACACGGTTATTTGGTCTTGCTGTAGTAGTCACTTTCACATCAGCATCATAACGACCTTGCTGAACATATTGTTGCTCTAGTTCTGACTCAACTGTTTGAAGTGTGGATTTTTTTAACACCTCACCTTCAGCCAAGCCCATTTTCTTTAAACCTTCTTCCAAAGCTTCCTTAGGAATAAGTTTATTGCCTTTTAGTTCAATTTTAGAAATAAGAGGACGTTCAATTACTTTAAATACAAGCGTATCACCGTCTTTTGATGCCTTAATGTCATCAAACATGCCTGAAGCATATAGTGCACGAATTGAATTCGAAATAGCCTGATCATCAACACGATCACCACTACTCACTGGCAACATGGTATACACATTGGCAGGAGTTAAACGAACGAGTCCATCAATTTTTATATCACGAACAATAAATTCATCCGCTGCATATACTTGTTGTACTGCTGCCATAGCACTAACCAGCGCCAAAGGCATAAATAAATGTGTGTGCTGCATGCCAGTCTTTTCCGATGTTAATTTCAAAGCAACGTTGTTATAAACGCATAAAGTCATTAAATAATGCAAGGAGCATCATGCTACCCAACAGTACCATACCAATTTTTAAACCAACCAATTGTATTTGTTCAGAAACAGGTTTACCACGAATCAATTCCACAAAGTAGTACACTAAATGCCCACCATCCAACATAGGAATAGGCAATAAGTTTAATATTCCCAGACTCACACTCATCAGCGCCATAAAGGACATGAAGGTTTGCCATCCCATTTCAGCACTTTGTCCAGCAACTTTTGCAATCGTGATTGGACCTGATAAATTTTCAAAACCAATCAAACCACGAACCATCTTAACGATAGAATTCAGGATCATGGTACTAATTTGCCCTGTCTTATCAAGCGCCTTACCAAATGCTTCTACAGGACCATACTGAATAGTTTGTTTGTATTCTTCAGGAATTACTACTTGACCGGGATTATTTTGCACACCAAGCACACCAGATACATTACCCATGTTATCTCGTTTACCTTGAGGCATCACTTCCAAGTGCACCAACTGATTTTGTCGTAATACATCAATTTTGAGCAGTTTTTCAGGTGAAGCTTGCACCACCTCCACCACATCAAACCAATCTTTCATTTTGATGCCATCAATTGCGACAATGCGATCTCCCGCCTTCATTCCTTGACGAATTGCTGCGCCATCTTCATTTAATTTCATGACAGTTGCAGGAATATGCGGACGATAAGGAATAAAGCCCAAGCTATCTAATGGCGATTGATTCTGATCTTTTAAAAAATTCTGGATAGGAAGCGCAAAAGACGTTGCTTGACCATTTCGATCTGCAGCAATGTGAATAACACCTGTTTCACCAGCACGATCAACCAAAGCAAAGTTTAATTGCTCCCACGTCGATGTTTTAGCGCCATCAACAGCTGTAATCTTATCACCAACATGCATTTGTGCCGTTGCAGCAGGTGAATTCACCAAGACCTTACCAATACGAGTATTCAACTGTTCTTGTGCTGGCAAAAACAACACCCAGAACAATAAAACTGCAAATATAAGATTAATTAACGGTCCAGCAGCCACAATCGCAATACGCTTCCATGGATGTTGGCGATTAAATGCATAAGGTAAATCGGCTTCTGCCACATTTCCTTCACGCTCGTCCAACATTTTGACATAACCACCTAAAGGCAAAGCAGACAATTGATATTGAATACCTGACTTTTTTGATGTCCATTTCAACACAGTTGGACCAAAACCAATGGAATAAACTAAAACTTTGACGCCTAGTTTACGTGCTACAAAATAATGTCCGAACTCATGAATCGCAATGAGAGGCCCGAGCAATAAAATTGCCGCAACAATAATAAACAAGGCATTCATGTTAGCTTCCTTTACTGCTTACAAACTGCTGAGCAATAGATCTGGCAGTTGAGTCCACTTGTAAGATTAAATCTATTGAATCCGCAGAACCATTTTCAACCCGATTCAACGTATGTTCAACTACCACTGGAATATCAGTAAAACCAATCTGTTTTTGCAAGAAAGATGCCACTGCAATCTCATTCGCTGCATTTAAAATTGCAGGAACTAAGCCCCCCGCCTGAATGGCTTGACGAGCCAAGGTTAAAGCAGGAAAACGCGTTGCATCTGGTTCTTGAAAATCGAGTTGATGATTTACAAATAAATCCAAAGCAGGAACATGGGTATTAATACGCTTAGGCCAAGCTAAAGCATGTGCAATTGGGGTACACATATCTGGATTCCCCATTTGCGCCAATGTTGAACCATCAACATATTGCACCATGGAGTGAATAATACTCTGCGGATGCACAACAATTGTTACAAAATGTTCTGAAATTGCAAAAAGATGACACGCTTCAATTAACTCAAGCCCTTTGTTCATCAAAGTCGCAGAATCTACAGAAATTTTCTGACCCATTGACCAGTTTGGATGCTTACAAGCTTGTTCAGGTGTGACACTTCGCAATTCATCTAGAGAATGATGAAGAAATGGACCACCCGATGCTGTTAGTAGAATGCGCGAAACACCTAATTGGGGCTGACCATTACGTTCAACATTCAAATATTGTTCTGGTAAACATTGAAAGATTGCGTTGTGTTCGGAGTCTACAGGTAATAATAGAGCTTGATGCTGACGCGCAGCCTGCATCATCAAGTCACCAGACATGACTAAAGCTTCTTTATTGGCAAGTAATACTCGCTTACCCGCTTTAACAGCCGCCAAGGTCGGCAACAAACCAGCGGCCCCAACTATGGCTGCCATAACAACATCAACATCTGGATGGCGTGCAACAGCTTCTAAGCCTGCTTCGTCAAATAAAACTTCAATATCGTTAATATTTTCTTGTGAAAAAAGTTGTAGCAACTCTGGCTCTTTAGCAGACGGAATCACCACAACTTTAGGACGAAACTGTTTGCAAATTTGCACCAATTCCTGAATTCTACTGTATGCCGTTATTGCAAAGACAGAATAGTCTTCAGGATGCTGTTGCAGTATTTTTAAGGTACTTTGACCAATAGAACCCGTTACACCTAAGATACAAACAGCTTGTGACATTTACAAATCTACGCCAATTAGTTTTAACACATACATACCCGCAGCAAATATAGGTGCTGCAGAAAGCAATGAATCAATACGGTCCAACACACCACCATGCCCAGGTAAAATACGACCTGAATCCTTAATACCAGCACGGCGCTTAATCATTGACTCAAACAAATCACCTAACACCGAACTAAACACAGTGACTATAGAGAGAATCAGAAATAAAATATGTTGTGCTAACGTTAAGTCCAGATATAAAACCTCAACGACAACTACTATAAGCATTGACGTTAATATTCCACCGTACAAACCTTCTACAGATTTATTTGGACTCACATCTGGTGCAAGTTTCTTCTTACCCAATTTACGCCCAACAAAGTATGCACCACTATCTGCGCCCCAAACCAACAAGAACAGATACATCAACCACCATGGTGAACTCACCCATAGTGCAAAAATTGCAGTCACAGCAGCGGAAATAAGAATAAATCCTGAGAAATACAGGCTATTATTATACCAACCGTCGTATTCTGGATAGTTTTTTACCCAATAAACACTCACCAACCAAGACAAAATTGATGCACACCACAATAAAAGTGCAATATCTTTAAAATACAAAGCCAAAGTTGCTAATGCTGCAGTAACAATACCGTAACACCATGCAAAAGGCTTAATAATATGATTTGTTTTTCTCGGCATGAGCTTAAACCACTCATAACCAGCAACCCCAGCGGCAACAATCATCAGTATCAACATTGGATACTGAGATTGAGTAGCAAACATACAACTAAGTACAACTGCCACCAATACCAATGCGGTAATAATCCGCTCTAACATTTATTAATTCTCAAATTTATCTTGTTGAATTTGCTCAGATGTTTTACCAAAACGACGTTCAC
This sequence comes from Acinetobacter sp. ANC 4910, assembly GCF_004331035.1. GTDB lineage: Bacteria > Pseudomonadota > Gammaproteobacteria > Pseudomonadales > Moraxellaceae > Acinetobacter. The sequence continues at coordinate 26,861 of NZ_SJNT01000015.1, forward strand.
GCCCTGCAAAAACCTCAAGTGCATGATCAAACTCGTGCACATCAAATTCAGGCCATAAAGTTTCAGTAAAATACAATTCTGCATACGCTGCTTGCCAAAGCAAGAAATTCGACAGTCGATAATCCCCACCTGTACGAATGAGTAAATCTACAGCAGGTAAATCTGACATACTAATATGTTGTCCTACCAGATCAGCATTAATTTGTCCCACTTCAAGCTTACCAGCTTTAACTTCTTGAGCAATTTTCTGTGCAGCTTGCGCCATATCCCACATGCCACCATAACTTACCGCAATGGTTAAAGTCATTTGAGTGAACTTAGCAGTCCTTTGCTCTGCATGCAACATTAACTCACGCAAATGCGAAGACAAGCGTGAACGATCACCAATAAATCGTAAAGCGATTTCAAATTTTTCCATACGCGGGATTTGCTCATGAATTGTCTCTTCCAGCAAATTCATCAGCAAATCCACCTCATACTGAGGTCTGTTCCAATTTTCGCTTGAAAATGCAAAAACGGTCAAAGCCTGAATCTTTCTTTTTCGACAATGCTCAACAATTGGATCTAGGACATTTTTACCTTCACGGTGTCCCGCACCCTTTTGCATTTGCATTTTTTTGGCAAAACGATTGTTGCCATCCATAATGATGGCAACATGTTTTGGAAGATGTGTAGCGTCTTCAGATGTGGTCATTAATTTTAGACCTTCATCAATTCAGCTTCTTTTGCAGCTAGACGTTTTTCAACTTCAGCAACGAATTTATCGGTGATTTTCTGGATATCTTCACCTGCACGGCGCTCATCATCTTCAGAAATTTCTTTTTCTTTCAACAATGCTTTGATATCACCCAACACATCACGACGGATATTACGAATTGCTACTTTCGCATTTTCAGCTTCGTTACGTGCAACTTTTTGCATGTCACGACGTGTTTCTTCAGTCAATGCTGCCATTGGCACGCGAATCGCATCAGCAGTAATAGGGTTCAAACCCAAGTCTGATTCACGAATCGCTTTATCAATTGCGGCAACCATTGTACGTTCAAATGGCTGAATCAATAGTGTGCGAGAGTCTTCAACACCGACATTGGCAACCTGATTTAAAGGCACATCAGAGCCATAGTAAGGAACCATTACACCGTTCAGAATGGATGGATGCGCTCGTCCAGTACGAACCTTTGCAAAACCATGTTCCAACGAGTCAAGTGACTTGTTCATACGGTCTTCTGCGTCTTTTTTAAGATCGTTAATCATATGATCTTCCTTACTTAATTCTAAAAGATATCATTACTAAAATAGTGTGTAGTATAAAGAGCTTTCTGGCTCACGTACATTAGTTCGTAACGTGAGTCCCTTCTTTTTCACCCATAACCACTGAAAGTAACGCACCAGATTTGTTCATATCAAATACCTGAAGTGGTACATGATGGTCACGGCACAAACAAATCGCTGTTAAATCCATAACACCCAATTTTTCATCCAATACCTGATCGAATGTTAAGTTGTCATATTTAACAGCATCATCAAATTTGCTTGGGTCTTTATTATAGACACCATCAACTTTAGTGGCTTTTAAGATAAGGCTAGCTTCAATTTCAATACCACGTAAACAAGCTGCAGTATCTGTCGTGAAGAACGGGTTACCCGTACCTGCAACAAATACACATACCTCACCTTGAGTCAGGTGACGAATGGCATCACGGCTAGAATAAGATTCCACCACAGTACCAATTGGCAATGCTGACATTAAACGTGTTTTAATGTTACGGCGTACCAATGCATCACGCATTGCCAAACCATTCATTACAGTTGCCAACATACCCATTTGGTCACCTGTTACACGACCAACCAAGCCATCTTTTTGTAGCTGGCTACCGCGGTATAAGTTACCACCACCGACAACAATACCGACTTGCACACCAAGTCCGACCAAATGTGCAATAGATAAAGACATTTGATCTAGCACTTGTGCATCAATACCCATGTCTTTGTTGCCCGCAAGTGCTTCACCTGAAAGTTTCAGCAAAATGCGTGAATAGCGTGGATTCTTTGAATCTGACATTCCAAACTCCAAATTTACTTAATCTGTATTTTTCTATATATGGATTTACTTAAGCTGATTTCACTTGAATCAACTTGGCAAACAAGTCGTATTCGTCTGCATCGGTAATTTCAACTTCAAGCAGAGCACCTGGTTTAATCAGATTTTTATCAATATCTTCTACAAAGACGTTTCCATCAATTTCAGGTGCATCCGCATATGAGCGTGCAACTGCAACAGGAAACTCATCTTCAAGATCATCAACCAATACTGTCATGACTTGACCAATGCGCTTTTGTAACTTAGCGGCTGAAATTTCCTGCTGAACTTCCATAAAACGTTCATAACGCTCTTGTTTAATCTCTTCAGGTACGTGATCTGGCAAATCGTTAGCCGTAGCCCCTTCAACTGGTGAATAAGTAAAGCAACCAACACGGTCTAACTTCGCTTCTTTCAACCAATCCAGCAACATTTGGAAATCTTCTTCAGTTTCGCCTGGGAAACCGACCACAAATGTTGAACGAATCACCAATTCAGGACATTTTTCACGCCACAATTTTAGGCGCTCTAATGTATTTTCACTATGAGCTGGTCGCTTCATCAGTTTTAAGATGCGCGGACTGGCATGCTGAAAAGGAATATCTAAGTACGGTAGAATTTTACCCTGAGCCATTAAGTCAATAACAGCATCCACATGTGGATATGGGTAAACATAATGCAAACGAACCCAGATCCCTAATTGGCCCAAGGCTTCACACATGTCATAGAATTTGGTCTTAACTGGCTGACCATTCCAGAAATCCAGTTTATATTTGGTGTCTACACCATAAGCAGAAGTATCTTGGGAGATAACGAGTACTTCTTTTACACCAGCGCGTTTAAGCGCAGCCGCTTCCTCTAAAACAGAACCGACTGGGCGTGAAACCAAATCGCCACGCATACTTGGAATAATACAGAAGGTACAACGATGGTTACATCCTTCCGATATTTTTAAATACGCATAGTGTTTCGGGGTTAAACGAATCCCTTGCTCTGGCACTAAATCAATAAAAGGATTGTGCTTTGGCGGTGCTGGAACATATTCATGTACCGCTTCCATAACATCCTGATAAGCTGCTGCCCCTGTGACTTTTAAGACATTTGGATGCATTTCACGAATTTTATCTTCGTCTTTGCCCAAACAACCTGTCACAATAACTTTACCATTGGCACTCATTGCTTCGCCAATTGCATCCAATGATTCTTGTACTGCAGATTCAATAAAACCACAGGTATTAACAACAACCAAATCAGCACCATCATAATCTGATGCTACATCATAACCTTCAGTCTTTAACTGAGTTAAAATTCGTTCAGAATCTACCAATGCCTTAGGACAACCTAAAGAAACAAAACCGACTTTGGGGGACTTCATGAATCTGCGCTCCACTAGAATCCGCGTATTGTAAGACTTTTCGATTGATAAAAATAGGTGGGAAGCTGACTCTTTGTGTAATGCACCAAAATTAATCCACTGTTTGCCTTACATATTTACATTTGCACCATTTTGATACATTTTAAAAGTTAATTACTTTATATCTTCGGCTTACAATTTTAATAAAGTCCAATTTCAGCGCATTTTTTTAATAAAGGTTCAATTTTGACACCCTAGATTTAAAGTTGGCGTGCATTTTGCTTAATATGCATCAATTGCGTTCCAATATTGGACTATTAATTGCTTTTTGAAGATGCCATTGCGCCATTTTAATACAGGATACCCTCGCTAATGGATCAGCCACATACTATCGACTATCGCGTATTGGTGGACAATTTGACCACCGCGATTTTGCTTGTCGACAGTAAACTTAATATTTTTTACTTAAACTCATCATGTGAATCTTTGTTTGATATGAGTTTATTACGAGCAAATGGACAACCCGTCTTAAATTTGCTGCATATGCCAAACGATGAATTTAATACAGAAGAAGCATTATTTAACACTTTAGCAACGGGTCAACCGTATACACGTCGTGAAGCTACCATTAACGTCAACTTTAAAGACATTCATGTGGATTACACGGTTTCACAACTCAATGCTGGTAAACCTTACCACCCTTTACTTTTAATTGAGCTTAATCCGATTGATCGGATGCTGAAAATTTCCAAAGAAGAAAACCTGATTCAGCAACATCAAGTCGCACGACAATTGATCCGTGGGGTGGCACATGAAATTAAAAACCCTTTAGGCGGAATTCGTGGTGCAACACAACTGTTAGCCCGTAGTTTAAACAATCCAGAATATTCAGAATTCACCGACATTATTATTAGTGAAGTTGATCGCCTTCGTAACCTTGCGGACACCATGTTGGGTTCTCGTCAATTACCAAGTTATGAGCCAGTCAACGTACATGAACCTTTAGAGCGTGTTCGCTCACTCATTGCCAACCAGACCAAAAAGAAAATCAAGATCACACGTGATTACGACTTATCACTACCTGAAGTCAAAGCAGATCGTGATCAACTGATTCAAGTCATGCTAAACATTAGTGTTAATGCCGTACAAGCCATGATGGAAAATAAGGATTTCTTTACCGAACATCAACCAGAACTGGTCTTAAGAACTCGAATTCAACGTCTTGTCACCATTAATGGTGTACTGAATCGCTCTGCGGTTCGTGTTGATATTGAAGATAACGGGCCGGGTGTTCCAGAAGAAATTTTGGAATCCGTGTTCTACCCACTTGTGACTGGTCGTGCCAAAGGTACTGGCCTCGGTCTGAGTATTGCACAAAACATTATGCACCAACATAACGGAATGATTGAATGCCAATCTGTTCCTGGAAAAACAGTATTTAGCTTATATTTACCTTGGGAGTCTAACCATGTCGCGAAATAAAATATGGGTAATTGATGATGATCGCGCCATGCGATGGGTGCTAGAAAAAACATTCAAAGAAGAAGGTTTTGATGTTACTAGCTTCGAAGAAGCACAATCTGCTTTAGACCAACTGGCAACTGACGCACCTGATGTCATTCTTACTGACATTCGTATGCCGGGAATTGATGGTCTGACTTTTTTAGCCAAAGTTAAAAGCAACTATCCAGACCTACCTGTCATTATTATGACAGCACACTCCGATCTTGAATCAGCAGTGTCTAGTTATCAAACGGGTGCTTTTGAATATTTACCCAAACCATTTGATATTGATGAAGCACTAGCATTAGTCAATCGTGCAATTTTGCACATCACTAAACTACAACAACAAGAATCTGCAAAAACCGTATCACCTATTCAATCTACAGAAATTATTGGTGAATCTCCTGCCATGCAGGAAGTGTTCCGTGCCATTGGGCGTTTATCACAATCACATATTACCGTATTGATTAATGGTGAATCTGGTACAGGTAAAGAATTAGTTGCACATGCACTACATCGCCATTCACCACGTAGTAGTAAGCCATTTATTGCCTTAAATATGGCAGCAATTCCAAAAGACTTAATAGAAACTGAACTATTCGGTCATGAGAAAGGTGCTTTTACCGGTGCCAACACACAACGCCAAGGTCGTTTTGAACAAGCCAATGGCGGTACGTTATTCCTTGATGAAATTGGCGACATGCCCTTCGAAACCCAAACACGTCTATTACGTGTCTTGGCAGATGGTGAGTTCTATCGCGTCGGCGGTCACATCCCTGTTAAGGTCGATGTCCGTATTGTGGCAGCAACACACCAAGACCTCGAAAAATTAGTGAATGAAGGACGTTTCCGCGAAGACTTATATCACCGTCTTAACGTCATTCGCATTCATATTCCAAAACTTGCACATCGTAGTGAAGATATTCCGATGCTAGCACAACACTTTCTTGCACGTGCAGGTAAAGAGCTTGGGGTCAGTCCGAAGATTTTACGCCTAGAAACACAAGAGTATATGCAGCAACTTCCTTGGCCAGGTAATGTGCGTCAATTGGAAAATACCTGTCGCTGGCTTACGGTCATGATTACAGGTCGTGAAGTTTACCCAGAAGATCTTCCTTCTGAACTGAAACAAATTCCGATTGAGAAAGCATCAGAACACGCGACCACTTCTAATTTTGACCGTATTTCACTGCATCACTGGGATGAGTTACTGGGTCAATGGGCAATTCAAAAGCTCAAAAATGGTGAAATGAAAATTCTTGATATTGCGACACCAATGTTTGAACGCACACTCATTAATGCTGCACTACAACAGACCCGTGGTCGTAAACGCCATGCTGCTGAGCTTTTAGGTTGGGGGCGAAATACGCTAACACGCAAACTGAAAGAACTCGGCATGGATACAGCAGATGATGACATTGAAGAAGAAATAGAAGGTTAATCCTTAAAAAAACAGCTCCTTGATGGAGCTGTTTTTTATAATTCAGACGAAAACCCAGTATATCGATACATATTTTCTACACCCAATTCTGAACGCACCAGAATGGCACCCTCAAAATCAACTTTCTGAATTTCTTCATATATATTCGCCACCTCATCATCATGAATTTCATCCACCGAACGGGGCATTTTTTCTTCAAAAGAATCTGATACGAACTCAAATCCCAAATCCATTGCAATAAACAACGTATGTTCACACGGCTGGATATATTGCTCTTGCGCCCAATCTACAACAGCCTGCTGACAAATTGGACAACTGATATTGCTTTCTGCTGAATCTATTTCAATAATTTGTTGGTACATTTTTTTCAACTGTAATCACTTAATTGCAGTCTAATAGATTCAACAGCAAAATTACATGAAAGACTCACGATTAAAAATTGACAATATGCAACATTAACTCTAAATTTTAGAAATTGTTGCATAAATGGAATTATAAATGTTATCTGACCTCGATGATTTTTATTGCTTTGCGTTAGTGGTTGAACATGGAGGCTTTAGTGCGGCAGAACGTGCTACAGATATTCCTAAATCAAAACTCAGTCGTCGCGTTTATAATTTAGAAGAACACCTTGGCGTACGACTTATTCAACGCAGTTCACGTCATTTTGCCGTGACTGAGATTGGCATGAATGTCTATCGACATGCTCAGGTCATGATGAACGCTGCACAGGCAGCCCATGATTTGGTGGATCATTTAAGTGTAGAGCCACGCGGGGTGATTAAAGTGAGTCTACCCGTCTCGATTGCTCAGAATGAAATGACCAAGATCTTGCCAAACTTCCTCAAAAAATATCCAGAAATTAAGGTTCAACTTCTGGTGAGTAATCGTCGGGTCGATGTGATTAATGAAGGTATAGACTTAGCCCTTCGTGTCCGATCAAATTTGGATGACGATCCTAGTCTTATCTTGAGAAAATTTGAATTAATTGAACAACATCTATTTGCTAGTCAGGCCTATCTCAATGAATTTGGTGAGCTTAAACAACCCGAAGACTTAGCTCATCACCATATTTTAAGTATGGTTGATGAACATCTTGATCAGCAAATTATTGTCCATGACAACCAGAATCATCAAAAGAAAATCAAGGTGAATCCTGTTGTCATGGGTTCAGACTTAATGATGTTGGCACAACTGGCCCGACAAAACTGCGGCATCGCTTTACTACCAGATTCGATTGCACAAGATTTTATTAAAACTGGAGAACTCGTGCGCGTTTTACCAGAATGGAAAGCACCTCATGGCATATTCCACGCAGTCTATCCATCTCGCAGAGGGCAACTTCCTGCTGTACGCGTTTTTATTGATTACTTAGTGGAGCATTTAGCACACAAACATAAGTAAAGATAAAAAAGGTAAAAAAAAGCTTATCCGAGGAGGATAAGCTTGAAATAAGAAACTACAGCGAGAATCTTGGAGTGCATTTTATAGACCGATCTTAATTCGATCAAAGACAAAAAAACGATTAATATTTTCGCTCAAAAATCACACACCCCAGAAAAACTATAACTCAAGCAAAACAAAGATCGAAATTAACTATTAATATTCGCGAACAAACAAAAAACTTAGACTTAAGTCTAAATTCGATTTAATTGAGTGGTCACTTAATTTCTGGATAATCTCCAGTCCCTTCTGGCCAAGGCGTCAATAACTCAAACCCTGTATCTGTGACTGCAACCATATGCTCCCACTGGGCAGACAAGGACTTGTCTACAGTAACGACTGTCCAACCATCTTGAAGTTCTTTTACGCTACTACGACCGATATTGACCATAGGCTCAATAGTAAACACCATGCCTTTTTTAAGCTTCAAACCTAGACCTGGTTTACCATAATGCAGGATGCTTGGCTGCTCATGATAAACTTTACCTATACCATGACCACAATAATCTTTAACAATACTAAACCCTTCGCGCTGTGCAACGGACTGAATAGCAAAACCAATATCCCCTAATGTTGCATCGGGTTTAACTGCTTTAATTCCTGCCAACATGGCCTCATACGTAGTATCGACCAGTTTTTTAGCTTCTGGCTTAATACTCCCCACATAATACATGCGACTCGTGTCACCAAAGTAACCATCTTTAATAATCGCAACATCGATGTTGATAATATCCCCATCTTGTAAAATACGGGTTGCAGATGGAATACCATGACAAACAACTTCATTTGGGGAAATACAGGTTGTTTTTGTATAACCGTAATAACCAATATTTGCAGGCGTTACATTTAAGGTATTTACAATATAATCATGACAAATATCATCCAGATATTCAGTACTGACTCCAGGCTTAACATACTCACCAATCATTGCCAAAACTTGTGCAGCCATACGCCCCGACACACGCAATTTTTCAATATCTTGCTCAGTTTTAATCACTACTGAAGAAGCCAGCATATTCTCACCCTCTTAAATGATGCAGGCATTATAAGCCTTTTCATTTAAAAATGTTGCGAGTGATACCTCAGAAATCAAGATGCCTTTCACAATATCAAAATGAAGACTCCCAAATAATGTACAATACCTCCCCCATCTAACTTTTTTATAATTTTCTAAACAGACTCTTTAGTAATTTTTCATCAATTTTCAGCCATATAATTCAACCATTAGTTAAACTACACAAAAGTTTGTATAAAAAAAATTCATATTACATATAAAAAATTTTCCCAAGTCCTTATTTTTCTACTAAAATCGCCCTTTTTTAGTCAATGCATCTCTCCAAATGACGAATCTTCGTACTAGAGATATTATTGCCTTGGGTTTCATGACCTTTGCTCTATTCATTGGAGCAGGTAATATTATCTTTCCTCCTATTGTTGCCCAACAAGCGGGTGAACATGTTTGGCTAGCCGCTGCTGGCTTTCTGGTCACCGCAGTGGGTTTACCTGTAATTACCATTATTGCTCTTTCACGTGTAGAAGGTTCAATTCAACTGCTCAGCTCTCCACTGGGTAAAGTTGCCAGTTTAATCTTAACCATTGTCTGTTATTTGGCTGTAGGTCCACTCTTCGCTACACCACGTACAGCAACTGTTTCTTATGAAATTGGATTTTCCTCATATTTTGGTACTTCGCCAAATAGCTTGCTAATTTACAGCATTATCTATTTTGCAATAGTGACGCTGGTTTCACTTTATCCAAACAAGTTATTGGATACCGTGGGGCACTTCCTCGCACCGATCAAAATTGTTTCTTTAGCCGTACTGGGTATTGCCGCATTCTTAATCCCTGCGGGTTACATTCCCCCTGCTATTCATAATTATGCAAGCAGCCCAGTGTCCGAAGGTTTTGTAAATGGCTATCTGACCATGGATACGCTTGGCGCTCTGGTATTTGGTATTGTTATTATTCATGCCATTCACTCACGCGGTGTTACTGACAAAAAGTTAGTTACAAAATACGCTGTGATCGCTGGTCTTATCTCTGGTGTTGGTTTAACACTGGTTTATCTCAGTTTGTTTAAACTCGGACTTGGAAGTCATGAAGTCGCACCAAATGCAGCAAATGGCGCTGTTATTTTGCATGCTTATGTGCAACATGCTTTTGGTGACTTAGGTTCAATCTTCCTTACGGGTATGATTTTCCTTGCATGTATGGTGACTGCAATTGGTCTGACTTGTGCATGTGCAGAATACTTCTCTGAACTGACTCAAATTCCTTATAAAATTTTTGTATTCGTTCTTGTTGGTTTTTCACTCCTGATCTCTAATTTAGGTTTGACTAAACTAATTGCGGTATCGGTTCCTGTGCTATGTGCGATTTATCCACCTGCAATTGTGGTAATCATGCTTAGTTTCTTCGCAAAATTCTGGAAAAATCCTCCAGCAATTATTGCACCAGTAACTGCAATCGCTTTTATCTTTGGAATTTTGGAAGGTTTAAAAGCAGCAGAACTCAATTCTTTCTTACCAGACTTTGTTCAACATCTACCATTAAATGAACAAAATCTTGCATGGTTAATCCCATCTTTGCTGGTCTTGGTTATTGCTCTTATCTGCGACAAATTTAGAAAATAAGTTTTCAATTTGTAATTAAAATCCAATTTTACCCAAATTAGATTTTAGATGTGACCAATAAATGTCGGTTTTACCCAAATCAACTTTTATTGTTTACTTTTCGCAGCCATGCAATACCATGCCCTGCATGTCCAAACTCCAGCCCTAGTTACCCCTCTTTCCTCAAATTTAACCTTGTTGGTCTAATTATTGCTTTATACGACTTAAGCACTATTAAGCTTTTTTCAATATAGAAGTAGGCTAAGTGTTAGGGTTATGAATCATCATATAGGTTACAGATTTGATCATAGAAATATGTATACATAATTATTACCTAACAAAATATGAATCATTCATAAAATAAACAGTTCACCATACAAATTTCAATATTAGTGAAAATTTAATGAAAAAATAACGGTATTAGCTATTGAAATACCCTTTAATTCGAAGTACAACATTAGTAACCAATCCGACCAAAACACTTAGGTTTAGGTCAAATTCATAGGAGGGATGGAGATGTTATCATTACATTTCAACAAGCAAGTCTTCATTAACGCTCTAAAAGCAAACAAGAATATGGTCACGTACTTAAGTACAACTGTGGCACTTATGCTGACTTTGCTTTTTCACGGACTTATTCAAGGGCATCTGAAAGCCGAATATTTTGCATACGCTCTTTTCGTCTCTGCAGCATTTTACAGTTGGGCTGTCATTGATCAAAAAGTCCGTGCCCAGAAAAAGTCTAAGAATTTCGATTGAACAGATGGATGATTATTCATCCATCTTTAAAAAAGTATATAAATAATTAAAATAAATTAAGTCCCGCACCTAGCACTAACATTCCCGTCGCAAACAGTTCACCTACCACCAGTAAAACCATTGCTAAAGTCATCATCGTTCGTGGTAGAACCTTATTACCCAATTGATGTGGTACTTTAAATTGATTCGTTGTGTCTTTTAAATAACCATGCAACACATAGCTCAATATTGATGCACTAAAGAAAATCAAATTAATAACCACAAAAGTCAGATTCCACATTTCTGACCAAATAGAAAACTCAGCAAGCACAGCCAAAATCAAACTTGCAGATGCATACAACAAGCTACTTCTATGCGCGATATCCACATAATAATGTGCTCTTGCCTGAGTAGAATGTCTAATCTGCCAGTATTTCCAAACCCCTGTTAACATACCCAACCACAAATACACACCACTAAAAAGAATTGCCAATTTCATAGCAATTGAAAAATGATCAAACACCGCCCCTCCTTACCCTTCTTAAATATGAATTTTCTGACTTCTAAGTCATACTTTTAATAAGTTTCTTTTTAGAACTTGGTTAAAGTAATCTAAAACAGCAAATACATAGTGCTTATGAACACTCAACCTCAATCGATTCAAATACAATGTGCTGATGGCTATCAATTAAGTGCAAAACTCTATCAAAATCAAATAAATTCCGACAAAACCTTCCCCATTCTGATTTGCCCTGCCACTGGGATCGTGAAAGAGTTTTATCACGCTTATGCAGAATGGCTAAATAGTCTTGGACATACTGTCATGTGTTTTGACTTTAGAGGAATTGGCGCTTCATTGCATGGCCCATTGCACCAATCTGAAGCAACCATTGTCGATTGGGGGCAATTAGATATTACAGCCGCAATTGATTGTCTGTTAGAACAAACTCAAGCCGAAAAAGTGATTCTCCTTGGCCATAGCGCGGGTGGACAACTCCTTGGTATTTCATCAAATTACAACAAAGTCGCCAAAATCATTGCTGTTGCGGGATCAACAGGTCATGTCCGCAGCTTAAAAGGTAAAACCAAATTCCTTGCACCCATTATGTTCAATGTCATTTTCCCAATTTCGAGCAAACTCAAAGGGTTTGGCGCCACCAAAATGATTGGAATGGGTGAAAACCTCCCCAAAAATGTTGCAAAGCAATGGGCTGAATTTTGTGGTACACAAGGTTATGTGATGCATGCGGTAAAGAAACAACGACTCCCTGATTACCATAGCAAGATTACTTGCCCCATTACTGCAATTTGGGCATCAGACGATGAAATTGCAACTCACCCCAATGTTCAAGCACTACTCGACCTTTACCCAAATGCTGCAACGGCGATGATTGAACTTAAACCAAAGCAATTTCAACACAAAAGCATTGGTCATATGCAAATGTTCCGCAAATCACATCGTAATATTTGGGATTTAATTGAACAGCAACTTTATATTTAGTTTTCCCCATCAAGCTGCCTTTATCTCCAATCCAGCTTGATGGCTTTTTATTCCATAAAAAACGCCCGATTGTTCGGGCGTTTTCATCATTACATGACTTAGTGGCGATAAATGATTGTCACGAATTTTATGCGATTTTCGTCTAATTCAGTAACTTCAAAATGCACACCTTGATAATCAAGCTGCGTGCCAACTCGAACTTCGCCTTGTGCCTTATCCAGAATCAGACCAGCTACAGTCATATAACCAGCATCATCTTCAACTAAATCAAAAACACCGAGTTCAAGCTCAAGTTGATATAAATCCAACATGCCAGAAGCTTTCCATGTTTGATCATTAATTTTGACCAAGTCTAATTGCTCATCAGCATCAGGGAATTCACCTGCAATTGCCTCAAAAACATCTAGTGGAGAAATTAAGCCTTTTACATTGGCAAATTCATCTGTGACCAGAACCAATGAACCTTTTGATGTTCTTAACGTATTAATCGCATCAATCACTTTCATCTTTTCAAAGATAAAAATTGGACGTTGGCGTTTGATCAGTGATTTTAATGCTTCTTCATCATCATCCAACACATCAAGTAATTCTTTCGCACGCACCACACTAATGACTTTATCCAAGCTGCCGCGACAGACGGGAAATAAACTATGTGGCACTGCGAGTACCTGCTCCCGAATTTTTTCAGGAGTATCATTTAAATCAATCCATGAAATCTGATTACGAGGCGTCATAATTGAAGCCACTGAACGCTCTGCCAGAGTTAATACTCCACCAATCATATAGCGCTCTTCAGCTGCAAAGGCTTCCTGAGCTTCAATTTGCTCGGCATCCATATGAGAAGGTTCAACCTTTCCACCCATTAATTTTAAGATGGAATCTGCGGTACGATGACGCAATGGAATCTTAGATTCATGTTTCGCCACATTGCGCTTGGAATATTGGTTAAAGGCTTCAATCAAAATTGCCACACCAATACCCGAATAAATATAACCTTTCGGAATATGGAAACCGAATCCTTCCGCAATTAAGCTAATACCAATCAACAATAGGAAACTTAAACACAGAATAACAACTGTAGGGTGACGGTTTACAAAGCTAGTGAGTGGCTTAGATGCAATTAACATCACAATTACTGCAATAGTTACCGCCGCCATCATCACATAAATATTATCTACCATACCAATGGCAGTAATGACCGAATCTAGAGAAAAGACCGCATCAAGTACAATAATTTGCGCTACGACTGCCCAGAAACCAGCATATACAACTGAAGATGTTGATTTAATTTCAGGTTTGCCTTCCATTTTCTCGTGTAACTCGGTCACCGCTTTATAGACCAAGAACAGTCCACCGAAGAGCAAGATTAAGTCACGCCCTGAGAAAGATAAATCGGCAATTTGAATGAGCGGTTTGGTTAAAGTCACCAACCACGAGATAACGGACAACAACCCCAAACGCATAATCAATGCGAGAGAAAGACCAATAACACGCGCTTTATCGCGCTGCTCTGGTGGAAGTTTATCTGCCAAAATGGCAATAAAGACTAGGTTATCAATACCTAAAACAATTTCTAATACAATTAGGGTAAGTAAGCCAACCCAAATTCCTGGATCTAATAAGAATTCCATTATTGACGCACCTCGATTAACTCAAGGCAAAATTTTAATAAGCTAGACCTGCACGGCGACGGATCCATGTAAAACCTCTTTTTAACAATAGATGGTTTTATTATGCATACTCTTTTTGCATTGTAATTACTTTTTTAATTTTTTTTACAAAATCAACTTATTAGATTTGATTTTAAAGAAAGATTAAAATATCATCCATTGATACAATTCAAATACATTGGTCGAGTTGATTGTAACAAAACAAAAAAACTGAATAGTCATAAATAATTTAACACAACCTGCTTAAGGATTAATTTTAAATCAAATTATTGATTTTATTAATTATTTATCATTTAAATATATCTTTTTTTTAGATTAATGTTTTAAATGACAGAAATGTTTTGTAAACAAAGCCAGTTTTCAAAACATTTTTTTATACTAAAATGAAAAACTTATATGGAATATCAGTTTATTTATTACTCAATATGTATGGTAAATGAATTGCCTATTCAACCCAGATTTATTTACAGGATTGGTTGCTATGACAAAAGGAACAGGATTGACCTTTTATCTACCCTTAATGTGCATTCTTAATTTGCACCAAAACCATACTCATTTAGACCTAGAGCAGCCATTTAAACTCCCTCGGGTGTAACTCGTCATCAAGTCACTTCAGATACACAAACTGTATTTTGAAAATCTAATCACATTTATATTGCCTAATATGTCATGTTTCACATAAAATTAAGCAATATAAAAATAAATATCTGGAATCACATATGACTAAAAAGTATGCGAAGTTTTTACCTACCACCGATGACTTCACCTTAGAAAACTTTCCTTTTTTTTGGATAACTCAGGTTTATTCACAACACGTGCAAAAGGTCGATCAAGTCCTGAAAAAGTACGGCTTGGATAATTCTCGTCGTCGCATTTTACTTGCTTTAAAATCTAAACCGAATGCCAGCGTATCTGATCTTTCTGATATGGTCGTATCCAAAATGTCTACGACCACAAAGATTGTCTATCGTCTTAAGGACGAAGGCTTGGTTAACACCTATTCATGTGAAGATGATGCGCGTATAACACGGGTCATCCTTACTGAAAAGGGTAATGAAATGACACATAAAATCAATGATTTGACTAGCGCTGTTCTTGAACAATCATTTGAAGGCTTAACCCCTTTACAGATTGAAAAAATGATGGATAGCTTGAAGCATATTTTTAACAATCTTAATCATTAATTTATAAAATATAAAAAGGGTTTCTGAATAGAAGCCCTTTTTATATTTAAAAAAGATCAAACATATTCAACTGAGGTGTTGGCTTTTCTAGTTTTACCTTAGGTACATGTGAGCACTCAAACTCTTCGACTGGAAATCCCTGCATAAATTCAGTCATTTGATGCGGCTGTTTTAAGCTTAGCCAATGATCAAGACGCTCATGCGGAATGACGACAACTGATCGTTTTACATCACCAAGTTCATGAAACTCTTTCATCATAGAGTGGTCTATTGCGTCCATCGTCAACATGGCAGCGGAACGAATAATTTCATTATTGATTTTGCAAATTTCATAAATTGCGGCAATAAAAAAGGCTTTGCCGTCTTTACGCCGCACACCCCATCGTTGTGGTTTATTTTCAATATATTTACTTTCATAAAACTCAGTGACTGGAATGACACCAAACTTACATTTATAAGCCGCATCCTGAAAGCTTGGCTTCTCAAAAATAGTTTCATGCCTAGCGTTATAAGTACGCTTAGAGGGACTAACATCCTCAGCCCATTTCGGCACCAAACCGAACAATACCTCTCGCCACTCCAACCCATGTTCAGATTGAAACAATAGCGGAGTTTTATAACTTGGGTAAACCTCTTCCAGATATTCAAATGGAATTTGTGGCAAACCCAATTGCTGTAGTTGTGATAAGGTTAAAGATTTAAAATTGGCGCACATTTATTGAATCCAATGGATGCTATCTTTCATTTAATGATGAACCAGAATTCCCATTTCAGTCACAAAATAAGTATTAGAATCTGCAACTTCAATATTATAGACATAATCATAGTAAGCTTTACCACCACAAGGGATGAATCTTCCAATCGTCTCACTATACAACTCAACAAGTTCCCTACCTTTATCCTTATCCAAGTATAAATAATCTCTTTCATCTTGTTTTATTAAGGTTTCAGGCAATACCCCATAATGTCGAATGATCCTCGCTAGATAGTACTCATCATCTTGATGTAATAGGATTGTTCTTTAATGCAAAAACCTCTGGAATTGGAGACATCGTTGGATATTGATTATCAGACTTCAATATATTTAGAACAGGCTTATACTCAATTTTACCTATTCCGTTGCTGTGGTGTGAAAGCACTAAATCACCTATTTTAAGCTGCTCAATCAGTACTAATTCTTGCTCTGTATGTAGCCATGTCCCTGCAACAAAAACCATTTTCTTTTTGTTATTGCATTTTATAGATTCCTAAAAAACAAAGACCTTTCAAAATTGAAAGGTCTTTGTCAGATTCACGTAACTAATCGAAATTAGTCACCTGTATAGCCTTTTAATTTCAAACGTGCAGCGTGTAACAATGGCTCAGTATAACCAGAAGGCTGAACACCACCTTTGAAAATTAAATCAGAAGCTGCTTGGAAAGCGATATTGTTATCAAAGTCTGTTGCCATTGGGGTATACAATGGATCTTCAGCATTTTGACCGTCTACAATTTTAGCCATGCGCTTCAACACTTCTTCAACTTGTGCACGAGTTACAATACCGTGACGCAACCAGTTTGCAACGTGTTGTGAAGAAATACGTAATGTTGCACGATCTTCCATTAAACCAACGTTGTTGATATCTGGAACTTTAGAGCAACCTACACCCAAGTCGACCCAACGCACTACATAACCCAAGATACCTTGACAGTTATTTTCAAGTTCATTGTTAATTTCATCTGCAGACCAGTTTGTTTCTGGAGCAAACGGAGGCGTTAACAAATCATCTAGAGAAAGCATTTGTTCAGCTTTCAATTGATCTTGACGTGATTTTACATTGACTTGATGGTAATGCATTGCATGTAGCGCAGCACCCGCTGGTGATGGCACCCAAGCACATGATGCACCAGCATTTGGATGTGCAGCTTTGGTCGCTAACATATCTTTCATACTGTCTGGCTTAGGCCACATACCTTTACCAATTTGCGCCTTACCTTGCAAACCACACTCCAAACCAATTGCTACGTTACGGTTTTCGTAAGCTGCAATCCATTTTTGTGTTTTCACTGCTTCTTTACGAACAACTGGTGCTGCTTCCATAGAAGTATGGATTTCATCACCTGTACGGTCCATAAAACCTGTGTTAATAAAGATCGTACGGTCTTTAGCAGCCTCAATACAGTTTTTCAAGTTCACTGATGTACGGCGCTCTTCGTCCATAATACCGATTTTTAAAGACTTCGCTGGTAAGCCAATTGCTTGTTCTGCACGTTCAAACAATTCAACTGCAAATGCAACTTCTTCTGGTCCATGCATTTTTGGTTTAACGATATACATCGAGCCTTTACGAGAGTTCTTGTTCTCATTTTGACCACGAATATCTGCAACACTGAGTAACGGTGTTACCAACGCATCCATAATGCCTTCAAAAATTTCTTCACCATCGACCAAAATAGCAGGGTTCGTCATTAAATGACCGACGTTACGTAGAAGCATTAACGAGCGACCATGTAAAGTTGTCGTACCACCAATCAAGTTTTTAATGGTACGGTCTTTATTTAATGTACGAGTAATGGTCTTGCCATTTTTCTCAATCGATTCTTGCAAATCACCTTTCATTAGGCCCAACCAGTTACGGTAGCCTTCTACTTTTTCTTCTGCATCAACAGCCGCCACAGAATCTTCTAAATCCTGAATCGTTGTAATTGCTGCTTCAAGAACTAAATCTTTAACACCTGCAGCATCTGTTTTACCCACTGGGCTTGTCGCATCAACTTCAATAATGACATGTAAACCATTATTGAGTAGAACAACTTCTGATGGATTCGCTTCTTCACCATTGAAGCCAACAAATTGTGCTTCATGTGCTAAACCAGTTGTAGAACCATCTTTTAAAGTCACAACAAGTTTATTATTTTCCACTGCATAACGTGTAGCGTCTGCATGTGAACCTTGTGCCAATGGGAAAGTTTCGTTTAAGAAATTTTTAGCAAATGCAATAACTTTGTCACCACGTACAGGGTTATAGCCTTTACCTTTTTCTGCGCCACTTTCTTCTGAGATTACATCGAAGCCGTAAAGTGCATCGTATAAAGACCCCCAACGAGCGTTTGCCGCATTTAAGCAATAACGCGCATTACGCACAGGTACAACCAATTGTGGTCCTGCCAATAATGCAACTTCTTCATCAACATTTTCTGTGCTGATCTGGAAATCTTCTACTTCTGGTACCAAGTAGCCAATTTCTTTAAGGAAAGCTTTGTAAGCTTCTAATTCAAATGTGTTGTTGCGGTGCCATTCATCAATTTTAGCCTGAAGATCTTCACGCTTAGCTAAAAGCGCTTTATTTTTTGGGCTAAGATCGACAACGACTTGCTCAAAGTTTTTCCAGTATGTTTCGCTGTCCAAACCAGAACCTGGTAAAGCTTCATTCTCGATGAAATCGTAAAGTTCTTTAGCAATCGCTAACTTACCCTTTTGAATACGTACAGTCATTGTCTTTCCTGATATTGCTACTTTTTATAACAAGAGATTCCAGTATACCTATTTATACTTTTCTGAATACGAATATCACATTCCTAAATAGTAAGCATTTTCTGTGCAATAAATATTGACTTCATCAAATAAAATCCTATTTAGTTTGTATTATCACGTTCATGAATACTCTTTTTACAGTGTATTAAGTTTTTGAAATGTCGAAATTAGACTTAAGTTCAGCGTTACTTCGAACCTGCCTCATTTCTTGAATTTTTACTTGTTTTGAGGTATTCACATTTCCTTATACAAGAAAAAATGTTGATTTAACATACAATACTTTCACCCATAAAAAAACGCCATTTAATGGCGTTTCTTTATTTATTCGTTAAAATCTTTGGCAGATTTCTCAATGAGTCGGTGTTCTGAATGCAAATAGTCATCGGATTGCATTTCAAGTAAGCGCGAACGTGTCCGTTCAATTTCAAATGCTAACTTTTCACCTTGATAAATATCAATGATCGTATCTTGCGACGTCAGCAACAATTTGACTCCGCGGTCATAAAACTCATCGACCAAATAAATGAATCGGCGAGTCCCTTCCGACAGATAATCAGTTAAATGCGGGACATTACTTACCAGTACAGTGTTATAGATATTCGCAATTTCAATAAAGTCGGCTGGACTACGAGGTTTCAAGCACAGTTCAGAAAACTCACACCACAATACATCTTCAGTATGACCAATAGTTTCTACCAGACGGTTATTGATCACAATCGGTTCTTGCGACTGATGCTGAGTTTGAGTCAATGCCGTAAAGCGCTGAGCAATCCAAAGTTTATGGTCATGCGTTAATGGATGTTTAAACAATTGCGCTTGCTTTAATACCCGCAAACGATAGTCTACACCCGCATCTACATTCAAAACGACACAATTCTTCTTAACCATTTCAATGGTTGGGATAAAGCGATCACGATGAATACCATTTTTATAAAGACCGTCTGGCGCAATATTTGATGTTGCGATCAAGGTAATTCCGCGATTAAATAATTTCTGGAATAACTCACTCAGAATCATTGCATCAGTGACATTGGTCACAAAGAATTCATCAAAACAGATAATCACTGCTTCTTTATAAATTTGATCTGCAACCGCATCCAAAGGATTACGCTGACCAGACAATTTATTCAGCTCACGATGAACATGTTGCATAAAATGATGAAAATGCATGCGTGTTTTACGACGGAATGGAATCGAATCATAAAACTGATCCATCAACCATGTTTTACCACGGCCTACACCACCCCACATATAAACACCTTGTGGGGATGTCTGACGACGGAAGCGACGAAATGCTTTCTTTGATGCCTTATAGCGTTGAATCAGTTCTTGCCAGACACGATCTAACTCGTGCACGGCCTGCGCTTGAGCTTCATCAGGCATAAATTGACCGGAGGCTAAGGCTTGTGCATAACGTTCAGCTGGCGATAAAGGAGCAAAGGCGGTGCTGTGAAGATTTAAATCCGACATATCTTGATTACTATTTTGGTCTGACGAAAGTATAACGAAAATTGGAGAACAATAAATAAAACTTTGGCATGAGTCCAAGCACTACTTGGAATATTGCCGAGGACTGCGTCCAAACCACCGTTTAAAGGCATGATTAAATGCCGCTGGTTCAGAATAACCCAGTAATTCAGCAATCATTTCAATGGTGTACTCCTGATATTCAATTAATCTCAGAGCTTTTTCCTTAATTAACTGCTCTCTAATCTGTTTATAACTGCTATTTAACTGCTGCAACTGGTGTCTTAAAGTACGCTCAGGAATGTGTAATGCCTGTGCTGTTTTCGCCATAGTCGGAATAACACCTTGCTGTAAATCCAAATAATCCTGCACACGCTCTACCAAATCAGGCACTGCCGATTGCTGAGACAATCTCTTCATTTCAGCCTGACATTTATAATCATAAATACGGAAAGTCATTTGATCAGCCGAAGGAATTTTAATATCCAAAACTGCTTCATCAAACCAAAAAGCGGCATAAGACTTTGAAAATGTAATATCCAATCCATAGTATGCCTGATACATTGCCAAAATCTCGGCATTTTCAGGCGGATCAAAAGGCAGCTCAACTTTAAGCTGAGGCACACTTAAGCCCATCTTCTTATACAACTCTTGAATAAATTTGTATGTACCCGCCAATTCAGATTGTGCACGCAACATATTTAGTTCATCGGTTAAATCATTGGCTTCATAACACAATGCCACCTGATGATTCTGAAATTTTAAACTCAGTTTAGCTGTAAGATGTGTTAAAGGTTGATATGCAATAACCTTTTCAAGTGCGACTCTAATATTATCACTGGTCACCAATAACATTAATAAAGGACCATATCCAGCTAATGCATAATGCTGCCCAATATTTAGGCCTTGCTCAGAAGAAATATGCTCACCTAAGACCATCAATACATCACGTTCCAAACTGGGCTGAATAATGGCAGTTGGATCCAACGCATCCGCACTTAAACCAATACTTTTTAATTGCTGATCAATATCAATCCCAGCTTTACGCATCGCTTGTATTAAATACATGAGACTGAGAATCGATCTTTTCATATTTGTGTCAATAAAGATAAGAACCCTTTTTTAACCCAATTCTTTGTATTTGAAAATTGCCGAATCTATCAAACTACAATCGTATATAAAGATATACTTCTTTATTACGCTTGTACCGAACCTTAAAAATCTTGACTTACCTTTGCATGAGTCACTGCAACATTCACACACTTAAGCTATGATGGCACAACACTAAATTATCACTTGACCTATGCAAGCCTTTATACTGATATCTCAGCTTCTTTTATGTTTAACCGCTGGATATGTCTTTGCCAAAAAAATTCCAAATAGCTTTATTAAACTATGTTTTAAAGTTTTACCGTATTTTTCTTATCTACTCTTAATCGGGATTAGCATGGAATTTACCCATGCCCTTGAAAATATTCATGGCTCTTCGCATATATTAACCAGCGCAACCACATTGGCTTTTTTTACGACAATAGGGTCATTTTTATGTTGTTTTGCGCTTTATAAATTTATTGGCATACAACCCGTTTCAGGCAAAATCTCACTTACCCTACTATTCAAGTCTTTCATTAGTATTTCCTATGCTTGTTTAGCGTTAGCTACAGGATTTCTTTTAGCAAAATTACTGGAAAATGTTGGAATTTCAGTTCCAGTTAATACTTGGTATTTACTGCTAGTTTTCATGTTTTTAATTGGACTCGATCTTGCATTTAGCCCTTTAGATCGCTCTTGGTTAAATTTTAAAATTCTTTTGGTCCCCATCGGCTGCATTATCGGTTCAATTATTGGGGCTTTGCTGTGTAGTATTTTTCTGGATCAACTTCAACTGAAAGATCTGATTATGTTGTCGCAAGGTTATGGTTTCTACTCGATGAGCGGAATTGTCGTCACCGAACTTAAAAATCCTGCATTAGGTAGTATTGCACTGATTAATGATTTATTTCGTGAAATTTTTGCAATCGTTCTTATGTATTGTATTGGTTGGCGTTATCCGCGCTCAGCAATCGCTTCAGCAGCAGCTACTGCTATGGACGTCTCACTCCCCATGGTCAAACAAGCTTGTGGCAATGACTTTATTCCTCACGCTATGGTCAGTGGTTTTATTCTCTCTATACTTGCACCCATTGCTGTTAGTGTACTTGCTGCACTTTAGTGATTTTAGAATTCCCTTGGCATTGAATGTGATATTTCCATGCCAAGAAAAGATAAATTAAATACGATACACCAACTAAAACCCATATTGATACTACCAATAATTTCAACCGCAACATTAATGATGGCATATCCAATATTGAGCCTATCGATACCAAATACACAATCAACAGATCTGTCTTTTCATCTACCTTCTGAGTTTCTTACAAAGAGTGCTAAAGCTCAGAAGCTTTCTCAAGCTCTTCATTCTAACTACCAAATAAAATAACTGTAGTTATTAGTACATACCCGCTCTTCTTATTGTATTAACTTATATAAAAAAGCCTTTCACTAGAAAGGCTTTTTTATCGAGTATTTGCAATATTAAAGATTACAGTGTTGCCAAAATATCTTTTAAGGTTTGACACGGATTCTCAGATTTCGTAATTGGACGACCAATCACCAAATGCGTAGAACCATCTAACATCGCTTGTTTTGGCGTAACAATTCGCTTTTGGTCATCTGCATTAGCACCTTCAGGTCGAATACCCGGCGTCACCAAAGCAAAATCTTGACCTAACAATTCACGCAACATTTTTGCCTCTTGAGCTGAACACACCACCCCATCTAAACCACTATCTTTCGTTAAAGCTGCTAGACGCTTTACTTGTTCAAATGGCTCAACATCCAAACCAATATCACGCAAGTCTTCACGCCCCATAGATGTCAGCACAGTCACAGCAATCAGTTGAGTTTGATAACTCCCTGCCTTTAAAAGCTCCACACAGGTTTCCATCATCTTACGGCCACCTGATGCATGTACATTCACCATCCACACACCCAAATCTGCTGCTGCACATACAGCTTGTGCCGTGGTATTTGGGATATCATGAAACTTCAAATCCAAGAAAACTTCAAAACCTTCTGTGTGTAAGGCTTTAACCACCGATGGACCTTCATGAGTAAATAACTCTTTACCAACTTTTACTCGGCATAATGCAGGATCTAACTGCTCTGCAATGTGCAATGCATCAATTTGGCTTTTAGCATCTAGTGCAACAATGATACTCAAGAGAATTTACCTTTGATTAGACAAAAAGAAAGCCCATTATAATGGGCTTTTATTATCGTTTGTTACATCAAATACAGTTTTTTCATGCCTGACGTTCGCAGCTGCCTCAGCAGCTGCTAATTGTGCAGCTTGAATTTGTTCTTTTCGAAGGTGATCAATATCTTTACGTAAGCGTTTAATCTCCCAACTTGTTTGAAACACTCGGAATACTTGTACACCAAGTAATAATCCGACCACCACACCCAAGGCTAAAGTCAGCAATAAAACCAAACCTAAGCGCATAGCTGGGACTTGTGTAAATAACAAATCGACCGTGACTTCAGTACCATTCTGTAAAACCAAAGCCAAGGAATAACCAAATAAAATGATTAATATGGCGACCAATACATAACGCATATACACCCCTCTTATTATTAATCTATAGCTTCATTCACCGCGTCACGTAATGCCTTACCAGGTTTAAAATGTGGAACTGCTTTTGCTGCCACTTCAACAGATCTTCCTGTTTTCGGATTGCGACCAATTCGTGGTTCACGATGATGCAAGGCAAAGCTACCAAACCCACGAATTTCAATACGACTATCAGACGAAAGTGATGCAATCATTTGATCAATCATGATCTTAACAGCTTCTTCCACTAAAGGCTCCGCTAAGTGCGGGTTTTTTAGGGAAATACGCTCAATTAAGTCAGACTTATTAAGAGCTTCAGTAGTCATCGGCGACCTCTTTAATTATCAAGCTACTTTGTACCTAAACTGATAATAACCTGTTTAAATACAAAACGGTAGCGCAATAATTAAATACTACGCTACCGTTTACAGTATTTGTGTAAAAAGTATTAGTTAAATTACATTAACAATACAATTTATACGACCTACTTAGTGGTTCATTTGAGCTTTGATCAAGTCACCAATAGTCTTAGGACCATTTTCTTGAGACACAGATGCAGTCTTCAAGTTAGCAACAGCTTCTTTCTCTTCAGCTTCATCTTTCGCTTTGATAGACAAGTTGATAGAGCGAGATTTACGATCAACGTTGATGATTTTAGCTTCTACTTCTTGACCAACTTCCAAGAATTTAGTTGCATCTTCAACGCGATCACGGTTGATTTCAGAAGCTTTTAATTGAGCTTCTACTTCGTCAGCCAACTTAACAGTAGCGCCTTTAGCGTCAACTGCAGTTACAGTACCTTTAACCAAAGCACCGCGTTCGTTAGCAGCTAAGAAATCGTTGAACGGATCGCTGTTCATTTGCTTGATGCCAAGGCTGATACGGTTGCCTTCAGCGTCTACAGACAAGATAACAGCTTCAACAGTGTCACCTTTCTTGTAACGAC
The DNA here is from genome assembly GCF_004331035.1 of Acinetobacter sp. ANC 4910. GTDB lineage: Bacteria > Pseudomonadota > Gammaproteobacteria > Pseudomonadales > Moraxellaceae > Acinetobacter. The sequence continues at coordinate 51,966 of NZ_SJNT01000015.1, forward strand.
GAATCGCTTCTTCACCTTGTTCGTTCCAAGAAATATCAGACAAGTGAACTAAACCGTCGATACCACCTGGCAAACCAATGAAGATACCAAAGTCAGTGATAGATTTGATCGTACCAGAAACTTTCTCGCCTTTGTCGTGGTTCTTAGCAAACTCTTCCCATGGGTTAGCACGAGTTTGTTTGATACCAAGAGAAATACGACGACGTTCTTCATCAACTTCAAGAACCATAACGTCAACTTCATCACCAATCTGAACAACTTTAGATGGGTGGATGTTTTTGTTAGTGTGGTCCATTTCTGAAACGTGTACTAAGCCTTCAACGCCTTCAGCGATTTCAGCGAAGCAACCGTAGTCAGTTAAATTAGTTACGCGAGCTTTAACGATTGAACCTTTAGGGTAACGGCTCATGATCGCTAACCATGGATCTTCGCCTAATTGCTTAAGACCTAAAGATACGCGGTTACGCTCTTTGTCAAATTTAAGTACTTTAACAGTAACTTCTTGACCAACTTCAACAACTTCTGATGGGTGCTTGATACGTTTCCAAGCCATGTCAGTGATGTGAAGAAGACCATCGATACCGCCAAGGTCAACAAATGCGCCGTAATCAGTAAGGTTCTTAATAGTACCTGTAACTGTTTGACCTTCTTCAAGCTGAGCAAGAAGAGCTTCACGGTCAGCTGAAGATTCAGCTTCCATAACAGCACGACGTGATACAACAACGTTGTTACGTTTCGCATCAAGTTTGATTACTTTGAATTCTAACTCTTTACCTTCAAGATGAGTCGTGTCACGGATAGGACGAGTATCTACCAAAGAACCTGGTAAGAACGCACGAACTGGACCGATGTCAACAGTGAAACCGCCTTTAACTTTACCAGAGATAACACCAGTAACGATTTCGCCATCTTCAAAGATTTTTTCAAGTTTAGTCCAAGTTTCAGCACGTTTCGCTTTTTCACGTGATAAAACAGTTTGGCCCATACCGTTGTCAAGAGCTTCAACAACAACATCTACTGTATCGCCAACTTGAACTTCAAGTTCACGTTGTTCGTTTAAGAATTCAGCACGGTCAACAACGCCTTCAGATTTAAGGCCAGTGTCAACAGTTACCCAGTCAGAGTCGATGCTTACTACAACGCCTTGGATGACAGCACCCTTTTCAACGTTGAGGTTTAATTCGCTTTCTTCAAAGAGGGCTGCAAAAGATTCGGTCATGATATACCCGATAAAGTATGCGGTCTTGGATCAGACAAGGCCGTTTTAGTTACGCGTCTACATAGTCCGTTATAAACTGATCAAGCTATGCTTTCGCTAAAAATTTCTTTACTTAGCTAACTGCTTGTCGATATATTGAGTCATCAGGTTAAACACTTCATTAATGTTTAACTCCGAGCTATCAATAATCAAAGCATCTACTGCGGGTTTGAGTGGAGCGACTTCGCGTTCCATATCTCGTTTATCGCGAGCTTCAATATTAGCTAAAATGTCGTTTATTTTAACATCCAGCCCCATACCCTGCAACTGTTTTACCCGACGCTCAGCTCTGGATTGTGCCGAAGCGGTCAAATAAATCTTCACTGGTGCTTCTGGAAAAATTGAAGTTGCCATATCTCGACCATCTGCAACCAAGCCTGGCGCTTGTGCAAAGGCCCGCTGACGGTCAAATAATGCTGCTCTAAGTGCAGGAATTGCAGCGACTTTTGATGCGAATTCACCTACACGTTCAGTACGAATGGTTTGAGTAACATCTTCACCATCTAACAAAATCTGTGTTTCATTTGGGGTTGTTACAAATTGTATGTCTAAATTTGTTGCAATTTCAGCACAACGGTCAATTTGAGAATCAATTTCTTCCAATAGGTTTTGCTTATGCAATGACAGTCCGAGCAACCGATATATAGCACCAGAATCTAATAAGTGAAATTGATAATGTGCAGCTAATTTAGCAGCGAGAGTACCTTTGCCCGAACCACTAGGGCCATCAATCGTAATAATTTTAACTGTCATTGCTTTTCCGTTATGCCTTACACAGATTTCGCGAGTTTAGAAAAACCTAGTTTAATCGCAGAATTAAGCTGTGCAAGGATTAATTTACTGACAAAGGGAACGCGTGCTTGTAATTCAATCGTATATGTCACCAATGTTGAATCAGGTGTCAATGCTTCAAATTCAATAATCCCGAGATGGTGCTTAATGAGTGGATTCTGGATAATTTTATATTCAATACGCTGGTTTTCTTGCAGTAATGTTATTTTTTCACGCAAAGGTTTTACAGGACCAATTCCCATCCGTCGAACAGAACCCAAACCATCTGGTCTTTGTGGATCCTTTGAATCCACTACACGCTCGACTTGAATTGGTGCAAAAGCTACATTATAAGTTGCATGTTTTGCTAATAAATCAAAAACTTGTTGAATTGGGGCTTCAAATTTCTTTTTAACTTGAATTGAATTCATATATACATCCATCTTGACAATTTTTATTGTCATTAAATTCTACATGAAATTGACTTAATTAATCTGAACCATCAAGTTTTTCTTGTCTTTTTTGCTCTTTCTTCTGCTGACGACGCATTCTAAAGAAATCGCTTAATTGCTGAGAACATTGCTGCTGCAAACACCCAGAAACTACTTCAAACTGGTGATTATAATAGCCCGTTTCCAATAACTTACGTGCACTCACCAGAGAACCCGCTTTAGGTTCAGTTGCTGCAAACACCACTTTAGCAACACGCGAATGAATTAAAGCCCCGACGCACATGGTACAAGGCTCTAAAGTTACATATAAAACTGCATCTGAAGGTAGTCGGTAATTTTGAAGTTTGTGACATGCCTGACGAATTGCTTGAATTTCTGCATGTGCTGTTGGGTCAGTTTGCGAAATGGGGGCATTATGACCCACCCCAAGAATTTGATTCTGACTGACCAAGACAGCCCCTACAGGGATTTCTTGTTGTGATGCAGCAATAGCAGCCTGCTGGTAAGCAAGCTGCATCCAATATTCATCAGAATAAAGCTCAAACTCCGTCATTAATTAGGCTAGCACACCATACTGCTTGAGCAATTGATTCCAACTTTCAATTGTCGTAACAGGAGGATTTGCAGATAAAATGCCTTTTAAGGACAAATCTGCTCCTTGAGTCCATTCTGGCGCTAAATCTTTGTCCACCAAACGTGCGCGAACACCTTCCACGAAGTCAGCATGACGAATTTTCCAATCAGAAATTTGCGTTTCTAACTCAAATACTTCATTCCAAGAGTGAATCTGCTTACCCCATTGCCATAACAACCATGTTAGCGCAGCAGTCGCAGGTGACCCTTTTTGTAAATTTTCACTGGCTTGGCGTAACCAATCACTACGGGCATCTCTCAAACCAATGATTGACTCATAATCATGTTCAAAATTCACACCACGACAAACACTTTGAATCACATCCAAAGAGTTTTGTAACGGACCCGGCCCTACAGGTCTATGCAAACTGTTTAAAGTATCATCAATTGCGCGGAAATCACCTGCTGGGTAGTGTCCCCAATCAATATTGACTAGTTTATCAAGTACCTTATCGCGGTGTGCATCACAAATATGCGTTGCCCAACCAATACTATAAGCACCAGCAGCCGTCATAATTGAGCCTGTTAAACCTGTAAACAACCCAATCGCACCACGATCTGCCAGGAAACGTGTTGCACCCACATCAGGATATAAACCAATATTAATTTCAGGCATTGCCAAACGTGAATATGGTGTCACCATACGGAAAGGGGCCGCCATAAATAGGCCTAAACCACCACCCATGACATAACCTTCACCCCAAACCAATACTGGCTTCGCATAGTTATGTAAAAGCAGATCAAGCGCATATTCCTGTTCAAAGAATTTGTTTGCTGCATCAACTTCTGAATTAATGACCAGTTGACGTAATTTACGGACATCCCCACCCGCACAAAATGCTTTTGGTGTCGTAGAATCCAGCCAAATCGCCTTTACGCGATCATCATGATGAAAATCTTGAAATACTTCTAGCAGCGCTGAGACAATAGACTCATCGAGTGCATGTAGAGACTTCGGACGATTTAAGCGTACAATACGCCAACCGTTAATTGCTTCTTCAACAAGAATATCAGGATGATAACTTTTTAATATGGGAGAATGTGTCATGCGTCCAGCTGCCAATTTATAGGCTCAATGCCATTATGTTTGAGATAATTATTTGTTTTTGAAAAAACTTTACATCCAAAAAAACCACCACGATTTGCAGCCAGTGGAGATGGATGTGCAGCTTTTAAAATTAGATGCTTATTCGGATCTATTCTTTGCCCTTTCCGTTGAGCATATGCGCCCCAAAGAATAAATACTATGTGTTCACGTTGTTCATTTAACACATCAATCACATGATCAGTAAAATTTTCCCAACCCCGCTTTTGATGTGAAGTCGGTTGACCTGCCTCAACAGTAAGCACGCTGTTCAGTAAGAGTACACCTTGTTCCGCCCAATGAGTTAAATCACCGTGACGAGGAATTTCAACACCTATATCCGCATGTAATTCATGAAAAATATTACGTAAGGATGGCGGCAATGCAACACCTCTTTGCACGGAAAAACTTAAACCATGCGCCTGATTTGGTCCATGATATGGGTCTTGCCCTAAAATCACCACCTTAACTCGCTCTAAAGGTGTTGTATTAAACGCATTAAAAATCAAGCTGCTCGGTGGATAGATTTCTTTCTGCGCTTGTTTTTCTGACACCAAAAAATCTCTTAACTCATCCATTTGTGGGCTGAGTAAGAAATCACTGAGTCCATATTTCCAACTAGCATCAAGCTGAACTTTATCCAACTTGTGTAGTTGTTGATCGGTATAAGACATGCTTATTTCCTAATCCCTTTGAATTCTTTCTTAATTTGTAAATTAAATTTTTACTTGTAAATCCACGCTCGGATTTTGGAATTTAAAGCCCTGTTTCAGCTTTTCATACATTAAAGGGTCAGTCCATTCGGATTGTACTTGTTCAGAAAATACAATTTCATCCAAAGACAATATTCCCATCTGTTTATTGTCAATATCTTCTAAAAAGCTTTGCGCATAACCTGTATCAGTTTCATGCACAATTACAGAATAGACCTCTACATCACCTTCACCATTTTGTGTTTCGGTTGATGCCAAAATCTGTTGTGCTAAAAAGAAGAAAATACGAGAAAATTGTTCCGCTGAAGGTGAAACAGGTAATGCCACCCAACGTGCACTAAATTTTTTACACGCCTGAATATACTCAGGGTCATCATGCTGCCAAAAACAAATTGCATGATCAAAACTGTCAAAAATGTCTTTGATTAGCCCTTTAAGCAGACCAAAGTCATATACCATTTGACCATGATCCAACTTCGAAGCTTTAAGTAGTAATTCAACTTTATAGCTATGCCCATGAATCGAACGCTTACAGCGGTCTGATGTGCAATTTCGCACTATATGCGCATTTTCGAACTTAAATAACTTACGAATTAACATGTGCCTTAACGGTATCAGTCATCAATGAAATAATATTAATTATAGAACAAAAGCGACCTAAAGCACATTAATTTTCCCATTTATCACGATCGGTCCTTGAGATTTACCTATTCAGGAGCAAGGGACCGACTCAGTACATAAACTTTCTTATCTTCTCTCAACAAATTTGTTTGAAATTGACGCTTCCGTTCACTCAGCACAACTTCAATTTTTGCACGAAAATAATTCGACTTTACCCCTAGTAAACTTTGAACTGAGCTTCGTGTATCAGCGTTAATCTGACTAAAAGGCGCCAGCTTCCAAAACTCATCTAAATTAGTAAAATGCTCTATATTCTGCTGTCTAGTCTCCAAAGCAGCCTGCACAGCTTTCACATCTAGATGTTCGTCCAAACTCGCCAATACAATGGCAGGTGCAGTATTTATATTCAACTTGGTATCTTTAACTGAAATAGTACTGACGTATGGTGCTATTTTTAGGTATTTTTCACCTTCAAACCCTCGAACCATTTTTAATTCTTCAACCGCATGAAACTTTGTATTTGCTGGTAAATAGGCATTATTTAACCCTCGATAATAGCTCTCTTCAGCCCCCATTGGTCCTATATTTTCATTATCAGCATCTTGCCAGTCAATTACGGCTTCGCTCAGTTCTGCAGTTAGCCCCACATTCAGCAGCAGTCGTTCAAACCATTGCTTCGCCGCGACATTAACTTGCCCCGAATCATCGATAAGACTATTCAGATTAAATTTACCAGATTCGTCGTAAAGCTGCCCCGTCACATAGCCATCTTCAACAGGGAATGCAGGCATAGGTTTTGCCCAATTTTCTTGTAAAAAATCGACATCACCTGCATTTTCAGCATCTTCAATCAATAATTCCGAAAAAAAAGTTTCGGCACTTTTTGCATACCACAACGATTGATTCTGTCGCATCAGATAAGCAGTATTGTCCGCAGTAAACTTCTGGCGCTGACCAATGGTTGCAGCCAAAATAGTAGCTAAAGCCACCATCACCAATATCGTGATTAATGCGATTCCCTTTTGCTTATTCATTTGACATCCCATGGCGTGCAATCACCAAAAATATACTGCACTTTAACTTTTTTGCTTCTGCTCTAAATAATCTGTATTCAACAAACTAAATATCCACTCATACGCAACACCATTGACCGTTAAATTTATTTTTATTCCCTTTGGCAGTCTCTTTTTTTGCACCAAATCGTCTTGCTGTTCTGCAAATTCAGGCCATGAGGAGAGTTCATTCGGATTCAACACGCTTACTTGAAACTGTTCAACATTTTCAAGTAATACACTTGATTCTGGCTGTATTTGTGCTGCTGCATTCAGACCACGCGTACGCAATCGGGTTAGATGCTGCGTATCTGCTTGATATTGATATTGAATGCGTTCCTCTGCTGGAATACCCTGTAATAGCGGATCAGTGACACCAATTTTACTAAAAACAAAACGATCATTTTGCAAAACCAAAGCAGGTTCAATTTCCCCATTTACATTTGAGGTCAGTGGTGCAATTTGAATACTGTCTTTTAAAATTTGCTGGTAGGCTTGTTGTAAATTCGCCAATTTCTGCTCATGTTGAGCATTACGCTCTTTTACTTTTATTAAATAATCAAAAACTTTCCAACCCAAAGCAGACAAAACTGCAAAAATTGCGATAGCAACCAACAGTTCGACCAAAGTAAAACCAGCACGTTTTTGCATGATTATGTTCTATTATTAAAAAAGACCAGATGGGTAACTCCCGCTTCGGCCTTACCGGTTTCCGTGTTAAACAAACGCACTTGTATTTCTACGCGTTGCACATTTGGACTAATCGTGGACTGTGCACTTTTCTCTATCTGCCAATGTTCACCTTGTTGGGATAACTGTTCAGACTGAGTACCATCCAACCATTCCCCTTTGATTTGCATTTCAGCGATTTCATTCTGTGCAACAAATTGAGCTTTAGTTCGTAAAATAGCTTGTGCTGTCGCTTGTGTATATTGCATTGCAACTTTGGTCAATGCCATTGCCGCAGTTGCGAAAATTGCCAAAGCCACCATGACTTCTAATAGTGTAAACCCTTTAGATTTCATTAATTTTACCTAAATGGTCAATTTCAATTTCAGGTCCAATTGGCTGTTGTGAATAATAAAATTGTATTCTTACTGGTTTGACTTCACCATTCCCTAACCAAATTAATTGGGGAGCTTTAGCATCCAACAAAGTTGAGTTCTGTGCTTTATCATATTGATAATCTGTCGATTGTATTTGAAAACTTACATTCTCTGGTAAAGGTTGTATTTTAAAAGCTGAATATTCTGTCCAAGAAGACTGATTCGCGACCGTATTCACTTCAGTTTTTGCAGGATGATATTCCGCAACCATATATCGAAAAGGATTTACATCTGTTGCAGGCTGTACATTTAAAGCCAAAACAAGTGATTGATCATTCGACTCGCGGGCAATACGTTGCAGATTCATAATGAAAATTTCACGCGCCTGCATCGCTTTACGCTGATCAATCCCGCCAAAATTCATCATAATTAATGAAGTAACGATAGCGACCACCACAATTACAACCATCACCTCAATCAGTGTAAAACCTCGACTCGAAGCACGTTGATGGTATTTCATGATTTGAACGTCTACGAACTGACTTGTTTGGGCAATGCGAGGGCTTGGTCGATATACGCCACGCGTAAAGTATCACGAGAGCCAAGATAGCGTTGATAGAAGCTAGAATTCAAAATTGCAGCAGCACCATAGGTTAAAGACCAAATTGATGCCAGATAATCACGTACAGACATCAAACTCTGAATAGAGCCCAAATAGGTTTCTGTCATATTAATAATGAGTCGTAAACGATGACGTCGTACTTTGTACAACTCACTGAATAAATGTTGAATGCCTTGACCTGTAATAGAAAGGCGTTCTTCTATTTGATGAAAAAGCACTGTCCGCTCAGGATGATGAAGATGATGAAGCATAAAAAATGCGAGATGTTCAGGAAAGGCTTTTTCCGAATCCATAATCATCTCTAGCAACATACGCTCATTACGTATAATGAGCAGCATATACAGCTCATCTTTACTTTGAAAATGCTTGTAGAGTGTGCCTTTTGCTAAATCAAGCTCAGCAGCTAAAGCATCGAGTGTCATGCCTGATTCGCCATTTTCAAGCAATAATTGCTCAGCCACTTGGAATATTAAAGTTTCTCTTGCTCGAAACTGAGCTTGACGATCCATCTTCACTCTACACTCTCTTCAATTCTTATATTCAGTCTAAAGCCACACAATCTATTACTTTAATTGCAGCAAGTTTTCAAAATTTTGTGTGGTAATCAATGCCATTTCTTCCAGCGACTTATCATATACATCAGCCAAGGCTTTGGCTACATATGGCACATATTTTGGTTCATTTGTTTTACCACGATATGGTACCGGCGCAAGATATGGGCTATCTGTTTCAATCAACACGCGATCTAAAGGAACTTGCTTGGCAACATCTCTTAAATCTTGTGCATTTTTAAAAGAAACAATGCCTGAAAAAGAAACATAATAGCCACAATCTAAAACAGCTTTAGCCGTGGCCCAATCTTCTGTAAAACAATGCAAAATTCCATGCGTGGATTTTTCTGCACGAATAATATCTACTGTGTCATGCTTAGCCGAGCGAGTATGTACAACGACAGGCTTTTTCACAATTTGTGAAGCTTGAATATGGCGAGCAAAACACTCTTTTTGTTCTTGAATAAAGTCTGTACTGTGAAAATAATCCAATCCAGTTTCACCCAATGCCCAGACCTTGTCTGCTCGGGCTAACTCCACCAAATAGTCAGTTGTTGCGCGCGCCATCGTAGCTGCGTCTTCACAAGGATGTACACCCACGGTATAACCCACATCGGCATGGCGTGCAGCAATTTCCGCCAAAGCAATATGGTCATCTAGATCGACCGAGATACTCATAAATTTGGTAACGCCAGCCTCTCGCGCTTGCGCCAAAGCCAGATCTAAATTTCCATCATATGGAGTCAGATCAAGCATAGTTAAATGACAATGAGTATCTACAAACACAATTTTTTCCTATTTTAAAAACCATATTACATGGTGTAACTATAACGACCTTCAACTTTAAAGCCTGCGAGAATTTTTTCAGCTTCGGCTTTAAAGAAAACACCTTTTTCACCCGATAATTGCATACCAAAACCTTGAGGTTTAATGCCGTTTTGTTTCTGCGAAATCCAAATCACCTTACCTGTTAGAGGTATTTTTTGAGATTGTTCTGGCAATGTAGTAAGTACAAAAACCTCATCCCCTAATTTTACAGCTTGTTTTGAGGGAATAAATAAACCGCCGCCTACGACATAAGGCATATAGGATTGGTACAATGTTTCCTTATCTGGAATGTTTGCCTGAATGATACCGCCCATACGTGGTTGCATTGTTTTCCCCTTTAAACATTCATTAGTTTTATACACAGTTGATCGAGTACTAAATTTGTTTGTACGTTTTGCTCAATAAACTGCTTGGACTGTTGCAAATCTGAATATAAATTGAAAAGCATTTCTAAAGAATATTGCTCAGAAAGCTGTACCAACTCCAAATCTATATTTTTAATTGGTTGATTTAGCTTGACACAAATCAGGTCAGCCAACAAGTACTCAAACATGCGACTAAAATCACCAAATGGCAAGGCTTTCTGCCATTTGGTCGCGATTGCCATTGGCATATTTTTATCATGAAGCAATTTCTGCCAATCATTTAAAAAATCTTGACGTAAATTCAACCATTGGCTTTGTGCCAACTCTAAAGCTTGTAATGGCATATCGTTCGACAGATTCAACAATAGCGTCAATTGTTCTTGTGAAAGTTCAGATGCAAGATGTTCTGCCAAGTACGTGCGCGTTTGCTCTGTACTAATTCGATCAAGTGCAAAATGCTGTAATCGACTGCGGATTGTGGCAGGTAATTTTAAATAATGTTCCGCCATAAGAATAATGAGAACACGATCACCCGGCTCTTCTAAGGTTTTCAGAAGTGCATTAGCAGAGGCCATATTTAACGCTTCTGCTGGATCAATCACAATCACCCGCCAACCATCTACAGTTTGTTGAACAAATGGCAATAATTCTCGGATTTTTTCAATCTTGATTTTTGCGTTTTGCTTTTTATTCTCTTCATCTGTTGAAATATAAACATAATTTGGATGTGTATCCGATTTCAACCACTGACAACTGCCACACTCTCCACAAGGAGCATTACGTAAATGACGTTGTTGGCACAAAATCCACGCCAAAAAATATTGGGTAAATGCTTCTTTACCACAGCCTTTTTTGCCATAAAACAATAAGCCATGTCCTAACTGCGGGAAACGTCCTGTTAAGGTATCCCACACATTTTGTTGCCACGGGAACACTTGCGGTTGAATATCAGTTTGCATCATCAATCTATCTTATTCAAAATGTGCAACATCCATGCTGTTTAAGCGATCCAAATCCGCTTGAGTATCCACACCTGGTGGCAAATTCGCTTCTGCAACAGCAATTGCAATACGATGTCCATTTTCAAGCACGCGCAGTTGCTCAAGACTTTCCAGTTTCTCTAAAACGCCCATGTCCCAAGTCACATATTCTTGCAACAAGCTGACACGATAAGCGTACAAGCCTAAATGGCGAAATGCCTGATCATGCAATACTGGATTGACCAGTTTCGCGCCATCACGATCATAAGGAATCGTTGCACGACTGAAATAGAGCGCCTGATTAAATTTAGACTTAACCACTTTGACAATGCTGTCACGCTGAAACTCATCCAAGCTATGTATTGGCTCACACAACGTTGACATAGAGCAATCAGGTTGAGCAACCAGAAGTTCTGCTACTTGCTTGACCAAAGTTGCGGGCAATAATGGCTCATCACCTTGTACATTAACAATAATATCGTCTTTATCCCAGCCTTTTAGACGTGCCACTTCACTTAAACGGTCTGTGCCTGATGGATGGTCTGCACTGGTTAATACTACATCTACACCCTCAGCTCGGCATACTTCTGCAATGCGTGCATCATCTGTCGCCACGCATAAATCATCAAAACCTTGCACCTTTTTTGCCTGATCAACCACACGTAAAATCATGGGACGGCCATGAATTTGCAATAATGGCTTACCAGGAAGTCTTGAACTGGCAAAACGCGCAGGAATGACGATATGTTTCATAATTCACTCTTTTTCAATTGAAATGCCTAAATCAGCCAATTGCTGATTGAGCACACGATAACATGCACTAGAAAGTACAGCTTCAACAGGCACTACCCAAATTTCACGTTTAAAATCTGGATGCTGTTTTAAAATAGGCAGCAGTTTAACTGCATCTTTTTCCGTGGTAATAATCGGATTGCTATCTTCAAACTGTAGATCTGTTAAATCATAATCATAATGATCTGGAAATTCATGACACTGGAACTGGTGCACACCTAAGGACTCAAGGGTACGGTAAAAGCGTTGTGGAAAACCAATACCCACAACTGCATAAAAATTTTGTTTAGAGTCAAAGCTTCGAGTTTCATCTGTATTCAGCAAATAAGGTTCTGCAACCTCTAAATGCATATTCAGTTCTGTTTCAGGCTGAGCGGCATGTTCAATCACAGTACCTGTATTCAACCGACTTTTCGGTTCACGCAAATAACCTTCTGGCAACAATTTTTCATTACCCAAGCCACGATTACGATCTAATACAATCCACTCAAGTTGCCGCGCAAGCGCATGATGTTGTAAACCATCATCACTAATAATGAGGTCCAACTCATGCTTGGCCAACAATAACTCTATGCTTTTTTGACGACTTGAACCCACCACCATCGCAACGCCGGTAGATTGTACAATCAGGCAAGGCTCATCACCCACTTGTTCGGGTGTAGCATCCAATCCCACAAATGCAGGGAATGGCCCTTTCCCCCCATAACCACGACTGATAATACCTACACGCACATTCTTGGATTGTAAGTAATTCACTAAATGGATCAATAGCGGCGTCTTACCACTCCCCCCCACAGTAATGTTACCAATAATCATGACTGGCACTGGCGCGGTATAAACGGCTTTTATCCCTTTTTCATAAAGCTTTCGATTAAACCAAAATCCAAAATGATACAAGCATGACAAAGGACGTAGCACAATTAACCACTTTGCTTGTCTATTCCAAGCATTTTGAATAAGTTGTGCTACTGACATTGCTTAGTTTTCCTCAAAATTACGTTGATGTAACTGGAAATACGCCCCACGCTTCTGAATCAATTCGGCATGTGAACCATGCTCAACAATCCGCCCCTGATCCATCACCACAATTCGATCTGCATTTTCAATTGTTGATAATCGATGTGCAATAACAATCGTGGTGCGATTTTGCATCGCCGAATCAAATGCCTGCTGAATAAAATATTCGGACTCATTATCCAGTGCACTGGTTGCTTCATCTAAAATTAAAATTGGCGCATTTTTTAGAATCGCACGTGCAATTGCAATACGTTGACGTTGACCACCTGATAGATTCAAGCCTTGTGCACCAAGTTGTGTATCATAACCTTTGGGTAGCGCCATAATAAAATCATGTGCATAAGCCGCTTTTGCCGCAGCAATCACTTGTTCATCGCTTGAGTCTTGCAATAAACCATAAGCAATATTTTCACGTACGGTCCGGTTAAACAATACAACCTGCTGATTCACCATCGCAATTTGCGAACGCAAGCAATTGACTTCAATGTCATCAATTGCGTATTGATCTAATAGCAACTGACCTGAGCTTAGCTCTTGAAAGCGCGGTAACAAATTAACCAAAGATGTTTTACCCGCTCCTGAGCGCCCAACCAATGCAACTGTTTCGCCAGTTTTGACCTGCAAGTTAAAATCATGGATGGCATGATGACCATCAGAATAAACTAAATTGACATCCTTAAACTGGATATTGCCTTGCAAGACAGGTGTTAAAGTCCCTGTATTTTTTTCTTCTGGTAAATCAATTAACTCAAAAACAGAATGCGCCGCTGCCATGCCACGCTGTAATTTTTCATTCACATCGGTTAAGGCTTTAATTGGCTTACTCAGCATACCTGCTGCAGTAATATAGGCGACGAATTCACCCGCAGTTGTATCCCGTAAAATTTCAGGACGCAAAGCAATCCACATAATCGTGGCCATGGCAATGGACATAATGAACTGCACGATTGGGCTGTTCAACTGCTGCACCACCACCATTTTCAAACCACGCTTTAGGTTTTCAATAGACGTTGCTTTAAAACGCTCTTGTTCAAAAGCTTGTCCACCAAAACCTTTCACCACAACATTGCCGTTGACCGTTTCTTGCACCACATGGTTGACATCACCCATCGTGTCTTGCACTTGTAATGACAATTTACGCATACGTTTGGATGCTTTACGAATCAATAAGCCAATTAATGGTGCGAAAATAAGAATAATCAGGGTTAAGCGCCAGTTGGTATAAATCAAATATCCCAACAAGCCCAAGGTTATTAAGCCTTGCTGTACAATGGTTTTTAGCGATTCAGATGAAGCAGCGGTTAACTGCTCCACGTTATACATAATTTTGGCCGTGATATGGCCACTGGTATTGTCTAAGTAGTATTGCGAAGGCAACCGTAATAGCTTGGCAAACACTTCCTGACGAATATCAAAGACCAAATTTCTCGAAATAACCGCAGTAAAATAACCACCGATAAAAGAACCCACACCACGAAAAAACATTAATAGCACAACCAAAAACGGGATAAGGTTGGTAAAACCCTGATCCCGATGTTGTATGGCTGTGATAATTTTTTCTAGCAACTTGGCAATTGATACTTCGGTTGCTGCATTAATAGCAAAACCAATGACGATTAAAATCGCTACGCCCCAAAATCGCTTCAGATAGCTCAGAAGACGTAGATAGACCTTGAAATCCTGATTCACTAATAACCTCTAGATGGTACTTTGGTACTGATATTAATATTCACAAAACCTAATTGCCCTGCAACATCCATCACACGGATGACGTCTTGATGCGTAGCTTTTGCATCAGCAGCAATCACAAACATTAAATCACGTCGCTCATTAGAAATCTGTTTAATTGCAGTACTTAAATCAGCAACATCTTTACTCGACAATGCCTGACCATTCACGGCGTAATGTCCTGAAGAATCTACAATCACTTCAATTTTATGACTGTATTGCTTCGGGGGCACGCCTTGAGCATCGGGTAAAGTCAAATTCATGCGACTGAACTGATTAAATGTGGTCGATAACAGCAAAAACACCAAGATAAACAGTAAACAATCTATCATTGGTGTCAAATTAATATGAATATCTTCAACTTGCCTACGCTTGAATTTCATCTTCCACCTTAACCTGCTTTACGCAGTTCTTGCTCTTCAGCAGCAGAATTCTGGTAGTAAATCGATGCATGGAATAAGGTTGACTGTTGTTCTAATTCCGCCACATATTCCTGCACTAAGCGCTGAAAATAACGATATGCAAATAAAGCTGGAATCGCGATGAGCATACCTGCAGCTGTGGTAATTAAAGCTTTTGAAATTCCTGGAATCATCATGGTTGGGTTACTGTTGCTTCCCATATCAATCACTAAAAAGGATTCAATAATCCCCACGACTGTCCCTAATAATCCAAGTAACGGTGCAACCGCACTTAAAGTGCCCAAGAAATTGATATTTTTTTCTAAAAAACCAATTTCTTGTGATGCTGTTGCTTCCATTTGTGCACGTGCATATTGCTCTGTTTGCTTTTGACTATTTAAACCAGAGACTAAAATGCGTCCAAGACTACTTAACTGCAAGCTTTTGCTATTTTGTAATTGTTGCACGACCTGATGTACATCCTGTCCTCCATTCAACAGTAGCTCTTTTGGTAATACCATAGAACGCTTTAAACGAATAAAACGCTCAATGGTAATCGCCACTGTAAAAATGGAACATAAAACCAGTGGCACCATTAACCATCCACCAGCTTTCACTAATTCCCACATTATTCTTCCCCAAGAATTCCTAAAATATTAATCAGCTAAACAAATATTCAAAATACCATCCAGCTCATCGAGTGAATGATAATGAATCACGAGTTTACCTTTACCCTGCTTATTATGATCAATTTTTACATCTGCACTAAAGCGTTCAGCTAAACGCTGCGTGAGCTGTTGTAAATCTGGTGCAACGTCGGTTTTTGCCTTTTCAGTTTTTGGCGCAGTCAAATCACGTACAAGTTGCTCTGTTTGACGTACTGACAAACTTTTAGCAATCACCAACTCTGCGACTTTTATTTGTTCTTTCGCTTTCAAAGTCAGAATTGCTCGCGCATGCCCCATGTCAAGCTGCCCTTGCTGCATCATATCTTTGACTGATTCAGCCAAAGTCAGTAAACGCAACAAATTGCTCACTGTGGTCCGTGCTTTACCCACTGTATCTGCAATTTCTTGATGACTTAAACCAAATTCATCATGAAAACGCTGTAAAGCAAGCGCTTGATCAATTGGGTTCAAATCTTGACGTTGAATGTTTTCAATCAACGCCAAAGCAATTGCGACCTGATCATTTAAATCACGGACTAAAGCTGGAATTTCAGTCAATCCCGCCAATTGCGCTGCGCGCCAACGACGCTCACCTGCAATAATCTCGTACGGATGCTCTTCATCAGCTATCGGACGAATCACGATGGGCTGCATCACGCCATGCTTTTTAATTGATGCAGCTAATTCTTGTAAATCATTTTCCTGAATAAATCGACGCGGTTGATATTCGCCACGTCTAAGCAAATTAACATCAATTTGTTTTAGCTGACCATGATCTAATGCTTGCACTTCAAGTTGTAGTTTTTCTTTTTGGATTGACCCAAGTAAGGCATCCAAACCACGACCTTTGGCAAGTCCGCGTTTTTTTAAGGTCATGCTTTACTTCCTTTCTTCACTTTGCTTTTCTTTAAAATCTCAGCTGCTAAATTCAAATAGGCAACTGCACCCTTGGAACTTTTTTCAAAATAAATAATCGGTAAACCGTGAGCAGGCGCTTCAGCCAAACGAACATTACGCGGAATCACACAATCATATAGCTTTTTACCAAAATACTGCTCTAATTCAGCCGATACATCACGGGTTAAAGCATTACGACTGTCATACATGGTGCGTAACACACCCACAACTTCTAACTGCGGATTCAAAGCCTGTTGAATACGGTCAATAGTCTGGGTTAAGTCTGCCAAGCCTTCTAATGCATAATATTCGCATTGCATTGGAATAATCACACCTTGAACGGCAGCTAATGCATTTACTGTAATTAAACTTAAACTTGGCGCACAGTCCACAATAATATAATCAAAGGCATGATCAATACTTTGTAAAGCATCACGCAAAATGAACTCACGACCTTCTTGTTCGGCAATTGCAAGTTCCACGCCCGCCAAATCTCGGTTTGCCCCAAGAACTTTATAACCGACTTCCGCTTTGCTAATTGCAGTTTCAATGGGTACTTCACCCAAAAGCACATCTGTTACTGAATATAATAGGTCATTCTTTTGAATGCCCGACCCCATTGTGGCGTTACCCTGTGAATCCATATCCACAAGTAAAACTCTTTTTTTCAGCACGGCTAATGATGCTGCCAAATTAACTGCGGTTGTGGTCTTTCCTACGCCACCTTTTTGGTTCGCAATCGCAATAATTTGAGCCATGGTAACCCCAGTCCTTCGAAAATAATTAAATCTGTTTCAATAACAATAAATGGCGCTGCTCATCTAATCGAGGTACTTTTAACTCGATAATTTCACAACTGTATTCATCTTTTAATGCGATAATTTCATCTTGAGGAATCAAGCCTTTCATTGATGCAATGATGCTCTTTTCATGCATATATGGCTTAGATGCAGTAACGAAGTCGGTCAGTGAAGCAAATGCTCGACTAGTAATGACATCAAACTTTCCTAAATCTTGAATACTATCTTCATCTTCAACACGTGTTTGTACAGCAACCACATTTTTTAATTTTAAGTCTGCAATAAACTGCTTTAAAAAACGAATTTTTTTACCATTCGAATCTAACAACACACAAATACGTTCAGGCTGACATAACGCAATGATCATGCCCGGCATACCACCACCTGTACCAATATCGAGCAAACGACCTGCTGGTAAATCCTTTAAAATACTGAGGCTATCAAGCAAATGCTTGACCAGCATTTCTTTAGGATCTCGAATTGCTGTCAAGTTATACGCCTTATTCCAAAGGACTAAAGCGTCTTGGTATTTGAGTAATAAATTTAAAGTCTCTTCGCTGAGCTCTAAACCTAAAGCTTGACTACCCTGCTTTAGTTCTTGAAAAAACATGTGCATATACAATTAACGTCTCGAAAATGTTAGGTGAAGTATACCGATTTATCCATGAAGTCATAGTGGCTTGTGCTTAGTGAATATGCACTTAAGCATACATGCCTTGCCTAATCTGCAAATCTAAGGCTGTTAAACGCTCTGGCGTCCCCACATCAACCCACGAAGCTTGCATTTTTTCTGCTGAAACTCGACCGTCTAGCATCGCCTGTTTCAACAATGGTGCTAAAGGACGTTTACCATTTTCCAAGCCTGTAAACATGTTTGGATGTAAGACTGCCACACCACTATAAGTTAAATCTTCGCCTTGCCGTGCTTGTTCAAAAGCATATGCACGTCCATTAACCAAGGTAAAATCACCTTGTAAATGTTGCGGTGGGTTCTTCACAAAAACCAAATGCGCCAAATCCTGAGCAAGCTCGACATCCAGTAATGAGGCAAAATCGAAGGTCGTCCAGACATCGCCATTAACTAAAATAAAAGGCTCAGTCCCCAATAAAGGTAATGCATTAATAATGCCACCCGCTGTTTCTAAACCTTCGTCTTCTCGTGTCCACAAAATATTGACGCCAAATTGTGAACCATTGCCTAATGCACCAATCAGCACATCAGCTAACCATGCAGAGTTGATCACAATTTCGGTTACGCCAATTTCTTTGAGTTTTTCAATGTGCCAAACAATCAGTGGTTTGCCACCTACCTCAAGTAAAGGCTTAGGTTTATACAGCGTTAAGGGACGCATACGATTCCCTAATCCCGCCGCTAGAATCATCGCTTTCATGCAGCAACAACCTCGTATTTGCCATATTTTTGTTCAAATTTTGGCATTACTTTAACCTGAATGAACTGCATAAATGGTTGTAGTTCTGCATATGGCTTACTTTCTTCAAATAAGTACCACATTACTCGCGGTAAATCTTTGAGATAACCCGATTTACCATCCCGCTCAAACAAGCGCACAAAAATGCCTAAAATCTTGATATGTCGTTGAATTGCCATGAAGTCAGCATCTTGCTTAAACTGTTCAAAGTCACGTCCTTCTTTAGCAGAAGCAGGCAACAAGTCATAAAACACTTTAAACCAACCATAAACACGCTTAGGATCCCACTGTACGTATGCATCGCGTGTGATAGAGATGAGGTCATACGTATCCGCACCAATCACAGCATCCTGAAAATCAATCACGCCTTGCTCTTGCTCATCTGCCAAAAGCATTAAATTACGACTATGGAAATCACGATGCACAATCACTTGAGGCTGAGCCAAAGCTGCATTGGCTAAAATTGCAAAAGTACGTTTAATCAGTGCAGCCTCATCATCAGATGGCTGAATCTGCAAGCTCGGCAACAACCAATCTGTTAACAACGACATTTCCGTGAGTAATTTCTCATAAGAATAGGCGGGAAAGTGACCCTCGCCATCAATCGTTTGTAATTGAATCAACTGTTTAAAACTTTGCTCATAATGCGCGTCGACCGTGTTGTCATCTAACTGTGTCGACAACAGCACATCACCAAAATCCTCAAGCAACAACAGACCTTGTTCTAAATCTTTCGCCACAATATGTGGTACGCGTACGCCATGTGCATCAAAAAATTCATCAATCGACACAAAAGGCACACAATCTTCTTTCTCAGGTGGTGCATCCATCAACATAAATGTTTTATTATTCAAATTGATTCGTGCATAACGACGGAAACTTGCATCGCCTGCTAAAAAATTAATTTCAAATTGATCTGAACTAAGTACAGATGTAATCCATGTTTGTATCAATTGTTCACGTTGTGTATTCATTTGCGATAAATTCTAATACAGGCTGAGTTTTTAAAGTACTAAGTGTAGCCACTTATCAACTTTTTCTCTATGATGCGACAATAATTAATTGCGATTAAGCATACTTGGTTAATGACACAAATGAAGCATCAGTTTAAATTCAATCCTTTAGCGACTGCTATTTTTAGCCTCTTATGCGGAAGCTCGATTACGGCATATGCAGATACATCTAATACTGTTTCATCCCTAACCAACGAACAACTGAAAGCAAGTATAAATGAAGCCTATGCGGGGCAGCATTTTTTTGAACAATACTATGTCGACAAATCCGCGCCTGAAGCACAGCAACGTCAAGGGAAATCTCTGAGCGCAGCTTATTGCCAAGGTGCATGGATCACTCCAATTGCCTCAAACATAGCAGCAGTCGATCCAAGCAAAGCAACCTCAGTTGTTACAGCAGATTATGGTCATTATGACCCGAACGGTGATTCTGTCCTTGAAGGTAATGTCCTGATTGACCAACAAGGTCGACAAATTCGTGCCGATAAAATCACTATTGATAAAACACAAACTTTTGCAAATGCTCAAGGACGTGTGCAAATGGCACAAGCAGGTCTTTTAGCACAAAGTGATCAAATCAATTACAACTTAAAAACCCAACAAGGCGATTTAAACAATAGTTACTATATTGCTGAAGAACAACATGCACATGGTCATGCTGAAAAAATTGCACGTACCTCTGAAAATGTTGTCGTTTTAAGTAATGCCACTTACAGCACTTGTCCGCCAGAACAAAAACCCACTTGGAAGATCCAAGCCAACACGATTGAGTTGAATCAAGACACAGGGCGTGGTATTACCAAAGGCACCAAGCTATATGTGAAAGATGTCCCTGTTTTAGCTGTACCTTACTTCAACTTTCCACTTGATGATCGTCGAACCACAGGGATTTTAACCCCTGGTTTTGGCTACACCAATGATGGTGGTATTGAGTTTTCAGTTCCTGTTTATTTAAACCTTGCACCAAATTATGATGCGACACTTACACCACGTTATATGAGCGACCGTGGTGCCATGATTGATGCAGAGTTTCGCTATTTAACGGAAAACTTTGGACAAGGTAAAATTTGGGGGGGTTATTTACCTTCAGATGAAAGCTATGAAAACCAAGATCGTAAAGATTTGCACGTTATCCACAAATGGCAAATTAACAATAGCTTTTCAACCAACCTAGAATACAACTATGCATCGGATAAAGACTACTTCACCGACTTAAATAATAATCCAAATACCAAAACCGACTTAAACTTGCGTCGTGCTTGGGAGCTTAATTACAAAAATGGCATTCCCGGTCTGACTGCTCAGTTAAAAGTCGAAGATTTCCAAACCTTGGATAAAACAGTCTCTGATGAAGATCGTCCTTATGCACGTTTACCTCAATTCTTACTCACCTACAAAGGTGGAAATCCACAAGGCTTCCAGTACGAATTTAACAACGACACAGCTTATTTTAAAAAGAATATTGGTAGCACTACATTAGCAACATCTGAACCAAGCGGTACGCGATTCTACAACGATTTCGCTGTGCGCTATAATTATCGTAATCCATGGTCATTTGTCATTCCTGAAGTATCGGTACGCAGTATCAATACCTTCTACGACCAAGACACCATTACTGCTCAACAGAATCAACCTACAAGCGTAAGTAATAGTGATCAAAACAAATCGGTTGTTGTACCGCAATTTAGTTTGGATACAGGCTTAACCTTCGAAAAAGATGGCAAATACCTACAAACCATCACCCCGCGTGCCTTCTATGCTTACTCGCCTTATGAAAATCAAGCGGATTATCCAAACTTCGACACCATTAGCGCTTCAATCAATTATGATCAATTGTTTAGTTCAAGACGCTTCTATGGTCATGACCGCTTAGAAGACAACAATTTCTTATCATTGGGTTTAAGTTATAGCTTATTTGATGATATTGGCTTAGAACGCTTAAAAGCGAGTGTAGGTCAAAGTTTCTATTTTGATGATCGTCGTGTGACTTTAGATGGCACAACGGATGAATTAAATACAGAATCACATACGGGTCCTATCGTGAGTCTTTCCAGCCAGCTTTCACAGCATTATCGTGTAAGCGCCAACTCTGCTTGGATGGCGAATGGTGATAATGCACAACGCGATGTGCAAATTTATTACATGGGTGATCAAGGAAATATTTACAGTGCGGGTTATTTCTATCGTAAAGAAATCGCCAACCGACAAGATAGATATGACCAGTTTGTTGCATCATTTATACAACCCATTCACAACAACTGGCGTATTATGGGCCACGCTCAATATGACATGGATAACAATGTTGCGCGTGAATACTTACTCGGTGTGAATTATGAATCGTGCTGTTGGGGGCTCTCTCTCTACGGACGTTCTTACTACAACGACTTGGATGATGTAAGCGATTCTAGCGTTAAACCCAAACGTGCTTTTATGGCTGAAATTAACCTGAAAGGTTTAGCTGGTTTCAACAATAAACTGGCATCCATGCTTGAAAATCGAATTTTAGGTTACGATCGTATTAATTAATTTGGACACGATGTTAATGAAGACAAAACAGTTAAAACAATTCTTTAAGGCGACTGCACTAGCAATTGCCCTTTCTTCATCAATGCCGACATTTGCCCAGACTTCGGATGAAGTTGTGGCAGTTGTCGACAACAGTGTCATTTTACGAAGTGATTTACAACAAAGCGTTGCTGAAACTAAAAATCAATTAGAAGCCCAAAAGCGTCCTGTTCCGCCAGAGCAGTATCTTGAGCAACAAGCCCTTGAGCAACTTATTCTGCGTCAAACTCAGTTAGAGCAAGTAAAACGCTACAACATTAAAGCTGACGAAAAGAGCTTAAATGAAGCCGTGCTCAAAGTAGCCAATCAATCTGGAAGTAACTCATTAGAAGCATTCCAGCAAAAATTAGATAAAATGGCGCCTGGCACTTACGAATTACTCCGCAAACGCATTGCGGAAGATTTAGCCATTACTCGTTTACGCCAACAGATCGTAATGTCGCGCATTAAAATTAGCGACCAAGATGTCGCAAACTTCCTTAAAACCCCACAAGGACAAGCCACTCTTGGTAGTCAAGTTCATGTCATTCATGCACGTATAGCGGGTAACAGCAATGTTGAAGCCGTTGCTAAACAAGTGCGTACTGCTTTAGACAACAGCAATGATATAGCCGCGATTAGCAAGCAATACAGCACCAAAGACGTTAAAGTTGAAGGTGCTGACATGGGCTTCAGAAATCTTTCTGAAATTCCTACAGAGCTTGCAGCGCGCGTTACACCACTACAAGTTGGTCAAACCAGTGAGCTGATTACAGCTCGTGATGGCATTCATATTATTAAGCTGTTAGAACGAAAAGGTTCTGAACAAAAAGCCATTATTCCTCAATACCACACTCGACACATCCTGATTCAACCTTCAGAAGTTGTCAGCCCTGAAAGTGCTAAACAAATGATTGATAGCATTTACAACCGACTTAAAGCGGGTGAGGATTTTGCAGTGCTGGCTGCCACATTCTCAAATGATTCTGGCTCTGCACGCGATGGAGGTAGCTTAGGCTGGGTAAGCCCAGGTACCATGGTTCCTCAATTTGAAGAGCAAATGAAGAACACTCCTGTAGGTCAAATTAGTCAACCCTTCCAAACTCAGTTTGGCTGGCATATTCTTCAAGTGACTGAGACACGTCAACAAGATATGACACAGGAATATCAAGAACGTATGGCTCGACAAATTTTAGGTGAGCGTCAGTTCGATACCGAATTAGACAGCTGGTTACGCGAAATCCGTAATAATGCTTTTGTTGAAATTAAAGACCCAACTTTAGACCGTAAAAATAATAAAACATCTTAAGTGATAACTTAAAAAGCCAGTCAAATGACTGGCTTTTCTTTGCTATACAGTAATGTAATTCATATGCCATTTATAAACATTTAATGTGCCTTTACTCTTGTTATTAATCCAGTGTAAATGTTATTCGCATACCCATTCTGCATGATTTATAAAATACCTATAATCTTTATTAAAAAAAAAGCCTCTCACTTGAGAGGCTTTTTTAATGAATATCAATTAACGATTGTTGTCGTCTTCTTGAGAATCATCAAATTTAGTTTCGCTATCAAAGCCACCTTGACCACCGAAGCCGCCACCTTGACCACCGAAGCCGCCAC
>NZ_SJNT01000016.1 GCF_004331035.1 Acinetobacter sp. ANC 4910
GCGATTTATGAAAAAAGTTTAATACCAATAAAAGCAAAACGAGGATGTAAATTAGATCCTGTATTAAAACAACACAACCGTGAAATCAATAAAAGAAGAATAGGAATTGAACATGTATTTGGTGTACTCAAGACCTTCAAAATACTTTCAGAGCGCTATCGAAATAGAGGGAAAAGGCTCGGTTTAAGATTCAATTTAATTGCTGGAATTTACAACTTAGAATTGAATGAAAAATGAGTTATGAAAGAGATCTATTAGGTAATTAAAAATATTAAACTTACACACACCTAAATTTAATCTATTCATCAACTCTATGAATTCCGAGTAAACGACTTAACATTATTCACTCATTTCACCTATAATTAGCTCTTTCTCCCCCTCCCAATATTCCGATTAAAATGATATCTCCGCATTTAAATACGGCGACTGATCCTACGCCATCCTATCGCCTATTTCGGGTCATTCTAGCACTCGCCTTAGGTGGCTTTTGTATTGGTACAACAGAATTTGTCGCGATGGGACTTATTCAAGAAATTTCACATAATTTGAATGTAAGTATTCCTGTAGCAGGACATTTTATCAGCGCCTATGCCTTAGGGGTTACAATCGGTGCTCCTATTATTGCAATCTTAGCAGCCAAAGTCCCGCGCAAAATCCTACTGATTGGGCTTATGCTCTTTTATGGCATCGCCAATGCCATCACTGCATTTGCCAATAATTATGAGAGCATGTTGCTGTCACGTTTTATTTCGGGTTTGCCTCATGGTGCTTATTTCGGTATTGCAGCCTTGGTTGTGGCTGACTTTGCGGGCAAACAAAAACGTGCTTCTGCGGTTGCCAAATTGATGATGGGCTTAAATGTAGCAACGGTCATTGGTGTACCCTTTGCAACGTGGTTGGGGCAACACTATGGTTGGCGGTCTGGGTTTGAATTCTCAGCTTCAATTGCATTTTTTACCGTCATTGCGATTTGTTTTTGTCTGCCAAAAATTCAACTCGATCATACTGCTAGTATTCAAAATGAACTTCGCGGGCTTAAAAATACGCAAATGTGGTTAACTTTAGCTGTCGGCGCTATTGGTTTTGGCGGTCTTTTCTCGGTGTATAGTTACGTTTCACCCATTTTGACTGAATATACACACACTGGTATTGAAATCGTACCTTTTGCACTTGCAAGTATTGGTTTAGGTTTAGTACTTGGTGGTTTAGTTGCAGGGCATTTCGCCGATAGAAACTTGAATAAAGCAATTATTTGGGTCCTCCTTTCAAATGCTGGTTCTTACATCATTTGTGCACTCGCTATTGGGAATCTATATACCGCCTTTGCAGCATTATTCTTAGTCAGTTTTAGTATTGCAGGTTTGGGACCATTGCTACAAACCCGTCTCATGGATGTTGCGGGTAATGCTCAAAGTTTGGCTGCTTCTTTAAATCATTCAGCATTTAATATCGCCAATGCTTTTGGTGCTTTTCTAGGCGGTTGGTTAATTAGCCAAAACTTGGGTTGGCTCGCACCCATTTGGGTTGGCACACTACTCAGTTTTGGTGGTTTAATCATTTTATTTTTTGCTTTTCAGCATGAGAAAAATAATCTAGTCGTTTCAGCATGTCATGAATCTATCTAACACAATACTACGACATGTGCATGTGTGAAATAAGCAATGAAAGTGCTTGCTGCTTTCATTGCTTTACTCATCACTTAGCTCTCAATTTTTAAATATTATTCAGGCAATTTTTTACCACAATGTGGGCAGTATGCATATTGATCTCTTTCCTGCTTAAGCGATTCTTCTTTTTGCTCTCGAATTAATTGCAAAATAATATCTTGTGTCTGCTCCTGAGTAAGTCCCACTTCTTTACGTATTTCCTCAATCTTTTCTTTTTCTAGAATAAAATCAATATCACTGTTTTGAATCAATTCTCGAAATCTAAGTTCCAGTTCTTGTTTTCGTAATTCAAGCTCATTTGCCAAACCATTGGCTAAAATACCCGCGGGCAAAGCGGCCAATCCGACACCTAAAATGGTAATCAGTGCCCCTAAAAAACGGCCAAGCGGCGTTACAGGAGTCACATCACCATAACCGACCGTGGTTAAGGTCACGACCGCCCACCACATCGATGCTGGTATTGAACTAAAGACATCAGGTTGTACCCGACTTTCGATCAAATACACACCTGCCGCAGCCATAATAATCATAATCACCAAGATAAAAATGACGGCTTGGAATGAACCTTTTTCGCGTTCGATGACACGTAATAAAATTTGCAAGGAAACAAAATATCGAGTTAGTTTTAATAATCGAAGTAAACGAACAATTCGGAGGAATCGTAGATCGAAATGAACAAAGAAATTGAGATACGCAGGCAAAATAGCCAGTAAATCGATAATTGCCCCACCACTTTTAATCCAATTTAAACGATTTTTCCAAGCCGATTCAAAACTGTCTGACTCTGCAACTGACCAGAAACGTAAAATGTATTCCACGGTAAAAATAAAAATTGAAAAAAATTCAAAATAATAAAACAAAGTCTCGTAACGTACATAATATTGATGTACTGACTCAAGTAATACCGCAGCAGCATTACTCATAATTAATGCAATCAGAAAATAATTAATCCCACGACTTAAGCGGGTTTCATAATCTTCATTGTGCAAATTGTTATAGACCAACTTGCGTAGCGTATACCATGCCGTAAATTTCATTGCTGTTCTAAGTTATTCTTATCGCTTATAAATCAGTGTATATGAACTTTAAATCAAAGTAAGCAAGAATTCCTCTTGCCTACTCTTTTCTCATTTAAATTTTATTCGATATAAAGTAACGCTAAACGCACTTGGTCATAGCCCATACGCGGATTGGTTGATTCTACAATTGGACGTAATTTAATGGCACCATCATCTGCAAAATGATCTGGGCTTTGACGTTTCTGTAGGCGTTTATATATCTTACGGACTTCCTCTACAACTTCTTCACCCGGATGTGCAACAGAAATATCTAAGCCTTGTTCTTTATGCAACCGTCCCAAATGATTAATAATGGTGGCAGGCGTGAGTCCACGTTCGCTTGCAATATCTTCTATGTCATAACCTGACTCAAAGAGTTCACGAGTTTCATCTAAAGTTGCCGAGGCATAGTTTTGCTTACCAGCATTTCGAGCAATTTTTTTCTCATTTCGCTCAATTTCAACATCATTCAGCGTTCCGCCACAGTGGCGAATAAAAGCTTTATGTTGCACGGTTAAATCAGTTTCAGCAAAATTCGTTTCAGCTTCAGCAGATAGTTCTTGAAAGCGTCGGTCTGCTTTAATCGCAAGACTGTCTAATTCCAAAGCTTGCATATTAAAACCCAACAGTTTTAAACCATCTAATGATTTTAATCGTGATAATGCGACGTAACCTTGTCCTTTTTCAAAGGTATGGCTCAAGTTTATTTCTGCCGCTGCCAAGGTCATACCTTGTGATTTATGAATAGTAATTGCCCATGCCAGACGCAATGGAATTTGCTGCAAACTGGCAATACTCTTACCCGCTTCGTTATCCACTGACCACGTTTCTGGTTCCACCAATAAGACTGAACCATCCGTGAGTTTCACTTTGGGCAAAATGCCATGATCATCATCTTCTTCAAAACCTATAACTTCCCCTAAACTGCCATTGATATAGCCCATGTCAAAATTGTTTTTTACAAACATCACTTTGGCATTCTTTTTTAAAGTTAACGCTTCTGGGGCACGTACAGAAGATTTCAGAGTTTCAATTAATTTATCATTACCATCACAGACTGCCATGAATTCATGGCCTTTCTGCTCAATGGCATTTAAATGTTGAAAATTAATTGAATCGACATCCATGTTATGGGTATAAAGACGCGTAAATGTATCGCCAATATCTTGTGAACGCGTTTGTTCTAATACACGGATATGCTCCGAAGTAATACTCTGACTACGAATTGCATTCAAAATATCATTCAGATAATCATTACCTTGACGATGTTGCTCGGTCAGATAGCAAACACGGAACTTGGCTTCAACCCACGCCTCAGACATAAAGCAGAATTTATCCCGATTGAGCTCTTCTTTTTTCCCAACAGGTGGCAACTGAAAAAAGTCACCCGCAACAATCACCTGAATGCCACCAAATGCATCGTCACTTTCTTTAAAGTATTTTAAAACCTGATTGACCAAATTCAGTTGTTTTGCATGCAACATCGAAATTTCATCAATAATTAATACCTGTGCATTTTCTAAATGTTCTTTGAGGTATTTGCGCTCTTTCATACGCTTAAGATCATCATCACTTAAGCTATCTTTAATACCGATACCTGCCCAAGTATGAATAGTCATGCCATTCATATGCGTTGCAGCAATACCTGTAGACGCTGTAATCGCAACAGGTACCTTACGCGCTTTCAAATAATTGATGTACTGATTTAAAGTATAAGTTTTTCCTGCACCAGCCGAACCTGTAAGGAAGACATTTTCGCCAGCTTTGAGGAGCTTAAGTGCAGTTTCTTGTTTCATATGACCGATAACCAATAAATAACGGCTATAGCCTAACGAGTTTTGCGTTAAAAGTTAAGTCTGAGAAGAAACACACTCGTTTTTTCCTACATCAAATGATTAAATAACAAAAGCTTATTCATAAATTAAAAAAAAGAATCAGAATGGTTTTTGTTAATTGGTTAAATCATATGAAGTCTATTGCTGTGATGGTGAAAAATGTTCGTTAAACCATTGAATGAATTGCTCCGCAATCGTCACTAACAATTGCTCCGCTTTTTGATTATTGGGATATTCCAATTGATCAAATAGCAATTTCCCTGCCTGAATATGGCAACCTAGCGTTAAGGACTGCCTGTAATGTGGCGACGACATATGAAAAGCAACATATTCTCCTTGCATAATTCGTTCTGCATAACTCATAGCCAGACAATGATGAAATATATTTGACTCTTCAATAATACGTTCAATTTGATGCAATTCCTCAAAGCTCCAACCTGAATATTGCAAAATGGTTTGAGGGGATACAGCATTCCAGGTATTCACAGCAAAACTCTGTTTTAAACGCGCTAAAATTTCATCCTTATGTAACTGCCGATGCCATTCTACGGCATGGTGGAATAAACCTAACCATGTACTATTTTTTGCAATTTCACGGTTTTCATTAAAACAATAAATCAAATAATCTCGAACATAAGCATCAAATACCGACACGCGTAAATTCTGATAGCGTAAATAAAATAAAGCCCTAAACTCATTCACAGGGACATGATGCCGACGTAAGGTACGATAAAACCCCCGATTTTGGTGCGTACTTGGATGCACATAATTCAATAACTCATGGGGTAAATCTTGCACAATATGATGTAAATGCAACATATATGCCTGCATGACGCGGCTAATTTTCTTATACACCTGCTTGACTATGGTTTCATTCTTGCTGGCGACATTACGCAGTAAATTCATCCATTCATCCAAATATAAAATGGATGGGCTAATGGCAATACGCTGATCCTCAACGGTTTGCTGTTGCCCTTTCAGCACTACACTTTGATTATTTTGATGTTCAAACCATTGTTCTGCGGTTGCATGTATATCGCAGCTTTGAATAAACATCCGCGCACAAGTATGTTGAAAATATTGCAACGTTAATAAAATAATACAGGGATGAATTTGACTGGTATCAACAAAACTTAAAGCTGTCACCGCGACACGCACATGACTGTGTTGGATGTGTGCACTTAACCAGTCAAGTACCATCGCATCTTGCTTAAACAACCAATTCACGGTTCTGGAATAATCAAAAATAGGCAACCGTGCGACTTTTTTTTGCCAGATCTGCGTATTTGGCTGCAAAAAGTTCTGTTTGGCCAATAAATCATCTTTATGCCACAACTCGCGATTCATCAAGCGTACAAAGGACAAGACATGACTTTGCTGTAAGGCATAAGGCTGTAGCAGTGCAAAATCCATTTGATGATCCAGCAGTTCATCCAAATTAAACTTCTGCTCGAAGGTCAAGGTTGCAATCCGATACAAGGCAGCGGGCAAAAATTGCGCTGCACTATGGCAAAGCTCATCATAACTATCCATTAAGCCCTGCAATGGTAAAAAGTCTTCCCCGTTTACAATATGTAATGCACAAAGTTGGCTAAAATGTTGTTTTAACGCAGGATCTAAAGCAGTTCCCGTTTGTTTGGACTGAGCAAAACAAGCATATGTTGCCATTCCGAGTACCATTAAACGCCGATCTAACAACTCAGCTTGAGCCAAAGTCATCTGATTTAAACATGCTATGACACGCGCAGGTCCATCCACCCACTGATAAATTTGTTTCGCAATAAGTTCACGTAATTGCTGTACTTTATTTTTAAGAAATAAGGAGTGTTGTTCATTCAATTGATCAGTCAAGAAACCGACATCATGCAAAAAGAAATCTTCAAGTAATTCCGCATGTTGATCTTGATAATTAAAATTGTATTGAATAAATGGAGTATGTTGGTTTTGGACTAATGCAAAAGAGAGATGAAACATCTCATTCATAATAAAAATGGTCTGCTTTTCTTGATCAATCCGAAACATATTTTGTGCATTCAGATTCCCCAAGATTTGCCACTGTTGATGCTGCATAGCAGTCAAATCTGAAGAAAACCCCAGAATCAATTGAGCAATTTGACGATGTTGCGGTATTAAACGCTCTTGTTCCATACACGCCCCTCATTCTACTTTTGTATAATGCTTCTTCCTATTGTAATCAAATTTAAAAAAAATTCACCCTAAGATAGAATTCATATTTTTATATTAATTTTCAGTCATATATAAGAATGAAATTTCTCATTCAATTTATATTTCAGATCTATCTGCCCATATTATTTTTTGTAAAACATTTGATGGTAGGTGTTTGGTAGGTAGGTTTAAAACTGTCTTCGTTAAATACTCAAGCCACGGTGAGGGTCACCGCTTAGAACATAACAATGGTAGAAGGAATCGCACCATGGCTTTTAAAAATATTGCAGATCAAACAAACGGTTTTTATATTCCATGTGTTTCACTCTTTGGTCCAGGCTGTGCTAAAGAAATTGGAACCAAAGCACAAAATTTAGGTGCTAAAAAAGCACTGATTGTAACTGATGCAGGTTTATTTAAATTTGGTGTAGCAGACACCATTGCAAGCTATCTAAAAGATGCGGGTGTCGACAGCCACATCTTCCCGGGTGCAGAACCAAACCCAACAGATATTAATGTCCATAACGGCGTACAAGCTTACAATGACAATGCCTGTGACTTTATTGTTTCACTGGGTGGTGGTTCATCACATGACTGTGCAAAAGGTGTTGGTCTAGTTACAGCGGGTGGCGGTCATATTCGCGATTATGAAGGCATTGATAAAAGCTCTGTCCCAATGACTCCTCTGATTGCAGTAAACACAACCGCAGGTACGGCATCTGAAATGACACGCTTCTGTATTATTACCAATACAGATACACATGTGAAAATGGCGATTGTCGATTGGCGTTGTACTCCACTGATTGCAATTGATGATCCTAAACTCATGATTGCAAAACCTGCTAGCTTAACCGCTGCTACAGGTATGGATGCATTGACTCATGCTGTAGAAGCCTATGTTTCTACTGCTGCAAATCCAATTACCGATGCATGCGCTGAAAAAGCGATTTCTATGATCAGTGAATGGTTACGCCCAGCGGTTGCCAACGGTGAAAACCTTGAAGCACGTGATGCAATGAGTTATGCACAGTATCTTGCAGGTATGGCATTTAACAACGCCTCTTTAGGCTATGTTCATGCGATGGCACACCAATTAGGTGGTTTCTATAACCTGCCGCATGGTGTATGTAATGCAGTATTACTACCACATGTTTGCGAATTTAACTTAATTGCCTGCCCTGACCGTTATGCTCGCATTGCAGAACTTATGGGTGTTAACACCACTGGATTTACCGTGACTGAAGCTGCCTATGCCGCGATTGATGCAATCCGTGAATTATCATCTTCTATCGGTATTCCATCAAACCTATCTGAACTCGGTGTGAAAGAGCAAGATTTAGGCATTATGTCTGAAAATGCTCAAAAAGATGCTTGTATGTTAACTAACCCTCGTAAAGCCACACATGCTCAAGTGGTTGATATTTTCAAAGCAGCATTAAAAAGTGGTGCTGAAGTTGTAGATTTTAAAGCAGCGGTGTAAGTCTCTCTCCAATCTCTTACTTTTTGCTTTTGGCAACCCAGTTCTGTTTGAATCGGGCATGGAATGTAGCCAATGTTGACTAACCATTGGCTGCAGTCTAGATTCTTTACAGAAGAAGGCACTGGGTTGCATTTTTTTATTCTACAATCAATTCTGTTTGACAAATGTTCCAACATCATCAAGGATTAAACCATAATAAATCTTGATGAGTATAAAAATGACATCGCTCAAAATCCCTACCATTTATCAAGCCGATGTTTTAGGGCCAGATTATCAACAGCTTGTGCTTGAGTTCCCAGACGATTATGAAGGCAAAGTCATTGCGACTTTAGTCCGCAAAAAAAATACTCAAGCCACCACCAAAGCAATTTTGTATATTCATGGTTTTATTGATTATTTTTTTCAAACAGAAATGGCAGATCAGTTCAATCAGCAGGGTTTTGATTTTTACGCGTTGGATCTACGCAAATATGGCCGCTCTCGCTTAGGACATCAACAACTTTATAATGTACGTGATTTAAGTGAATATGATGCAGAAATTAATAACGCGTTAGAAATTATTCAAGCTGAAGGTCATGATGCTGTGTTGTTAAGCGGGCACTCAACGGGTGGACTCATTTGTACCTTATTTGCAGCCCATCACCCGCAGCATTCATTAATTAAAGGTCTCTGGGCCAATAGTCCTTTTTATGATTTCAACATGAGCGAGTTTGAAAAAAATAAAGCGTTACCGCAACTCAGCAAACTAGGTCGATTGCTTCCGAATCTCACTATTCCAAGCGGTCTGAATAAATGGTACGTACCTAGCCTACATTGTCACTATCACGGTGAATGGAATTTTAACCTTGAGTGGAAACAGCCAAGCTACAAGATGGTAAAACTCAGCTTTGTTCGAGCCATCTATGAAGCTCAAAAAGAGATTCATGCAGGCGTAACACTCACTATTCCCACCCTAGTTATGCATTCACATCAAACCACGAACCCGAAAAAATGGGGGATTGAAGCTCAGACCAGTGACGTGATTTTAAACGTTAATGACATCCAAAAATACGCCGAGAAAATGATCGGGGATATCAGTATTCAAACTATTGAAAATGGTTTGCACGATTTGATTTTATCCGCACCTAAAGTTCGTGAGCAGGTTTATCAGAACTTATTTGCTTGGATAAAAGAGAAAGGAATCTGAATTAAAAGTCCTCTCGATCCTTAAATTTCAACAGCGTTTGATGAACAGGATGTGTCTTAGGCATCAGTTCAATCAAACGCTCTACCGCATCTATTGCTTCTGGAAAATGCGCTACATGTTTAAGCAACACATCGGTTTCATTGGCTTTAAAAATGGCATCACTTAAACGTGACTCCAAACAATCCCGCCAAGCACATAAAAATGGGCTTTCAGTTTTCGCCAAAAACACGCCTGTATACAGCTTTAATGCAGTTTCCAAATATCCAGCGTCTAAAGCTTGCTCAGCCTGTAAAAAATCCGCATCGACATTGACCAACAAACGGTAAGGTCTTGAGCCTAACATGCCTCCCAAAATATCACGGAGCTGTGACATTTCTGCCTTTAATGTTCCTACACTGACTTTACGCTCACCATAAAGTGCTTGATGTAAGGTATCTAAGGTTAACCCTTGAGGACACAAAGCCAAAATCGCAAGAATCTCAATTTGACGCGGTGTAAGCACTAACGCCTTGCCATTGAACAAAATTTGCGGGACAGCAAATGCACGGATAAACAGTTGCTGCTTTTGATGCTCCAATAAGGCGGATTGAATAATCGAAGCACAACGCTCAGCAGCCAAGAGTCCCAAACTATTGTGGTTTTTCCATGTGGTCGATAAATCAATAACCCCTAAGACTTGCTTTGAGTAAGGGTCAATTATCGGTGCCGCATAACACACCCAGTCTTGTATTGAAGTCATGTAATGCTCATTAGAAAACACACAACTCGATTGCTGAGTTTTTAATGACAATGCCAGCGCATTGGTACCAACCAATTCTTCTCTCCACTGCCCACCTTCAACAAAGTGCACACTTTCAGCCGCACTCTGCATTTGATGGCTCGATGCCGACCACACAATGGTACTGCCGATATCACCCACAGCAATCACCATGGACGATTGCTGGG
The DNA here is from genome assembly GCF_004331035.1 of Acinetobacter sp. ANC 4910. GTDB lineage: Bacteria > Pseudomonadota > Gammaproteobacteria > Pseudomonadales > Moraxellaceae > Acinetobacter. The sequence continues at coordinate 10,338 of NZ_SJNT01000016.1, forward strand.
CAATGTGTTTAAGGTCTTCAGTGCAAAGATGTAAGGCATGCTCTAAGGCGCCGTTTAAACCACGACGATGCTGATGATTAATTGGCGCTGCCATACGGTCTTTAGGAATCGCAGCCGAGGCTGAGCGCTGCCATGAGCTTGCAATACTTTGCCCTAATTGTTCTGCATGTAACGGCGAAAGACTACTACTTTGGCGGAACTGATCAATCCGTTGTCTTTTTTCTACTAATGTTTGCTTATTCATCATTGCTTTCTCTCAACAACTAATGATTCGACGTCCTGTACTTAACTGTTTTTGTAAGCATTTGTCGTCCTGTTGTAAACCTTCTACTTTCCAACCTTTCTCCAACCTTATGCTAGTTATGCTAAACAAATAATGTACTGATGTACCTTATACCAAAGCTGTAGAAGCTGAGATAAACAACAAGCAAAGGAAATTATATATGCGTTACGTCGATCCTAATCAACCTGGTTCTAAGGTTCAATTTAAAGCACAATACGAAAACTTTATTGGTGGACAATGGGTACCACCTGTTAAAGGAGAATACTTCGAAAACATCTCGCCTGTCGATGGCAAAGTATTCACCAAAATTCCTCGCTCAACGGTTGAAGATATCGAACTTGCGCTTGATGCAGCGCACAAAGCTAAAGCTCAATGGAACAAATCCTCTCCTACAACGCGTTCAAATCTGTTACTTAAAATTGCAGATCGTTTAGAACAAAATCTTGAATTACTAGCAGTTGCAGAAACTTGGGACAATGGTAAACCTGTCCGCGAAACACTTGCAGCAGATATCCCTCTAGCAATTGATCACTTTCGTTATTTTGCTGGATGTATTCGCGCTCAAGAAGGCGGAATTTCTGAGATTGATGAAGATACAATTGCTTACCATTTCCATGAACCATTGGGTGTAGTAGGTCAAATTATCCCATGGAACTTCCCAATTCTTATGGCAGCATGGAAACTTGCTCCAGCATTAGCAGCAGGTAACTGTATTGTTCTTAAGCCCGCAGAACAAACCCCTGTCGGTATTTTATTGGTTGCTGAATTAATTCAAGACCTATTACCAGAAGGTATTTTGAATATCGTTAATGGTTTTGGTGCTGAAGTGGGTCGTCCACTTGCCACTAGCCCACGTATTGCAAAAATCGCATTCACTGGTTCTACGCAAGTGGGTCAGTTAATTATGCAATATGCGACTGAAAACATTATTCCTGTGACTTTAGAACTTGGTGGCAAGTCACCAAATATCTTCTTTGAAGATGTTATGGATCGCGAAGATGACTACCTAGATAAAGCCCTAGAAGGCTTTGCTATGTTTGCTTTAAACCAAGGTGAAGTCTGTACGTGCCCTTCACGTGCCCTAGTTCAAGAAAGTATTGCCGACAAATTCCTTGAAAAGGCCATTGAACGTGTTAAGCGTATTAAAACAGGTCACCCTTTAGACACAGAAACCATGATTGGTGCTCAGGCATCTCAAGAGCAGCAAGACAAAATCTTGGGTTGTATTGCAACAGGTCGTGGCGAAGGTGCGGAAGTTCTGACTGGTGGTGGTGCTCGTCACGAAGTTGGTAGTGGTTTCTACATTGAACCAACCATCTTCAAAGGCAACAACAGCATGAAAGTTTTCCAAGAAGAAATTTTTGGACCAGTATTGTCTGTAACAACCTTCAAAGACTTTGATGACGCCATCAAAATTGCCAATGACACCATTTATGGCTTAGGTGCAGGTGTATGGTCGCGTTCGGCACATACCTCTTACCGCGCTGGTCGTGCAATTGAAGCTGGTCGTGTATGGACTAACTGTTACCACATTTACCCTGCACATGCGGCATTCGGTGGTTACAAAAAATCAGGTATTGGTCGTGAAAACCACAAGATGATGCTTGATCACTATCAACAAACTAAAAACTTGTTAGTAAGCTATTCGACTAAACCAGCAGGTTTCTTCTAATTCTCATGTGAGACCTATTTCCTTTGCAAGAAAACTGAAAACAGCGAACCAAGGTTCGCTGTTTTCATATTCGAATCAGTGATCAAGCATTGACTCATACTACATAGAAACTACAGTGTGATTTGTTTCAGCCTCTGGTTCTTCTTTAAATAAAATCGCCAAACAGACAAAAATAAGCCCCATGCCTAACCAACCCAATCCATCTAATTGTTCCCCCACAATGAGCATGGCAAATACAGCTGCCATAAATGGCTCAAACAAAGTCAACGTAACTGCACGGCTTGCAGGGACTGTTTTTAGACCATAACCAAACAATAAATAGCCCAAAAACATCGGGATTAACATCATATAGCCAACCACATAGATATTGATGACTTCATCAAAAAGATTTGTCCCTGTATAAAATGCAATCGGTAACAATAACATTGCCCCAAAACCAAAAATTAAACCAATTGATGCTTTCGCTTCGACACCACGATCAATTAATTTTTTCGCAGCCCACGAATAAAGTGAATAAGTGAGACCTGCAACCAAACCCAGAATGACACCCAAAATTTTCTGATCAGTAGTCTCCTGTTGTAACTGTGTCGCAACATCTGATTCACCCAACGAGAGCAATAACACTCCGAATATGCCAAAGAAACAACTAAAGAACCAACGTTTTGATAATTGTTTTTGATCAAAAATACGCTCTAACAAGGCAGTAAATAAGGGAGCTGTGCCAATAGAAACCACAGTACCAATGGTGATGCCTGCCAAATGCATAGAGCTATAAAAGGCTAAAGGATAAATTGCGACAGAAAGAGCCCCCAATAACAGTATGCCTTTATTTTTAGGAATGTCTTGAAGATGGTTGGCTATCTTCTTTCTGGCTAATAGCGCTTGTAAAAGCCCACCACCACCCATGGCCAAAGCCCCTATTGCCAAAGGACTTAAATTGGGTGCGAAGGATGCAGCTGTCCCCGTGGTTCCCCATAACACCGATGCCATAAGTACCGCAATAAAACCATAGTGAGCAGATAAATCTGGCTTTTGGCTCATGTGTTCAGCTCCTGTTGCAAAAGACGCTCTGTCATTTGTTTCGCTGCATGCACCTTATCTCCATTGCCTTCTAAACCGGCACGCGCAATAGAACCTTCCAATACAAAAGAAATAAACAGTGCCAATTCCTGCACTTTATTCTGGTTCTGAAATAAAGCACTAAGGTGTTCAACCAAAATCTGCTCAACCTCTTCTTTGTGTTGCTTCACCGCAATTCGCTCTGGGCTATCAACAGGAAATTCGGCTGCTGCATTGAGCAAACCGCACCCCCTAAATCCCTTTTCATAGGCATATTCAGCATGATCTTGATAGGCATCAAATACCGCCAAAATACGCTCATAAGCAGACTTACAATCGACCAATCGCTTGGCATATAGATTTAGCCATTCCTGATGTCGGGCTTGTATATAAGTAGCAATCAAATCAGATTTGGTCGGAAAATTATTGTAGAGCGACATTTTAGCCACACCTGCACGATCAGTTATCGCATTGATCCCTGTATTGGCAATTCCATCGTTATAAAACAAGGTTGCCGCTGCGTCTAAAATCTTTTCTTTGGCTGATTTATTGCTCATGGCAAACTCACTATTATGTAGACCGGTCTACCTAATTTATAAAAAGAGTTTAAGTTTTGCAATAAAATTTGTTTTTAAAGACAAAAAAGAACAATTTAGAGTAAAGAAAATAATAAAAATATCATTATATAATAATATCTTGTATGACCATTGGGTCATACAAGGCTGGCTCTTTTTAATACAAAGAATTACTTTAGCTTAGCGTTAAAGCATCTTCTAAAAAATGTAAATGATCAATTCCCCAATAAATTTCATTCTGATAAAACCATGTCGGTGCCCCAAATACGCCACGTTGCACAGCCTCTTCAGTAATCATTTTTAGTTGTTGTTTAACTTGTTCATCATCTAACCAAGTTTGAACTTGTTGAACATCCAGTTCTAAATCTACAAGCATTCTCTTAAATTCTTGCAAATCATTCAGATTACGTGGTTCCCCAAACATGGCATGAAACACGCCTGTGAGTACAGGCAAGAATTGATCGGGTAGATACAACTGTACAGCGGTGATTAATCGCATCAATTGCAGAGTGTTGATTGGGAAATACGGATTCATTTGCATTGGAATCTGCCATAGCTTTGACCAACGTTTTAAATCATTCATGGCATATCGTGCCTTGGCAGGTACGGTCATGGGACTACTGTTTCCCGTTGCTTTAAACACTCCCCCCAAAAGCATCGGTTTCCAAATAATTTTGGCATGCTTATCCGTTGCTATTTTTTGGATACGATGAAAACCCATGTAACTATATGGGCTCCCTAAATCAAAATAAAATTCAATCGTTTGCATCTTTAAATCCCCCTATTTAAGTTTCTATAATCCAGAAATTACCAGTGTTCAATCCATGGTCTTAAATCCAATTCATGTGTCCATGCATCGCGCGGTTGGTGTGCTAAATGCCAATAGTTTTCTGCAATATGTACAGGGTTTAGTATTCCATCTTGCGCCTTAAGTGCATAAAGATCAGGAAAAGTTGTTTCAATAAAATCGGTATCAATTGCCCCATCGACGACAACGTGTGCAACATGAATATTCTTTGGTCCCAATTCACGTGCCATACTTTGCGCCAAAGCACGTAATGCATGTTTAGCACCTGCAAAAGCTGCAAAGTTGGCAGCCCCTCGTACACCCGCCGTAGCCCCTGTAAAAATAATGCTGCCTTGTTCACGCTGCACCATACGCTTAGCCACCTCACGTCCTGCCAAAAAAGCACTAAAGCATGCCATCTCCCAAATTTTGAAATATTTACGCGCGGTTTCTTCTAAAATACTACACGGCACATTCGCCCCAATATTAAAGACCATCACTTCAATCGGGCCTATTGAACTTTCTATCTGTTCAATTAATTCAATCACTTGTTCTTCTTTACGTGCATCAGAAGCAAAACCGTAAGCCGTACCTCCCATGGTTTCAATTTCATCAATTAAAGGCTGTAACTTATCAGCATTACGGCGTGTCATACATGCAATATAGCCCCCACGTGCGAAGCGTTTGGCAATCTCGCCACCCGTCGCATCGCCTGCACCAATAATTAAAGCAACGCCTTTTTGACGAATTTCTTGTTCATTCTTCTCATTCATTGTTTGCATTCCATTAGATAACGATCGTTACTATAACGAATACTATGTTATAATTTAACTATCGTCAAATCTCGTTAATTAAGTCATTCACATGCGATATAAACCAGAATACAAACAAGAAAAACGCAAAGAATTACTGCACATTAGTGGTCAGCTTGCTAAACAGCAAGGCTTTGCCGCAACGGGTGTTGACAGTTTTATGAAAGCAGCAGGTGTGACCAGTGGTGCTTTCTATTCACACTTTGCTTCCAAACATGCGTTATTAAAAGCGTTGTTAGAAGTCGAATTACAGCAAAGTTTTTCAAGATGGGAAAATAATCCTCACGATAGCCCTGATGAATGGCTTGATTTTGAATTAAACCGTTACCTCAATATCTCCCATGTGCAACATGCGAATCATGGGTGTATTTTACCTGCCCTTGCCAGTGAGGTTGCCCGTGCTGATATCGAGATTAAACAACTGTATCAACAAGAATTACTCCGTGGACATGCCCTATTTACGCAACATTTAGGCTCTGAAGACAAAGCTTGGGGCGTACTTTGCCAATTGGTTGGTGCAATTAGTCTTGCGCGAGGCATGGCAGATGAAACCATACAAAAACAAGTGATCGAGTCCAGCAAGGCATTTTTAAAAGCGAGCCTTGCTGTTTAAATTTTATTACTTACGCAGCTTTATTATTTTGGTATATATTCAAAACCATTTCGTTTATTCATCACAATTCAAAGCGTATGAAAACAACAGCTCCCGATTTTCCAAAAACCATTTATGCCATTCAACATCTTGCTTTTGAAGACCTTGGTGCTCTAGAAGATACTTTTTACCAACTTGGTTTTCGTGTGAGATATGTAGAGGCAGGTGTAGATGACTTACACAAAGCGCTTGAACATGAAGGACTCACCGTTATTTTAGGTGGTCCAATTGGGGTCTATGAGACCGAAGATTACCCATTTTTAAAACAAGAAATTGAACTTTTACAACAGCGCTTAGCACGTAATTTGCCAACGCTCGGCATTTGCTTAGGTGCACAACTAATTGCTCATGCGCTGGGTGCAAAAGTTTATGCGGGATCACAAAAAGAAATTGGATGGAGTCGTTTAGAAATCAAACCAGTCGCACAGAACCCACTTACGAGCCTCACCAATACGCCAGTTTTACATTGGCATGGAGACACCTTTGATTTACCAGAACAAGCCGAACTTTTAGCAAGCTCTGCCATCTATCCGCATCAAGCATTTAAAATAGGCAGCAATATTCTGGCGCTACAATTTCATGTTGAAGTTGCTGCGGATGCAATGGAAAAATGGCTGATTGGTCATACTAGCGAATTACGCCAGGCAAGAATTGACATTCCAAGCCTACGTGCGGATAACCAACGTTTTGCACCTGTTTTAGAGCAAAATGCACCGCAAGTGCTTGAGTTTTTTATGCAACATATTGAATAAGATCGCTGAATCAAAGTACTCCTCCAAAAATCAACAGACCTAAAAAAAGGCACTCAATACGAGTGCCTTTTACTTTCCTGAAGAAATCGTGGGGAGATTATTTCTTCGCAGGAACTGATGCTTCAGTCGTGATGTTTACCGTGATTTTATCACCCACATTCGGCACATATCCACCTACACCAAATGCAGAACGGTCAAATGAAGTGGTTGCATTAAAACCAATCGACTGAAGTTTCGTCATTGGATGTTCACCCTGCTTGTTCAATACAGCATCAAGCACAACAGGCTTAGTTACATCTTTAACCGTTAAGTTACCTGTAATTTTATATTGATTATTACCTAAAGATTCTACTTTAGTACTTTTGAATGTGATGTTCGGATAATTGATCGCATCAAAGAATTCAGCTTTTTTCAAATGCTCATCTAATGCAGCGACATTGGTATTTAAGCTTGCCAATGGAATAGTCACATTGACTGAAGAATTCGCAGGCTTGTCATTGTCTACGTTGATTGTGCCTTGAATATTACTAAAGTTTGCAGATGGTGTAGAAAAACCGAAGTGGCTCCATGAAAATACTGTTGCTGTGTGTGTAGGATCAATTTGATATGCAACAGGTTTTGCCATAGAAAATGTAGCAACCGAAGCAATAGCCAAACCTAGTGTTAATGTTTTTAAATTCATGTGATTTTATCTCGTTTCAGAATGATTATTAGTGTATACCTTTCAAATTATAATTCACTGTTATGCATAAGACGATATGTTTCAAATTTAGAACAATTTAATGTAATCAAATAACTACAGAACTTAACGCAACAATCCAAACAATATATCAAGCATTAACAGAGCATTTAGAATATTGATCATGGTGCTTCAAGCCAAGAAGCCTGATCTCTATAGCATGTCTTAAATTTTAAAATAAAAAAACGCCTCACATTAGAGGCGTTTTTTTAGAAATGACCGATTAAGCTGTCAATTCTTTTACTGCATTTACAACTGCTTCAGTCGTAATACCAAAGAACTGGAACAAGTCTTTTGCAGGTGCAGATTCACCATAAGTCGTCATACCAATTACTTTGCCGTCTAGACCAACAAACTTCCACCAGTAATCAACATGAGCCGCTTCCACCGCAACACGCGCACGGATGTGAGCAGGAAGTACCGCTTCACGGTAAGCAGCATCTTGCTTCATGAATTCTTCAGCACATGGCATAGAAACAACACGTACACCTTCTAATTGTGCATATGCTTCCATCGCTAGTGACACTTCAGAACCCGTTGCAATAATAATGGCTTTTAATTCGCCTTTTTCTTCAGCAAGAACATAACCACCTTTCGCTACGTTCTCAATTTGTGCTTGAGTACGAGTTTGGAATGGTAAGTTTTGACGAGAGAAGATTAACGCAGAAGGACCATCTTTACGTACAAGCGCAGATTTCCAAGACACCGCTGCTTCAACAGTGTCACATGGACGCCATGTATTTAAGTTTGGTGTACCACGTAAAGATGCAATTTGTTCAACTGGTTGGTGTGTAGGACCATCTTCACCTAAACCAATAGAGTCATGCGTATATACATGAATGACACGTTGTTTCATCAGTGCAGACATACGGACTGCATTACGTGCATATTCCATAAACATAAGGAATGTTGCAACGTAAGGAATGAAACCACCATGCAATGCAACACCGTTTGCAATTGCCGTCATACCAAACTCACGTACACCATAGTGTACGTAGTTACCTGCCGGGTTATCTTGAACGCCTTGGCAACCTTTCCAAAGTGTTAAGTTAGAACCCGCTAAGTCGGCAGAACCACCCAATAATTCAGGCAATAATGGACCAAACGCTTGTAATGTATTTTGACTTGCTTTACGCGTCGCAATGGTTTCTGCTTTAGCGTTAGTTTCTGCAATGAACGCATCTGCTTGAGCAATAAATTCAGCAGGTAAGTCACCTTCGATACGACGTAATAATTCAGCCGCTTCTGTAGGATATTTTGCTTGATACTGAGCAAATACCGCATTCCAAGCTGCTTCAGACTCAGCACCTTTCGCTTTTGCATCCCATGCAGCATAAACATCAGCAGGAATTTCAAATGGGCCTTCAGTCCAACCTAAAGCTTCACGTGTTAATGCAATTTCATCATTACCTAACGGTGCACCGTGACAGTCTTCTTTACCTTGTTTGTTCGGAGAACCTAAACCAATAATTGTTTTACAAATAATAATCGTTGGTTTTTGCGTTTCAGCTTTTGCTTCCAAAGTTGCAGCACGTAATGCATCTGTATCGTGACCATCAACACGAAGTACTTGCCAACCATAAGATTTGAAACGTTGTTCTGTATCGTCAGAGAACCAACCTTCAACTTCACCATCAATTGAAATACCATTGTCGTCATAGTAAGCAATTAACTTACCTAGACCTAAAGTACCTGCAAGTGAACACACTTCGTGCGAAACACCTTCCATTAAGCAACCATCACCCAAGAAACAGTAAGTGAAGTGGTCAACAACAGTTAGGTCTTCTTTGTTAAATTGAGCTGCCAAAGTTTTTTCAGCAAGCGCAAAGCCTACAGCATTGGCAATACCCTGACCCAATGGACCAGTTGTGGTTTCAATACCAGGTGCATAACCTAATTCTGGGTGACCCGGTGTTTTAGAGTGTAGTTGACGGAATGCTTTTAAATCTTCAATTGAAAGCTCATAACCCGTTAAATGTAACAATGCATACTGAAGCATTGAACCATGACCATTTGACAATACGAAACGGTCACGGTTCGCCCATTGTGGGTTAGTCGGATTGTGATTTAAAAATTCACGCCAAACGACATCTGCAATATCTGCCATCCCCATTGGTGCACCTGGATGTCCTGAGTTGGCTTTTTGCACAGCATCCATAGCCAATACACGAATTGCATTTGCAATACGACGTTCGTTCAAAGGGGTTGTCATAGATCAGAGTCCAATTAAAACAATTTAAGAAGATGAATATCACATTCAATAGTGCGCCTATTGTCTTAAAAAAAGCGGGATGGGTAAAGCCTTATACACAATTTTTCCCTATTAATTGCTACTTATATGGACTTGAAGGAATAGAAATTTTAGGATTTTAATTTAAGCGACCAAGCAATCTTTCTTTTTTATCATTTATATCAATCGCTGCATGTTGCAAGACATTTCTAATTATCTCCTGTCTGTAAAAACTCAGCTTGAAATTTTAAGATGCACATCAATATCAACTCTATCTTCGCATCCCACATGGAATCCATTTCATATCAGATAGCTGAAAATTAATCATAAATTTAGGCTCGTACTGGCACCCCCTCATACCAATAAAAGCATCAAGGACGTTACACTAAAGAACGTTATAAATCTTGTCATAATCATTTTTATAAAATTGAATTTCTAACAATAAAACCTGTATTGCATTCACCTACATCAACATTCTGTAGTATATTTTCTTTAAATATAAATCCCCCTTCTCATCCTGCATGAGAATACATAAAAAGCCCCAGAACAATATAATACAAGAGGTTCTTATGAAATTAATTCCACTTTATGCCATAGCACTGTTGATGTTCACGGGCAATGTTATGGCTCAAGAACAAACAACCGTAAATAACAATGCAGATAAATTAGCGGATGATCCGACCAAAGTCACCACCAAGTTAGGCGTGTCTTATGCCAATAATTTTGATTTTAACGATGATAATTATTCCTTTTCCGGCTCATATGCTTTAGGTCAGGCCCGCAAACTCAATGCACGGATAAACAGTGATGCCAGTGAATGGCGAATTGGTGGTTCATGGCTATTCCCCACGGGCATTGTGAATTTTAACTTTGGCAAAAGCGAGTACACCAATGGCGCGAACCAGACCAACTACAGTATTGGCACTTTTATACCTCTAAGCCACTTTGGTATTCAGCCTGCGGGTATTCAAATTTTTCCAACAGCAGGTTATACCTACAATGATGGTGAATCTCCACGCTGCACCGCCCCAAATGGAAATTGTGCAAATTTGTCAGATTTTTCTGGCATGCCAAATGCAGAAAGTGGCTTTAGCATGGTGGAGGTTTCTGGAAGCAGTGGTTATTTAGGCGCATTCGCGTTAAAACCATTTACACCAAAGTTGACGATGATGGGTTTTGCCGTGGGAAGCTATGGTTCTGAAAATGATGCAGGCGAAAACTACAAAGGCTACTTTGCCGGTTTGGGTCTTGGTTATTTAGTACAAAAGCGCCATTCATTTAATGCCATGGCTTTCATGATGGATAACAACACCTATTTGGACAGCGCCGATGAACGCTTAATTTTATCCTACACCTATCAGTTTAATTAATTCGAATAACCACAACCACCACTCACTCCAATAAATTGCTCAAAATTAGCTTTTGTTCTATCGGCATTTATTTAAACCTATTTTATCGACTAAATTGTTTCAATCCGAATAAGCAACACACATCGTACATCTATAGAAATTTGACTCAACCCATGGATGAATTTATGGAAATTTTGTTTGTGTTAGATAAAATTTGCTTCAAATTGTTTAAGTAACATTCACCAGATATTTAAAACTAAAACAATTAATCGCTTCTTTATCAGTTTTATAGATGCTTATATCAAATAAAAAGTCATTGAATTGAAATAAATTCATCCTTTTTTATACAAGTTGAGCTAGTCCTAAAGTCTAACTCGATGTAACATATTGCGTCTTTAAAATTAACTGTGATAGGACTTATGCGCGAGTACGCTGTATTTACTTCGGAATCTGTAAGCGAAGGCCATCCAGATAAAATGGCTGATCAAATCAGTGATGCTATCTTGGATGCAATCTTAAAAGAAGACCCATATGCGCGGGTTGCTTGTGAAACGCTTGTAAAAACGGGTGCTGTCGTACTTGCTGGCGAAATCACAACAACTGCAAACATTGATGTCGAAGCAATTGTCCGCCAAACCGTAAACGGTATTGGCTACCACCATTCAGACTTAGGTTTTGATGGTTCGACTTGTGCAGTCATTAACATGATTGGTAAACAGTCTCCTGAAATTGCTCAGGGCGTTGACCGCCAAAAGCCTGAAGATCAAGGTGCAGGTGACCAAGGTTTAATGTTTGGTTATGCAAGCCGTGAGACAGATGTACTTATGCCTGCTCCAATTTCATACGCTCATCGCCTAATGGAAAAGCAAGCTGAGTTACGTCGTAATGGCTCACTTCCATGGTTACGCCCAGATGCAAAAAGCCAAGTAACCTTTGCTTATGAAAATGGTAAACCTGTACGTTTAGATGCAGTTGTATTATCAACACAACACGACCCTGAAATTTCACAAGCCAACTTAAAAGAAGCTGTGATTGAAGAAATCGTGAAAAAAATCATCCCTGCGGAAATGTTCCATGCAGGCACCCAATTCCATATCAACCCAACAGGGATGTTTGTAATTGGTGGTCCCGTAGGTGACTGTGGTTTGACAGGTCGTAAAATCATTGTAGATACTTACGGTGGTATGGCGCGTCACGGTGGCGGTGCCTTCTCTGGTAAAGACCCATCTAAAGTTGACCGTTCTGCTGCATACGCTGGTCGTTATGTTGCCAAAAATATTGTGGCTGCTGGCTTAGCCGATAAATGTGAAATTCAAGTGTCTTACGCAATTGGTGTTGCTGAACCTACTTCTATTTCAATCAATACATTTAACACGGGCAAAGTGCCTGATGAACTGATTATTCAATTGGTTCGTGAACACTTCGACCTACGCCCATACGGCATTACCCGTATGCTTGACCTAATTCAACCTATGTACAAGCAAACTGCTGCATATGGTCACTTCGGTCGCCAAGGTTCTGATACTGCATTTACTTGGGAAAAAACAGATAAAGTTGAAGCACTTAAGTCTTCTGCTGGTCTCTAATATTTTTCCATTCTATAAAAAAGCTCACTTCGGTGAGCTTTTTTATGACTATTCCAAAATAATTTCTCATAACAAAATATTTCAAACGTTTTTTCTGCTTGATGTTTAATGGCAAAACATCACTTATGCCCAACATAAAATAATATGTTATTAATCTTATATTTAATCTAAAAATAACGAACAATCACCACTTTAATTCAAACATTTCCGTTGTATTAAACCCGCCAAAGCAATTACACATCAGCATAGAAATTAGGCAAAAAAGAGCATATAAATAAAAAAATAGGTTTTTGCCCTTTAAAAAATTTTGCCTATCCCTATTAAATATTTATATGTTTACAGGAGTTCTCTCGTGAAAAAGGTTGTGAAAGCAAAAAATTTAATCGCATTTCGTATTTGGTTAGAAAAATTAGGTTATTCAGTAAAAAGCCTTGCTGATGACCGTGGTTTTACTTTTAGTTTTAAAAAAGAATATGGCTTAGTCACTTGTGATTTGGCAGGAAATTCATTAGCCATGCAATTAGGCGAAGAGTTTGAAGATCATTTAAAAGCATAAAGAAATAAGAAAACCTGTAAGTCGTACACGATACTCACCGTTGATCGAGTTGCTCTTCCTATATATTTAAGCCCTACGGGGCTTTTTTTATTTGCTGCTTTAAACCATGGTCAAACAACGATATTCGCCAACCAGCACGCAACAGATATAATGCAACCGTCATTACCTTCATGTCCGAAAACATCTAAATTTAATTCACTCAAATTTCCTATTGAGTTTTAGATATCCACTTTTCTCCAGACGAAAAAAAACAAGGTTTTAACCTTGCTTCATTCTTCCCAGTACATTAAATGGTGGGGGCGAAGAGACTCGAACTCTTACACCTTGCGGCGCTGGAACCTAAATCCAGTGCGTCTACCAATTTCGCCACGCCCCCGTACTGGGTTTCACTTAAAAGTGAATAAATTTGGCAGAGGATCAAGGACTCGAACCTTGACGAACGGTTTTGGAGACCGTCATGCTACCATTACACCAATCCTCTGTTACCTAAACATCATCAACTGATGATTAAGTGGTGGGGGCGAAGAGACTCGAACTCTTACACCTTGCGGCGCTGGAACCTAAATCCAGTGCGTCTACCAATTTCGCCACGCCCCCGATGGCTGTGTATATTATAGAGATCACTCCCCTCTGACAAGCCCTTTTTATTAAAAAACCTCTTGTTTGATTAAATATAAAACAAAAAACACTTTTATGTACTTTTCTTAAGCAATTTCAGACACTAAGGCGTGTTTTATTGCACAAATATTGTTAAATCTAGCAGCTTTATGCTTAGCCAACATCTTTAAAAGAAGTGGTTGAAAACATAAAAATTTCTCTGGTAGCTCAATCTGCAACCGCTGACAATGTAAATATGCCCAATCTGTATAATTTTTTGCACTTAATCTCTGCCCAGATAGCCATTCATAAAAAATAATGCCTAAAGCATAAATATCGGTTTGTATTGTTTTCACTTCACCATGAAATAATTCTGGCGCCATATAACGTGGCGTTGCATTGATTTCAGTTTTCACTTGTTGGGTGATAGATTGCACTTGCTCAAAGTCAATCAGTTTGACTTGCCCATGATATTCAACAAAATGCTCTGGTTTTAAATCAGCATGTATCCATCCTGCTTCATGTAATACCTGTATGGCATCTAAAGCACGTAATAGATAATATTGAATACTTGCAATCGGTAATGTCTGAGCACTCACTGTAAAGTATGGCACTGCATGAGGCAGAATAAGCATCTGTGTTAAAGATTGCTCTATGTCTATCTCTAAACCCTTAGATGCTACAAATGCTTTAGACACGATTTCACAAGGCAATAGGATGCTAGACAATGAAGTAGAACTCAGACTCTCTTGATAAAAAGCCAATTCATGCTGAAATCCTTGTTGATACATAAGATGCCCTTGTTTCATCTGCATCTTTAACCAACAAAGCTTTTCTTGATACTGAAAATAATAAAGCCTGCGTCCGTATCGCAGGCTGTTCGTCTTGGTTTTTAATTCCAAACAATCTATATGATTAAAATCAGGCAGTATGAACTTGGACATGTGCTTGTCGATGTAATTGCTGATAATTCAAAAGTTCTAAGGCGTGCTGGATGGTCTTCCCAATTCGAGCATGAGTTTCAATGCTTGATATTTTGGGCCACGTGGCACGTTCACCTTCACGCTGTAATAACTTAAATAAGTGCGGACGAGGGTTTTGCAACATATAACTATAATGACGCAGACTATACTTTCCAATGATATTTACATCGCCATAATAGCGCTGATCCACCACACCATAGCCATGATCAAGTAAACGGCGTATAGAAGGCACTTTCCCTACCCGTTCACGAGTAAAGTCCATCACGCCTTTGGCAATGACTTTACCTTGACGACGAATAATACGCTCAGGCCAACTCAACATGTCACGTCGGAACCGTGAAACGTCATCCTGCATAAATGGCACAATATGTGGATTTACCTGACTTGCAATACTGTAGTTCAAGTTATAAAGGCGTGCCATTTTCTGTTGAGGAAAATCGCTACGCACACTACCATCCACCCAACGTGTGGTTGCCATATATGGCGTATGCTCGCCATCATAACGTTTACTGGTGAGCTTAACTGGTGGAAATAAAATAGGAACCGCACAGGACGCCAATACTGCACTCCATACCAATAAATCAGGTGAAGTATAGGTATTCATAATACGCGCTTCTTGTGACGCATCGTAAGGTGCTACTGCTACATTGATGTATAGACCCGACTGTTTGAATGCTTCATCAAAGGTGACATTGCCTAAATTTTCAACGAGGAATTTTTTCAAATACTTCACATCGGCAACGCCACCGTTGCCTTTTAATAAGTCACCCAACTTTCGAAAATGAAAGGCTTCACTAAAAAAGTTCTCGCCATTTAATATTTTCGAAATATTTTCAGGATTTGAGACCCCAAGCATAGCGGTCATAATTGCACCCGCGCTTGAGCCAGAAAGCACTTTAGGCATTAAATCCTGTTCAAGTAAGGCCTTACAAACTCCAGTATGAAACAAACCTAAAGTTGCACCTCCTGAAAACATCAGTGCTGGTTGCCCATAGGCTTTTTCACAATGTTTAAAAAAATCCATTTTCTCTTGATAAGAAAGACACTCACAAGCGTCCGAAGCAATAAACGCTAAGCTCGCGCTCATTTCTTCAATATAGTCCTCAATAATGGTTTTCGTACCCACATACGTCGCAGCAAAGAGCATTGGGTGTGCAATATTGGCAATATCGTAAGTTAACCCCTCTCGTAACAAATACATTAAGTCACGCGTCCGATGCTGATAGCGATAGCGTTTTAATAATTTCAAACGATACGAAATCATTTCCGCATCAAAATAAGGAGAACAATTATCATATTTCCACTCTTGCGCCCCCGACTCTTGGTCAATTTTAAGCGCGATACTTTTCCACTCTGCGTAGCTTTCCGCATACTCCAATTGGCGTTTTAACTTTTTTATACGATAGGCTTGGTGTGGATTCATATCCTGTATGAATTCTTGAAATAACATAGCTTCCCTCAAAACACCTGCGCTTAAATATACTGACTTAAAATCTTTATCATTCAATCTTAAAATTTGGCAAAATCGAAGTATGATTCGATTAGCATTCATTGACATAATACTATACAGTCTAAAACCAAGACTGATGTTGGTCTTATTTGCTACTTTATCGTAATTATAAGCTGAATGACTATGGCAACCATTGAATTACCTGACACCATTTTACAATCCCTATCTCAAGTTCTTGCTCAATTACATCAAACACTTCCCACATTAAAACAAGAACCTGACTTTTTTGCTCCAGCATTCAAGTGGCAAAACCAACAACTGATTCCCATTTTCCATCCCAAAAAAATTGATTTAGATGACCTAAAAGGTATTGAACGTCAAAAAGCCAAAGTTATTCAAAATACGCTGCAATTTTTAAATGGATTACCTGCAAACGACGTATTGCTGACTGGTTCACGCGGTACAGGCAAGTCTTCTATTGTTCGCGCTTTATTGAGCCAATATCAAGACCAAGGTTTACGTTTGATTGAAATTGAACGTGATGATTTGTCAGAATTACCCGAAATTCAAAAAATTATTCAGAACCGACCTGAAAAGTTCATCGTCTATTGTGACGATTTGGCATTTAATGCTGAAGATGAAAACTATCGCAGTTTAAAAAGTGTATTAGATGGTTCATTACAATCTGGTGCAAGTAATTTTATTATTTATGCCACCAGTAACCGTCGTCATTTACTGCCTGAGTTTATGCATGAAAATACACCTGTAACGCGGGTTGATGTGCCTCAATATACTGAACTACATCCACAGGAAGCAATTGAAGAAAAAATTTCCCTGTCTGACCGTTTTGGCTTGTGGTTGTCGTTCTATCCTATGGATCAGGCACTTTACTTAGAAATCGTTGAGCACTATTTAGCAAAATCAAAAATGCCAATGACAGAAGAAGTACGTGCAGAAGCATTGAGATGGTGTCAGGCTCGTGGACAACGTTCAGGACGTGCAGCATATCAATTTTCAAAACATTGGGTGGGTTCGCAGCAGTTAAGTCAACTCTAGTTTTATAAAATAAGGTTATTCAAACAATGTCATGAAACCTCATTTTTATAATAAAAAGCCCAAACTTGTTAGACTGGGCTTTTTATTTACACTTAAAAATTTGTGTTTAAAGTAAATAATATAATTGCTTTCTATTTAGAGGTCTTAGATTAATTTTAGGAGAAGTTTAAAATTAGACAATAACTTATAAAAATAACAACGTATAAAGATGTAAAACTGAAAATTTAATGTGTACTTTTAAAAACTGCGAAATATAATCATTATCACCAAATTTCAGTGAAATATTTCTGTGTTCAAACGTCGTCTATTACCGAGCCTGAGCCTGCTACCGCTTGGCTGTGCAATGTCAGTCTTTGCAAGTGATCAAATCAGTGCTTTACCAACCATTAGTTTACAAGCTACAAGTGCTTCTGAAGATACTGACCAAACATACAAAGTAAGAACTGCCAGCTCAGCAACGCGCACCAATACTTCACTGAAAGAAACACCTCAAGCTGTGACAGTTGTTCCCAAAGCTGTTTTAAAAGACATTCAAGCAACTCGCTTATCAGAAGCACTTGATGTTGCTGGCGTAGGGCGCGCAAATAACTTTGGTGGGCAAGGTTTAACCACCTTTACTTCACGCGGATTTAGCAGTGGCGAATATTATCGAAATGGTTTCCCAATTAACCGTGGTTATCCTAATGCACCAGATAGTAGCACAGTGGAACGAGTTGAAGTCTTAAAAGGAGCTTCATCAAGTTTATATGGTCGTGGTGATCCTGGTGGAACATTTAACGTAGTGAGTAAAACACCGCAGACTGAACAGAAAACAACTTTAGGTTTAACTGTTGATGAAGAAGGTTTATACCGTGGCACCCTAGATAACACTGGTGCTTTAACACAAAATAAAAGCCTCACCTACCGTTTAAATTTGGTGGGTGAAAATGGCGATACCTATCGTGATCATGTGGATTCTAAACGTTGGAATATTGCACCTGTGCTGCAATGGACTCCTTCAGATGCGACCAAACTGACATTGGAAGCTGATTTTCTTCGCAATCAACATGCCTTAGATCGTGGTTTTACGCGTTATGATGGACAACAGAAAACCTCATTTGATTCATCAAACTATTGGTGGGAATCAGGTAAAGATCGCAATCACCTATATAATAACAATGACATGCTACAGTTCCGTGTTGAACATGCGCTCAATGATGCATGGAAATTGAATATCGGTACTCAATATTTAAATGGCAACCTACATGGTTATGCGGTTGAAGCCAATGGCGTCAAAGCCAATACCAATGGTGAAGTGATTACCCGCAACTATAATTGGCGTAATTTGGATTGGATTGATAAGAATTTTCAAGCCAATGTTGTCGGGAATTTCAATCTATTCAATTTTCAACATACCTTAATTGCAGGTATTGAGCTTGAAGATTACGACTATAAATCCTATATCATTCGCTCAAAAGATAATTTTGATTTAAACATCAATCAACCATACAACACACAACCATTGCCAGAATTGGTTAATGTGACTACGAATGACCGTGAGCAACTAAAAAGCCAAGCATTCTTTGTCCAAGATCAAATTCGCATCACGGATCGCTTAAATACCTTGATTGCGATGCGCTTTGAAAACTACAAGCAAGATTATAGTAATTTCGTAAATAGCACTTCATGGTCTACTAACAACAATGCATTTATTCCACGTATTGGTTTAACTTATGACCTAACAGATCAATTCACGCTTTACAGCAATATCAGTAAATCGTTTAAACCAAACTCAGGCGCAGATCGCAACAATCAAGGTTTCGACCCTGAGGAAGGCATTTCCTACGAAATTGGCTCAAAGTATGCGTTATTAGATAATCAACTTTCTTTGGATACCGCAATCTATTATACAAAGAAAGAAAATGTCTTAACTCTAGACCCATTGGATTCGACCAAGAGCGTTGCCGCAGGAGAAGTAACGAGTAAGGGAGTAGATTTAAGTCTTGTAGGTAATATCACACCTGCATGGAAAATTATCGGTAATTACTCTTATGTCGATGCTGCGGTAAGCAAAGACAATACATTGGCAAAAGGCACACGTTTAGCCAATATTCCTCAAGATTCATTTAATTTATTGGGTATTTATGAGTTTAAATCAGGTGCATTGAATGGTTTAGGCTTAGGCATTAATCAACGTTATGTGGGTAGCCGTAAAGGACAAACTGCCAATAGCACCTATGACATGAGCAGTTATGCAACAACGGATCTTATTTCTTATTACGATTGGAACAAAGATGTACGTTTAAGCTTTGATATCAAAAATATTTTTAACAAAGAATATGATGATAGTGCTTTTAACCGTTATATCTACCCAGGACAGCCACGAACTGCGAAGTTAGGCATCACTTATAATTTCTAATTCTAAAGTAAGCCAGCGTTAATGCTGGCTTTTTATTTATTTCTTAAAAGATGCCAAGCAGACATACACCGAAAATAGCAATTCAACAGCAAAATCTAAATCCTGTGATCGGCTTGGAAAGGTCATTATAGGATAGTTCTATTTGGCTATTCGGTAGGACAGGAAAGTTCTACTTGGGAATAACAGTATTAATTTAAAACCACATACATCAAAGTATTCATTACAAATCAGAACATCTGGAAATATTGCTAAGCCTTATCTCAACGACTTTGTCATTTTCAACACAAAGTAGATTAAAAAACATACTTAAACTTAATAATTCCAGTTAAATCAATACTTAGAACCCTTAATTTTATCCGCAATTTCTGTGGATAACCCTAGGGGTAAGTGTTGAAAAATCCTGTAAGCTTCGGCTTACACCTCTTCAGGCGGATAACTTCTCTACCATTCACAACAAGATTTATATTATGAAGCTATGAAGAACAGAATGTTCCAAAACATAAAACAATAATCATAAGTTCAGCATCAGGACTTGAGGTACGACAGGCGTTATACCGAATACCCCATACGAAAAAGCCTGACAAGATGTCGGGCTTTTTTACGGCAGTACAATTTAATTGAGATTGATTAAATTTCCGCAGGATTACTTAATTCTGTCATTGGCCAGCGTGGTGTAGTCGTCACTGCCAAACCATCTTGCTGCCCTGCTTTTAAACGCTGGTAGCCCGCAAAAGCAATCATGGCACCATTATCAGTACAAAGTTCAGGCTCAGCATAATAAACCTTAGCGCGTACTTTGACTAAATCTGCTTCCAAGCGTTCGCGTAAACGCTTATTCGCACTAACACCACCCGCAATTACTAAACGCTTTAAACCAGTTTGTTTTAATGCTTTAACGGATTTTTTAACTAAAGTATCCACGATGGCTTCTTGGAAGCTCGCCGCAATATCCGCATCACGATTTTCATCACCTAATTTTTTCATTTGCACAGATACGGCTGTTTTTAAACCACTGAATGAAAATTCTAAGCCTTGATGCAACATAGGTCGTGGAAAAGCAAATGCATTAGGATCGCCTTGTTCTGCAAGTTTCGAAATATTTGGCCCACCTGGGTATGGTAAACCCATCATTTTTGCGACTTTGTCAAATGCTTCACCCGCAGCATCATCAATGGATTCACCGAGTAATTCATATTGCCCAATGCCATAGGCTGCCATTAACTGGGAATGTCCACCAGACACAAGTAATGCGACAAATGGAAACTCTGGTGGTGTCCCAGATAGCAAAGGGGCCAACATATGCCCTTCCATATGATGCACACCAATCGCAGGTTTATTTAAAGCAAAAGCCAAAGTTCGACCAAACAAAGCACCTGTCATGAGCGCGCCCATTAATCCTGGCCCACGTGTATACGCGACCGCGTCAATTTCGGACTTTTTAACGCCACTATCCGAAAGCAATTGATTTAATAATGGAATCAATTTGCGTACATGATCACGCGAAGCCAGCTCTGGTACGACGCCACCATATTCTGCATGCAGCTTAATCTGACTATACAAAACTTGACCGCGTAAGCCGTTTTCACTGTCATACAGTGCTAAACCTGTTTCATCACAAGATGTTTCTAAGCCTAAAACGATCATTAAACTGCCTATAACCTGTATCAAATCTATTGCGTGAACCATTATAGACTTGTGGTATGAGATGTAAATGAGTAAAATACTGACCTTCACTTGTGATCAGGGCAATGTCGCCCAGATCTTATCCATAACTTAATGAGGATTCTTCATGCCACAAGTTAAATTGAAAGAAGGCGAACCAGTAGACGTAGCTATCCGTCGTTTCAAGCGTTCATGCGAAAAAGCGGGTGTTTTAGCTGACGTTCGTAAGCGTGAATTCTATGAGAAACCAACTCAAGAACGTAAGCGCAAAAAAGCTGCTGCTGTTAAGCGTTACCAAAAGAAATTGGCACGCGAATCAGTTCGTACTACACGCCTTTACTAAGATTAATTTGTGATTGATTGACTACTTGGAAAAAATAAATGACTACTTTAAAAAACCAAATAACTGAAGTTTTAAAAGCAACTATGCGTGCTAAAGAAATGAATAAGTTAACGGTCATTCGTAGTCTACAAGCAGCAATCAAGCAAATCGAAATCGATGAGCGCAAAGAGCTTGACGATGCTCAAACTCTTGCGGTCATTGAAAAGCAAATAAAGCAACGTAAAGAATCGGTCAAAGCCTTTGAAGGTGCAGGCCGCGATGATTTAGCTAGTAAAGAACAAGCCGAAATTGAAATTTTATCTCAATTTCTACCAGAAGCTATGACTGAGGAAGAGCTTGATTCTATCATTGAGCAAACTATTGTTGCTCAAGAAGCTACTAGCATGAAAGATATGGGTAAGGTGATGAACTCTCTGCGTCCGCTCATAGCCGGGCGCGCCGATCCTGCTCTCGTTTCCGCTAAAATTAAAGCAAAACTCGCTTAATCTTTCATAATATTTCTTCTTTATCGTTGAACTGCCTTAACAATAAGACAGTTCTTAGATAACCGCACTTAAGTCAAATTACACTGCACATTGTATTTCTTCAAAATCAGCATTTCTTTAGATGACATGACCTGCTGAATTACATCTTGCTTAGTTAAATTTCGATATTGTGCATCCAATGAGCTTCTATTCTTATCCGCTGCAGTATAAAGCTGCTCTACATAACGCCCCATAATTCCACAATATCGTGTTTGCTGCTCGACAGTAAAACTCGTTTGCTGCGGATTCAGTTGCGAAAAGAATTGTCGAATATCAGCTTTGTAATTACGATTAATTTTATCCACTGTAACCACATAATCCTCTACACTCGCAAAAGCAGAACCACAAGATACAGCAAGCAAAAGTGCTGCCAAACATTGTACTTTATTCTTCATGTGAACCATTAAAAATCAAAAAATGATTGAACGCCATCATACAGCGCTCACAATAGCAAAACTAGCACCGTTTATTTTATTTGAATAAATTCAGGCTTATATTGCTTGAATGCCTCTTCGCTTGGTGCAGGAATTTCCCCCTGTGTAACCGTTCCCAATCGCAAACGAATTACATCTGGCAAATCAATACGATAAGAAAAAATAGGGCTGCCGCATTCCTGACAAAAAACACGTGCTTTATTCGGACTATGAAAATACTCTTTAAGCACTTTCACTCCACGCACTACTTCAAATAATGACTTTTGTAATGGGCTATTCCAACCAGCGAAACTACCTTGTGCTTTTTGGCAATGCTGACAGTAACACAAAATTGATTTCTCAATTTCCCCATGATAACGGTAACTAACCGTTCCACATAAACATTGACCCTCTATCATCCTATCCTCCTATTATTCTTATAATTTTTAAATGCCATATTGATGCACTAAATTTTAAGCTGGTGCTCCTGCTGCATTTGATCAATACGCTGTTTTAATTGCGCGGACATTGCAACATTATCCTTCGCCAAGCGCTGCGCATGCAATAATGACTTTATAGCACCTTCTTCCAAACCACTCCAATATTCAACTTCAGCACGATAACGCAAAACATTGACAGCTCTTAGCGGCGAGGCAACATCTATATTCGCTGATTGTTGCAACAAACGCCAACCCGTAATATCCCGCGGGTTTTGATTCACAAAATTTTGCACCAAATTATTTGCTTGCACTGGTTGCTTTTGACGAATCAACACTTCCGCCAATTTATATGCCAAAGCTCGATTCTCAGGCATAATTCTTGCCGGTGATTCAATGGTCTGATAAGCATCATCTAATTTATTTTGACCAAGATAAACATCTGCTTGAATCAAAGTGAGTAAATTATGTAACTTCTTTTGTTTTTTAAGCTGATCCAACTGTGCTTGTGCTAACACATAATCACCCTGCTGATTATAAAAAGCCGCTAAAGCTAATTCCCCAGCAAAGCTCCCCTGTTTCGCAAGGGTCTGTAATTGCAATTCTGTCGCTTGATTAGTTACAACCAAGGTATACCATTTTAATATTTCAAAATTTTCATCGCGCATACCACTTTTAACTTGAGGTAACTGATTTGCACGTAAACGCGCTTCACTCATACGCTCTGTAGTTAAAGGATGGGTCAACCAAAAGTCAGGTAAAAAGCTCACTTGACTGGTTGTTCGGTGCATCACCTCAAAATAATCAGCCATGCTTTGCGGATTATAACCAGCAGCATACATGTACTGCATTCCTATCCGATCAGCTTCCCGCTCCTGATTACGACTATAAGTCAACTGCTGATCCATTAAAGCAGCTTGGGAACCCATCATGACCGCGGCACCTGCATTACCATCCGCCTGTGAAGCCACCAACGCACCAACAATAATTCCAGCCAAAGCCAAAAGGCTCTGTCCTTTAAATGCCTCTTGAGAACGACTGTAATGTCGTTGCGTTACATGTGCAATCTCATGCGCCATCACCCCTGCAATTTCATCCAAATTACGCGCAGAAGTAATCATACCTGTATTTAAAGCAAATAAGCCCCCAGGCACTGCAAAAGCATTAATTTGAGCATCATTAACCAAGACCAAACCAATTGGCTGGCCCAGCTGAGTCTGACTTAAAATATTTGAAAATACAGATAAAAGTTGATCTTCTAGCCACGTATTATGTGCAATAGGTAATTGATGTTGTACCTCACGATAGACTTTCTCACCAATCATTTTTTCATTTTGGCGATCAATCAAACCTATCCCACTGCCAATTTCAGGAACATTAAACTGAGGAGATGATGAGAAGTGTGTAACATCTGCCCAAGCTATATGGGTGATTACACACAAACTACCAATAGCAAAAAACCGTTTCAATGTTACGTCTCAGGATCTTATTCATTCTGAACAAACTATAACATTGAAACAACTTAGGATTTGCAATGATGTGTTATCAATATTTTAAAAGTCAGGATTAACCAAATAACGAGGCTGATGCCCTTCCAAAGCATCAACTAGATTACGATAGGCAAGTTCAGCCATTTTCTTCCGTGTCTCCGCTGTAGCAGATCCCACGTGGGGTAAAGTGACCACATTGTCTAACTGAAACAACTCCGATGTTTGGAGCGGTTCTTTCTCATAGACATCCAAACCAGCAGCAAAAATTTTGCGATCTTTCAAGGCTTGAATTAAAGCTTGCTCATCAACAACTGACCCACGCGCGATATTCACCAATACGGCATGCGACTGCATCAGATCAAAATGCGGATGTGAGAGTAATGATTTAGATTCATTATTCAAATCAACCGCAACCACAACAAAGTCTGACTGTTGCAACAATTGCTCTAAAGAACGGTATCTCGCATTGAGTGGCTGTGCCATTTCTAATTTTTCGCGGCGATTATGATACAAAATATTCATATTAAAACCATATAAACCACGACGTGCGATTGCTGCCCCAATATTACCTAAACCAATAATTCCTAGAGTTTTCCCATAAATATCTTGACCGAACTGCGCTTGCGATACTGTACGCTTCCATTCGCCCATTTTAGTCCAATGGTCTAAATATGGTACTTTACGCGCTGCACTCATCAGTAAAGTAAATGCCAAATCCGCTGTGGTTTCTGTTAATACATGAGGTGTATGACTTAACCAAATATTTTTGCGATTTAAATAGGCTACATCGTAGTTATCGTAACCCACACTCACACTAGAAATAATCTTGAGTTGCTGTGCAGTAGCCAAATTACGCTCATTAAGTAATCGACCCGCACCAATCATGCCATCTGCATCTTGAACATGTTGTTGAATTTGCTGATTCACATCACCTTGTTTAGGGTCTATAACCACAACATCGTATTGTGCCTGTAAGCGAGTTAGAATTTCTGGATCAATTTGGCTAAAAACAACAATTTTTTTATTCATCAGTCATCCGTGTATTGAGTGATTTTTGCATAAACTGCCACAAACGTTTTTTCAAAATTGGCTGATCAAGCATGTCCTGCAAACTTGCCAATTGATGGAGATCTACGTGTTGTAATTGAGAAATCACCCCTAATGCTATCAGATCTTTGTCCACACCAATCGCATCAATAAAACCACGAACATAACTTGATGCACCGCGACCATCTTGCATTTCAGCCAACGGAAATGGCCATTTCAACTCATGATATCCAGCAGGTATCGCATGTTGTATATTTGTCCATAACTCGGCCTGTTGCTCACTTAATACAGATGCATCTATAATAATTAAACATGATGCCAGACTCATTGCTTGTAGTTCAAATGCATCTATGTGAATCGCAGGCTGTGGATCTACTTTTAAAGGCTCAGCCAACAGTGCTTGGGTATGTTGTTGACGGCTTTCTTGTTCAATTTCAACAAACTGAGTTAATGCTGTATCTATTTCCGCAACATCTGGCTGGCTCAAAGCAGAGATATCAATCTGACTTTGAGGTAATTCTGTCATCACCTCAGCTAGAGCCTGATCACGCCATAAAGAAGATGACTGAGTTTGCTGTACGCGAGTGACATGGTTAGGAATCCATATATCAATTCCCATCGTTGCCAATATATCTCGCTGGTGCCCCATCATTTCTATGTTCAACATCTCAATCTTTAGCGCTATTCTAACGACATTCACATCATTTTGCTGTGCTTTATTAAAGCACTCACAGATACCTATAAGATATGAATTTACATCTTAATCACATAATCATTAAACTATTTTTCTTTTGCATTTGCTCAATAATTTCTGAAGTTTCAAAACCAAAACGCCAATATAACAATTCCAAAACATCCAATTCATCTTGCGTAATAATGCGGTCATTCCAAAGACACAACTCCGCAATCCCCAATATAATTAAGCGATCACGTAATAACAAACCCGATATATCATGCACAATTTCTGCAAGATCAATCGGCTCATCAGATATTTCTTCATAAATATCCAGCTCATCTACGGTCAAGATTTTTTTTAATATACGCTCACGAACAGTAAGCTGGTTATCACTATTAATCTGCTGCACATGTAGCAAGGCATCAATCAAACGAACAATTTGCGGCTTCACTTCATCTAAAGCTGTTGGAGTATGCACAGGCAATAAGTTTAGCTCGTATTTGACCCGCTCAAGCAATAATGCATCCAATAGTCCTATTTCGCCATCTTCTTGAATAATGAGTGCCAACTTAGTGACAAATTGACGGGCAATTGTCGCTGGCATTCCGCCAATATTGGCACATGCTTCATGAAAAATAGATAAATGCACACGTCCATCCAAATGAAGTAAAGCATCTATAATCGCACGACTCACTTCCGCTTCAGCTGGAATAAACTCACGGTATTGGCGAATCATGAGAATCGCAACCATGACCTCGCGCGAGCCTGTGGCTGTCTGTAATGCGCGTTCAATCAATTCTGGGCGCTGCATAGAACTACGCACCTCAGGATTCAATGGTTTTATTGCATCCTTAATGGCAAAACTAATTGGAGATAATCGCAAAAGAGGCAAAGGCTGAGGTGAACTCCAAGGCGTATGATATTCAGCATTAATTTCTTCTAATGGACGAAACAAACCAAATAGCGGCTGATTTTTCAGTCTTTTTAGATTTTCCAGCTGTAAATCCTGTACTAACCCAGGATTCATTTCATAAATCCGCTGCTCAATACTTGGATGAATATTCATCCAACTTTGTGGACTTAGTGAATTAGCAAAACACATATGTGAAATTGATTCCGAATATTCACTGTGAATTTGTGAACCTGCATGATGCACATAAATACGTAATAGCGTCTGTATATTGGCGTTATTTTGAATCAATCGTTTGGTTTTTAAATCATTTTTAAAGGTACGACTGCCTAAAGTTAAATACTTAATAAATCGTGTGATTAAGACACCTAAACTTCCTACCAACCAAATCACACCACCCAATGCCACTAAAATAGTTTCGAACTTCTGGGGTTGATTATATCCACGACGACTAAAGCCTAATTTCGCAACCTTACTCCCCCACTGACTGAAAGTTGTTAGTCCACTGTATAAAATTTTAAGACGCGTATTGTCCGCAGTTTCACCCGATAAAATCTGATTAAATTCATGACTCAACAAGCCAAACAACTCAGATTCATCTAAATTCTGCAAAGCCCCCCAAGTTAAAATAATAGCAATATCACGGGGTAAAAAACCCGCTGTGAGTGCATTCACTCCAACTTCATCGGGCAGCACATATACAGCAGGAGTATCAATGAGAAATCGGTCGGAAAGCTGTTCCGCAATCTTTAGCGCAATAAATTCTTCAGGCGTGCTTTCAATGAGGCTTAGTCTTCTTGCGCGCAATTGTTTTGCCAGCGAATGTCCACCCGAGCGGAACACATAAAATTCATACAGAATAGATGAACCAATAATCAGCAACAGTAAAACAATGACGTAGGGACTGAGTTGATGCCAAAAAATAGATTGTGATTGATCAAAATAATAAACCAAAAGCCCCAAAACCGTATTGAGAATAAACATGGTCAAAAGGACAGCCAATGCACAGATACTAGCAGTCCACATCATATTTTTATTTTTGATCAAGAAACCACCTATTTCTTTCAATGTAAAATTCCTTTATTACATTGTAATTCAGCCACATCATAAATGAAAAAGGCGGGAAATACCCACCTTTTTCACGCAAAACAATTGAAAATTATTGTTCGGTCACACCTGTTAAATCAACAGAAGCGGCATCAATGTTGACATCGATATAGCCATCTTTAGTTTTTTTAGCCGTGTCACTACGCTTTTGCTCTAACTCATCCAAGTAAGCAGCATCAATACCACCAGCCACATAAACACCATCAAATACAGAACAATCAAAGTCTTGTAAATATGGAACTTTGCTAGTGCGAACCGCAGCTTTTAAATCTTCCAAATCTTGGAAAATTAAACGATCTGCTTCAATAATTTCACGAATTTCTTCAACACTACGTTCTGATGCAATCAGCTCTTGTTTGGCTGGCATATCAATACCGTAGACGTTTGGATATTTCACCATTGGCGCCGCCGAAGCAAAGAATACTTTCTTTGCACCAGCATCACGCGCCATTTGAATGATTTCGTTACACGTTGTACCACGTACAATTGAATCATCCACCAACAATACGTTTTTATCTTTGAACTCGAGTTCTACAGGGTTCAATTTTTGACGTACTGATTTTTTACGTTGCTGCTGACCCGGCATAATGAAGGTACGACCGATATAACGGTTTTTCATAAAACCTTCACGGAATTTCACACCTAAAGTATTTGCCAATTCTAATGCCGAAGTACGTGACGTATCTGGAATTGGAATCACTACATCAATGTCGTGCTCCTCACCCCATTCGCTTAGAATCTTGTGTGCCAACTTCTCGCCCATTTTTAAGCGAGCTTTATACACCGAAATCCCATCAATGATTGCATCTGGACGTGCGAAATACACATATTCAAAAATACATGGACGGTACTGTGGATTTTCAGCGCATTGCTGCGTGAACATTTCACCATTCACATTAATAAAAATTGCTTCTCCAGGTGCAATATCACGCTCAACTTTAAAGCCAAGTGCTGTAATTGCTACAGATTCAGAAGCAATAATATATTCATGCTCACCAGCCTCAGTTATACGTGAACCGTAAATCAATGGTCGAATACCATTCGGATCTCGAAAGCCAACCAAACCTTGACCTGTAATCATGGCAACAACACCATAAGCACCTTTACAACGCTCATGAACACGTGAAACAACATGAAAAATATCGTCTGGAGTTGGTACTAACTTGCTACGTTTTTGCAATTCATGCGCAAAAACGTTCAATAAAACTTCTGAGTCTGAATCGGTATTCATATGACGTAGATCTGTTTTAAACAAATCGTCATGAATTTCTTCGGCATTGGTCAAATTACCATTGTGCGCCAAAGTAATACCATAAGGAGAGTTTACATAAAATGGTTGCGCTTCTGCACTGCTTGAAGAACCCGCAGTTGGATAACGCACATGACCGATACCATAATTTCCAAGCAAAGCACGCATATGACGAGTATGAAAAACATCTCGCACCATGCCATTGTCTTTACGAAGAAATAGGCGTCCTTCATGGCAAGTTACGATCCCAGCTGCATCTTGTCCACGATGTTGTAACATCGTTAATGCATCAAACAACATTTGGTTAACGGGTGATTTACCAGCTATACCAACAACTCCACACATAGCAACCTCGCAGACAAGCTAGGATTAATAAAAAGGATTATTCGTTGAATTGCCTGAACGCGAATGATCTTTTTGCGTTGGTTCAGACAAGGAGTGAGAAGATTTCTGAGCATCTTCCGACTGAATATGTTCAAGCGCTTCGTGTGCTGCATCTTTAGACAACTGAGCAGCCCATGGCGCATAAGGCAATAAAGATTGAACCATTTTAGATTGCTTCCAATGCGGAGAGCTTTCTACCCATGGACTTAAACCCTGCATTGTGATTAAGACCACCATCAGCCCTTTTAGTGTTCCAAATGCACCACCCGCAAGACGATTAAGCGGGCCCAACTTTAAGGTACTTAAAACACTATTCAACAATGCTGTTGCGAGCCAAGTCAGGACAACAATGACCAACACAATAAAGGCAAACGCTGCAATTTTTTGAACCACTGGATCTTGACTGAGAGCATGCATTGAAGGAGCAATGATAGCGGCATATTTTGCACCGACAATCAGTGCAAAAATCCAACCCACCAAGTTCGCAAAGGCTTTAACAAATCCTTGTCGCAAACCGTTTAGCCCTCCAATGAGCAAAATGATCAGTATGAAGATATCAATGGTATTCATTTTGCCAGCATAGCATCAACACAATCTTTAACCAGCTTCGGTCCAGTATATATAAGGCCACTATACACTTGTACAAGTGTTGCGCCCGAATTTTGTTTCACGAGTGCTTGTTCGCCTGCCAAAATTCCACCCACACCAATCAATGGCACTTGACCATTTAGTGCCTGAGCAAACGCAGATAAACATGCCGTACTCTTTTCAAATACAGGCGCACCAGACAATCCGCCCGCCTCATCACCTTGCGGTAAGTTTTCTACGCCTTCACGCGATAAGGTCGTATTAGTAACAATTAGACCATCAATTTTATTGGTAATTAATTGTTGCGAAATAAAGCCAATATCCTCAGGTGTTAAATCAGGCGCAACTTTAAGTACCAAAGGCACATAATGGTGGTGCTCATCAGCCAACTCAAGCTGACGCTTCTTCAACGTCGCCAATAACTCAGTTAACGCATCACCACTTTGTAAACTACGTAGATTTTTAGTGTTCGGAGAAGAAATATTAACCGTAATATAAGAAGCGTAGTTATAAACTTTTTCTAAGCAAATGAGATAATCATCTACCGCATTTTCTACAGGTGTATCGGCATTTTTACCAATATTAATCCCTAAAACACCTTTAAATTTAGCCGCTTTAACGTTTTCAATTAATTTATCTACACCATCATTATTAAAACCCATACGGTTAATAATGGCTTGTGCTTGTGGCAAACGGAAAAGACGTGGTTGAGGATTACCAGCTTGCGGACGCGGTGTAATGGTTCCAATTTCAATAAAACCAAAGCCAAGAGCAGCTAAGGCATCAATATAGGCACCATTTTTATCTAAGCCAGCAGCTAAACCAACAGGGTTTGGAAATTCAATACCCATACAAGTCACAGGCTTTGCCGTAACATGTTGGCGCATCATCCCCATTGCATGGGCTGATTTCAGCAAGGATAATGTTAGCTCATGTGCACGCTCTGGTGCTAAAGAAAACAACAAAGGGCGGGCTAGAGAATACAACATATCTAGAAAAGTCTACTGCTTTTTAAGTCGGTATATTATAGGCGTAGCCCACCAAAAACACCATGCTTGGCAACTGTTTATTTTGACCTATTATTGTAGTGTCGCTGTTAATTTAATCTGTCCTGCATTGGACTGAAGTTCCATTTTTTCAATGCTTAAGCCCATCTGAGCTAATTGAGTCAAGAAATTTGCCAAAATAGAATAATTTGCATGACTGACCACAACTTGAATTTGCTCACCTACCTGCTGTGAAGCAACACCCAATCCTTGTTGTTGTGCAATACGCTGTACTTTTTCGGCTGCACTGAGTTGCACATCCCCTGCTGGCTTCATGGTGACCGCATTACTTTGCATCCACACCACTAAATCCTTCAACTCACTCACTCTTTGCTGTTGTTGTTCTGCCGCTTTATGCATATACCATAGAGCTGAACCCACCGCCGCAACCAATACAAAGACCACAGTAAAAATCACCATGATGCGTTCGCGAACAGACAAATGCTCTAAATACTGCGTGAGTTGTTCAGTCCAACCATCTAATGTATTTTGAAATTTTTCTATTGCTTTCATTATTGTATTTTCACCGAACCAATTACCCCCGAACCATTTGGCTGAATATTACCAAGTTCAACCTTAAAGCCTTGTTGATTCAATTGCTGCGTTAAGTTTTGTAAAACTGCTGATGAATTGGCCTTTAAATCCAAATTAAGGATTGATGCATCATACGATACACGATCAGCAATAATTTTATTTTGCATTAGTACTGGACCAACGCGACTCAACAATTGCAACCCTGCATTTTGCCCGATTTGATTGCTCCGCATCTGAAACTCAAATTGACTTTTCAATGTCTGCTCAGTTACAGGATAGTTTTGCCCAAACCAATATTTAAATTGAGATACTGCTTGAAGTGCTGTTTCATCAGCCACCTTCTTATTTTTATACCAACGACTAGCATCATACCCAAACTGAACAATTAAAATAGCAAACAACACAGCAGCGCAAGCTTTCCAATAACCAGAGATTTTCGTTTCTGATTTTAGCTT
Organism: Acinetobacter sp. ANC 4910; assembly: GCF_004331035.1. Taxonomy (GTDB): domain Bacteria; phylum Pseudomonadota; class Gammaproteobacteria; order Pseudomonadales; family Moraxellaceae; genus Acinetobacter. Next base: position 42,739 of record NZ_SJNT01000016.1, read on the forward strand.
AGGTAAAACATTAAAAGGATGTTGTTTCGGCTTGTTCAGTTCCGCAAAGTGATATTCAAACCCATGAATTTGATCTTGCGTTACGCGTGCCTGCAAACTATTCAATTGCACTGCATTCAAATTAGCAACGGTATAATTTCGAGATACCTCTTGATAATCTAAATAGAGTGGTAAATCCTCAATAGAGCACCCCATCCACTCACTTTCTCGCACCAATAAACGGCCATGCAGATCCAACAAAATTGTTTCATCTGATTGTTGAGGTCGTGGCGCCGCATAAAAGTCAGGAAGAAGTGCAGTAATTCTTGTGGGCAATAAAGAAAGCGAATGCTGCCATGTTTCTATCAAATGCTGTGAAATACCCAACAAAGTGAGCTGATCTGGATTTTGAAAATGATGTAAAATTTTCATACTGTCGATAGGGAATACAATATATTCTTCTAACAGATATTTAATTCCCTCTTGCCCCAGTTGCTTATACTGTGTCTTATTTAACTGCTGTTGCAACATTTGTGCGTGGCGGCTTGGAAAAAATACAGTCGCCTCTTGCACTGCAAAAGGCTGCAAGTCTTGAATCAACTGCTCTAAACTCAAAGCACTTTGCCAGAATTCCCCTTGCGACCACTGCCATGCCTCATTGGCTTCTGGCATCCATATATACAACATTTATTTTTATCTGCCGTTTAGAATAATTTAAGCTTGAGGAATAAAGCGCTTTTGAACTGTTGATAAACCTGCCGCAATTACACTTTGATCATAACAGCGTGCTTCTGCCAACGAAAAAGGATGAAAAGGCTCAGCTGTCAGCAATTCTTCTATATATGCCACAACATTCATATGACAGACCACCACAATTGACTCATACGGCAAATGCGACAACCACTCTACTGCCACACGTGCATCATCATCTGGTTTAATTGCATTACAAAGTAAAACAGGCACACCTTTAAAATGTGTTTGAATATGTGCCAAAGTTTCTTGTGCCCTTAATAATGGACTCACAATAAAAATATCAGGTTGCACAATATTTTTTAAATAATCTGCTGTTTCCTGAGCCTGCAGATGACCACGTGCCGTAAGTGGTCTTTTCATATCATTACCGTCAATTGCAGGTGATGCTTCACCATGACGAACCAATGTAAGTAACATAAAATTTCCTTATTATTTCAGGGCACTTAGCGGCATAATCAAATTAAAATTCAGCCGGCGCCCAATTCTCAAGTATAAACAAGATTTATGACAATTCTAATGCTTTCAATTCATTAAACTTCATGGTGAGGAAGTACGAATTCGACATCACTACGGTGACCATTTTTCATTAATGACACTGCAATAGATAAAGGTGGAGCACCTTCAAAAATAACATCATAGAGTGCACAGGTAATTGGCATATACACATCTAACTCTTGTGCTCGCGCACGAACTTGAACAACGGTATTGATCCCTTCGGCTGTTTGTCCCAATTCTTTGGTTGCTTGCTCTAAGCTTTTTCCTTTTCCTAAAGCGTAACCAATTTGAAAATTACGGCTGAGAGGACTATTACAAGTTGCGAACAAGTCACCTACACCAGACAACCCTAAGAAAGTTAATGGGTTCGCACCTAACTTTACTGCAAAACGACTCATCTCTGCCAATGCACGAGTTAACAGCATACTTTTGGTATTTTCACCTACATTATAGGCGGCTGCCATTCCCATCGCGACGGCGTAAATATTTTTCAGTGCACCACCCAGCTCGACACCATTCACATCATCACTAGCAAATACACGAAATAAAGCGCTATGCAAAGCTTGCTGTATAGCATAACGCACCAATTCAGAATCGCTGGCTATCACCGTACCCGCAGGCTGTCCAGCAACAATCTCTTTTGCCAAGTTCGGACCCGAAAGGACACCAAAAGGGATTTCTGGTAATTCTTGCTGAATAATATCACTCATAAAGCAAAAGGTTTTTGCCTCAATCCCTTTAGTTAAAGACACCACAGCTTGCGAAGTAATAAATGGGCGAATCTGCTTAAGTACATCGCGAAATGAATGGCTTGGAATTGCAACCAAAATAATATCGCGATCACGTACTGCTTTTTCTAAATTTGAAACTGCAACCAAATTTTGCTCTAACTGAAAATCGGGTAAATAACGTTGATTGACGTGAGTACGGTTAATTTCTTCAGCAATCGTTTCATCACGAATCCAGATCATGGTATCGCAACCATTCCGAACAGCCGTATTGGCCATTGCCGTTCCAAAACTCCCCCCGCCCAATACCGTTACACGTAAAGCCGTTTTGCGATCAAGAGTTACAGGTTCTAGCAAATCACTAAAGTTTAATTCAGACATTTATTTTTATATCCCAAAATGGATCTAACTTACTTATTCCAAGTACTCACATAGTCAGCCGTGTTTATTTCAGCTCGAGCCGGAATTGCCTTAGCCGCGGTACCTACATAAATAATCCCTGAAATCAAATCATGCTCGGTTAAGCCCAAAGCCTGTTTTAATAATTTTGACTCAACCACAGCACCACTTCGCCACATGGTCGAAAAACCTTGTGCTTGCAAAGACAATAATAAATTTTGAATTGCAGCACCAGTGCTTAAAGTCTGTTCAAAATCAGGAACTTTAATATGCGCTTGAAACTTGGTCAGCGCAAGAACCAACAATGGTGCACGAAATGGATGATTCTTAACTCGATCAAGTTGAACTTGATCTTGCTCCCCCAAATCTGAAAGAGCTTGAGACAACAATAAACCAAATGCTTCACGCTGCTCAGATTCTATCACCACAAATTTTGTCGGTTTTAGGCGATGGTGATCGGGCGCAGTTAATGCTGCCTGAAATGCCAATTCGAGCTGTGCTTTATTTGGAGCGGGTTCAACAAGTTGTCCAATTGACTGACGTTGATGAATATTCTGATGAATAAGGTCAGCTGTTAAATCCGTCATTGATTTAAAGATCTATACATAAATACTTCAGCAAGAGTATCACAATATTTTCATATTACTCTAGCCAACTGAATAAATTGTCTTTGCAAATCATGTTTCACAGAGCAATAAAATAAAACTGCATTTTTAATACAGCACTGGCAACACAATCATGAAATTATGATTTCGTATATTTCTTATGATGACTGGGGAAAACATGAATAAAATTTTAACCTTAGGTACGACAGCATTATTCACCATTTTACTAACAGCATGTGCATCGACACCCACGTCTTCCACTGTAATTCAAAAAGAAAACAACCAATTTGAAGTTACAGGACTAGGCAAAACCAACATCATCGCTAAAAATAATGCCATTGAAGCGGCAAACAAGACCTGTAAAAACTCGACACCCGTCGTCGTTAGTGAAAAGACCGAATACAATGGTGCTTTAAAAGGCGTAGTTGATGATAAAACTGGACAGATGATTCAATCAGCCGCTGATGTGATTGGCAGCATTGCCGGCACCAATACCAGCATTGCCAAAGATACAGACTATCAAACAGTCGTTACCTTTTATTGCAAAACCAACTAGTACAATCAAGCCAACATATTGCCCAGCAATAAAAAAGGGTTAGCTTCAATGCCAACCCTTTTAGTTTTAAACCTGTATTAACAATACCCTTCCAAACGGGTTAAAGGCAACTTCTGACCAATCGCTTTTTCAATTTCAGGTAAATGAAATGCATCATCCTCAGAAAGGAAGCTAATACTTACCCCACGCGTACCTGCACGACCTGTACGTCCAATACGATGTACATAATCATCCGACTGTTCTGGCAAGGTGAAATTAACTACGTGCGATACACCATCCACATGAATACCACGCCCAGCAACATCCGTTGCAATCATAATATTATGCTGACCATTCTTAAACTGGTCTAACATTTTAAGACGTTTGTCTTGTGCAATTTCGCCCGACAACATCACGACTTTATAGCCATCACGCTTTAAGCTGTCATATAACTTACGAACTTGATCACGACGGTTAGCGAAAATCATGACTTTTTCAATCGGCTCGTCATGTAAAATATCTTGGAGCAATTTATATTTATCAGACTTCGCAACCATATACACACGTTGCTCTACATCTGAATTGGTTTTCTTTTCAGGTTCGATTTCTACTGTAACAGGCTCACATAACCATTGTTGTGCCAAGTTAAGAACATCGTAGCTAAAAGTTGCGGAGAACATGAGAGTTTGGCGCTGCTCTTTACGCGGTGAGTAACGCACAATCCGTTTGACCGAAGGAATAAAGCCCATATCCAATAAACGGTCTGCTTCATCAATCACTAAAAATTCAATTTGATCCAACCAAACTTCTTTTTGTTCTACAAAATCAATCAGTCGCCCTGGCGTAGCCACAATAATATCGACTGGTTTTTTATCGAGTTGTGCTTTTTGCTTATCAAAATCCACCCCACCCAATAAAGTCACCAAATGCAAGTCAGTAAACTTCGTTAAATGTTTCGCATCACTTTCAATTTGCAATGCCAATTCACGGGTCGGTGCCAAAATTAAAGCGCGTGGTTCACCACGAAAACGTTGTTCTTTAATCGGATTATTGAGTAAATCATTAATCACGCTAACCAAAAATGCAGCTGTTTTCCCTGTACCAGTTTGTGCACGACCAATCGCGTCATGCCCAGCCAAAGTAAACTTGAGCACCTTTTGCTGGATTGGCGTCATTTCCTTAAACCCTAAAGCGTCAATCGCTTGTTTAAGTTGCGGGTGTAAATTTAGGGTTTCAAAACCAGATGACATAAATACGTGCTCAAATTAATGAATATTGAAAAACAGAGTCATTATAAACAAAAAACGCCCCAATATACATTGAGGCGTTTCGAAGAATCTTTAGCGTATTAGTCTAAAGGTTGAACTTCTTCAGCTTGGAAGCCTTTTTGACCTTTTACAACGCTGAATTCAACACGTTGGCCGTCACGAAGTGAACGGTGGCCTTCGCCTTGAATAGCACGGAAGTGAACAAATACATCATCACCGCCATTGCGTTGAATAAAACCAAAACCTTTAGTGTCGTTGAACCATTTAACTACGCCTTGTTCACGAGCTGTCATAAGTTAATCCTCATTGTATTTAAAAGAAGGACCACCCGGTGTTGCAAACAGCAGAGCAAACAAGGTTTAAAAACATTTATTATTTCTAAGCTTGTAATCATTCTGTATAACTATTAACAAAATCCCGGTTACATCCATTTGTAGAGTATGAGTTTAAAACAATTTTTAGTTGTGTTAAATCCTCAATACGGCATCGAGCTTAACATGGGTTTATGACAATTAATAGAATTTTTTCACTTATTCCACATCAAATTTAGTATTTTTTTTCGATACTTATTTATCACCAATATAAACATAAATATAGTTTTAGTGTGATTTAAGTTGGGGTTTGGCATTAAATTTGCTAATATTTGAGTGTATATCCTGAAATTTCTCACTCCATATGTCGAATCAAAACGAATATGACCTCATTATTGATACAATGGGTAAGCCTTGCCCTATGCCATTACTCATGTTGAAGCGTTCTTTAAAAAATTCGCCGCATTGTCGGATCTTACTGAAGTCTTCCGATCCACATAGCCAAATTGATGTAACACGGTATTGCCAAATGCATCAAATGACTTGTGTAGTGCAAAAAATTTCAGAGCATGAATATCATTACTTAATTGAATCTTAATTATTTTCAATTAAACTACATGGTTGCAATTTGGCATAAAAAATTACATAACACTACCCAAATTTCCTTAATGTGTGAGCGTATTGGCATTAAGATGAAAGGTAGTGGAACATCAATGTCCAGTTTTATTAAGGAGTACCTATGAGTGACAGCAGCAATCAATTGATGCCCCTGTCATTATCTGCACCAGGTGTAAACCTTGGGGCATATATTAGTACTGTCAATCAGATTCCAATTTTAACAGCTGAACAAGAAAAAGAGTTAGCTGAGCGTTATTACTACGACCAAGACCTTGATGCTGCTAAAATGCTGGTGATGTCGCATTTACGCTTTGTGGTACATATTGCACGTAGTTATGCAGGCTATGGATTACCCCAAGGTGATTTAATTCAAGAAGGTAACCTAGGCTTGATGAAAGCCGTAAAACGTTTTGACCCGAATATGGGCGTACGCTTGGTTTCATTCGCAGTACACTGGATTAAAGCCGAAATTCATGAATACGTCATTCGCAACTGGCGAATCGTAAAAATTGCAACAACCAAAGCACAACGTAAATTGTTCTTTAATTTACGTAGCCTAAAAAAATCAAGCAAAAAACTGACGCTTGAAGAAGCACAATCGATTGCCAATGATTTGAATGTAACTCCAGAGCAAGTCATTGAAATGGAAGGACGTTTAACCGCTTATGATGCCGCATTCGAAGCACAGGGCGATGACGATGACGAAGGCTCAACCCATGTCGCTCCTGCATTATACTTAGAAGATAATCGTTACGACCCTGCTCGCTTAGTTGAAAATGAAGACTATGAGGAACAAAGTACCTCTGCCTTACATGAAGCAATGGAGCAACTAGATGATCGCTCACGGAATATTTTACAACGTCGTTGGTTAGATGATGATAAATCGACCTTACATGAGTTGGCTGCTGAATATAATGTCTCTGCCGAACGTATCCGTCAGTTAGAAAAAAATGCGATGGAAAAAATTAAAGTCGCAATGTCATCTAATTAAGTTTTTTTGTTTTTTAAAGGCACAACTTCAAGTTGTGCCTTTTTTATATTAACGCTTTGAACAATGTCACATTTCGCTTTTTCACCTTAGGCAGAATATGCTAAGGTTATGTGCAAACTTATTCTGGTCATCATGGCTTATGTGGATCGCAATCTCTGCACTTAATTTAGCAATTGCTGTCATGCTAGGCGCTTTTGGTGCACATGGTTTAAAAGCTCGTGCAACAGAAATTCAACTGGCTTGGTGGCACACAGCAACAGATTATTTTTTCTATCATGCCTTGGGCTTATTGGCGCTCGCCATAGTGGCAAAAGTAGTTCCCCAACTTCCGATTAAAATGAGTTTTTCCCTTATTCAAATTGGAATTTTCTTCTTTTGTGGTTCATTGTATGTCATGGCTTTGGGCTTACCTCGCGGCTTAGGTGCCATTACCCCTATTGGCGGTGCCCTCATGATTGCTGGATGGCTGGTTCTGGCTTGGAATGCTTACAAATACGCCAAATGAAGTCGCAATTTTTTGGGAATAAAACATGCAAATTTTTCTGAATGGTGAAGCCAAAGACACCACTTGTCGCAATCTTTTACAACTGGTTCAGGAATTAGAACTGGAAGGCAAACGCTTTGCGGTAGAACAAAATGAAATGATTATTTCTAAGTCTAAACTCGAACAAACCCCAATTTGTGATCAAGATCGCATTGAAATTATTCAGGCCGTCGGTGGCGGCTAATTCGGAGCTCCCATGGAAGATACCCCTCTTATTGTTGGTTCAAGAACCTTTCACTCACGTTTGTTAGTGGGTACAGGTAAATATAAAGATTTGAATGAAACTGATTTAGCCATTCAAGCCAGTGGTGCTGAAATTGTCACAGTCGCAATTCGTCGTGTGAACATTGGGCAACACCCTGATCAACCGAATTTACTTTCTGTAATCCCTCCTGAAAAATACACCATTTTACCAAACACAGCAGGTTGCTTTGATGCAAATAGTGCAGTACGCACTTGTATGTTGGCGCGTGAACTATTAGATGGTCACAATCTGGTAAAACTGGAAGTCTTGGGGGACGAAAAAACGCTGTATCCAAACATCACTGAAACCTTAAAAGCAGCACGCACACTGATTGATGATGGTTTCGAGATTATGGTGTACACCTCGGATGACCCAATTGTCGCGCAAGAATTAGAAAGCATGGGTTGCGTTGCGATTATGCCTTTAGGCAGTTTAATTGGTTCTGGTTTAGGTATTTTAAACCCGCACACCATCTCAATTATCAAAGAAAATGCCAAAGTTCCAGTTATCGTTGATGCTGGTGTAGGTACAGCCAGTGATGCTGCGATTGCGATGGAATTAGGCTGTGACGGCGTACTGATGAATACTGCGATTGCTGCTGCTCAAAATCCAATTTTAATGGCATCAGCTATGAAAAAAGCCGTTGAAGCTGGTCGTGAAGCATTCCTTGCAGGACGTATGCCACGTAAACGTATGGCAAATGCCAGTTCGCCTGAAACGGGTTATTTCTTTAAATAATACTTGGCTTAAAATGGATTCTTCGGAATCCATTTTTTATGCTTGCTACAATTTTCTTATAATAATATTTGAGATCAACATGCTAAAAAATATACTTGCTCTTACACTCGCCACCTTAAGCTCATTAACATTTGCCGCATCAGATACTTCCAGTTATTCGAAGTTTGTACCACAAGGTTGGAAAATTTTAGAAACAGCCACTGGGGACTTAAACCGTGATGGTCAAATAGATGCGGCTCTTATTATTCAACAGAATAATCCAAACAATATCAAAAGCCATGAAGGTTTAGGCAGTGATCGCTTAAATCTGAATCCAAGAAAACTTTTGGTGTTATTTAAAACAGCTCAAAGTTATCAACTGATGACTGAAAATTACTCACTTCCAACGGAGAATGATGAAGAATCCCCTTGCCTTGCTGATCCCTTAGAAGATGGCGGAATTACGATTGCTAAAGGACTGTTAAAAATTAGCTTACATTACTGGTTAAGTTGCGGTTCTTGGTATGTCACCAATAATAACTATACTTTTCGTTATCAAAATAATGACTTTAATTTAATTGGTTTTGATAGTAATGATTTCCATCGCGCTTCAGGTGACATTACAGAAAAGAGCATTAATTTTTCTACTGGCAAAGTAAAAAGCACCACGGGTAAAAATGAGTTTGCTGAAACAGCACAACCAGTAAAGACCGAATGGAGCACGCTTAAAAATAAATATCAGATTCAATTACAAGATATAGATTTTAGTGAATATGCTGAATATCAATAAAAAAATGCCTCTACACGAGGCATTTTTTACTGCACGTTTGAAGTCAAATGTCCCTTATTAAGGGATTAAGCCTTCATCACGCATCGCCATTTGCACAGACTGGCGCTCGGCAACCTTATGACGTATACCAATAATATTCGTATAAGGCGTTAAATCATGCTCAATCGAATTTGACCAATTTGTCAGCACAAATAAATACGCATCTGCTGGACCAAAATTATCATCGACCAAGTAATCGTGATCAGATTCTGCAATGGTTGTATCAATATAGGTTAATAAACGATCAATTTCTGCATATGCTTTGGTTTTGGCTTCTTCCGATAAAGGACCACCAAAAAATACAGCATAGGCATCATGTAACTCGGAGTTAAGATAACCCAACCATTCCAATACTTTGGCACGTCCTAAACCTGATGGCGGAATTAAATCCTGTTTAGGATCATGCTGAGCAAGGAAAGGTAAAATTGCCACATTTTCAGTCAGAATTAACCCTGGATTAATTTCTAAGGCAGGAACATAGCCTTTAGGATTAATTGCATAATAATCTTCACCTTTTTCTGTTTTATGGGTTTTTAGGTCTACGCGAACCAGATCAAAATCGACATTAATTTCATTTAGAATAATATGAGATGCCAGTGAACATGCACCTGGGGAATAATAAAGCTTCATATATGATCCTTGTTATCTAACTCTTTACTTCTTTTAAACTTACTTTTGACAAACTTTCAAGCGATCAGACCTGTAAATTGCAAAAACGTAACTGTTATATAAAACATATAAAAACAATTACCTTTTGAATATTGTTCAATTTCTACAATTTTTCAAGTTAATCCTGTGTGATTTTTTATTGCTAGATGTTTTAACATACACATTCTTTAAATTTTATGAAATGTTGTCGTGATTAGCCTTAAAAGATCAGAATGGTTATCCAATATTCGTACAGATGTACTTGCTGGTATTGTGGTTGGTTTAGCCCTCATTCCTGAATCGATTGCATTCTCGGCAATTGCAGGTGTTGACCCACAAGTCTGTTTATATGCCTCATTCTGTATTGCAGTGAGCATTGCCTTTTTTGGTGGACGTCCTGCCATGATTTCTGCAGCGACAGGTGCTATGGCATTGTTGATGATTACCTTGGTCAAAGATCATGGTCTTCAATACTTATTTGCGACCACCATTTTGACAGGTTGTATTCAGATTATTGCGGGCTATTTTAAAGTTGCAAAATTGATGCGCTTTGTCTCTCAATCTGTGGTCTATGGCTTTGTTAATGCACTCGCTATTTTAATTTTTGTGGCACAAATTCCTGAAATACAGAAAATGGATTTTATCGGTTATAGCTTTGTGGCTTTAGGTCTAGTAATAGTCTATTTATTTCCGTATATGCCTAAAATTGGCAAATTACTGCCTGCACCATTAGTCTGTATTATTTTACTCAGTTTAGTCGCTCTCGTTTTTGGTGCAGATATGCGAACAGTCAGTGATTTAGGTCAATTCCCAGACACACTGCCTGTTTTTTTAATTCCAGACATTCCACTGAATCTTGAAACCTTAAAAATCATCTTTCCATACGCAATGACCTTAGCCACAGTTGGTTTACTTGAAACCATGATGACCACCACCATTGTGAATGAAGTCACAGGAACAGAAGGTGATCGTCATAAAGAATGCCGCGGACAAGGTTTTGCCAATATTATTAGTGGTTTTATGGGCGGTATGGCAGGTTGTGCCATGATTGGTCAATCCATCATCAATGTGAGTTCAGGCGCTCGTACACGACTTTCTACCTTGGTAGCTGGTGTATTCTTGCTCTGTCTGGTGGTGTTTTTAAAAGATTGGTTGGCTTATATTCCGATGGCAGCACTGGTTGCCATTATGATTATGGTGTCTTTTACCACCTTTAACTGGGACTCGGTCAAACAGTTTCGCAAGCATCCCAAACAAAGCAACATTGTCATGCTGAGTGTGGTGGCTATTGTTTTAGCAACGCACAATTTAGCTTTAGGTGTATTTGTCGGTGTCTGTCTTTCCGCGCTGTTTCTTGTAAATAAACTGGAAAGTGAAGTGAAAGTTCAATCTAAATTGATTAACTCTCAAACTTTACAATATCAAATTTCAGGACAAATTTTCTTTAGTAGTACTGAAAAATTCTATCAATTCTTTGATTTCACAACTTATACCAAACATGTGATTCTGGATCTGACCCATGCCCATGTCTGGGATATTACTTCCGTCAATATGCTGAATACCGTTGTGCAAAAGTTTAGAGATCAAGGCATCGACATTGAAGTGGTGGGTTTAAATGAGGCGAGTAGTACCCTGATTGACCGCTATAATCCGCTTTGATGTTTTTACATCATTAAAGAGCTGTTTCATTCAGCTCTTTTTTATTTACACTTGATTACACCTACCGATTCCATTCAAATTCCTTAACTTGATGTTATATCAGTCAGGGCAATATCAATTTGAAAAACTCAAAAACAATTTAATTACCGAAATCGTGGTAAAAAATTTGACTTGCCCGTCTCAGGATTTAAAATACCGCTTTCGAATTTTACATTTGCCAAAGTTATGTCAACCGATCTATTAGAACCGCAAGTCATCGAGCTAGACAACTTGAATGAGCATCGCGAAATTGTGACTTTTATGCGTCGCTCTTCTCCGCTGAATACTTCTCAACGTACTGCGCTTGAACAATATGGTCACTTAATTTTGGAATATCCAGTAGGTGATTTACGCCAGCATTTTGAGCATCCTGAACGTCCATTAACCGTGGAAATTGGTTTTGGTATGGGTCGTTCACTGGTGCTTATGGCAAAAGCCAATCCAGAACGTAACTATGTCGGAATTGAAGTACACGTTCCTGGTATTGCACAATGTGTATATGAAGCTGGCATGGCGGGTTTAACCAACCTTCGTCTTTTAGATGCCGATGCAATTCAAGTACTCCGTGAAATGCCAGACAACAGCATCAACGCTGTGCAACTTTACTTCCCTGACCCATGGCAGAAAAAACGTCACTTCAAACGTCGTTTCGTGTCACATGACCGTATGCCACTGGTTGAACAAAAGTTAGAAATGGGTGGAACATTCCACGCAGCGACAGACTGGGAACCGTATGCGGAATGGATGCTTGATGTGCTCGACAACCGTCCAAATCTTGAAAATATGGCAGGTAAAGGCAACAGCTACCCGCGCCCAGACTGGCGTCCACAGACCAAGTTTGAACGTCGTGGACTGGAAGAAGGTCATAAAATTAACGACTTCTTATTTAAGAAAATTAAATAAGTTTTGTATCTAAAAAAATAGGGCTAAATGCCCTATTTTTTATTCTGAATGATTAAAACACATGCCGAATTTCAACCGTCGGATCATATTCATCTAAGCGTTTTGCCAAAATATGTAAACGTCGTGTCGGCACTGCTGGAAACAAATGATGCTCCACATGATAAAACATGTTGTAGGTCACGACCCGCTTAAACTCATTACGTACTGTACGTGCCATATAAATATGATCTTCCGTATCATGATGCACCGTCCATACCGCAAAAAAAGCCGTCATGCATTGCCCAATCAACATTGCACTGACATGGTATTTTAAAATATTGATATCCAAGATCAAAAAAACCATAAACAGTACAATCACATTGGCAACGAGCTCAGCGGACATCCACTTTTTCTGCGTCTTGCTTCCAACCTCAAAGGCTTTTTTATGTAACATCCACGGAAAAATAGGGCCAAATAACAAAGCCTGCCACCACTTCATGGTTGCACTTTTTGCTTCAATATCCTCTTCTTGCATACAGTGCTGATGGTGTCGAAGGTGATTAATTTGTACCGCATGCATTGAGCCTAACATGATAATACTTAAGATAAACATGACCCAATGTGTCGCGGGTCGGCTAATCCCTAAAGCAAAATGAAAGGCATTATGCACTTGTCTAAGCCCTGTTAAGAAAAACATAAACGAGCAAAACAGTGCCAAAAGATACCACTGAAAACCTGCGAAAATGAATGAGACCAGTAACCATGGTAAAGAAATGAGTAACTCACTGATGATATCGGTACGGCCTAACTGCACAAGATCTTTCCACTGCACCTGTTCTAATAATAAATGTGAACGCATACACCCTCTAATTGTTTGTATTTATTTTCAGAAGCACTCTACCGAATCCTAATGCATAAAAAAAGCCACTTTTTCAGCGGCTTTACTTGTTTTTATTACAGGTACACGAGTTATTCATCCTTCAATTAACTATGTCGCTGCATAATTTGCTGACTCATCAACGCATAAACCGCCGCAAAATCGGGTCGGTTCAAATCCGCTAATATCGCTTGATGCATCTGCAAAATATTCACATCACCGCGTACCGCAGGTCCAGTTTGCATAGTTTTCGGATCATTTTGTGTGGCTTTTGCTGCTGTTTCCAAGATCAGCGGATACAATAAACTAAAATCAACTTGCGTCTGATCCACAATTTGCTTGCTCATGTCGTAACAATAATTGGCAAAATTACAGGCAAATACCGCAGCCAAATGCAGGCTTAAACGTTGCTGCGAACTATAAGCATAGACACGCTGGCTCAACTGTTGAGCCAAATCTAATAATTGTTTTTGATCGTCTTCATTTGCAGCTTCAATAAATAATGGTGTTTGTTTCCAATCTACCTCTCGTTCCAAACTAAAGGTCTGTAAAGGATAAAACACGCCCGCACGTGGGTGGTGTTGCTGCAACATGACCAAATCGGTACTACCTGAAGTATGTACGATCAGAACCTCTGGCAATAATGGTGCAACTTCAGCGATGACGGCGGCAATCGATTGATCACTAACAGCAAGAATGAGCAAATCAATCTCCGATGATAAATCGGATAACGATGGACACGCTTGTGCTGCCAACTGCGCTGCCAAATGTTGTGACTTTTCCCAAGTTCGACTATAAATTTGTACAATTTGATGATGTTGCTTTAAAGCAGACGCCAAATGGTAGGCGACACGTCCTGCACCAATAAAACTTATTCGCATGTCTACTTTTACTCTCAATTTCTGTGCTAAGCATGCCAATAAAAAAAGGACGAATCAATTCGTCCTTTTTATTTCAAGCCGCTTTTTGATTAATTAAAGACATTATTCAAATAAACAATACGCTCCGACGTTTTTTGATTAAAGCATTTGGTGTATTGCATGTCTTGATTTTGTGCTTTCATTTGCTCATCCCAATAATCGTAATGCTGTTGATAAGTTTCACGATCTTTTTCAGCAATATTATGAATACTGGTTTGTGCAATCACTTTACAATCCACATCCCTTTTTTCAAACCAATCGGACTGGTCCTGTTGCAATTGTGCTTTTTGCTCACTACTAAAACGATCCCAAGTTTGATTTAAACGCTCCACCACTTTCGCCTGATCAGCATTGAGTTCTTTCTGACGGATATCCATAGATTTCTGAGCGAGTTCTTGTTGCTCTGCTTGTTTTTGATCTTGCGTATCCCGCATATTTTCATACTGTTGATTTTCAGCTTCATAAGCGGCGAGTTGTACTGCTTTTTCGGTGATATAAACTAGACCATCTAACACTTTATTTTCTTTGGGTAGCTGGAGTTGAATACCCTCTTTATCCGTTTTAATCAGTTGATAATCAAATGATCCTTTCAGTTGATCATTTTGCATCGTTAAACCATATGCTTCACTTTCCAGTAAATCGTTCAACGTACCATAGCGATCACACTCATCACAACTTTCTGTTTCATAACCATTTTGTGCACGTTGCTGTAAACCTTTCGGCATTTTCACCACTAGTTCACTGCGACATTCCAGTTGTTTCGCTGTGTCAGGTTGTTCGGTCACGGTAGTAATGCTTTTGACTTCAAATTGAATATGCTGCGTAATGGTATCGGTCAGGTTTTTATCTGCCTGATAATAGCTCGAGTTACGTAAAGCTTTATCTAACTTTTTCAAATAGTCTTGCTGTAAAGCGGCCTTAATCTCTTTTAATTTTGCTTCATTGCTACAGTCCCACTCATTAACTGCGGGTGCTGCTTGTTCTGCTTCAGCGCTGTCTTTCTTTCCTTTAAAGAAATCACAACCCGTTAAAAGCATACTGCTACACAATGTTGCAAAAACCAAAGTATTGGCAAATTTATTCATATAAAGCCCAATGTCTGTTTGTTATTTTTCGAGGCGTATTTAAGCAAATTTAGGCTAAAAAAACGAGTATTTAAACCATGAAAGATTTTACATCGTAAAAAAGGGACTATTCAGCCCCTTGTTTAGTTTTTACTGTGAGCATTCTTAGAAAGTCTTGTTCACACTCATTCCGACACTAAAATTACGCCCATCCGCAGGCTCAAAGAAGCGACCATTACCGTCATTTACAATCACTGAGCCGATATAGTTGCGGTCAAATAAATTATCGACTCGGGCATAAGTATTCACTTTCCAGTCCTGATTCACCCATAAATAACCGACATTTGCCGCCACTACGGTATAACTTGGCGCAGTATCCGAATTGATATCATCGACATAGATTTTATCCATATAGCGTGCTTCTAAGCCTGCTTGAAAGCCCTGCTCTGGTTGCCATGCTATACGGGTAAACGCTTGGTTTTTGGCAATTCCGGGAATCTTATTTCCTTTATTAATGGCTTTCGCATACGGTTTTGTTGAATCATTTGGATTCGCTATTTCTGCTGTATTGCTATCAAATTCAGCATCGATATAACTCAAACTCGATTGAATATTGAATGCTTTCCAAATCTTTTGTTTCCATGAAAGCTCTAAACCTTGTCGAGTAGTTTTGTCCGCATTACGAAAAGTTGCTCGACCATCACGCGTTCCCGCCGTCACAATATCGTTTTCTGTATCTGTCTGGAAAACTGCAAAAGTAAACAATCCAAATGGATTTTGCGACTTTAAACCGAGTTCGTAGTTATCGCTACTTGCAGGTTTTAAAGTGAAATTCATACCTGATTTTAAAGGATCGGTGTTATAAGCCATTTCGGTAAAGGTTGGGGTTTCAAAGCCTTTGCCATAACTGGTATACGCATAAAGCTCAGGTAAAATTTCCCAACCTAATGCCACAGAAGGCAATAATTTTTGATAATCCGTTGAACCACTGTCATCGCCATTGCCAGCGACAATGTAATGATCATCCGACTCATAATGCACATTGCTATAGCGCAAACCTGCATCTAAATGCCACGTTGGCAAGAACTGCCATGAGGCTTGCACATAAGGATCGAGATTCCATAAAGTATTATTTTCATCACGACGTAAATCACCTTTCACGCCAAATGTATCTGCATGATTATAATTTTTATAACCTTTACGGTCTTCGACCATACGGTCTAGCGCTATGCCTGCAACCAGCGTGGTATTCGGCAAAAGTTCTTTCCCCGTCCAACGGAAGTCCGCACCATAATAATCCCGATCAAAATCAATCACCCCACCCGCATGACGTGGATTTTTTTGTGCGCTGCTGGGAATAGACTGATATTGCACCACTTGTCGGTTACCCAAATAAAACATCGCATAGAGTTCATTCTGGTCATTCAGCGGCTTGGTCCACGTCAGCCCTGTTTGGGTTTGCTCAATTTCTTTACGCACATCGTAGATATTTTTAGCATCATTTACTTGCTTCGGATTGGCTTTCCACTGCTCACGATTTAGACCTTGTGGATCGTCGGCATTTATATCAACACGGTTCATGACCCAGTTGATTTTACTGCCATCCTCCAAATTCCAAGTGAGCTTGGCATTATTCAACACTTTTCGCGCAGCGCTATGATCACGGAAACCATCGGTATCAAAATAGGAAGAACTGATCACATAAGCCGGTTGATTGGCCTGCTGTGAACCCCCTTGTAATTGAATATTGGCTTGTTGTTTATGGTGGCTACCTGCATTTAGACCCACTTGAATCGAGTCTTTCCCTTGCCCTTCTTTGGTCTCGGTTAGAATGGTTCCACCTGATGAGTTTCCATAAAGTGAAGAAAATGGACCTGTCAAAACTTCAATATTGTCCAAGCTGTCTAAATCAATATTGGAGCTTTGCCCCTGACCATCGGGCATGGTGGCAGGAATACCATCGACATAGAGGCGTATGCCCCGCACACCAAAAGTAGAACGCGCACCAAAGCCACGCATGGAAATTTGCAAATCTTGCGCGTAATTTTCACGGTTATTGATTTGTAAACCCGCCACACCTTGCAATAGTTCAGACACATTCACATTCGTGTTGAGTTGAGACTCTGGAGCTTGCACTTTCTGTATCGAAGCGGGTGCCTGTAATAATTTACTTTCAGTACGCACTGCTTGGACTTTAATCACAGGAAGTTGATATTCGGCTATGTCTTGAGCATGCAATGCCATCGACTGTAAAATAACCGTTGTCAAAAACGCATAGTTAAAGGGAAATGGATTGCGATTATGTACTTTCACAAGACATCCTTTTCTTATCATCTTGGTAGGAATGTGGAAAGCCCCTCCGCAAGGAAGGACTCTCCCAACAATAATACGTTTTAGTCTTCTAAACTATAAGCAATCACATAATCGCCATGGTCAGGTGACTGACGCGCGCCACCAGCAGAAATGACTACATATTGCTTACCCGTTTTTGGTGAGATGTAGCTCATTGGTGTACCTTGGCTACCCACAGGTAAACGTGCTTTCCACAATTCTTCACCATTGGATGAATTGAAGGCGCGTAAGTAGTAATCTTGCGTTGCAGCAAAGAATACCAAACCACCCTGTGTTGCCATTGGACCGCCAATAGTTGGCATACCAATCGGTGCTTTTAAGCCCATCTTAATGCCCATAGGACCTGTATCTTCGACTGTACCCAAAGGAACCTGCCATGCAATTTGACGAGTTTTCATATCAATTGCAGTCATGGTACCAAAAGGTGGTTTTTGACAAGGAATACTTAAGGCTGACCAGAAACGGTTTTTGTTGACTTTGTATGGTGTGTCTTTCATTGGCACAGCACCCATACCGGTATTCACTTTCTCACCGCCATTGGCTTGAATGGCCAAATCTTCAGGCGTTTGCTTGATCAACTGAATCCAAAGCCCTAAACGCATGTCGTTCACAAACATATATCGATGGGTTGGATCGAAAGCGATAGAACCCCAGTTCATGCCACCGAGTGAACCCGGAAAGCTCAATGAAATATCAGTACCTGGTGCAGTGAAAAGCCCCTCATAACGCATTGATTTGAAATTAATACGACACATCAATTGATCAAATGGCGTAGCACCCCACATGTCAGATTCAGTGAGCATTTGATTGCCAATTTGTGGCATTTCAATGGAACGCGGTTGAGTCAAACTGTATTGTTCATTTGGAATGTCTGCGGCTTTAACAGGTTGTTCAATGACTTTGGTCAAAGGTTTACCTGTGACACGATCAAGCACAAAGAACTGACCAGACTTCGTACCAATGACTACAGCAGGTTTCGTCGAACCATCTTTCAGTGGGAAATCCACCAAACTTGGTTGCATAGGCAAGTCAAAGTCCCATAAATCATTATGTACTGTTTGATAGACCCACTTTTCTTTACCTGTAGTCGCATCTAGCGCCAATACCGAAGTATTGTATTTATGATCCAATGGCTGACGGTTTGCCCCCCAAAGGTCGACCGAAGAACTTCCCATCGGTAAGAACACGGTATTCATTTGTGGGTCATAAGACATTGCAGCCCATGAGTTAGCTGAACTACGTTTATAGGTTTCACCCGGTTTGAGTACATAGTTCGGATTTGGATTCCGTGGATCGAATGCCCAACGCAATTGACCTGTAATGACATCGTATGCACGAATTACGCCACCCGGCATGTCTGCACCCACGTTATCGGCAATACGGCTACCAATAACGATGGACGTACCTGCAATGGTTGGTGCTGAAGTGACTTCAAAACGAGGCGCTTTAGTTCCATCACCCAAGCCTTCAAGCAAATTCACAGTCCCATCGACCCCGAAGTCTTTACAACGCTCACCTGTATCGGCATTCACTGCAATTAAACGACCATCAGGTGTGTTGGTATAAACACGACGTGGGCAGGCGGTATTGGTTGCCACAGCAGTGACCGCATTGGCACCTGCCAATGTTGGCTGTACCAAGGCTTGCGTTGAATCGAAATACGCAACGCCACGACAACGCTCCCAAGCATCGGCTTTAGAGTTGACTTCGGCTTTCCAGATTTGTTTACCCGTGTCTGCATCCAAAGCAATGATGTTGTTATGCGGGGTACACAAAAATACTTTATTGCCGACCTGCAATGGGGTCATCTGATCTTCTGCACCATTGCCTGAACCTGTGGTTTTATCTCCCGTTTGAAAGCGCCAAGCTTCTTTTAACTTAGATACGTTATTACGGTTAATTTGATCCAGTGCGGCAAAACGGCTACCACCCGCATCACTACCGTAATGATCCCAATTGACTTGCTGTTTATTTGGTGCCACTGGGACAAGCGGTAATTCCTGACCAGAAGCTTCCACTGTTGGATGTGGAATAAACATACCGTACATACCACCCAACATGCCTAGGACAGTCAGTCCACCTACAACATAAGCAGGTGCAGACATTGCAGTTTGTTGCTGATATTTACGAATAGATGGCAAAGTGAATAGCACGGCAGCAAATAAACCTGCTGGGAACATTAAGCGTGAATGCAGTGGCCAAAATTCAAAGCCAGTATCAATCAATGCCCAAATGACAGTGCCTACAAAGACTAAACTGAATAATCCAACCCCAAGGGCTTTTTTTCTAAAAATGAAAATCGATGAAACGATGGTCACTAAGCCTGCAATAAAGAAGTACCAAGAGCCACCTAAACTAATGAGCTTTCCACCACCTATTAAATAGAACAGGCCTGTCAACAATAAGGCCAAGCCAAGAATAAAGCACCATATTTTAAATATGGGTTTTGGCTTAGATTGAGCTTCAGACATAGATCTTACTCCTAGTGCCGTGAGTTTAAATGATCACTCCCTCTCTCCTTTGAGTATCATTTATCATCACAAATAAATTTTTATGCTTTCACAGGTTTAACCTGTGAAAGCATCGACTAACATGTTTAAACTGGGCAGCAATATTGGTTATATTTTAATCATTTTAACCTAAGTGCTGTCAGAAATTCACTTTCATGGTTAAACCAGCAACCCACGCATCATCCACTTCTTTCACACCAGAAGGTTGATAGATATATTGCAGGTTAGGTCTGAGCATCACCGCAGGCGACCATTGATAGGTATAGTTCAACTCAACATTGAGTTCGTCATGTTGAATTGGGACATAGTCACTGGCAAGTGCATCGTAACTGTAATAACCACGACCTTCGTTGGTGGCAATTTGCTTGTCCGTCGCACGGTCATTCACGACATAGTTGGCCAAACCAAATCCGATGGAATCATTAGGACGGCTATCGAATGGACCTTTGTACCAAAGCGCCAATTGTTGTGTACTTTCTACAAATGTTGTGGCCTTATCGTTCACTACCCCATTAAAGCTGATGTATAGACCACGCTTCGGATCTGCCCCATGTTGGGTCAGTTGTTGTTGTGCATTCAGCCAAAAACTGTATTTTCCATCTTGCATTTCACCACTGCGAATGTCTTTTGCTTCAGCCGTGGAGTACAACGCACCGAGTTTATATTCGCCCGGTAAAGCATTAAATGTAGCCAGTTTAGGTTTCCATGCCAGTTCAACTGGAATAGTGGCCCCTTCGACATTGTCCATATCAAGATTAAAACCATCACTGGCTGAATCTGTTTTGACATTGTCTGGATTCACTTCATAGACCCCAACACCAAGCGACCAATCTGGTGCAAATTGGTATTTCACATTGGTGCCCCATAAACTGACAGGCCAGTTATACCAAATCGAACCGATGGATTTACCTAACTGCCCACCACACAAAAGTAAATTCTGAAATTCACATTGTGAGCTGTTAAAGTCATCCGACATGCCCATGCGACCAATCTTGAATTGGACACGGTTATCATCAAATCCGGTTTTAATCCATGCTTGAGTTAAGCGCCAAATTTTGCCACGGCCATAAATTTCTTGGCTGTTCCCCAAGGTACTAGCACGTGGGTCTTTAATGCGTTCAAGCGTTAAGGCATTACCATCTCGCTTGGTTATCATGATTGCTGCGGTGGTATTTTCCCAACCCGCAATTTTGTTTAAATCAAAATTGGCACCCAGCGTGAGCTGTGCAGCATTTTCAAAACTATTGTCATCGTTATAACCGCCAGCCAAATTAGTCGCTGCTTGGCTCATAATTGCTGCTGTAAATTTATAACCTTGATCTTCCAGTTGCTTCCGTTCACCGTTCCAATCACCCAATAACCATTGACGGTCTGCCGAATAAAATTCATTGGCTGAAGCCAATTGGCAAGTTAAAAGCGCCAAAGATAATGTGCCTAGTTTTAATAGTTGTTGCATACCAAACATCCTTTTCTGTGTGGAAAACTCACACTTAGTGAGCTTTCCATGCGGTTTTTATTATTTAATGCGAACGGCTGGACTCAGTTCAGAAGTTGCACCCAAATGGTCTGTGACATTGGCAGTGACATTGGCCACACCACTTGCCACTTTCCATGTTGCTTGACCTTGACCTTGTGCATTCGTTGTCACAACTTGCATGCCTAAGTATTGCTCTGCTTCTTGACTCTTCGCTTGACGATTGGCAAAAAACTCAACCTGATAGCGTTGATTCGGTTGCGCCTGAACTTCAGCCGTGACTTGACCTTTGCTATAACTCAAACGAGGTGCTTGAATGTTTTGGTTTGGCATCGCATTACAGCCTTGTTCATTCGGCTGTGTACAAGTCTTTTGCAGTTTCGCCGCTTCAATGACCACACCGCCACCACGAGAACCCACAAAGCCCGCATGTTCAAGTGCAGGAACAGCAAATACAATGGCACCTAAACGCTGATTGGGTACACACGAACCACCTGCCTCACAGCGTTTAATATCTTTGCCATTGCCCCAAATTAGGTTTTTGGTCAACGTTGTACGTGCATTCGCATCTTTTTCTGAACGAATGGCGATGCCAAGACGGTTACCGTGAACTTTATTACTGTCAAAAATGTTGCCATCACCCGTGAGGTTAAAGCCAATTGAGTTATTGGTCAGTTCGTTATAGGCGATGTAATTACGCTTGCCCCAGTTAATTTGCAAACCATCAGAATAGTTTTCAAATTTGTTCCCCACCACCGCATTGTCATTGCCCCACAAGATTTCGATACCTTGCGACGGCTCTGGGTTGGCTTTGGTTGAGGTGAACAGGTTATTGGCGACAAGGTTAAATGCCGCACCACGAGTGAGCTCAAGCCCATCGCCGTTATCTACAAACAAGTTGTTCAAAACTTTGTTGTTATTGGTGGTGGTCGAGGTCGGATTGCCCTTACCATCATCACCCGTCAACATCACGCCTGAACCACCGTAGTTATTACTGATACGGTTATGTTGAATCAAGTTATTGCTTGAACGGTTCACCAAAACACCAATACAGAAGCGATGAATATCCAGACCTTTTAAAGTCACACCATTCACATCTTGCAGAACAAGACCCGGTAAAGTCATGGTACGGACATTGGTGCCATACTGTTCAGGATTTGCTCCTGGGCAGGCTTTCGCGCCTTCACCTTTAATATAGTTGGAACCATCAATCGCAATAAACTCGCCCGTTTTGTCCCATTGCGCCCCAATAATTTTCACTGAAGACTTAATTAGCGGTAAAGGCTGATTCAGTTTAATTGCATAGGGTGCTTGTCCCACAGCTTGGATTTGAATTTCATTTTCTTGTGCAGCATTGGCATTCGATTGTTCAATTGCCCAACGTAGTGAACCTTTTGCAGTATCGTCCTGATAACGATCCACAATATAAGTTTCTGCACTGGCAAAACCTGAAGCCGCTAAACTCAAAACCAATGTGGTCAAACGTAAGGTTGATGGTTTCATATTTTAGATCCTTTTCTATCCTTGAAGATGAATAACACAGTGCATTTAAGGGGTCGGTTGTACGGTTTTCAGCAACTGTTTGAGTTGAGTCACATCAATTTGACCCGGGGCAGAGGCTTCACCAATCATGCCGAAACTTAAACTGCCGCCCATATTGGCGGTCGCTACACGTGAAATGGTGCCCAACTGCCCCATTGACATAGTCAGTAAGGGTTTCTGACTTTTTTGACTTACAGCCAGCGTGGCATTCATAAGGGTAAAGACATCTTGTTTTGACTTTGGCATCACCGCAATTTTTAGAATGTCGGCCCCCATCTGATCTTGTTTCAGCAAACGGTTTTCAATTTCTTGTTGTTCTGGCGTTTTATTAAAATCGTGATTCGACATAATCACTAACACATGTTTATCATGCGCCAATTTGGTTAATTTTGCGACACTTTCTGCATCACGGAACATTTCGATATCCAGCAATTGCATGAATGGCTTTTTCAAATATTCACGATAAATCTTTTCATAGTCTTGGTCAGACACCGTCATTTTCCCGCCTTCGTTATGCGTACGAATGGTGGCGATCAACGGTTTGTCTTTTAAAATTTGATTCAACTGCTGACCCAATGCAATCACTTTTTTGGTGTCGGCAGAAAACTCTAATAAGTCGATGCGAAACTCAGCCAAATCTGCATTGGGGTTGCTGGCAATCACTTTTGCTTGGGCAAGGGCTTGCTCTGCTGTTTTTGCGGTAATCGGTACAATGGTTTTGACAGGTAAATCACCAATATTGAGATTTTTGACCATATAGTGTTGTGTCGCAGGGGCAGTGTCGCCTGCAAATGCAGATGGCATTGCGGCTAAAACAGCACTGCTTAAGCAGAGTTGCATCGCTAATTTTTTGATGGTAATCATTACATTTCCTTGTATTTTCAGACTATTGCCTGACTTCTGTCATCAGTCGAAAACATACGTGGAATGGATGAAACTGGTCATGCCATCACCACGCATAAAATTAGATCATTTCAGCAAGAACAGTCATGAAATAGCTGTTCTTGCCAATTCTGACGATTAGATGTCTAAGAAGACCGTTTCATCTTCGCCTTGAATACGAATGTCAAAGCGATACACCACC
This sequence comes from Acinetobacter sp. ANC 4910, assembly GCF_004331035.1. GTDB lineage: Bacteria > Pseudomonadota > Gammaproteobacteria > Pseudomonadales > Moraxellaceae > Acinetobacter. The sequence goes on from NZ_SJNT01000016.1 coordinate 66,806, forward strand.
TCACCATCACGCTCTTCACGTTTTGCGATGAGGGTTTGACGACGAGGTGCCCACTCAATACCTTTAAGTACAGGATCTTGTGCATTGGCTTCGGCTTCATCTTCAAAATACACACGGGTATTCAAGCCAATGTTAATCCCACGTGCAAAGATGATCAGTGCAATATGCGGTGCCTGAGTAGTCCCTTTACGTCCCGGAACCGCACCCGGTTTAATGGTATTGAAACTCCAAAAACCTGTTTCAAAGTCTGCGCCTGTACGACCCCAACCAAGGAAGTTTGGATCGACCGCTTTGCCTTGAATATCGGCCGCACTTGGATACACACCGTTGGCATCGGCCTGCCAGATTTCAATCAACACATCACGTAACGGTAAACCTAAACCGTCGAACACTTGACCTTCTAAGCGAATACGTTCGCCCAAGGTTTTTTCTTGAACTAACTGATTGTTGAAGTTGTTTTCAAACACTTCAATGTTGGCTTGTTTTGGCAACAAACCAATGTGTACGTATGGCCCACCTGTTTGAGATGGAGTTTCATGCAATTCTTGAAAGTTCCAATTGTTCATGTTGTTCTCCCTGAATTAAGTCAAATCATTTTCGAAATATGTCGCACGACGACCACGTAAAGTGATGTCAAAGCGATAACAACGACTGTCTGCTTCAATGAAATTGCTCTTATCTTCTAAAGCAATCAGCGCGCGACGTTGTTGTTCCGAAGGAATGGTTTTAATAATCGGACACGAATCAATCAGCGTATCGCCTTCAAAGTAGAACTGAGAAATAAGACGCTGCGCCCAACCATCTGCAATCAAGGAGAAATGGATATGTGCAGGACGCCATTCATTAATACGGTTACGCCAAGGGTACGGACCCGGCTTAATGGTACGGAATACAAAATAGCCATTGGCATCGGTCATCATGCGACCACAGCCGCCAAAGTTCGGGTCCATCGCACCAATAAACTGATCATTTGGATGACGATAACGACCTGAAGCATTGGCTTGCCACACTTCAAGCAAGGCATTTTTGACTGGACGACCAAACTGATCACGGACATAGCCGTGCACGATAATGCGCTCACCAATCGGTAGACCTTCTTTGGCATAGTTCAAAATCAAATCGTTATCTTTAGGTCCAAATTGCTCAGCACTGAACTGCGGTGAAGTCACTTCAGTTAAGGTTTCTGCAATCGAAATCAAAGCATTTTTTGGCGAGCGTAATACACTGGTTTTATAGCCGGGTGCGTATGCTGGCGGATGATCATCGGTATTACGTTGTGCATAAGCACCTAAAATAAGTTGCGACATGTGACGTCCCTCTTAATCTTGTTCCATTACTCTTGGTTCGTTTGTTCTTGGCTTAACGACTGCTCACTCAGTTTTTGCGGGGCAATGCCTAAATCTGCAAAAACTTCTTCTGCCATATGCATGGCTGCATTGGCTGCGGGTAAACCGGCATACAGTGAACAGTGCAAAATCAACTCTTTTAAATCGTCCTTGGTCACACCATTGTTAAAACAAGCACGTAAATGCATACGCAGTTCATCTTCACGGCCCAACGCCAATAACACAGCTATGGTGACTAAGCTACGGGTATGGCGTGGCATGCCCGGTCTAGACCAGACTTCGCCCCACGCAAAACGGCTAATAAAATTTTGAAAGTCGGCATTGAAATCATTCAAGTTCTCAAGTGAACGACCGACATGCTTTTCACCCAACACTTCAGTGCGTACGGTAATTCCTTGTTCATAACGTTGTTCATCATTCATGGGAGAAACCTCAATTAGATCGCATCTGTATGTGCAACCAGTGATTTAACAAAAATAGCGACCGCTGCTGCTGTTGCTGGAATTAACAGCAGACTTAAAATGGCAGTAAACGACCAATCATTGCCCAGTAAAACTGCGCCGATCCATGCACCAAATACCGCACCGAAACGACCAATCCCAGACATCCACGCCACACCTGTTGCACGGCATTGGGTTGGATAAAAACGAGCACTGAGTGCTGGCATAGCCGACTGTGCACCATTAATTGCAACACCCGCACAAAGCACTAAAATGGCAAGTAATGTTGGATTTGCTAAGCTCTGACCTACGGCAAAAGCAAAGATTCCAGCGACAAAATAGAAGCCTGCAATAATGCGGTTCGGGTTGAAACGGTCCATTGCCCAGCCAATAAATAAAGCACTGAGGACACCGCCAAACTGGAATAAACCACCGATAAATGCAGCACGTTCCATCGTTGCGCCTGTTTCACGCATTAAGGTTGGTAACCAACTGGTAAGAAGATAGATCATCACCAAACCCATGAAATAGGTCAGCCACAATAAAACCGTACCTTTGACATATTTCTGAGAGAACAGCATGCCAAACACGCCTTTCTTCTCACCACCTTCGGTTTTTTCTTCAGGCACATGAAATTCAGTAACACCCTGTACTTTTTCAGGTGCAATACGTGTCAAAATTTTGCGGACTTTTTCGCTGTCACGACCTTTCACAATCAGGAAACGATAGGATTCTGGCAGGAAGAAAATCACCAAGATCATCAAAATCAGTGGAGACCAACCACCCAATAAGAATAGGCTGTGCCAACCAAAAGTTGGAATCAACCAACTGCTGATGAAACCACCTGTCGCCATACCCAAGTTATAACCACAGAACATACAAGTCACGAGTAACGAGCGAGAGCGCTGTGGGCAATATTCAGAAAATAGCGTGGTTGCATTCGGCATCGCTGCACCCAAACCAATACCGGTTAAAAAGCGCAGTATCACCAAGGTATTTAAGTCAGCCGCATATGCCGATGCCAAAGTAAAACCACCAAATATCAGCATCGAAACACTTAAAACAATCTTTCGCCCAAAGCGGTCAGCAGTTGGACCAGACACCAAAGCACCAATAATCATGCCGCCTAAAGCCGCACTCATGACTGGACCTAGTTGCGAGCGGTCTATCCCCCAGTCTTGTGCCAAGGCTGGCGCAATAAAACCCATTGCCGCAGTATCAATACCGTCAACAAAAACAATGAAGAAACATACAATTGCGATCAACCACTGATATTTGCTAATCGGTGCATCATTAATCAGTGCTTGTGCGTCTATACTCGTTTTTTGAGTAGCGTATTCCTGAGACGCCATACCTGCCTCCTTGGGCTGAAAGTCCTTTTAAAAATCCTTAAACTATTGAATCGATCCAATGAACTGACTGAGGGTTTGATTAAACAGCTCAGGTTGCTCAATATTGGACAGGTGTGATGCATCAATCACCACCAGTTCACTCGCTTGAATTTGTTGTTGCATAAAGATGCCATCTGCCACTGTGGTAACTGGGTCAAATGCACCTGCAATGACTAAAGTTGGAATCTGAATCTGTTGAATTTGAGTCGATAGATCCGCTTGTGCGAGCGCTCGGCAAGATTCTGCATAACCCAATGCTGGTGTAGTGGCTAAAGACTGAATGGTGCGTTGCGCCAGAGCATCGTGTTGATAATCAAACTGCTCACTAAACCAGCGTGTATGCGTAGTTTTGACCAAATCTGCTAAGCCATTCGCTGTCACAGCATCTGCACGTGCATTCCAACCTTCTTCAGTCCAAATTTTGGCTGCTGAATTGGCAACAGTAATGCTATGAAAACGATCTGCATGGTGAATACCGAGCCACAAAGCCGTCATGCCACCCATTGAAATGCCGCAGAAATGCGCTTTTTCAATGTTTAAACCATTCAGAATATCAATCACATCTTCTGCAAGATTTTGTACAGTGGTCTGCTCAATCACATCACTTTGCCCATGACCACGCGTGTCATAAGTCACCACTTTGAACTTTTGTTCAAAGGCAGCAACTTGTGGCTGCCACATGCCTTTATCGGTACCCAATGAGTTTGAAAATACAATCACAGGCGCATTGTCTTGCCCACTGATCGCAACAGATAAGGTCTTGCCTTGACGATTGGTCATTGTGATATTCACTTTGCCTCTCCTTTTGCTTCCTGCAAAACCGCATCAATCTGATCTTGAATATTGCCGAGATATGACGCTGGTTTAAAAATTTCTGAAATCTGAGTTGCGCTAAAATAGGCTTTGACTTGATCGAGTTCAGTAATGACCTCTTTTAAGTGAAGACCTTTTTCCACGGCTGTTTTGCATGCCGCTTCAACGACATGATGAGCCTGTAAGCGACCCATATGCGGTGCCAAAGCCATCATCACAGCTTCCGCCATAATCAAGCCTTGGGTACATTCCAAATTGCGTTGCATATTTTCAGCATTGACTTGCATCCCTTGTAGAACATCCAAAGTCCGTTCTAAAGCACCCGCGCAGAGTTGGAAAATTTCAGGCAATGCCAGCCATTCCGCATGCCAGCTACCTAAACTACGTTCATGCTCTTGCACCATGCTTTGATACAAACTCGACATCAACACAGGCACACGATTAGCTGCTGCCAAAACCGATGCCGCAGCGACAGGATTACGTTTATGCGGCATGGTCGATGACCCGCCACGCCCTTGCGCTGTGGGTTCAAACACTTCGGCTATTTCGGTTTGCATCATCAATGACCAGTCACGCGCCATTTTGCCCAAACTACCTGTCACCATCGCTAGGACACTCGCGATTTCGACAATACGGTCACGCTCACCATGCCAAGTGCAGGTTGGAACAGAAAGCTGTAATTGGATGGCAAATGCCTGAACCACAACAGTACCCTGTGCTTGTAATGAAGCCAATGAACCGACTGCACCGCCTAATTGTGCAGTGAAAACACGTGCTTTCATGGCGTCAATACGGGCTAAGTCACGATGAAAGGCTGAAGCCCAGCGCGCGAATTTATGCCCCAACGTAATAGGTAAACCTTGCTGCAACCATGTGCGTCCAATCATGACTTGTGAGCGGTACTGTTCCGCTTGGGTCAATGCAGTGCGGTAGCACTGATGAATTAAAGACTCCACCTGTTGCAGCGCAGCACGACATTGCAAAATACATGCGGTATCTAAAATGTCTTGACTGGTTGCACCCCAATGCACATAACGCGCAGCATCTTCATCGCGTTGTTTCACAATTGCAGTTAATTGCTTCACAAAAGGAATCGCAATATTGCCCGCCAAGCCTGTTGCAACAGCCAAAGCATCAAAGTCAATCTGATCAATCGCAGTCTGTGCAACTTGAGAAATTGCATTTGCCGCAGATTCTGGAATGACACCGACTTGAGCCTGCGCTTGTGCCAAGGCAACTTCCGCCTCAATCATGTAAGACACCAACGCGCGATCACTAAAAATTTCAGTCACCTCGTTTTGGTAAAATAAGCTGGCATATAACTGGCTCATGATCGCTATCCTTAAATCTGCTTTAAACCCGCTGAATAATCATTGCAATGCCTTGACCAACCCCAATACACATTGAACATAAGGCATAAGTACCTCCCGTTTGTTCCAATTGGTTTAAGGCCGTGGTGACTAAACGTGCACCCGATGCACCGAGTGGATGACCAATCGCAATCGCACCACCGTTTGGATTTACTTGTGTTGTGTCATCTGCCAAACCTAAATCACGGGTAACCGCCAGTGCCTGTGCCGCAAAGGCTTCATTCAACTCAATCACATCCATCTGTTCAATGCTGAGATTGGCTTGTTTGAGCAGCTTCTTAATCGCCGGTGCTGGTGCAAAGCCCATAATGCGAGGTTCAACCCCAACAGCCGTGGACGCAATAATCTTGGCACGTGGTTTAAGTTGGTACTGTTCAACGGCCTGTTCCGAAGCAATCAGTACAGCAGCCGCACCGTCATTGATGCCTGACGCGTTTCCCGCTGTGACGGTGCCTTCTGCTGTGACGACTGGCTTCAGTTTTGCCAAACCTTCTAATGTGGTCGATGCACGAGGATGTTCATCCGTATCGATCACAATCGGATCACCCTTACGCTGAGGAATGCTCACTGGGATGATCTCATGTTTAAAAAAGCCTTGAGCTTGCGCGGTTGCGGTGCGCTGTTGACTCGTCAAGGCAAACTGGTCTTGATCTGCACGATCAATATGAAATTGTTGTGCCACATTCTCTGCGGTTTGTGGCATGGTCTCTACACCATACATGGCTTTCAGCTTAGGATTGATAAAACGCCATCCCATGGTGGTGTCTTCAATCTTCTGGCTACGGCCATAAGCCGTTTCTGATTTACCCATCACAAAGGGAGCACGTGACATGCTTTCTACGCCACCTGCAATGATCAGATTCGCTTCACCGGCTTTAATCGCACGGGCTGCCATCGCAATCGCATCCAACGATGAACCACATAGACGATTGACTGTGGTGGCAGGCACTTCAACCGGTAAACCTGCCAACAATGCCGACATACGCCCCACATTACGGTTATCTTCACCGGCTTGGTTGGCACAGCCGTAAATCACGTCATCTACCTGTTTCCAGTCCACGCTTGGATTACGTTGCATTAAGGCTTGAATCGGTACAGCACCCAAGTCATCGGCACGGACTGGGGCTAAACCACCCGCATAACGGCCAAATGGGGTACGGATGGCATCGATGATATAAGCGTCTTTCATTCTTACGTTTCCATTTTGAAATCTGTTGTTGTCACTGCCACAAATGATGGATTTATTCATTTTCCTTTGCGTAGGCAAAGCCTCACTTTTGATAGGGCAAAAGTGACAAAACCCTTTGTTGCTCAGACACAACATCCCTGTTGTGCTGAGCAACGAGGCGACATCCATGTCGCCAGTCATGTGAGCAAATACAGTTTTAAAATTCTTTCCCAGCATTTGCTGGAGCCTATCGTCATCAACAACCTGCATAAATTCTTATCAGGATTATTTTTGCAATCCAATTGAATAGATGTTCATGGTGAACAGGTTTTGTTGATGACAAAGTTTTTCTTGCGTGACGTTGTCACTCATTTTTTAAAAAAGTAACAAGAACGAGCTGTTGGACTTTGAATCCTCCCTTAATCCCTCCTTTAAAAAGGAGGGAGACTCACTGCACTTGAAGCTAGAGAAGTCCCCCTTTAGCAAAGGGGGATTTAGGGGGATTCAAATCATTAATTCTGTTGTGTCGCATCCATCAACGGAGCACCGGTCATGGCTTGCAATTCTGCAAAGCTTAAACCATCGACTTTCTCAATCACTTTTAACCCTTCCACAGTGACATCAATCACACACAGGTCGGTATAAATGCGGTCAACACACTTTTGTCCTGTGGCGG
>NZ_SJNT01000017.1 GCF_004331035.1 Acinetobacter sp. ANC 4910
TATGTTACTCTAATCTAAGTTAAAGTCAACAGGTTTTGTTAATTATTTTTAAACTTATTCAAGACTTCTAGATTCTACCGCTTGGGCTAAATCCTTGTTTCTCAACAAGTTTTAATCAACATCACCGCCGATGGATGTGCATTCTACAGCATTCCCAACACGTTGCAATACCCCTCTCTAAATTATTTGCAAAAAATGGTTTGATTGATCATTTAATCAGCAAAAAACCTATTTTATTACATATTTTGATCAAATTTGTTTTAATACTATGAAGAAAACAACTGTTACAATACGTTCTATACTCTAATTATTTTAGACTTCTTAAGTTTTTTATGACATTAAGAGCCGTCTTGGATCTATTATGCAACATACTCACTATTATTTATGTGCGACACTTTTAGCTGCTAGTTTTGCTTCTACCATTCAAGCAAATGATGATCTATCTGCTACAGCTTCAAGCGATACTCCTGTAAATGAAGTTGCACCTGAAGCACCATCTACTACTCAGGTTTCTAGACTTGAGTCATTAAAAGAACTCAAAAATGTAAAAGCAAATGATTTAAAAGTGAATGCAAATGCTGCACAGCCTGATAACATCAAAGACCCTTTAGAAGCATTGAACCGGGAAACTTTTGCCTTCAATGATTTCTTAGACCGAAATTTTGCCAGACCAGTAGCAGTACAATATAAAACTAAAGTTCCTGACAGTGTCCGCGGTGCTTATCGTGCATTTCGTAAGAACTTAAATGAACCTTGGAATGCCGTAAATCAATTGGTGCAAGGGCGCCCATCTCGTGCTGCGAAGTCTTTAGGTCGCTTTACGATTAATACTGTGACGACTTTAGGTTTTGCTGATCCTGCACGACGTTTAGGTCTAGACATGGAAGAAGAAGGCTTGGGTACGACACTTGGCTATTATGGTGTCCCTTCTGGTCCATATTTGGTTTTGCCTATTATAGGTCCAAGTACTTTCCGTGATGGTTTTGGTTTTGCTGTTGATGGTCAAGCACGCCCACAAAAATACATATTTGCAGATAACGATGGCTTATATTGGTCAGATCAATTGCTACGTGGTATTGATGCACGCGCCCAAATCCTTGATGTAGAAGATGTATTACAAGGTGACCGTTATGCAGCGATTCGAGATATCTATTTACAACGCAAGAATTTTGAAATCGCGCAAAAGCAAGGGCTTGATACTGACAACATTTCCTTTGTTGATGAAGAACCTGATGATGGTATTGATGATACGCAAGATTCAGATAACTCACCACCGTCTGAATAATTTGTAAAACTTATTTGCACTAAAAAGCATTATTTTTTCTAGCAATTACTTGATTGATATAGTACATCTAACGATGTAAATCTAAAGGATCATACAATATATATATGTATTTCATTCAACCAACTCGTAATATTCCTTATTTAGATCAGGTGCTTAACACACTTCCTAGTGTGCAGATGATTCAAATTAATGATATTGACTTGTATGATCCTACTATTATCGCGATTGCCGATGTACAAGATTACCTGACCCACCAGTGGAGTTTACCCACAATTGTTATGGCCTTTGAAAACGAAGGGACTGCTTTAGCTCAGGCTTGGGAACTCGGCGCTCTTGCAGGTTGGATTTGGAATCGTTTACCTGCCAATCCTGAACATTCATTATTAAAAATTGATGCTCAATATAAGCGTAATCAGGACAGTCGTGATTTACCTTCTGCTGCTGAACTTCAAAAACGATTACTTCCAAATCCGATTGAACTGACCAATTATCGTATAGAAACACTGTTCCAACCTTCAGCCTATCTTTCTGGCGATTGGTACGACTATTGGAAGCTCAGTGACAAAGAAATTATTTTCTATTTGGCCGATGTGTCTGGTCATGGTGTCACCAGCAGTTTACTTACTTCATGGATGGCTGCGTTTCATGGCCGCTCAAAAACACCAAGAGAATTGATTAAGAAACTGAATGGAATGTTGGTGCAAGAAAATATTGAAAAGCACATCACCATGATTGCCGGTACATTGAATTTAGAAACCCATGTTTTAAAATGGTCGAGCGCAGGACACTATCCTCCTGCAATTATGCTAGAACCCAATCATCCACCTAAAATTTTAAATACCAGTAGTTTTCCACTCGGTTTAACGGAAGATTTAGAAGTAGAAGAATTCGAATGTGTGCTAAACAAGCATTCACGTTTCATTATTTGCTCGGATGGTGCACTTGAACCTTTTGATGGCGGATTGAACGAACAATTCGAACAATTGGTCTTCCACTTGCAAAATCAATCATTTCAAGCCCCAGAACATGTGGCAGATGATATTGCCATCTTAAGTTTATGCAGAATGAATTAAATTAATTTTCAATAACTTAAATAATTCAATAGGTATCTACGACTCAAGAATACTTGAGTCTACAGTTGCCCTATGTGATAATTTTAAAATCCTTCTCTGCAAATGGCATTTATATGTCAACAGGTCATGTTGAATATGCAAGTTTGGATGGAACGCATATTTTTAAGCTTATTGGCGAAGTGCGAGCCCAATCTTGTATCAGTCTAGACAAACTTTTAAACCGTATTGAACAACAGTCGAATGTCGTTGGGGCAATCGTAGATTTAACCCAAACTACATTCATCGATAGCACAGTGTTAGGCATTTTAGCGAAACTTGGTTTGAAGCTAAAACAAGCCCACAACATTCAGGCCGTCATGTTATCAACCAATCCAGATATTACGACTTTAGCCAATAGCATGGGCTTAGGTCAGGTTTTTGTCATCTTGAATTACTGCGGTGATCCAAGCGTATGTACACGTGAGTTAATGGAAGAACACGTAACCAACTCAAGTATGCTGACAACCGTACTTGAGGCGCACAAAACCTTGATGAAATTGAACGAAAATAATCAAAATATGTTTGAACCGCTGGTCAAACAACTCCAAAAAGAACAAGATAATTTGGAACAAGCGTCTCATCAACAAAACGCTTAATGTACTTGATACAAGGATAAACTAATGTCTTTACTTTCTGTTGCTCAAATGAATTCTCAAAATGATATTGAAGAAAACTTCAAGGTCATCGAATCATTGATTCAACAGAGTAAAGCACAGGGTTCTTCCTTGGTGGTGTTCCCTGAAAATTTCGTATGCTTTGCCGCAGGCAAACAACGTGAAACAGCAGCACAGTTCGAAACGATCCAAAAACGACTTGAAGCTTTAGCACACCAGTATCAAATCTGGCTGATTGCTGGGACTTTACCTTGCCCGTTCCGTCCTGATGGTTCTGTGATTGAAGATGGCCGTGTACGCACAGTAAGTTTGTGTATTAGCCCTGAGCGTACCGAAGCTCGTTACGACAAAATTCACTTGTTTGATGTACAAGTGGGCGATGCTGTCGGTGGCTACCAAGAATCCAAGTTTTTTGAACCCGGAACAGACATTGTTGTTGCACAAACACCTTTTGGCAACATTGGGATGATGGTCTGCTATGACCTTCGTTTCCCTGAACTGGCTTTACATTTACGTGCGCGTGGTGCCAATATTTTAACTGCCCCATCTGCCTTTACTTACACTACTGGTCAAATGCATTGGCAATTACTTTTACAAGCACGTGCCATGGACAGTCAATGCCAAGTGCTAGGGGCTGCTCAACAAGGCTGGCATGGTGAAAAACGTCAAACTTGGGGACATACTGCTGCGACCAATAGTCGTGGGCAAGTGTTGGATCTGATTACAACCGAAGGTACACAGCTCATTACTGTACCTTTTGACTTACAAGAACAACAACAAATCCGTGAGTCCATGCCTTTAATGCAACATCGCCAATTGGTTCAGTTCGGTTAAAAGTCTGACTCACCTTATTTCTTTTGGATAAAACTACTTTTTTCAATAAAGTTAAATATTTAGCTTAGAGCAATTTCATCTGAAATAAGTGATTGGTTTCAGCTTCAAAATGTTTACTCAATTTGCATGCCGACCTTGTTGTGAACGAATTGTCACAAATCTCAATTGATCTAAAAAATAGATCATGCCTATATATAAATCTAATTGTTTAATACTTGCACTACAAATTAAATCGTGTACGATATATTTGTATTCGATATAAATATAGGTGAATAAAATGTCTCTAGAACAAGTAGTTTATACCGCACATGCCAAAGCAACAGGTGGTCGTGATGGTCGTGCAATCTCATCTGATGGTATTTTAGATGTAAAACTCACCGTCCCAAAAGAAATGGGCGGCATGGGTGGTGGTACTAATCCTGAACAATTATTCGCTGCGGGTTATTCTGCCTGTTTTCTAGGTGCTATGAAATTCGTTGCCAACCGCGATCATTTAAAAATTACACCAGATGTATATATCGAAGGTGATGTCGGTATTGGTCCTATTCCAACAGGCTTTGGTATTCAAGTGACTTTGAATATTCATTTGGAAGGCCTAGAGCAAGCTGAAGCACAAAAATTAGTAGATGCGGCACATATTGTTTGCCCTTATTCAAATGCCACTCGCGGCAATATTGATGTGACATTGAATGTGATTGTTTAAGTCACACGTTCTATCCCGAAGTCATCACTTCGGGATAGAAATTTCATAACCTACAAGGATTCGGAAATACTTTTTTAAATTTCTTTTGATCATCTATTTCATCTGCCACCAAAACTAAATTACCATTTTGATCAAAATAAGAAGAACCTTGAAACACGGTATATTGAGCTATATCAAAAATAGGAACATTTTGAAAACTATGGTGCTGAGTACTGATCAACGTATAGCTTTTTTTCGAATTTAATTGGCGTGCGGTGATTTTATTCTGTTCAGAATCAGTTTCAATGAGGCAATTATGCTGAGCATCAATCGCGATAAATTCTTGAGTCGCATCATCTGCTTGTTTATTTTTTGCTAGAAAACGATGGATCTGACATGGACTACCACATGACATTTGAACATGGTAATAATTTTGATTTAGACGTTCAATCTGTGGTGATTTCATACCACCATAAACTTTTTCTTTCTTGCCATCGGTGTTTCTAATGACATCACAAGACCACTCCATCTCATCATGACATTGCTCATACACCTTAAATAATTCAGTATCAGCAAAACTATACTGGGCAATAAATGTCCCACTTATTAAAAAAAAGGAAATTAAAAGTTTATTCATGATTAAAATCTATTTGTTCTTACGTTAAGTTTCATAGTGACCTTCATGATTTTTTAGCAACACAAAAGCCTTACAATCAATTGCTAAAGGCTAATATTTAAACTAGACCAATCCCCCCTTAAAGCCATGCTTTGTAAAACATTTTAAAATTAATTTTCTCTTTCGCAGTCCTTTCTTCTAAAGCGAAAGAGAAAATTAACGGAATAGACTAATCAGTTTCAGTTATTCAGCCGCTTCATTGGTCACACGTAAAACTTCCTCCAAAGTCGTTTTACCTGCCAAAACTTTTCTCAAACCATCATCCCGAATAGAGCCTGAATGCTGCCGTGCATAACTTTCTAATTCAAATTCGGCCGCATTGCCATGTATTAAACGGCGCATAGACTCATCTACAGGCACGATTTCATAAATTGCAGTTCGCCCACTAAAACCCATATGTGAACATTGCTCACACCCCTGTGGCTCTGGCAATTTCAACCCTTCAACCGAAGAAATAATCGGCTTAAAAATCTGCTGTTCAAATGGGTCTGCCTCGTGCCACGTGGTGCAATGGGGGCAAAGTGTACGAACCAAACGTTGTGCAATCACACCAATAAGAGAACTCGACAACAAGAAAGGTTCAATGCCCATATCTTTTAATCGGGTGACCGCACCAATTGCTGTGTTGGTATGCAGAGTCGACAAGACTAAATGTCCCGTTAATGATGCCTGCACCGCAATTTCGGCTGTTTCTAAATCACGGATTTCCCCCACCATCACCACATCTGGGTCTTGACGCAACATCGCTTTTAATGCCCGTGCAAAGGTCATATCTACCTTGGTGTTCACCTGTGTCTGACCAATCCCTTCCAACTGATACTCAATTGGATCTTCAGCGGTCAAAATATTGCGGGTATTGTCATTTAGGTCGGATAAGGCAGCATATAAGGTCGTGGTCTTACCTGAACCCGTCGGCCCAGTCACCAAAATAATGCCATGTGGACGATGCACCAATTGGGTTAAACGCTCGTAGTCGGGTTTCAATAAGCCCAAATGGGTCATATTCAAACGACCTGCTTGCTTATCTAACAAACGCATCACGACACGCTCGCCATGTGATGAGGGTAAAGTCGAGACACGTACATCAACCTCACGCCCTGCTAGGCGCAATGAAATACGTCCATCCTGAGGAATCCGCTTTTCAGCAATATCCAATTTCGCCATGACTTTAATCCGCGACACCAAAAGCGGTGCCAACTCACGGCGAGGCTGTACAATTTCACGCAGTTGACCATCCACTCGTAAACGTACCGAGAGTTTCTTTTCAAAAGCTTCAATATGAATATCCGATGCACCAACGCGAATCGCTTCTGAAAGCAAGGCGTTAATTAAACGTACAATCGGCGCATCATCTTCTTGATCCATCAGATCTTCAGCTTCTGGCACTTGATCTGCCAAACTGAGTAAATCTGGATGATCTTCCAGTCCCGCAGCCACTTGCTGTGACTCACCTGTATCCCCAGCATAACTAGAACTAAGTAAAGCGTTAAAACGTTGATCGTCTAATAGTTCATAGTGTGCAGGCACATTGAGTAAACGGCGCGCTTCTTGTAATGCAATCCATGCAGTATTTTCACGGCGTACAATAAAAACCTGATCCCCATCATATCGAAGTAAAACGCCATGTCGCTTGGCAAAACTATAAGGAATTTGTATTTGTTTAAGTATTTGCATCACAAAATTATAATGATGAAAAAGAGGCTTTTGAGTGTACTCTAAGCTTATGACAGCGTGAAGTCTGTTTTTGACTGAACTGACTAGAGGACTTTTTTATTTTGGCATCATCTGATTTCGAGCATCATCAAGCTGAACAACCCTCACTCAAATGGTGGGGCGAACAAAAATTCGAATTAAATCAAGCTAGAACATGGCAGTTTGGCTCTTTATTGTTTCGTCTGGCGCGAAGCATCAATGAATGGCGTCTAGAATATCATCGCCCACAATATCAAAAAGATTCTGAGCGCCAATGGAATATCATCAAAGATCCTGAATTTGCCTTTCCACAACCCATCAAAATTGAGCGTTATATGTTTCGTCAAACGCACGAAACATTTCATTTGATGCCGCGCTTGGCAGATCGATCTGTCGTGATTAAACCTGTCGATCCCATTTATATTCCTGCTGGGCAACGTGGAACCCTTTACATTAGTACGCCGCTCTGGATTGCAGGTTTTGTTGAAAGCCAACGTGAACCGTTATTTGACCTTCCGATGATGCAACCCAAAGATACGTGGTTCGGTCCCGACCACCGTACAGGTGAGATCTGCTATGCCACCGCAGTGGATGGGCGTACGGAGTTAAGTTTACTGAAACCAAGTCCTTTTCGGGCAGTCACACCGATTGAATTCCACAACACCAGTGGTCAACAACTGCGCTTTGATCGAATGAATATTCCTGTTTCGGCGCTGCCTCTTTTTTACAGTGAAAGTACCAATCGTTTATGGACGTCACAAATTAAAGTCATTCACGAAGATTTAACCCGACCACCGCGCATTAAAATTGAAAACCGAACTCCACCTTTGGCGGGTGAAGTCACTTATGTACATGCACCTCGCTCACCTGGCGGTGCCTTGTTCAATATGTTTGACTCATTTTTTTAGGATACTGATATGCCAGAGACCAATATTCCTAAAGATGTTGCAGTCAGCTTGAAGGAAATTTTTACCAACATTAACTTCGAAAGAATCAGTGAGATTTTTGTCGCACTGGTACTGTGTCTGATTGGTTTCATCCTCGCGCGCCTGATTTCCAATACTTTTATACGAACGGTTGGACAGAACTTTAACGCTCATCAAAGTATGGTTTGGCGTCGCGGGATTTTTTATTTTATTTTCGTCCTGTTTATAATGGCAAGCTTAAAAGAAGCAGGCTTTAAGCTCAGTGTTTTTATTGGTGCTGCGGGTATTTTTACCGTCGCGCTTGGTTTCGCTTCACAAACATCTGCCAGTAACTTAATTAGCGGTCTATTCCTGATTGGTGAAGGTTCCTTTGAAGTTGGAGATACCATTCAAATCACTCTGATCCGTGGTCATACCATTGAAGGAGAAGTTATTTCTATTGATTTACTCTCTGTAAAGTTACTGACTTTAGATAATATTTATGTGCGTCTGCCCAACGAGCAATTGATTCGCGCTCCTGTCCTAAATTTATCCAAATTCCCAATTCGGCGGATTCCAATTACCCTCGCTATTAACTTTCAGGAAGATATTATTAAAGTCCGTGAAGTCCTGTTAGATGTTGCTGCCCACTATCCCTTAGCCTTGGATGACCCTAAACCCGAGGTCACAGTAACCGCCTTTCGTGAATCAACCATCGAAATTCTGTTTGCTGTTTGGTGCCGACAAGAAATTTTTCTAAAAGCACGGGATGAACTTCAAGAGCATGTACGTAATGGTTTCTTAAAAAACCATATTGAAATTCCAGTCCCTAAAATGGGTATTATTGATCGCCCTCGTCCCAAAGCGCGTGATGAGATTGACCAGTATGCCAATGAGAAAGAACTCAAAAGAGGACCCAAAGAGCGATAAATTATCGCTCTTTTTTTTGTTCACCCAGGCTCGGAGGTAATGGGGCAATATAAGCAATCACCAACATCACCACACCTGAGCCAATAAAGGAAATCACCCGTGTTAGGGTACCGCTTTGTGATAGATCCAATAACAATAATTTAAGTACCACAATCGCAAGCAATGCTGCTCCAACAAACCAAATTTGACGGATATGACGCTGGCTTGAAAAAGTCATTAATACAAAAGCTAAAATCACCCACAACAAAGTCAAACTCAGTTGTACCGAACCATCATGCCAAATGGTACTGCCCCATAATGGGGTCGCCAAATAATGATGCATCGCTCGAACCACAACACTACTAAACACCAACAACCCAATCAAAATGGTGGTAATTTTAACGCCCCATTCTAGCGAGGACTGCTCCTCAAAATCATGTCGATAAATGATCCACAGCAAGCCTATAAACATAAGCAAAGACAGTAAGTCAGTCAGACTCAACAAGGGCGCAGCATAGTAATGGAGAGCAGAATATGAATCTAAATTTAAGACCAGCAACCACAGTAGTCCAAGCCCCCATACAAATGTCTGATCGATAAAGTCACGCTTCGCTGTGAAAAATCCATAGAACGCATAGAACAGAGGCAGAACACCTAAAGCTGCAATTGGCATTTGTGGGAAAAGTGCTAAACCAACACTGGCTAGCGCAAGGCAAAGCATTGCAGCCCACAGTTGATTCACTATTTGTGCTGATGAGCGCTGTATGCATATCAACATTAAACTTATCAATAACGCACTGATTGCAAAACTGAACTGCACGGTTTGACTGGTCCAGCGCTGCGTTGTAAACACGTCTTCAAATACACTTAGACCATAAAGCAACAGCAATAAACTACCCAACAAAGTGAGTTGTAAACTTTGCCACTCCAATTTGGATTTAAACTGTACGACTACGCTAAAACATGCCAGTAAAACCGTAGCGATAGCTATTGAGCAACTAAATGCCCACGGCTGCCAGTGCATCAATTCTACACCTGCGATAGCGCCTGCATACATGCCTGAAACAAGGAAAATACCACTCAAGATACGGGCGCTGAAATATTTTTCGACGTCCTGATAATGCAATAAATAAAATGCCGAAATAAATTGTGCGATAGCATAAATGCAGGTCGTTAAAATAGGGAAATCATTATTCGACCAGATTTGATACATCAGTGCGATAGTACTGAGCAGAACCAATCCTACACCCACATACCGACTTAAACGATAGCGTTCGGTAATGCCCCAAACAATTAAAGCGGTGCCTTGAATCACCCAACCTGTAGACGTCCAGTGCGCCCCTTTTGCCAACGGAAAGATCAAAGCAGTAAATACAACAGCCAAAATAAAAAAGCTTTTGGCCAAAATAGACAATTGCGGATGCTGATACTTAATCCAAAAATTCAATAGCCCATAAGTTACTGCCAAAACAGCAGCTCCCCAAGTCAACGCCACAGTAGAGTCATGCATTAAAAAAGCATGTAATGAAAACCCCAATACTGGCACACTAAAAATAAGTCCCACATCTAAAATCGGTTGAAGCTTTTTCTTATTTGACAGGGTTTCCGATTCTCGCGGTTGCTGTTTCTCTGCCAACATCAACTGGCTATAGCGGATACTGAGCCAAATAAATAATGCGATATGCAACCATAAAATGACATCGAGGGTATTCAGCTGCGAATTTTCCGCATAAATACCAATGACCGCCCCACCAATAAACATCGTGGCAAAAAAAGCGATCTGGTGCAGTATTTTCCATGGCTGCAAATAATTGACCACGACCACAGCCAAATTAATCACAAAATAATACCCAAATAAGAACACCACATCGGGATGATTGTGCGGAATGAGTAAAGGTGCCAAATACGCCATGCTCAAAGCAAGAATAGCCAAATACAGTGCTTGCTGCTTTAGACTCAGCACCACAGTAATTCCCAACAACATCACAAATAAAATACTGGCCGTCATTAAACTTTGCAGCACGTCAAAATGATGGGCAAAAATCAGCGTTAAGAACACTATTGCGAGACCTAAGCCCTGAAGGGCGATGGCAAACAAAGTATTTTTACGTTGTAGCAGATAACCCGCTAATGTGGTCACTCCACCTGCAACTGCAATAAATCCAAGTTTCACCGCTAAACTTAATTGCCAATGTTCACTGGCAAAACGTAGCAACAACACGACACCTACCATAAGCACAGCAACAGCAACTCTTAAAATTGGATTGCCATGCTGCATCCAATCCAGAGCAGGTTGCCACCATGCGGGAGCCGCCTCTGATGATACTGTATCTGAGTCAACTGAGATTTGCTGTGGTTGTTGAACAGTTACATCCTGTTGTTGCGTCCGCGTCAACTGTCCCGACATTGGCATTGCAGGAGGAAGCGACTGCTCTGACAGCGGTAATGTGGAAGTTCTAGAGATAAACCCCGAAGGTTGTTGCTGTGGTTGCTCTAATAGAGCTAATCGCCGCTGAAATACACTGATCAATTGAATCAAACACAGCAGTAAAACCAGCAATGCCCCACCGACTACCCACATCCATGTATTGGCATAGGCCCATAATGCCAGTAAGGTAGCCCCATACATCAGAATCTTTTGTGTCCCGATTCCTGTGGATTGAATCAATGGTTGTGATGATATGTGTTCTAATTGCTCTAAACGCTGATGGATATTCGAGATTGACTGCACCATCACGGCGGTTAACCCAAGGGCAGCAGCGACTACTGTCGATTGCCATTGCATCACTATCGCAATTACTAACAATACGGTTAATGCGATCAAGAGTAGAACCATTCCCTGTTTGTCTTTTTTATACATGGGTTTATGCATTACACAGCTTCAATCTTTTTATCTTACTTGATCACCATTCATGCAAGCAATTTCGCATACAAAATACTGCAAATTTATATACTTGAAGCGAATCACCATAATGTTACTTAGCGCATAGTGACATTACACATAAGACAGCTTTGCCTTTTTCACGTAATATAAGCCCCAGTTCATAATCAGGATTTGTAGAATGTCACCATTTGTATTGGTCGATGGGTCATATTTTTTATTTCGCGCTTTCCATGCGGTCCCACCTCTGACAACTTCTACGGGGTTGCACACCAATGCTGTACGTGGCGCAATTTCTGCAATTCAGAAACTGATGCGTCGTACTCAACCGACGCACATGGCGGTCATTTTTGATACCCCAGAACCGACTTTCCGTCATGAACTTTCACCCATTTATAAGGGTGATCGACCAAGCATGCCAGAGGAATTGGCACAACAAATTCCATATTTACATGCCTTAATCCGTGCTTTAGGTATTCCAGTACATATGCTGCCTGGTGCAGAGGCTGACGATATTATCGGGACATTAGCCAAACGCGCTGAAGCCAAAGGACAACAAGTCCTGATTTCGACTGGCGATAAAGACATGGCGCAACTGGTCACCGAAAAAGTCACGCTTGAAGACAGCTTTAAAGAAAAGCCTATGGATATCAATGGCGTTTTTGAGAAATTTGGCGTCTGGCCAAACCAAATAATCGACTATCTGACTTTAATGGGCGATGCGTCTGACGGCATTATGGGCGTACCCGGCGTCGGTGCTAAAACCGCCGCTAAACTACTGACCGAATATGGTTCAATTGGCGGTATTTTAGAAAATGTCGATCAGATTAAAGGCAAAGTAGGTCAAAACATTAAAGATAATGCTGAAGGCATCGCGATTGACCATCAATTGGCCAGTATTGTCTGTAATTTGGAGATTGGTATTTGCTATGAAGATTTAGCCATCCAAGACCCAAATGTGAATGAATTACGCCGTCTATACACCGAATTAGAATTCCGTAATCAATTACAATCTTTGGATCACCCCAACAATCCAAACCATACGAACAATAAACAAAGTAATGCCAGCCTTCAACAGGCTCCTGTAGCAGCGCCAATTGAAACTGAAGACCAGGCGACTTTAACCAGTGTCGATGATCAACTTGGTCAAGCCAACTATCATACGGTGTTGTCCGCAGAGGTTTGGGCAAAATTATTACAACGTATGCAAAGTGCGAGCAAATTCGCGATTGATACGGAAACCACTAGTCTGGATTATCGTATTGCTGAAATGGTGGGCTTTTCTATTGCTTTTGATGCACAAGATGCTTACTACATCCCCCTCGCACATGATTATGAAGGAGCACCCGAACAATTAGACCGTGAAAGCGTTCTGGCACAAATCAAACCGATTCTAGAAAATCCTGAGATTAAAAAAATTGGACATCATCTAAAATATGATGCACATATTTTTGCCAATCATGGGATTGAACTGCAAGGTTGGTATTTTGACACCATGCTGGCATCGTATGTGCTCAACTCAGTGGCAACACGTCATGGCATGGATGATGTGGCTCGCCTATATTTAAGCCACCTTACCACCACCTATGAAGAAGTCGCAGGTAAAGGGGCAAAACAAAAAACCTTCAATCAAATCGAGATTGAAACAGCAGCACATTATGCAGCCGAAGATGCTCATGTCACCTTCCGTCTATATGAGGTGCTAGATAAAAAACTCAAAGTACATCCAGAACTGATCAATATTTTGCATAATATTGAAGTACCTGTAGCACGTGTATTAACCCTGATGGAAGAAAACGGCATTCAGCTTGATCTTCAATTTTTAGATCAGTTGGGTGAAGATTTTTCCAAAACCATGCAAGATTTGGAAAATCAGATTACCGAATTGGCAGGTCAGCCATTTAATGTCAGTTCTCCAAAACAAGTCGGTGAAATTCTGTTTGATAAACTGGGGTTAAAAGGCGGCAAAAAAACTACCACAGGACAATACAGCACCAGCGAAAGTATTTTAGAAAAATTAGATCATCCGATTAGCGCGCTGATTTTGGATTATCGCGGCTTATCTAAACTTAAAAGCACCTATACCGATGGTTTATTGAAACAAGCCAACAATGATACCCACCGCGTACATACCAGTTATCATCAAGCGTTGACTGCGACCGGACGTTTATCTTCGACCGATCCAAATTTACAGAATATTCCTGTCCGTGAAGAAATTGGGCGTCAGATTCGCAAAGCATTTATTGCGCCAGAAGGTCGTGTATTACTGGCAGCCGACTATTCACAAATTGAACTGCGTTTAATGGCACATTTCTCTCAGGATGATGCCCTGCTGGATGCCTTCCGTCACGGTCAAGACGTGCATCGCCGCACCGCGTCAGAAGTGTTGAATATTCCATTGGATCAGGTGACTAACGATCAGCGTCGTCAAGCTAAAGCCGTCAACTTTGGTCTGTTATATGGCATGTCGGAATTTGGCTTGACTCGTCAACTGGGCTTTAGCCGTGAAGAATCACAGAACTATATCAAACAATATTTCCATCGCTATCCAGGCATTTACGAGTATATGCAACGCACGCGTCAGGTCGCTTTGGAACAAGGCTTTGTCGAAACCATTTTAGGTCGTCGTCTATACACGCCAGAGATTGATGCCCGCAATATGATGATTCGTAAAGCAGCTGAACGTGCGGCAATTAATGCCCCACTGCAAGGCAGTGCTGCGGACATTATTAAAATCGCGATGATTGAAGTCGATAAAATTCTACCGAAAGATCAAGCCAAAATGCTCTTACAAGTCCACGATGAATTGGTCTTTGAAGTGGATGCCGAAATTGCAGATGAATTGGCACCAAAACTGGCTAAAGTAATGCAATCAGTATTAGAAATTTCGGTTCCACTACTGGTTGAAGTCGGTAAAGGGCAAAACTGGGATGAAGCACACTAAAGTGCAACCAGTCGAGAAACAATAAAAAAAGGACTCAAATTTGAGTCCTTTTTTTTGCTTTATACAGTGAATCTTATAAGCCCGTCAACAATGCAATTGCGACTTCATTCATAATAATCTCAGCAATATATAAAGCCAAGAAAGCCACAATAGGTGATAAATCAATCATGCCCATGTTGGGTAACAAACGACGAAATGGTGCCAATAAAGGTTCTGCCAATTCCTGAATCACTTCAATATAAGGTGAACGTGACTGGGTAAACATCACCACCCAACTTAAAATAATCGTTGCAAAAATCAAGTAACGACAGAAACGAATCAAGTCCTGAATCATGGTCACAAAAGTCAGAATCACCAAATGAATTGGACTATTCGGCATTGCCCCCGATAAGTACATGATGCCAAATATTTTGAGCAAATAAAGTACCACGACCAATGCCAAAGCGGCAGAGTTAACTCGCCCTTTACCCAGTGTCGGGAAAATACGACTGAAAATATCCACAATCTTAGTGGCTTTGACTGTCGACATCACCACGGGATTGTACGGATTAACCGCAGCCAATTGCATTAAAAAGCGGAAGAATACGAGCAAAATCGCTACGTTAATAATAATGCCAAAAATTAGCGCAGAGTTTGCACCCATATTAAAATTTTCCTAATTAAAATCGATTATTTACTACTTTCACTTAATTCTTGAGCCAATTCTTGGCTACGTTTTTTTGCAGCAGCCAAGGCTGATTGAATATTTTGTGAAATTTGAGCACGATCAAAAACTTCTAAAGCAGCCTGAGTCGTACCATTCGGAGAAGTCACATTTTTACGTAACTCTGCTGGTGAGTTTGCACTGGTAATTGCCATTTGTGCAGCGCCTAAAGCAGTTTGCAAAGTTAACGCAGTGGCAACTTTTTCATCTAGCCCCATGTTTTTACCAGCACGAATCATGCTTTCCATCATATAGAAGAAATACGCAGGTCCCGAACCTGAAACTGCGGTCACCGCATCAATTTGTGCTTCTGAATTGACCCAGATGGTTAATCCCGTTGCAGCCAAAACTTGACTGGCCAACTCTCGGTCTTTGGCATCGACAACATCCGTCGCATATAAACCATGTGCGCCAGTTTGTACCAGTGCAGGCGTATTTGGCATAACTCGAACAATACGGTGTGTCCCTGATAAAGTTGCCATCGTTTCAATTTCCGCGCCTGCAACAATTGAAATAATCAACTTACCATCAAGTAAACCATGTAATTGTTTAAGTACATTGGTAAGCACCTGAGGCTTGACAGCCAATACAACAATATCTGCATGCTGAATAGCAGCAATATTATCATCCGTCACATGCACATCTTTTTCTTGCAAAAGTTGACGTACATTTTCAAAGGGATCAGCAACTGTAATACGAGTAGTGGGCATGCCTCGCGCAATTAAGCCGCCAATGAGGGCTTGCGCCATATTGCCGCCACCGATAAAACTAATATTACAATTTAAAACTGCACTCATGATTTACGCTCGATATTGAGTATTCTATTGCTCTGAAACTAATTTCGGCTGCCATCCATCCACAACTAGATATTCAGACTGTGCCAACCAAAAACCTTTGGGTGTAAAAACCCCTAGCATAACATTATCTATGCTTAATATTTGAATTGTATGACGCAACCACGGAAAAATTTGTGCTTGTTGTAGCGCTTTTTTCAGCGGCCAAGTGCCAACACGTCCATAAAGATGGATCTTTTCACCACCAGCTCTGGGAGACAAAATCAGTTGTCTACCCAATAGTTCTTTTGACAACCCAAGTGCTTGTGCTTGAATCAAATACTGTCCAGAAAGCACAGACACAACCTGTTCAAGTTCGAAAATTTGCATTTGTGTGGGCAAAATAGGAATCCGTTGTTCGGCTAAATACGTATCCGCAGTTAAACGAAAGATTCGCTGTTGATAACGGACATAATAATAACCTTGCCAATGTAATGCCGCTCGTGCATCCTGCTTGGCCTCAATCACTTCAGTGATTAAGCGTTGCACCATGGCAAAATTGGGACGATACGTGGCTTCTCCTTGCATCCAATGTGAAAGGAGTTGGCGTTGTCTTGCTACAGATAAAACAAATAAAGGCTCTAAATTAAGATAGTGTGAATCACCACATTTCTCTAAATCAGAAGCGAACACCTCAAGTAATATTTCATCAGCATCTTGCATAAGTAGACTAGTACGAGTTAACGCTTGCTGCATTTTCGGGAAGCGTCGCTCTAAAATAGGCCATAAAACTTGACGGCACCAAGCACGATCATAATCTGGATCAGCATTGGTCGGATCTTCAATATTTTGCACATCCAACTGAGCTGCCCATTGGCAAATCTGCTCACGCGACAGTTCTAGCATGGGTCGCCAAAGCGTCATTTCCTCTCGCACATCGACCACAGACATGGCAGATAAACCTTGCACACCTGCCCCTGAAAGCAGTCGTAACATCAAAGTTTCAGCCTGATCTTGCTGATGATGGGCTAAAACTAGAACTTCATTGTTCTGTAAATGCTCTGCAAAGGCTTGATAGCGGGCATTGCGTGCTTGATTTTCTAGATTACCTTCAGCCACACGAACAGGAACAATGCTACAGGGCACCTGCAATTGCTGACAGGTATTCAAGACAAATTCGCCCCAAGCCGAACTCATAGATTGCAGCTGATGATCGACATAAATTGCACGAACTTTTTGCGGGAATAAAAACGACATAAGATGCAGCAACAGCATGGAATCCACACCGCCACTACATCCTATGAGATAAGAACTTTGTTCTGTAAAGGTCTGCGCCTGTATTAAGACGTTAGACCTAAATTGTCGCTGCCAAACTTCATTAAACGTTGGTAACGTGCTTCGCATCGTTCTTGGGCATCCATTGGCTGCAACTCATCCAATGCTTGTTTGAGTACGGCCTTTAAACTTTCCATCACTTGTTCAGGATTTAAATGCGCACCTTGACCTTCATCAACCACGTATTCAACAATACCTATCTGTTTTAAACGGTCCGCCGTTAACGCCAATGCTTCACTGGCCTGCTCTGCTTTTTCAGCAGTTTTCCACAGAATAGATGCACAGCCTTCAGGTGAAATCACTGAATAAATACTGTGCGACAACATAATCACACGGTCAGCAACACCAATACCTAAAGCACCACCTGAACCCCCTTCACCCAATACTGTTGCAATAACAGGAACTTTCAAATTTGAAAGTTGTGCAAGGCTAGTCGCAATCGCTTCTGCTTGACCACGTTCTTCAGCACCTACACCTGGGTAAGCGCCCATAGTATCAATAAAAGTGAATACAGGTAAATTGAAACGCTCTGCCATATCAAGCAAACGTTGTGCTTTACGATAACCTTCAGGGTTAGACATCCCAAAGTTATGCTTTAATTTTTCACGAGTGCTACGACCACGGTGCTGACCGACGATCATTACGGGTTTGCCATCAAAACGTGCTAAGCCACCGACCATCGCACCATCATCACCAAACAAACGATCTCCGTGTAAAGCATCGAATTCAGTGAAGATTTCACCAACATAGTCCAAAAATTGCGGACGGTCTGGATGACGTGCAATTTGGACTGTTGCCCATGCTTTAGATTGAGCAGCTTTATTTTTCATAGGTCAACCATTATCCCTAAATTAACCAAACAGTGTTAATCGATAAATTGTTCCGACTGAATATTCAATTCAATATCCCAATGCTTGAATTGCATTTGTTCATCATGCAAATCTGCAACAAGCAAAGGCCATTGTTTGGCATCGCCAGAAACGCAGAGTTGCCATTGTTGCGCATTGCCAATGGTTAATTCAATGGCAGGAAGCATCGCATCGCTACGACTATGATTCAGTAAAACTGCTAATCGAAGCAATAGACATAGATGCACAAGTTTGCTACCACCAACCCTCATCACGTCAATTTTTGCATCGTTACGTAACTTGCGACGATGATGTGCAACCAAATGTGAAATCTGGTTTTGGTCAATCTGCGAGAAGCCTGCAATGTCCGAATGTTGTAATAAATAAGCCCCATGACGATGATAACCACCATGACTAATCGCTAATCCAATTTCATGTAAATATGCTGCACGACGCAGTAAGTCACTGTCATCACTGGTTAAATTCAGTGGTTTTGCCACCCCGTCAAATAAATGCTGCACAGTTTTAACGACGCGCTCAGCCTGCTTCGGGTC
This sequence comes from Acinetobacter sp. ANC 4910, assembly GCF_004331035.1. Taxonomy (GTDB): domain Bacteria; phylum Pseudomonadota; class Gammaproteobacteria; order Pseudomonadales; family Moraxellaceae; genus Acinetobacter. The sequence continues at coordinate 18,748 of NZ_SJNT01000017.1, forward strand.
TGCACCATAACGCCCCATTAACGCTTGCACACTACGGTCACGAATATCCTCGTGTTGGAAACGACCAAGCAAGTCATACATGACGCCCTCGCGTAATGCGCCGTCCGAATAAACCAAAACTTCAACTTCTAACAACTCAAATACTGCACACAAAATTGCAATTCCAGCGGGCAAAACTGCTCGACGGTCTTCCTTAAGACCATCAAAATCCATTTCCGAAATATGTTTGTATTTAAGAAGTTTTTCTTTCAGTTTTTCTAGCCCTTCGCGAGTCAGATTTTCCTGCTCGTTACTCCAACCCATATTGACCGCAATTTGGCGACAAGCTTTAATGGTGCCACTCGATCCAACAACAGTATCCCAACCTGCTTCTTTATAGGTATTGGCAATTGCAGATAATTCTTTACGCGCTGCAACCACAGCTTTATCAAAACTTTTTTGATTAATCTCACCATCAGCAAAATATAACTTGGTGAACGCGACACATCCCATTTGTAAAGATTCGGTGTGGATTGGTTCAAACTCTTCACCAATAATCAGTTCGGTTGACCCCCCACCAATATCAATTACCAAACGACGACCACTATTGGCCATGGTATGAGATACACCCAAATAAATCAGACGTGCTTCTTCACGTCCTGCAATAATTTCAATCGGTTTTGGCAATATTTCTGCGGCTTTCTGAATAAATTCATGTCCGTTCTTGGCTTGGCGTAAAGCATTGGTTGCCACAATTCTTAAACGATTTGGCTGCACTGAACTTAAACGTCCAACAAAACGTGCTAAACATGCCAAACCACGTTGTTGTGCTGCTTCAGTTAAGTTTTTATTTTCATCAAGTCCAGCGGCTAACTGAACTTTTTCTGACATTGATGCAACTTTTTTGACTTCACCATGGTCTACACGCGCAATCGCAAGGTGAAAGCTGTTCGATCCCATATCGATGGCAGCAAGTAATTCTTCATCAATCAAAAAATCAGACATTCTTCAAATAAACCTGTACAGAATTGAGCCTAGAGTAATGCACATACATGCAATTTAAAAGCCATTTATCTCTTTTAAAGACTGAGCTTTTTATTTTTAAGCATATATGACAATTGTGTTACACGATTAACATCATCGTGAGCTTCAATTAGACAAATCTACTCTAAAGGTCGAAAATTTGCATCTAACACTACATTGTTAAAGATGGCTATGTAATACTTAGAGTCATTAGCTATCTTTTAATAAAATTTTTGGAGCATATTCCATGTCAGGCAATATCATCAACACTACAGATGCAAACTTTGAAGCAGATGTTTTAAATTCAGATACTCCCGTTCTTGTTGATTTCTGGGCAGGTTGGTGTGCACCATGTAAAGCGATTGCACCTGTATTGGAAGTTCTTGCTAACGAATACGAAGGCAAAGTAAAAATTGTAAAAGTTGACGTGACTTCTTGCGAAGCTACAGCAGTGAATTACAACATTCGCAACATTCCAGCATTATTAATGTTTAAAAATGGCGAAGTCGTTGCTCAACAAGTTGGCGCAGCACCAAAATCTAAATTAACAGCCTTCATTGAAGACCATATCTAATTCAAACTTTGCAATTAGACCAAATGCGTTATGTCCAATAGCGCATTTTTTTCGTCTATAAATTGACAAAGTTAAGAATCTCTCTTATATTTCATGTTCAAGAAAGAAAGGATTTCAACTCCATCTTTTTCTTACAAGACACAACACATAAGATCGCCGTTCGGCAACAGAAATTGTTTCATACATTTTCTCTTCGCAACAATTTATCAGACCACCGCGTTGTTATTGTATTAATACAATGCCGTCATTTTATTGCTGTATGCGACCGAATGTTGCTCCCTTTCCAACCTGTTTCTAGAATTTTTGATTCTATCTGACCACATATGAATTTAACCGAACTCAAGAAAAAACCAATTGGCGAACTCATCAAAATTGCAGAGTTTATGGGCCTAGAAGGAATGGCACGTAACCGTAAGCAAGATATTATCTTTGCCATCTTAAAGCGTCATGCGATGAATGGCGAAGAGATCTTTGGTGATGGCGTTCTCGAAATTCTGTCAGATGGTTTTGGTTTTTTACGCTCTGCAGCAGGCTCTTATCTTGCTGGACCAGATGACATTTATGTTAGCCCTTCGCAAATTCGTCGTTTTAACTTGCGTACGGGTGACACCATCACGGGAACGATTCGCCCACCGAAAGAAGGTGAACGTTATTTTGCCCTCTTAAAAGTGAATCAAATTAACTACGACACACCTGAAAACTCACGCAATAAAATCTTATTCGAAAACTTAACGCCATTATTCCCAACTGAACAGCTGGTCATGGAGTTAGGCAACGGCACTACAGAAGATTTAACTGCACGTGTTGTCGATTTAGTTGCTCCAATTGGTAAAGGTCAACGTTCAATTATTGTTGCCCCACCTAAAGCGGGTAAAACCATGTTGTTGCAAAACATCGCGCAATCGATTGTACGCAATAACCCAGAATGCTTCCTTATCGTTCTTCTGATTGATGAACGCCCTGAAGAAGTGACTGAAATGGAACGAACAGTACGTGGTGAAGTCATTGCGTCTACGTTTGATGAATCACCAGCGCGCCACGTACAGGTTGCTGAAATGGTGATTGAAAAAGCAAAACGTCTGGTTGAACACAAGAAAGATGTCGTAATTCTGCTTGACTCGATTACCCGTTTGGCTCGTGCTTACAACACTGTCGTACCGTCATCTGGCAAGGTATTAACAGGTGGTGTCGATGCCCATGCACTTGAGCGTCCGAAGCGTTTCTTTGGTGCCGCACGTAATATTGAAGAAGGTGGCTCACTGACCATTATCTCGACTGCCCTGATTGAAACTGGCAGTAAGATGGATGAAGTGATCTATGAAGAATTCAAAGGTACAGGTAACCAAGAGATTACACTAGATCGTCGTATTGCTGAAAAACGTGTATTCCCTGCCATGAACATTAAAAAGTCAGGCACACGTCGTGAAGAGCGCTTAATGTCTGAAGATAACCTACGTAAAGTATGGATTCTACGCAAGTTACTTCACACTCAAGATGAATTGGCTGCAATGGAATTTTTATTGGATCGTATGAAAGAAACCAAAACCAATGATGATTTCTTTGATCAAATGAAGCGTAAAGCAACCAATTAATTTGATTAATGAAAAATAAACAGGTCACTTTTATAGTGGCCTTTTTATTTGGTTGACTTTGTTAACATAAATACACATTTTGCCTTGAGCTATGTAACAACAGTTGCAAATATTTGATTGTTAAATGAATGATTTTAAAAACCTCTTTAATTTTATAAACTTAATTAGTATTTCTCCAATATAAAGCACATCTTTAATTGTTATTTTCTGTTAAAAAAAAGCATTTATTTGCTCATTTTTTGGTTTTTTTTCACACAAACTAGTAGTAATTCAAAATGGGCAGTGATAGCATATTCGCAGACCAGTTAAGCTGCTCCTGCATTGTTACTACCTAACAAATTTAGGAAGAATAAAAGCACATAACAGCTGACCTAGGTTTTTTTTAATCTCATATTTTAGAGAGTGATGCCATGTTATTCAAAAAAATCGCTATTGCTGCTGCAGTTGCTACTACTTTAGCTTTCGTTGGCTGTGCTAAAAAAGAAGAAGCTCCTGCTGCTGAAGCTGCTGCTTCTGCTGCGTCTGAAGCTACTGCTGCTGCTTCTGAAGCTTCTGCTGCTGTAGACGCTGCTGCTGTTGAAGCTGCTTCTGCTGCTAACGTTGCTGCTTCTGCTGCTGACGTTGCTGCTTCTGCTGCTGACGCTGCTGCTTCTGCTGCTCACTAATCTTTACGATTACGTAGCAAAAAAAAGAGAGAACTTACGTTCTCTCTTTTTTTTGCCTGAAATTTACTATTTATCTCGAAATATCAATAATTTTAAGAAATTACATCAATCCCAAAATAATAAAAAAGCAGATCAATCGATCTGCTCTTTCCCAACACGCTGTCTAAATTTCTGACCTGCGCGGAATGTAACTACACGGCGGGCAGAAATCGGAATCTCTTCACCCGTTTTAGGATTTCTACCTGGTCGTTGACGCTTATCACGCAACTCGAAGTTTCCGAAACCCGAAAGTTTAACCTGTTCTCCAGAAATAAGCGCTTGGCTTATTTCATCAAAGAACAATTCGACCATTTGTTTTGCTTCACGACGGTTTAAACTCGTGAGCTCACTTAAATGATCAGCCATTTCTGCTTTAGTTAATGCTGTCATGAAGCCCTCAATGTCGCCTGATAAGTGTTTTGCAACACTTCAATAATTGTATCCATACCCGATTTGATTTCAGCATCTTCTAATGTACGTGAAGGATGTTGCCATAACAGTGCAAATGCCAATGAGCGTTTACCTGCTTCAACCCCTTGTCCTGTGTACACATCGAAGAGCCAATTCGAGTTTAACAGCTCCCCACCAGTTTTAGTGATAAGTTGCTGAATTTCACCAATATTAATCTTATCACTAATTAAAAGCGCAATATCACGTCTTACTGATGGAAAACGTGATAATTCTGTAAAATTAGATACATAAGTTTGCAAAACTGCCTTTTGATCAAGTTCAGCCACCCAAGTCGTACCTAAATCCAACTCTGCCTCCAGCGTTGGGTGCAAACGACCTAAATAACCGATTGATTGACCACCTACCATAATCTCTGCTGACTGACCAGGATGCAACCATACTCGCTCTGAACGAGCATATTCCACTTTGATACGCCCTGCCGCCAACAACTCTTCCACTTCACCTTTAAAATCAAAGAAGTCCATTGCTTGTGGTTTGGCATGCCAAGATTCTGCTTGCTTCGCACCTACAGCAATCATGGCTAATGTAGGAATCTGTTTTAAATCATGGATGTTATTTGCATCTTGATAATCAAAACGTAAGCCCAACTCAAAGAAGCGCACACGACTTTGTTGGCGGTTAATATTATATTGCACGCAAGGAATTAAGCTTGAAAGCAAAGTCGAACGCATGACCGCTAAATCACTTGAAATTGGATTGGCCAATGCCAACGGATTAACTGCTGGATTGAGCTGTTTTTCTAGTTTCAAATCCGCAAAGCTGAAACTAATCGCTTCTTGATAACCCAAAGTCACGAGGGTTTGACGAAGCTGAGCCATTTCAAATTGGTCTTGATATTGAGCCAATTGTGCTTCAATTTTTGGCAAGCTGATTTGAATGTTGTCATAACCATGGATACGTGCGACTTCTTCAATCAGATCTTGGTAGATCGCCATATCATAACGGTGTGATGGTGGAACAACAGACCACTGACCTTCCGCTTTAACCGTCACAGCACAACCTAAACGTGTTAGGGCATCAACAATAAATTCGCCTTCTACACGATAACCCAGTAATTGATCGACTTGTGTCTGTTTAAGCTCAATCGCTTCGCGTTTAGGCAAAACTTCAGCTTGTTCTGCAACCGTAATCGGACCAAATTCACCACCAGCAAGCTCAGCAATCAATTGTGATGCACGATGCATTGCAATCATTGGTAATTCAAAGTCTACACCACGTTCATAACGCTGCGACGCATCGGTATGTAAACCAAAACTACGCGCACGCCCCGCAATATGTAAAGGTGCGAAGAATGCAGATTCTAAGAAAATTTCAGTCGTTTCATCGGTGACTGAAGATGATAAACCACCCATGATACCCGCAATCGCCAATGCTTTTTCATCATCCGCAATCACCATCACTTTTTCATTCAGTTCCACAGCTTGTTCATTTAACAACACCAGTTTTTCAGCTGCCGTTGCTTGACGCACATGTACTGCACCCTGAACCTTTCCACCATCAAAAGCATGTAATGGTTGACCCAACTCCATTAATACATAGTTGGTAATATCAACCAAAATACTGTGTTGACGCATACCTGAACGCGCAAGTGCACGCTCCATCCATTCTGGTGTTGGTGCTTTAGTATTTACGTTTTTGATTACGCGACCTAAATAACGCGGGCAACCTTCAGTCGTGACAACAACTTTTTTCTCATCTGCAATTGTCGCAGCTACTTCTTTAATCTCTGGCGCAACCGCAGTCATTTGGTTAATCACCGCAATTTCACGTGCAATACCACGAATACTGAAGCAGTCACCGCGGTTTGGCGTAATGCTGATGTCAATCACATGATCATCTAAATCTAGATATTCACGGATATTCACGCCCACAGGCGCATCTGCTGGGAGTTCTAAAAGACCATCAATTTTGTCTTCTAAATCAATTTCCGAAGCACCACACAACATGCCTTGTGATTCAATACCACGCAACTTGCCTTTTTTAATTTTAAAATCACCTGGTAGCACTGCACCAATCGTCGCTACAGGAGCTTTCATGCCCACACGAACATTCGGTGCACCACATACAATTTGCAAAGGTTCACCTGAACCAATATTTACGGTAGTGACACGTAAACGGTCTGCATCAGGATGTTGTTCTACGGTAAGCACTTCACCAACTACAACACCTGTAAATGGTTTTGCCGCAGGAGATAAATCATCGACTTCCAAACCGAGCATGGTCAGTTGGTCAGATAAAGTTTCGCTATCAATGGCTGGATTCACCCATGTGCGTAACCAATTTTCGCTAATTTTCATAAATTCAATGTCCTTAATCTCCCCTAACCCTCTTTTAAAAGAGGGAAAACACACTACCGTTTTAGGTAGACTAGTCCCCCTTTATAAAGGGGGACTTAGGGGGATTTCAATAAATCTCAAATAACTGTTTAAACTATTAAGCAAATTGGCGTAAAAAACGCACATCGTTTTGATAAAACATACGCAAGTCATTAATGCCATAGCGCAACATTGCAAAACGCTCTACCCCTAAACCAAATGCAAAGCCTTTATATTTTTCAGGATCAATACCCGCTGCTTGCAAGACATTTGGGTGCACCATACCGCAACCCAAAACCTCTAACCATTTGCCACGCTCATCCATAATATCCACTTCTGCACTTGGCTCTGTGAATGGGAAATAAGATGGACGGAAACGAACTTTCAAATCTTTCTCGAAAAATTCGTTCAACAAGTTAACCAACAGACCTTTCAGTTCAGCAAAGCTGGTATTTTCAGCAACGTACAAACCTTCAATTTGGTGGAACATCGGCGAATGCGTTTGATCTGAGTCACAGCGGTATACACGACCAGGGCACACAATACGAATTGGTGGTTGTGAGGTTTCCATAGTCCGGATTTGCACGCCTGAGGTATGTGTACGCAACAAATGATTGGCATCAAAATAGAATGTGTCATGCATTGCACGCGCTGGGTGGTGTCCCGGAATGTTGAGTGCTTCAAAGTTATGATAGTCATCTTCAACTTCTGGACCTGTCGCTACCGTAAAACCTGCTTTGGTAAAGAATTGACAGATACGTTCCTGCACTTGTGTAACTGGATGAATACTTCCAATCGTTTGACCACGCCCTGGCAAAGTAATATCAATCGTTTCACTTGCGAGTTGTTGTTCTAACGCTGCTTTTTGTAATTGCGCTTGACGTTCAGTCAATGCTGCATTAATTGCTTCACGCACAGCATGAATTGCAGCACCCTGAACTTTACGCTCCTCAGGGTCCATTTTACCCAAGGCTTTGGATTGTTCTGCAAGCTGGCTCTTTTTCCCTGTAAATTGCACACGAACCAAATCGAGTGCTGCAAGGTCTTGAGCTGCTGCAATGGCAGCAAGCGCTTCGGTGGTCAGGGCTTCCAGTGACATAGTAACTCTCAAAGCAACAATTTAATAATAAGATAAAACCCGATATTCTATCAGTTTTTAACAAGATTGATGAGTTTCCAATTAAGGAAAATTTGATTAACATCCGAAATTAGAAAAAGTATAAGATAAACCCACTTGCAAAGAGATCAATATCTATGGCCCTCGATCAAATTTGGAAACAACAGCTCACGCTCGTCACCTATGGCAATGAATTCCTCAACAAAGAGCTGAGTTTTAATCGTTGGCAACAACATCCTATTTTTGATCAACATCTCTTTGTATTTCGAGATCTTATCTCGCAGCATTTATTGGCACAACACTTTCAAATTTGGCTGGAAGGACTCAAAAAACAGGGCACAAAACGCCTAAGTTTACACAGTTCAAGTCTGTTAAATGACGAACAGAATCCAAATGCCAACGTCGAACTTCTGCCTTTCGCACATTTTATTGTCAGCCACGAAGCCAATAAAAAAATCGCTTGGATTTTTGGTAAAGAATTGGCGGAATGGTATAACGCAGATAATGATTTTGAAGTCCCAGCTGCACAGCAAAATCCCTTACGTCACGAAACCTTCTGGCGTTTTGAACTCAACTCCAAACTTGCCAAACGCATTGATGCAGATTTACAACCACCAAATTGGGATGATATTCAAAGCTACACACAAACCGAATTATTCAATAACCTCTTAATACAAGGTTTTGTCGAGCCTACACAGGCAAACTTACCTTACTTTGGCTATGTTGCAAAAACAAATAGTGGAAACGAATTAGATCCACAAAAGCTTGCTTTAATACCGACGGATTATCCTGCTGATTTTGCACATAAATCCCTCTACAGACTCGAAGCCTTAAATCATTATATCCAGAATAAATTACAACATCCTCAACATGAAGATGGCTCCCTACTCAGCGCTGATGAACAACTCAACCTACGCCATTTTTCGCAAAAACTCGAAGATCTTCAAGCCAAATTTATTGTGAAAGTTGCCAACCACTATCAAACAGCGCAACTAACTTCGATTGCCATCAATAATCCCTTAGAAGGGGCCCCTGTTACAACCGCAGCTTCTACTCCATCCACTACACATCACCCTCATAAAATTGGTTCTTCTGCCGTATTCAAGCTCATCCTGATTACCGTCATTATTTGTGTTGTGGCTTATTATTTTGGTTTATAAAAACATCAAAGGCCACATCATGTGGCCTTTTTTAAATTCATAATAAATAATTAAATCAATCAATTGAATCAAAAATCTGCTTTTCTAAAAATTTATTAAAGTACAGTAAAACAAATTAGATCAGGAGGTTATCAACAAATTAAAGGGCCGTATTTCAATGTGCACTTGATGCTCATCGGCATGCTGATTGATATAATGCTGCACAGCAACAACTTCCCCTTCTAATTGTGCGTCTGGCCCATACATAATTTTAACCGATTCGCCAATTCTTGGAATCATTTCTAGCTTTACAGTGATCCGCGCCTGATTCACACCCACAATTTCTGCAAGCATCATCCTATTCCTTTTTTATAATGACTTGTTTTTATTAGGCAACTAAGTCCTGTTCATTTAAAGATAAATTATGTAACACCAGCCCTTTCCATAAAAATTATGCAATAAAAAAGACCGCATAAAGCGGTCTTTTTTAAATCATCGAGAGATGATTAAGCAGCTAATGCGCCTTTAGCTTTTTCAGCTAAAGCAGCAAATGCAACTGCGTCATGCATAGCGATGTCAGCAAGTACGCGACGGTCGATGATCACTTGAGCTTTTTTCAAGCCATCGATCATACGGCTGTATGACAAACCATTTAGACGAGCACCAGCATTGATACGCGCAATCCATAGAGCACGGAATTGACGTTTCTTCTGACGACGGTCACGGTAAGCGTATTGACCCGCTTTGATTACTGCTTGGAACGCTACGCGATATACGCGTGAACGAGCGCCGTAGTAACCTTTAGCACGAGCAAGAATTTTTTTATGACGGCGATGAGCCTGTACACCACGTTTTACACGAGCCATTTATAATCTCCTTAGATGTATGGGCACATACGACGAACTGAAGCAACGTCACTCACGTGAACCATTACACAGCCGCGCAATTGACGAATACGCTTAGCAGATTTTTTGGTCAAAATGTGGCGTTTGAACGCTTGTTTACGCTTGAAACCGTTAGCAGTCGCTTTAAAGCGTTTAGCTGCACCACGGCGAGTTTTCATCTTAGGCATAACAACCTCTTTTGAACACCTGTTCGGAACGTTTGCACCATTGCAAGACGACCTGCAGGTAAGGGAGCCAGTATTCTAATCGAACTTTGTCTAAAACAAAAGCAAATAATGAGTAAAAAAAGGAAGCTTAGTCTATTTCCTGATAAGCTTTAAGCGATGATTTTATAACCTAGACTTAACCCAAGCCGTATAATGCCTCATCCTTTCAATACTGTATCACCATGAACGCTACGCAGGATGCTTTTGCCGCACTCCGATACCGAGACTTTTCTATAGTTACACTCAATCAATTTTGTCTTACTCTTGCGATTCTTATTCAAGAAATTATTGTGGCATATTCGCTGTATAAGATTACTAAAGATCCGCTCACACTCGGTTTAATTGGGCTTGCCGAAGCGATTCCATTTATTGCCCTTTCACTTTGGGGCGGTTATTTTGCCGATCGCTTTAATAAACAAAGCATTATGAAAATTTGCCTATGCTTTGCAGTACCACTTCCACTGCTGTTATGGGGTTTATTTCATGCATTTGGATTAGGGCATCTTGGCGTAACAGGCTTATCCTGGGGCATTTATGCCGTGATTTTTGCTTTAGGTACGATTCGTGGATTTTACAATCCTTCAGCCACCTCGTTAAAACCATTTTTAATTCCACGTGAGCTATATGCCAATGGGGCCACATGGACCACGATTGGCTGGCAAAGTGGCGTTATCTTAGGTCCAATGTTGGGTGGGTTTATGCTGGCATTTCTGGGACGAGAAACCAGTTTACTCAGTGTTGCCGTATTGCTAAGCATCTGCTTTATTCTGATTAACTTATTACAGAAACGCAGCTTCCCAAGTATTGAAACTGAAAACTTATGGGCAAGCTTAGGCGATGGATTTCGTTTTATTTGCGACACCAAAATTGTTTTATGGGCGATTTCACTCGATTTGGTTTCTGTTTTATTTGGTGGTGTCATTGCCCTCCTTCCCATTTTTGCCGAAGACATCTTAAAAACAGGTCCTGAAGGTTTAGGCTACTTACGTGCTGCACCCTCTATCGGTGCACTCATCACCATGATTGCCCTCACCAGATTTCCACCTACACGCAATGCTTGGCGCAACATGTTACTCGCTGTGGCTGGATTTGGGTTTTTCACCTTGGTCTTTGCTTTTTCCAGTCATGTCTGGCTGTCATTATTAGCATTGGCTATGACAGGTGCATGTGACAGTATTTCGGTGGTGGTGCGCCAAACCATCTTACAAATTTATCCCCCTGAAAATATGCGTGGGCGTGTTGCCGCAGTAAACGGTATGTTTGTATCTAGTAGTAATGAATTAGGTGCTTTTGAATCTGGGCTTGCAGCCAAATATATGGGCACCATTATGGCAACGGTCTTTGGTGGCTGTATGACCATGCTTGTAGTCGGACTGAGTTGGTTAAAAACTTCCGATTTATTTGGGGTCGATATTACTCAAGGAAAAGACCAATAAAACATGAATTTAGACTTGCCAGTATTTTCAATTCAGGAAATACTGGGCGACAATTTAGCCACCATTATGCATGAGCATTCTTGAACGAATGTCATCTCTGATCTTATGAAACAACTGATTTGTTTTTCCTTAATTCTTAGTTTTCCTTTTGTACATAGCCACAGTGCGGAAAAAGCCAGCACCTCACAATTGGCGGTACAAAAAAGCACTGCACTGCCCGCCCATTTAACCACACGTATTCAATGGACGACCTTCCCTCAGCCGCAATATAACCATGACGATTTAAAAGGACAGAATCGTGCGGCAATCTTGCGTATTTATGCTGATGAAACAGGAAAAATCACTCAAGCCAGTGTTCAAGAAAGTACAGGCTTAAAAAACTTAGATGAAGTTTTACTTCAAGCTGTACGTCAAGCTCATGTTCAGCCTTATAAAGTCGAAGATACTACGCTTCCTATTATTGGCTATCAAACCTTTAGTTTAAATCTGGAACAAGACCCATCTGAGTGTAATTATAGCTTTAATTCTAAGAACTGGATGGCACAGCAACAGCAACAAAAAGTTAAATTTTCTTATAAGACCCAACCCCAACTTGAACTCAATCGTGATGATTTAAATCAACATGATCGTAAGATCAAGTTTAACTTTAAAGTGGACAAACACGGCGCGGTCAAAAAAGTAAAAATAAATCAAGGCTCTGGCATTTATGCACTCGACCAAAATATTGTACAAGCCATTTCCAAGAGCCAAATTACAGTAAAGCGTACCGCAAGCACCTTATGGCTTTATAAAAAATCTAGCTTTAAAGATGAAATTCAATTCAAACTCAACCAATGCTCATAAGAATATTATAGGGAGGAATTTTTCCTCCCTATCCTTCACTACATAACCTTTCGAATTAGAACCATCCCAGAAAAACAAGATAAAGCACGAGATAACGTCCAGTTTTCGCTAGGCACACCATCAACAAAAAACGCAGAAAATTTTCTTTGAGCAAACCTGCAATCAAGGTAATGGGATCTCCAATAATAGGTACCCAACTCCACAATAATGACCAAAAACCATATTTTTGATAAATTCGTTGTGCTTGCCGCATTTTCTGTTCCGAAACAGGAAACCATTTTTTATGCTTATAGTGCTCAATCTTAAAGCCTAAATACCAATTGACGCATGAGCCTAAAATATTGCCAATACTGGCTACAGCAATGAGTAATCCTGCTGAATAATTGCCATTTACCAGAAACCCCAACAACACCGCTTCAGATTGCAAAGGCAGTAAAGTTGCTGCACCAAAAGCTGAAAGGAATAAAAGCCCTAAACTCCACATGAGGTTATGAAGACAAACCTAGCTTCTTCTTTGTCCAAAAATATTCATAACCCGACCAAATAAACGAGAACACCAATAATAAACTACGCGCCACAGTGTATTTATCTGCAATCGGCTCAATAGCAGCTCGCAATACTGCTTGGTCCTTAGTATTGAGCAACTCAACAATTTTTTGAACATGTACTGCTTCTGCGACGAATAACATACAACATCCTACAATTCCCACAATGATACTGATATAAATTCTAGGATTTGCTTCAATAATTCGAGTTAAATTTAAAAAAAATGCTTTCATCACAACCTACTGATTTCCAAGTTTGAAAATCACAAAAAATGCTGGGTAAGTCGTAGATATTAACATACTGATGCTCTCTGCCTAAGAAAGGATATCTCCCATCAACAGCACAATTACAAAGTCGATAAATAGCGCGCAGATGAATAAGGCAGTCAGCAAAAAATGAAATTAAAATACCCAGAAGCATCTGGAAACGTTTTCAAAATTCAATCTTTTTATCCTAAAAAACAGATCATAGGGGCAACCTTAATTGCTGCAACTGTACTTAAAAATCGGTAGCCGCCTGTTCTTTATTCCCTCTCAAGAGCTTCAAAAGCTGTAAAAATACTTTTGGATAGATTTCAGCCTGATAGGATCATTTTCATCAAAAATTCATTTATGTCACGTATTAAACCCCATTTAAGACAATAAATATCAACAACTTGAAGAATTACGAAAGATTCAGAATACGTTTACATATAGTTTCGGGAATATAAATTTCAATACGCAACAAATGAAGAACTTAATGAATGGCTATCTCGTCGAAACCACACATCCTCGTGAACTATTTCATAACTGGCTCATCAATCTACATAAGGGTTTACCCTATCGCTCAAAAGAGGTCCTAGAAGAGCAATGTAAATCGAAAAAATATAAGTAAGCCAGTCAGAAATATCGTTTTTATGGCGGTAGATCGCCTTTATCTCACGACCAGAGACTTTAAACTTTAATTGCCAAAGCCTTTTGCACAGCTGGACGTGCTGTCAAACGCTCAACATATTCTTCCACATAAGGATAATCTTCTAACTGAATCTGCTGCCACTCATAACGTAGAATCCACGGTAAAATCGCCATATCGGCAATTGAATATTCCCCAGCAACATATTTCTGACCAATTAGTTGTTTATTGAGCACACCATATAAACGCTTGGTTTCATTCACATAACGCTCGGTCGCATACGGAATTCGTTCGGGTGCAAAACGACTAAAATGATGATTTTGCCCTAACATTGGCCCTAAACCACCCATTTGCCACATTAACCACTGCTCTACTTCAACGCGTTCTTGTTCATCCGTTGGATAATACAATCCAGTTTTACGACCCAAGTATTGCAAAATTGCCCCAGATTCAAATACCGATATAGATTCACCCTTCGGTCCATTTTGATCGACGATGGCAGGAATTTTATTGTTTGGAGAGATACGTAAAAAATCAGGTTGAAATTGATCATTTTCTAAAATATTGACTGGAAAAATTTGATATTCCAAACCCATTTCTTCTAAAGCAATCGTAATTTTATGACCGTTGGGTGTACCCCAATAATACAAATCGATCATTCTTATGTCCTTTGTTTATTCACTTCTTTGGGATACACGATAGCATAATTAAACATGATTATTTTGATGTAATTTTATAAACGCTTTAGCACTTATTCGAATATAAATTCTCTAAACATATACATTTCAAATCACCTTATACACTCCCCCTAAAATATCGACTACAAACAAATTTATCTTCAAGCAATAAAAAAGCACTGCATAGGCAGTGCTTTTTTAAGATCAATGGATCATTACTTTTTCTTTTTAGGACCAAGTAACATACCCATTTGACGACCTTCCATCTTTGGTGCTTGCTCTACAATACCAAATTCAGCCACATCTGCTTCAATTTTCTGTAATTGAGCCAAACCTAACTGTTGGTGAGCCATTTCACGACCACGGAAGCGTAATGTGATTTTTACCTTATTGCCTTCTTCAAGGAACTTGATAATTGCACGTAATTTTACGTTGTAATCACCAACATCAGTACCAGGGCGGAGTTTGATTTCTTTCACCTGTACTTGATGCTGTTTTTTCTTCGCTTCTTTCTGCTTTTGCTTCAGATCAAACAAATGCTTGTTGAAGTCCATGATTTTACAAACAGGTGGCTCTGCGTTTGCTACGATCTCAACTAGATCAAGCTCAACACTTTCAGCAGCGCGTAATGCATCTGCCAAGCTTACAATACCTTTTTGCTCACCATTTTCGTCTACAAGACGAACTTCTTTCGCACGAATTTCATCATTCAAAGCAGGACGGTTTGATTTGTTACCGCCCTGTTGATTACGGTCAGGCTGTTTAATCGCTGTTACTCCACAATGTACCGGCCGCGTTCGGCAACGGCTGCTTTTACTAAGTCAACGAAAGCATCGATTGACATAGTACCCAAATTTTTTCCAGAGCGGGTACGGACGTTTACAGTACCTTCCTCTACTTCACGGTCTCCAAGAACCAATAAGTAAGGAATACGCTCTAATGTACGTTCACGAATCTTAAAGCCGATTTTCTCATTTCTCAAGTCTGAAATCGCACGGAGACCGTTTTCTTTAAGTTTCGCAACGACAGACTCACAAGCTTCTGCTTGCGAATCGGTAATGTTCATCACACATGCTTGGATTGGTGTTAACCAAGGTGGCATAAAGCCCGCATAGTGTTCAATAAGTATACCAATAAAACGTTCAAAACTACCAAGAATTGCACGATGCAACATTACAGGTTGATCACGATCATTATCTTCAGTGACATATGACGCATCTAAACGTTCTGGCAAATTGAAGTCACATTGGATTGTACCACATTGCCATACTCGACCTAAGCAGTCTTTCAACGAGAATTCAATTTTCGGACCGTAGAATGCCCCTTCACCCGGTTGAAGTTCCCACTCCAAACCAGCAGCATCTAAAGCATCTGCTAAAGATTTTTCTGCCATATCCCAAAGTGCATCATCACCCACACGTTTTTCTGGACGTGTAGACAACTTCATTTGTACTTCTTCGAAACCGAAGTCTTTATATACATCTAAAGTCAGTTTAATGAAGTCAGCTACTTCTTGACCAATTTGCTCTTTGGTACAGAAAATGTGTGCATCATCTTGAGTAAAGCCACGAACACGCATAATGCCGTGCAATGAACCTGATGGTTCGTTACGGTGACACGAACCGAACTCAGCCAAACGAATTGGCAAATCACGGTATGATTTTAAACCTTGGTTGAACACTTGTACGTGACAAGGACAGTTCATCGGTTTAATTGCATAGTTACGGCTTTCTGAATGCGTCGTGAACATACCATCTGCATAGTTTGCAGCATGGCCTGATTTTTCCCAAAGCGTGAAATCAACCACTTGTGGGGTACGAATTTCGAGGTAACCATTGTCTTGCTGAACTTTACGCATGTATTGTTCAAGTACTTGATAAATGGTCCAACCGTTTGGATGCCAGAACACCATACCCGGTGCTTCTTCTTGCATATGGAACAGGTCTAAAGCTTTACCAATTTTACGATGGTCACGCTTTTCAGCTTCTTCAATACGCTTGATATAAGCCGCAAGCTGCTTCTTATCTGCCCATGCTGTACCATAAATACGTTGTAACTGTTCATTCTTCGCATCCCCACGCCAGTAAGCGCCTGACATTTTAGTCAGCTTGAATGCTTTTAAAAATTTAGTATTTGGTACGTGTGGACCGCGACACATGTCCAAATAGTCTTGATGGTAGTACAAGCCCATTTGAGTTTCATTTGGCATGTCTGCAATCAAGCGTAATTTATAATCTTCACCACGCGCTGTGAATTCTGCAATCACTTCTTCACGTGGGGTCATTTTTTTAATGACATCATAATCTTGATCAATGAGCTTTTTCATTCGCTCTTCGATGGCTGCCATGTCTTCTGGCGTAAATGGCTTTGCACTGAAAATATCGTAATAGAAGCCATCTTCAATGACTGGACCAATCACCATTTTCGCTTCAGGGAACAATTGCTTAACCGCATGTCCCACCAAGTGAGCGCAAGAGTGACGAATAATTTCGACACCTTCTTCGTCTTTAGGCGTAAT
Organism: Acinetobacter sp. ANC 4910; assembly: GCF_004331035.1. Lineage (GTDB taxonomy): Bacteria > Pseudomonadota > Gammaproteobacteria > Pseudomonadales > Moraxellaceae > Acinetobacter. The sequence continues at coordinate 35,684 of NZ_SJNT01000017.1, forward strand.
AATTTGAAGGCTTGCATCCGTGGTAATTAGGTCAGATGCATCGACTAAGCGACCATCGACTTTTCCTGCAACTGTATTTTTAGCAAGACCCGGACCGATGCTCAGTGCAACGTCCATCACAGATACGGCTTGATCAAATTGTTTTTGATCGCCATTTGGCAAAGTGATAATTGGCATAAAAAAATCCTTAAGGAGTGATGCCCCGTACCATGGAGCATGTCACCGCGAGATTATGATCGAGGTAAAACCTCAAAAGATAAAAACGGTGGATAAAAACTGCTAAGAATTTTACACGGGTTCAGGGTTGGATAAAACCTTTTAACTCGATAAATCTTATCCCAATCAAAAAATTATCCTTTTTTATGCATTTGAACCTTTTAGAATGATTTTTAATCTTGATGTCATGCATATATTTTTATCCGCTAGAGTTTTCTGCATTGACAAATGAGATTAAAAAATAAACATACATTCTACTTTTTCATATATATTTGAATTTAATCACATTTATGAATTTGTATTCATTCAATAGCAATTTTTAATTATTTTTACATAAAATTCATTGCCTTATAAAAAGCAACCCCTCGACTAAAGCATAAATGCAAGTCCAACTTGAAATGCTTATCTTTAAAGCATCAATGATAATAAATATACATGGAGTTGTTACATGGTTGCTGCCTACGATGAACTACCACGCACCCCTGCAAATTTTGTTGCACTATCCCCACTGCGTTATTTGGAACGCGCCGCTTATATTTACCCGCATCAAGATGCAATTATTCATGGCAAGCGACATATCAGTTGGCGAGAAACCTATAATCGTTGTCGTCAGTTTGCACATCAATTGCAAAAATTAGGCATTGGTAAAAACGATACAGTTTCAGTGCTGTTACCCAATATTCCAGCCATGCTTGAAGCCCACTTCGCAGTGCCAATGACTGGTGCGGTATTAAATACCCTGAATACACGCTTAGATGCCAAAACCATTGCATTTATGCTAGAGCATGCTGAAACAAAAGTACTTTTAGTTGACCCTGAATTCGCACCACTTGCTAAAGAAGCTTTAAGCTTGGTTTCCCATTCAATTTATGTGATTGATGTCGATGATGAAGAATACGAACAATGCTTTTCTACCCCCATTGGGCAAATTGAATATGAAGACTGGCTAGTAGAAGGCGATGCCGAGTTTGAATGGCATTTACCCAGTGATGAATGGGATGCCATTAGCCTAAATTATACTTCGGGTACGACGGGCAATCCTAAAGGCGTGGTTTATCACCATCGTGGGGCATACATTAATGCAGCCAGTAATATCATTGCTTGTGGTATGACACCACGCGCAACCTACCTATGGACCCTACCGCTGTTCCATTGCAATGGTTGGTGTTTTGCCTGGACCATGGCTGCCAATGGCGGCACTAACATTTGCTTACGTAAAGTTGACCCTGAATTGATCTTTAGCTTAATTGCAGTGCATAAAGTGGATTATTTCTGTGGCGCACCCATTGTGCTATCGATGTTAATTAACACTCCAGAACAGAAACAAATTAAATTTGAACATCGCGTCGAAGTCATGGTTGCAGGTGCAGCTCCACCTGCTGCCATTATTGAAGGTATGTGCAATATTGGCATTAATGTCACACACGTCTATGGTCTCACGGAAACTTATGGGCCTTCTGCCCTTTGTGCATCTCAAGCAGGTTGGTCGGACTTGTCTATTCAAGAACAAGCTCAACTGCATTCGCGTCAAGGCGTTCCCTACCCACTGCAAGATGGCATGAAAGTTCTTGACCCAGAAACCTTGGAACCCGTTCCCAAAGATGGAACAACCATGGGCGAAATTATGTTCCGTGGCAACATTGTCATGAAAGGTTATCTGAAAAATCCTGAAGCAACCACAGAAGCCTTTAAGGGGGGGTGGTTCCATACGGGTGATTTGGCCGTTTGCCAACCTGATGGTTATGCCAAAATTACTGATCGCTCCAAAGATGTGATTATTTCAGGTGGAGAAAATATTTCCTCAATAGAAGTAGAAGAAGTCTTATATCGACATCCCGCTATTTTAACGGCTGCGGTGGTGGCTAAACCAGATTCGCGCTGGCAAGAAGTGCCATGTGCCTTTATCGAGCTCAAAGCCGGTAAGGAAACCACACCAGAGGAAATCATTGAGTTCTGCAAACAACATCTAGCACGTTTTAAAGTACCGAAAGATGTGGTGATTACAGAAATTCCAAAAACTTCGACAGGCAAGTTACAAAAATTTGTCCTACGCGACTGGGCCAAAGAGCGTGCAACGGGCGAGTTTAGTTAAGCACCCAGCAAACCACAGAGACAAATGTCTTCACATAAAAAAGCGACCTTAACGGTCGCTTTTTTATATCTAAATAACTTAATTATCTGAAATTAAAGCCACTTGCTGAACGTAGTTAAACAACTTCAAACGCGAAGCTTTAAGTTGCTCTTCATCAAGCTGCTGTTTCATATCACGGTGGATACGTAATACGTGCTGACGAATGGTATGACGTTCTGCGGCATTATACGTTTTTGAAAACTCATTAATGACCACATCACCATCTTTGATCATACGATCGACCCAACGCTGCAATTGAGCGGTTTTTTTCGCGCCTTGTTGTGGCGTCAAATAAGACAAAATCACTGTTTCATCTTCATTACGCAACAACTTACCAATGCGTAAAAATTGGCGACGACGAGCTTCATTTGATGTAATCAGTTTCACATCCAAAAGTGCTTCAATCAAACGCTCTTCAACAGGTAAATTTTGAATTTGTTTAGTGTTCAACTCTGCAAGTTGAGAACCCAAAGACGCCATACGTTGTACGGCTTTTTTCTGTTCAGTTTTACTTGCACGTCCCTCTAAAGATTCAAAGTCTTCGTCAGTAAAACGGTTCGGTCGACGTGCCACGATTAATCTGCCTCGTAAAATTTTGCTGCAAATAGTGCTTGAACTTCAGATAGGGCTTTGTCCTCATCTGCGCCTTCAATCACTAAACGTAAAGTGGTGCCTTTACCTGCGCCAAGCATCAGTAAAGACATAATGTTTTTCGCATCGACTAATTTATCACCTTTTCCAATCTGAATAGATGATTTGAATTTGGTGGTTACTTCAATGAGTTTGCCAGATGCACGCGCATGTAACCCTAGTTTATTAATTACGTCAACAGTTGTGTCAATCATGACCAATGCTTCATTTCTCGATGTAGGACCTGAATAGACCAATTCGCTTCAAGCGCTTTTTTGAGTCTATCCACAATATAAACAGAACGATGCTGTCCACCTGTACAGCCAATAGAGACCGTCATATAGTGACGATGTCCCTCGGCAAATGCAGGTAACCACTTGTCCAAAAAATGATAAATGTCTTTAAACATTTCATTGGACTGCGGGCTTTGTTCCAAAAATTTTTGTACTGGCACATCTAAACCAGAATATTTCCGCAACTCCAAATCCCAATGCGGATTCGGTAAATGACGCACATCAAAGACATAGTCAGCATCTAAAGGAATGCCATGTTTATAGCCAAATGACTGCAAAATTACAATTAAGTTATCGGACTGTCCAAGTTTAGACAATAAAGTATGCTTCAAATCATGCACACTTTTATCAGTTGTATCAATATGTACTGTAGAGCGTAATTGTATCGGAAGTAATAATGTTTTTTCTTCCTGAATACACTCATTCAAACTTTTAAAACGATTCGACAAGGGATGCGGGCGACGTGAAGCACTAAATCGTGCGATCAACTCCTGATCCCGCGTGGTCAAATAAATAATATCGACCGCCCCATGTCTTAATAATTGTTCAAAAACATGATCAAACTCCTGCAAATCTGCACGAGTACTCCGAACATCCACCCCTAAGGCCAATTGTTCAAGATTATTTTCACGATCCAGTTTCGATACAATCTCTGGCAGCAATGCCAAAGGCAAATTATCAATGCAGTAATAACCTAAATCTTCCAGTACCTGCAATGCAGATGACTTACCTGAACCAGATTGTCCTGTCACAATCAAAATGCGCTTCATGGCAAAGCTATTCCTTGGCTTTTATGATGCAGTATGCTTAACCTGCAAATTATCGATGAGTCGGGTTGTGCCCAATTTTGCCGCAACAAACAAAACAAGATCCTGATTAAATTGATCAATACCTTGTAATTGTGGTGTACGCGCTTCTACATAGTCCACAACTAGACCTGCTTCTGTCAACGAAGTTTTAATATTCGCTAACACTTCTGTTAAATCAGTACCTTGCTGCAATTCTGCTGCTGCATGTTTCAAATTTTGAAAAATGCTTGGCGCAATTTTACGCTGCTCTTCAGTTAAATAACCATTACGCGAACTTAAAGCCAAACCATCTTCTGCACGTGCAATTGGTACACCAATTACTTCCAATGGAATATTTAAATCACGCACCAATTGACGAATCACCGCCAACTGTTGAAAGTCTTTCTGACCAAAAAAAGCATAATTCGGCTGTACGATATTAAACAGCTTAGTCACAACGACTGCCACGCCATCAAAATGCCCTGGGCGCTGTTGACCGCATAAATCATTGGTAATTTCAGAAACACTGATATTGGTTAAACGCGGCTGTTTGCCATACATTTGCTCGACTGATGGTGCAAAAATAATATCGCAACCAACATCTGCCAATAGCTGACTATCTTGATCTAAAGTACGCGGGTAATTATCAAAATCTTCATTCGGTCCAAATTGAATCGGATTCACAAAGATACTGACTACAACAACATCACAAAGTTTGCGTGCTTCACGTACAAGGTTCAAATGTCCTTGATGTAAATTCCCCATGGTCGGAACAAAGCCGATAATTTTTCGCGCAGTACGAGCAGGTTGCAGTGATGCTGCCAAGCCTTGTATCGTCGTTTCAGTTTTCATATTACAGCTCGACTTGAAAAGTATGTTCTTTTGCTGGGAATGATTGATCGAGCACAGCGGCATGATATGCCTTAAATGCATCTAAAATTGCAGTTTCCCCGGCTTGCTCTTTCATAAAATTACGCACGAATTTGGCTACGCGTCCAAACGTCAAACCGAGCATATCTTGTACAACTAAAACTTGTCCATCTGTTTCAACGCCTGCACCAATACCAATCACAGGAATATGCGGAAAACGAGCTGTCACTTCTTGACCCAACTGTGCAGGCACACATTCGAGTAACAATACCGCAGCACCTGCATCAACCACAGCTTGGCAATCTGCAAGCAATTTATCTGCAGCTTCGCGTGAACGTGCTTGAAGTTTATAGCCACCTAAAACATGGACAGATTGTGGGGTTAAACCCAAATGTACGCAGACTGGAATACCATTTCGGGTTAATACTTCCACCGTTTCACTTAACCAAGCACCGCCTTCAATTTTGACCATCTGCGCGCCCGCTTGCATCACGGTTTTCGCATTCACCAATGCATCATTTAATGTTGCATAAGACATAAACGGTAAGTCGGTCATAATCAACGCATGTTGATTACCGCGGCGCACAGCCGCAGTATGATAAGCCATGTCTTCAACCGTTACAGGTAAAGTTGAATCACGACCTTGAATCGCCATTCCTAAAGAGTCACCAATTAAAATCGTATCGACTTCTGCAAGCTCCATCGCTTTTGCCATGCTCGCATCGTAGCAAGTTAAGCATGAAAACTTACGTCCATCTTGTTTAAATTGTCTTAAGTCACTCAGACTAATCATGAGATGTTCCTCTCTAGAAGTTCCTAGAACATACCTTTGGTAATTAAATATTGACCCAATTTTGATCAGCTACTTCAGTTAATGTCGTGTGCTGTAATAAATCAAGGCTATCTAATCGGTGTCCCTGAATGTGTAAATTTGGGTCTAAGTCCAATAATGGAATAACCACAAAATCACGTTCTAAAATTCCAACATGTGGGACGGTCAAACGTTCATGCTGAATCTGTTCATCGCCATACAGCAACAAATCTAGATCTAAAGTACGTTCTCCCCAACGACGCAGACGAACCCGCCCTGCATCCTGCTCAAATTGCTGTAATTGATCCAACAATGTCAAAGCAGCCAAGTCAGTTTCCACACGAGCCACCGCATTAAAATAATGTGGTTGATCTTGAGGCCCCATGGGTGGACTTTGATACAACTTAGATACGCTTACAGCACCCAATGTTGCTAACTTCTGAATGGCTTCGGTCAAAATTTGGCGCGAATCACCCAAATTACTGCCCAAGCCGATATAGCTCACAATCTTCATTGGGTTGGCCCAAAAACGACTTGGTTTAAATCACGTTTTACCCGTTTTCTCTTTAAAATAGGATGATCGTGATTCAATTCAGATGTGTTATGAGTTGCCGCTCGAGAAGCGGTTTCTGTGGTTTTGGCTTTTCGGCTACGACGACTACGTGATTCAGATTCTTGCACCAAAGGTTCAATATCAACTGAAATCTTGGTTTCCGCTGGTTCTTCTTGTGCAGCCTTACGACGTGTTTTGGCACGTTGACGGTTATATTGACCGATCGCACGCTCTTTTTCATCCGTAGACATCAGCTGATAAGCATCCCACCAACTGCCCATAGATTGCGTGGTATTGTCGCCTGCCTTTTCACGTAACAGTAAAAAGTCAAAGCCTGCACGGAAGCGCGCATGGTTAGACAATGCTTCAATTTGTTGAGGTTTCGGGTTCAACAATCGGGTTTGCATTTCCCATACTTCACGAATAAAGGTTTCGGCAAAACGCGGAATCACAGTGCGTGTTGCTTGACGCTTTAATACATCCAGTCCTGCTTGAGCACGTGCTTCTGCAGCCACTACACCTTTTTTCAAATAAAAATCACAACGCTCTAAAAAAGGTTTCCATAACAACACTGCATAGAAAAATGCAGGATTAATGGTTTTACCAATTTGAATTCGCTGATCGGTATTTTTCGCAGCACGCTCAATAAATGGTGTGATTTCAGGGCGAATCTCTGCAAAAAGTTGATGCCAAATGCCAAAATCAATCAACATTGGGAGCACTTGGTACAAATGCCCCATGGTAAATAATTTTTGTGATTCATCATAAAGACGATGCGGTGAAACATCACGCAAAAGCTGTGTACGCTCAGGTGTAAAAATTTCTAAAATTTTTGGATCAATACTAAATTTTAATTTGGCAGAAAAACGCAACGCACGCAGCATTCGCACTGGGTCTTCCTCAAAACGTAATTGAGGATCGCCAAGTAAGCGTAAAGTACGACTTTGAACATCTTCTACGGCATTACAAAAGTCGAGCACAATCGCTTTACGGGGTTGATAATAAAGTGCATTGATAGAAAAATCACGACGAGAAAAGTCTTGCTCTATCGAGCCCCAATTATTATCACGCAGAATCATGCCCGCAGCTGAAGTCACTGCTTTTTTTGGTGGTGCTCGGAACGTCGCCACTTCAATCAGTTCACGCCCAGAATAGACATGAGCCAACTCAAAACGGCGTCCGATAATACGGCAACGACGGCCGAACACTTCTTTAATTTGTGAGGGTGTGGCATTGGTCACGGCATCATAATCCTTCGGATTAAGGCCCAACATTAAATCGCGAACACCGCCCCCTACGATATAAGCCTCGTAGCCCGCTTTGGTTAGGGCATCAATTACATCAAGAATTGAAGCAGGGAGTTGAGCGGTGGATAAACCACATTTTGACGCGCGCAAAGTTTGCAAAAGACGCTGTCTCCTACGCCTGAACGTAAAATATCTAAGATGGTGCTAATCATATCTCTAACACAATCAAAGGGCAATTTGATTATCTCAACGCATGACCGAATATTGCATATCAATCCTGCAAAACCCAAGTCTAGAGTGCTAAGCGGTCTTTATTTTTTTGCAAGAGCTTAGGTCCAATACCTTTAATCTGCTGTAACTCATCCACAGTTTTGAACTTTCCATGCTGTTGCCGATACTGCAAAATCGCTGCTGCTTTTTTCTCACCAATACCAGAAAGCTGCTGCAATTGTTCTGATGTCGCACTATTCAAGCGTATTTTATTGCCCGATGCCGTATTTAAACTGGGTTTTGATAAATAATAGTTTGCATCGGTACGTGATGAACCCAACCGAGCATCTTGGGCTTGTTGTTGTGCTTTCCAATTCAAGTACTGTTGATCAAAGTTTTGTGCATTTACACGATCTAGTCCAAAAATCAGGAACGTGAAAAGTGTCAATATTCGTAATAATCGAATAGCGTTAAAATTCAGCTGCATAAGATGCCTGTATTTATTATAAAGTCATATGTTTTTCGCCTGCTCCCACAATTGGTCCATTTCTATCAAAGATAATTGCTCTACAGTTTTGTTTTGCAATTGGGCTTGATTTTCAATGTAAGCAAAGCGTGTTCTAAATTTATCAATCGTTCCTAACAGGGCGATTTCATTATTGACGCCTAGTTTACGTCCAACATTGACCAAAGAGAATAAACAATCTCCCAATTCAGCTTGTATTTCGTCTGAGTTTTGTTGCTTGATTGCCTGCTGTAATTCATTTAATTCTTCTTCTAATTTGGCATAAGCATCTGCTACATTGGCAAAATCAAAGCCGATTTGTGCCGCATTTTTTTGGATCTGCTCTGCTTGTTGTAAAGTTGGACCATGCTTAATTTGATCTAAACGAGATTGTGGTTTGCCTTGTTTTTCTTGCTGTTTAATTTGCTTCCATAGCAAAGACACCTGTTCTGCATCAAGCTGATTAAATTGTTCCGCCTGAAACACATGTGGATGACGGCGAATCAATTTTTCAGTAATTGCATGCACCACATCCTGAAAATCAAAAGCACCTTGTTCACTGTACATTTGGGATTGAAACACCACTTGCAGCAACAAATCACCCAGTTCTTCTTTAATATGTTGAATATCACCAGAACGAATTGCAGCCTCAACTTCATAAGCTTCTTCAATCGCATAAGGCGTTAAACTATTGGGCGTTTGCTTTTGATCCCACGGACATTTTTCACGTAATTCTTGCATGACCGCCAATAGTTGTTCCATTGCTTACTCTCTCTTCAATCTTTCTTATGAACCACGTATATAAAAAAGCCTGCTCTAGGCAGGCTTTTCAATTCGTTTAATTTCCTTGAATTAAACGACGTGCACTAATAATACCTGGTTGCTGCTCCAATCGGGCCAACAAACGCGATAATTGTGCCAAACCTTTCACTTCAATCAACAATTTCATATTGGCAATACCATCTGCTTCAGAAATGGTGTTTACCTGACGAATATTGATTTGGTCCGAGAAGATCACTTGAGTTAAATCTTTCAACAAACCACGGCGGTCATAGGCTTCCACCACAATCTGTACACTTTGACCACGTGTCGGTTGCATTTCCCAGTCAGCTTCGACAGCACGTTCAGGTTCTTGACCAATCATACGTACGTAGTCAGGACACGCTACCTTGTGAATACTAACCCCACGATTCAGTGTGATATACCCGCCAATCGACTCACCATGGACAGGTTGACAGCATTGTGCAACATGCAATTCCACATTATCTAAGCCATCGATCAAAATCCCATGCGCTGACAGCGTATGGCTGGCACGTGGATTCAGAGCCGGTTTAAGCACCAATTCAGGTTCATCCTGATCCAGATGCATATGACGATTCACCTGATTCATCAAGGCATGTAGGCTAATATCACCACTCACCAAGTTAATCAGGATGTCATCCCCTGTTTTCACATTAAAGTGATTACAGTAGTCACTTAAATCAATACTTTTAGGATGAATCGCCAAACGTGATAATTCTTTATTGAGAATATCTCGACCAATTTCCAGATTCTTACTGCGATCTTGCTGACGGAACCAATGACGTAATTTATCGCGGGCACGTGCTGTTCGGATATAACCTAAAGAATTCACCAACCAGTCACGATTCGGTTCCCGATCTTTTTTGGTTAAAATCTCAACTTGCTCACCTGTTTTCAAGGTGTAGGTCAGTGGCACATAACGTTGGTTCACACGTGCAGCATAGCACTTGTTGCCCACTTCGGTATGGACATGGTACGCAAAATCCAGCACCGTCGAACCGCGAGGCAACTCCTTAATATCCCCATCACGACTGAACACATAGATTTTTTCAAAGTCTTCAAACTCTTGAATCTGTTCAAAGTTTTCAGAATCTTCATCTTCTTTATGTGCACTGGCATCATTACGCTCTTGGAAGTGTTCTAACACGGCGCGCAATGAATGCAAACGATGATTGAAGGAACGATCGGTAGTTTTCGCGCCTTCTTTATAGTTAAAGTGCGAACACACGCCCAACTCAGCTTCTTCATGCATGTCGCGGGTACGGATTTGTACTTCTAGCGATTTGTTTTCAGCAATCACTGCCGTGTGTAAAGAACGATAGCCATTGGCTTTTGGATTGGTAATATAGTCATCAAATTGATGTGGAATATGACGCCAAATTTGATGCACGATCCCCAATGAGTGATAGCATTCAGGAACCGACTTCACCAATACCCGCACAGCGCGAATATCATAAAGTTGATCAAAGCTTAGGTTTTTACTTTTCATCTTCCGATAAATCGAATAGATGTGTTTCACCCGCCCATTAATTTCAGCTTCAATACCATGATCGGCTAACTCATTCTTGAGCTTATCAATCACAAACTGAATATAGTGTTCTCGTTCTAGACGCTTTTCATTCAGTAATGAGGCAATTTCTTTATAACGTTCTGGCGCCAAATAACGGAAAGCTAAATCTTCCAGTTCCCACTTTAACTGTGCAATTCCCAAGCGGTGTGCCAATGGAGAATAGATGGTCAGAATTTCTCGTGCGACACGTTCCTGACGCTCACGTGAGGATTTTGCCAATTCACGTAAGGCATAGGTACGTTCTGCCAGTTTAATCAGTACAACACGAACATCTTCAGTGACGGAAATCAGCATCTTATAGATGCCCGTCAAATGTTCACGCTGATCATTATTAAAATGGTCTTCTAAGCGTTTATTTTGTTCAATTAACTCAGAAAGTTTACCCATAGACAAGGTACCTTTCACTAAGCTAAATACCTGCTCACCAAAATGCTGACGTACAAAATCAATGCTCATGAGTCCTTCACGAACACTGCGGTACAACATTGCAGCAGATAAGGTATCTTCATCGACGTGTAAATGTGCCAAAATATCGGCCATTTCGATCCCTGTATAAAAGGTATTCGATCGATGATTAACAGTGGATTCCAACTCTTTTTGCAGAGTCTCTTTTGCAACTTCTTCGAGTTGTTTGAGCGCTGCCCCGTCTAAAATGCTGCGTACTCGATCTAACCATTCAGCTAAATCGTGTTGAGCTTGTTCGGCATGCTCTACAGTCGCTTCCTCAGACAACTCATTGAGTCGTCCAGGCAATTGCTCACGTACTGTGACCATACCCTTCTCCTACGAAATGATCATTCATATTATAAATCGTTTATCTCTTTTTCTTGCTCAAATAAGGCAATTGATTCGACATGTTCAGTATGCGTAAACATATCCATCACACCCGCCTTTTTTAATCGATAGCCATGTTGTGCCAAAACACCTGCATCCCTTGCCAATGTTGCTGGATTGCATGATACATAAACGATTTTTTTTGCATTAAATTTAGGAACATAATGCATTACCTCTTCCGCGCCTGAACGTGGAGGGTCTATCAATAATGCATCAAATCCTTGTTTTGCCCAAGAATGATGCGAAAAATCTTTTGTTAAATCTTGTGAAAAGAATTCAATATTGGTCATGGCATTGCGACGCGCATTGTCCTGACCTCGTTGTACCATTTCATCACTCCCTTCAACCGCAATCACCTGTCCTGTTGGTCCTACACAACGTGCGAGCGGTAAAGAAAAGTTGCCAAGTCCACAAAATAGATCTAAAACTCGATCACCTTGTTGCAGTTGAAGCAATTCACATGCCAGCTTGACCATTTGTGGATTTACAGTTGAGTTCACCTGAGTAAAATCCAGTGGACTAAAGCTAAAATTCACATCAAAGTCAGTTAAAGCATAATTTAAACGCATTTCAGCCTGTGCCTGATCCACACGCTGTAGGCTATCTGAACCTGCGGGCTGTAAATACAATTGCCATTGTTTCTGTAACGTAAACTGTTTTAATTGGTTGACATCATGGTCCGATAATTTTTCTGTATGGCGAATCAGTAAGGCAATATCCTGATCTCCCATGGCTAATTCTATATGCCCAATCGCGGCTTTGGCTGTTAGACTTTGGAGTAACTGTTTTAAACGCGTGATCGAACCAAAAGCCCGATCAAGCACTAGACAACGATCAATTGAAGTCAATTTATTACTTTGCTTTTCACGAAATCCCACAACAAGTTGATCACGCTGCGGGAAATAACGTACACCAATACGGGCTTTTCGACGGTAATCTTCTCGTAAAGAGCGAATGGGCGCCAACCACTGTTCTGGCTGTAAGCCTGCAAAATGCTGTAAATGTGATTTCAGTACATCCTGTTTAAAACGAATCTGCTCATCTTTCTCAATATGCTGCAAGCTACACCCACCGCAGACATGAAAATGCGGACAGGCTGGCTTCACTCTTAACGTTGATGGCGTGCCCAACACCTCCACGCAATCGGCTTCTTCTAAGCGTTTATTACTATGGGTAATTCTGGCATGTACCGTTTCACCGGGTAATGCCTGAGCAATAAAAACTTTCTTGCCGTGTTTTTCTACAGGGTGTGCGGCATCTGTACCATAATGGGCAATCCCTCGTCCCTCATGCGAAAGTGTCTCAACCTGAAAAGTATAAATCGGTTGCTGACTTGGACGGGTATGCTTACGATGCTTCATGAAAACCTAGTTTAAATGGTGAAAATCGGATGCTGTAAATTCTGTCTGTTGTGACGTTTCACGCCAAATTTTCAGAAAATCAGTATGTTGTGGGTGAATCTGTAGCAACTGAATGCTGGCCTGTATCCAAGCGCGATGCTCTTCCAGTTGCAACTGACCTTTTAATAACAACCAGCGTAAATAGATCAGCCATGTATTTAATACATCACCTTCACAATAGCCAGTTAAATCCTGCCATTGTTGTAACCGAACATATTCGGGTACATGATAACTTCCGTCACCACGCTTACCCGGAAAACCTAATAAATGAGCAGCATCATCCAATTTCTGGAAATGACGCAAATTAAACATGGCCATTACATCCATTAAATCAACATGACGATGATGGTAACGGTTCTGGTAGTTATTATACTTCTTCTGATGATCAATCTCACCCTGATCAAACAAACTAGATGCAGACAAACCATGATACATGGCACGGAACAAAATCACAGGAAGATCAAACTGCGAACCATTCCAACTGACCAAGGTTGGATTCTTCTTATCAAAAATAGATAAAAACTTCTTTAAAATTTCAGCTTCTGAATACTGTTCCCGACTAAATGAAAACAGCTTCATCGCACCTAATTCATCGACCCATAACCCCGAAATGCAGACAATTTCATGCAAGGGCAAGCGCTGAAAATCCATGCCAGACTCTTGACGACGCAACTTGATCAATGCTTGCTCTAAATCTGGCTCAGGTAAATCTAGACCGTAAAGATGCGCCCCAGACTTTAAGTCCGTCATGGTTTCAATATCAAAAACGAGAACAGGTAAACGCATCTTCAATCTCTATAATGGAGCTTAAATTATTCAGGATCTTGTACCGAAAACAGACCTGTAGATAAATAACGGTCGCCACGATCACAGATAATGCAGACAATGACTGCATCTGGGTTTTCTTCTGCAATACGTAAGGATGCCCAGACCGCACCACCTGATGATGTACCCGCACTGATGCCTTCTTTTTGTGCCAGTTTACGCATGGTTTTTTCCGCTTCAATTTGCGGAATATCCATAATACGATCAACCCGGCTACGATCAAAAATAGTCGGTAAATATTCTTGTGGCCAACGACGAATTCCCGCAATGCTCGAACCATCTTCTGGCTGTAAACCCACAATTTGAATCTCAGGATTTTGTTCTTTCAGGTATTTCGATACGCCCATAATGGTGCCTGTGGTGCCCATTGAGCTAACAAAATGGGTAATTTTCCCACCCGTTTGTTGCCAGATTTCTGGCCCCGTGCTCAGGTAATGTGCTTCCACATTGTCTGGATTACCAAATTGATTCAGTACAAAACCTTTACCTTCTGCCTGCATTTGCAACGCCAAATCACGCGCACCTTCCATTCCTTGCTGCTGAGTCACTTCAATTAACTCTGCACCATAGGCACGCATGGCATCTTTACGTTCTTGGCTCATGTTGTTAGGCATAATCAATTTCATATGATAGCCACGCATCGCCGCAACCATCGCAAGTGCAATACCTGTATTGCCACTGGTCGCTTCAATCAAGGTATCCCCCGGTCGAATTTGCCCACGCTTCTCTGCCTGCATAATCATGTTATAAGCTGGACGGTCTTTGACTGAACCCGCTGGGTTATTGCCTTCTAATTTTGCTAAAACCGTGGCTTGCGTGTGACTTGCTAGACGCTGTAAACGCACCAGCGGTGTTTTTCCTACATAGTGGTCTAACAAAAATTCATCGGCTTGAAAATCGGGGATTGTGTTACTCATTATGTGTACCTTGATCGAGGTGCGGGTATTGTATGAAAAAATAGGGGGTCCTGCACCCATTTCGCAGGGTTTTTCATGAAAGTGATTAAAGCGCGGTCAGTTTCAAATAAAGCATGCTAATATGCTGAGCATAGGGAATTTACTACATTTGCCATGCCGAATATCAATAAAAAGTTATTTAAACGCTTACACTTAAATCATGCGTATGGGCAACTGATTGCCATGATTTTTGTGCCCATTATGATTTTGGCTTGTGTAGGCACGGCATTGGTTTTATCTGAAACATCGAATGCAGCAAAAGCGCAACAGCGCCAAATGGCCATTGCGATTTTAACCCGTTACCAAAGCACCGCAGAATCAGCACTCGACTTACTCAATCGCTACCCTTGGCACTATGACCAAGCGCAAAATGCGATGCAATATATGTTCAATGAAAAACTGCTGAATCAAGCCACTATTATTGACCATACTGGTGCTGCGCGACTCAATATTGGTGGTGATGCACATTCAACTTGGCCCAAATACCCGAAAGACAAGAATTTTTTTGGACCAATTAAACTGAACGGCAATCATGTCTATGGTATGCAAATTAACGAATCTTCTAATCAAAAAGGTTGGCTCTTGATTGAACTGGACAATCAACCCTTACAAATTGCACGCTATCGTGTCCTGATTGTGTTGGTGGCAACAGGGCTTTTAACCTTATTACTCTTGCTGTTGTGTTTGAACTTCTATTCACGTCGTTGGATTGCACCCATGTATGAAATTCGGATGCAGTTACAACGTCTGAATGCCGACACACTCGATCAACACATGATCATTAACAGTACGGGCGAGCTTCGACTGTTACAACGCGATATTGCCAATGTAGTAAAACGCCTTCATTTCAGCTTTCTAGAGTTAAAAGAACATACCGAACAAACTGAAGATGACTTAAGACGTACGCTGGATACCCTAGAAGTACAAAACATTACTTACCGCCAAGCGCGTGACCAAGCGATTTCTTCCAATCAGGCAAAATCGGTATTTCTTGCCAATATCAGCCATGAATTAAGAACGCCTTTAAACAGTATTGATGGCTTTATTCATTTACTCCTTCGTCAGGGCAATTTAAGCAACGAGCAAAATTTATATTTACAGACCATTCGTAAATCTTCCGCCCATTTATTGGCATTGATTAATGATGTTTTAGATTTCTCTAAAATTGATGCGGGCAAACTAGAACTAGAAACCGCCCCGTTTGATCTGGAAGAAGCCATTTTTGATGTGATGGACATGTTATCGCCACTGGCGGCACAAAAACATATTGATATGGCGTTCTACTATGGCGATGACGTCCCTAAACAAGTCATTGGTGACACACTCCGCTTTAAGCAAATTCTGACCAATCTGATTTCCAATGCCATTAAATTTACCCCTGATGGTGAAATCATTGTTCGAGTACGCATGAAGCATGATGATATTGGACAATGCTTACTGCACTTTAGTGTCCAAGACAGCGGCATTGGCTTAAGTGGCACAGACCGTAAACGCTTATTTGAATCCTTCTCGCAAGGTGATGCTTCGGTCACGCGTCAATTTGGTGGCACTGGATTAGGGCTTGCCATTTCCAAACAGCTGGTGCATTTAATGCAGGGGCAAATTGGCTTCGAAGACAACCAAGAACGTGCACCCACCGAAAAAGGCTCGACCTTCTGGTTTACCGCCATGTTTGCTGTCGATGAAGAATATGAAATTGTTCATCCACAGTTCGAACACATGAAAGTGGTGTCTTATTTGGCGCATCCTGCGGCTGCACATGTACTGCGTCACTATCTCGAAAACTATCAAGTCGAGCATATTGAATCCGCATCCATTCTGGATTTATTTAGTCGCCTAAACCAAATTCAATCGCAGCAAGAAAATACGTGGTTGATTGTCGATCACAGCGGCGATACTCAAGCCATGCTGAAAGAAATTCGTAGTCGCTATACGGGTAGTCTTGCCGTTTATGGCTACCAAATGGCACTCGATCCGAATATGCTGAATGAATATCGTGCACGGCCACTGTATCAACCTCTGAGCCGTAATGCACTCATTCAACTGCTCAGCAATCAATCCATGTTCCAATCTGAGCAACATGAAAACTTTGATGGTCAAGGCTTACATATTTTAGCCGTCGATGACCATTTACCCAACTTGATTGTTCTGGAAGCCCTACTGGCTGAACTGAATGTAACCACCACCAAAGCGCAAAGCGGTCAGGAAGCCATTGATATTATTCAGTCTCGCCTAGAACAAAAACTGAAACCTTTTGACTTGGTGTTTATGGATATTCAAATGCCTGTTATGTCTGGTATTGATACCACACGAGCCATTCGCGCACTGGAATCTACCTTAGAAGAAGAAACGCACCTGCCCATCATTGCACTGACTGCACATGCTTTGGCCGATGAGAAACAAAAACTTTTAAAAGTCGGCATGGATGACTATGTGACCAAGCCAATTCAAATGGAACAAATCATTCAAATCTTGACGCACTGGACCAGTAAAAGCTTTGATAAAGCCGCTATTGTAGAAAAAAACATCGTCATTGAGTCACTTGATCCACAAATTCTGAACTGGCAACAAAGCTTGCAACTTGCAGCCAATAAAGAAGACTTGGCGATCGATCTTTTAAAAATGTTAGTCGATAGCTTCCATACAGAGCTAGATGAAATGCAGCAACTGATTGAGTTAGAAGACTTTCCTCAGCTTGAACATGTCTTACATCGCTTGTACGGCGCTACACGCTATGTGGGTACACCCAACTTACAAGAAGCATCTGGATTATTTGAGCAGTTCATATCGACCTTGCGTAAAGAAAAACGTCGTGCCGATGAACAGTTTATTCAAGAGGCGATACAACGCTTTGATGATCTCAAGCTCATCATGCAGCAAGTGAAACAAGCAGCACAGTCGATTTTAAATAAATATATGCAATAATTTTAGGAAAAAAAGATGTGACTGGGCTGTCATGCAAGTGCGTTAGGTGCATGTTATGCTCCGATGCAAAGCAAAATTAGAGTATCCCAAACATGGCTTTATTACGTGTAGAAAAACAGAACGGAATCGCAACAGTTAGTTTAAACCGCCCAGACAAGCGCAATGCCATGAGCTTTGCCTTACTCAACGAACTGGTCAAAGTCGCCAATCAACTAAAAAAAGATCGCAGCGTTCGTTGTGTCATTTTAACGGGTGAAGCTCATGTATTCAGTGCAGGCATTGATCTTGCTGATTTAAACAACCCAAAGAACCGCGTTTATGCCGCTTGGGAACTGGTCAAACCTGGACAAAGCCTATTCCAAAAAGCCTTCCTTATTTGGCAAGAGCTACCTGTACCCGTCATTGCAGCCTTAGAAGGTTTTTGTTTTGGCGCAGGCATGCAGTTAGCTTTGGCAGCAGATATTCGTATTGCCCATCCTGACACCCAAATGTCAATTATGGAAAGTCGTTGGGGACTTGTGCCAGATATGGGTTTAAGCCGCTCACTTAAAGGGGTAATTGGCTTAGATTTAGCCAAAGAGCTAACCCTGACCGCCCGTATTTTCGATGCCAACTATGCCAAAACCATTGGTTTAGTCACGCATTTATCTGAAACTCCCTTACAACAAGCACAAGCCCTTGCAGAAGAAATGCTGCAACGCTCCCCTGATGCCTTGGCAGCAGCCAAGCAAGTGCTGGATGCCATGGAACATCAACCACGTAAATCTTTACGTTTAGAAAAAATCTGGCAACTGAAACTTTTATTAGGCAAAAACAGTCAACTGGCACGTAAAAAAGACAAACAACCCGAAGTTCAATTTGTTCCGCGTCAGTTTTAATAAGGTTTAGACAACAAGATTAAGCTATAGAGAGATTCCAATGAGTTTTGATCGTAATACAAAAATTGCATTTCTAGGTATGGGACTCATGGGCAGCCGCATGGCCACTCGATTGCTTCAGGCTGGATTTGAGGTGGCTGTATGGAACAGAACTACCTCGGCCTGTGATGTGCTCATTGATTTAGGTGCAACTGCACTAAAACTAGAACATATTGCAGACTATTCCGTCATATTAACCTGTCTTTCTGACGATGATGCAGCGCAACAAGTCATTGAAAAAATTCGTCCCTTCTGGACTAAGAATCAAGTGATTGTGGATTTCTCAAGCTTATCTGTAGATACAACCAAATCGTTGGCGGCACTTGCACAACAAGATAACCTGCATTGGATTGACTCTCCTGTCTCAGGCGGGACAATTGGTGCAGAACAAGGCACATTGGTCATTTTTGCAGGGGGCAATGCCGAAATCATTCAAAGCTTAAGTCTCATTTATAATGTACTTTCGCAACGCGTTACACGCATGGGCGAAACAGGGACAGGGCAAGCCACTAAAATTTGCAACCAATTGATTGTCGTAGCGAATAGCACTTTAATTGCAGAAGCAGTTGCCTTAGCGCGCCAAGCAGGCGTCGATACTACCCTGCTTGCTCCAGCACTGGCAGGTGGATTTGCCGACTCAAAGCCGTTTCAAATTTTAACACCAAGGATGGCCAATCATCAGTTTGAACCTGTACAATGGAAAGTGCAGACTTTATCAAAAGATTTAAATAATGCTGTGCAGTTGGCTGAAAAATTCCAATTAGATATTCCAGTTGCAAAAAAAGCATTATCCCAATTGCAGGCACATCAGAATAAAGGCTATGCTGAATCAGATTTAGCCACTGTAATTCAACACGTTGAAACAGAATAATAATGCAGGAGCAAACTCATGACTAAACTCGCAGTGAATCTTTCCATGATCTTTACTGAAGTGCCACTCATAGAACGTTTTGCACTGGCTTATGCTCATGGCTTTAAATACATTGAAATTCAGTTCCCATATGAACTCAGTATTGCTGAAATTCAAAATCAACTGACCCAGCATGATTTACATTTATGCCTGATTAATGTGCCTGCTGGAGACCTCATGCAAGGCGGCAATGGTTTGGCAGGTATTCCTGGACGAGAGCAAGAATTTCACCAAGCACTCGAACTGGCAATTCAATATGCGGTTGCTTTAAAAGTGCCGAACGTTAATATTCTTGCGGGTAAACAACCCCTCGATTGCGACCTATTACCCTGCCTAAATACTTTAGCCAAGAACTTAAAGCTCGCTTGCTTTATGCTGGCAGAACATCATATTCAGCCGGTGTTTGAAATGATTAACGGTACAGATATGCCACGCTTCCTTATCCAGAATATTGCACAAGCTCAAGAGATTCTGGAAGCAGTTCAACATCCCGCACTAAAAATGCAATACGACTGCTACCACATGGCCATGATGGGCGAAAATGTACTAGAAGAATTGAAAGAAAATATTTTAGAAATTGGACATATTCAATTTGCAGATTGTCCTGGGCGACATGAACCCGACACCGCACAAATTCACTTTAAAGAAATTTTTGATTGGTTAAGCCACAGTGATTACGCGGGTTTTATTGCCGCCGAATATCGCCCACAGGCCCACTCGAACCATTCATTTGCATGGAAAAACAAGTACTTTGCAGAGCATCCACAAAGTTAAAAAACAGACAATTGAAATTTGGTGATAAAACCGCTATATTAGAGCATGAGTTATTGTCAGGAATTATGACCCTTTATGAATTTAGAACCATCGCCCAGCGCTTCTAATTCTCTCGATCTCGCAATGAATTCTCAAGCTCAAGATGTACAAGCTTGCTTAAAAGTTGTACATGAAGCTCTATTAGATGTAAAAGCAAAAGATATTATCGAACTTGATGTTAGTAGCATTAGCAATGTCGCAGATGCGATTGTGATTGCAAGTGGTACATCAACTCGTCATGTGAAAGCACTTGCCGACAATGTGGCTGAAGAAGCGCGTAAAGCTGGCTTCCGCCCAATCGGCGTTGAAGGTGAACGTGATGCAGAATGGATCCTTGTTGACCTTGGACTCATCGTGGTTCATGTCATGTTGCCGACTGCGCGTAAATTTTACGACCTAGAAAGTTTATGGCGTACAGCTCCAGAATCTGTAGCTTAAAAAAAATGACCAATTCGGTCTAAAAAAGCCAGTGAATCTAAAGATTAACTGGCTTTTTTGTTACCCCAATTTAAGTCAACTGCTTAAATCAGTTGATGCAAGTCAACATCCATAAATTGTTGTTTAATTTGCTCTTTTGCACGTGCAAAAACAAAGTCGGCTTTGGTCGGTCCATAAAACTCACAATATACTTCGTACATTGTAGTAATCACCTGTGAATAGCTAACGATTGGCAAATCACTAATAAAATCAGATTCATGTATTGCCACATGTTCTACCACAGCATAGCCCAGATCAGTCAATCTTACCTTCACATCCTGATCAAAGTCCGTAAAATCGGTCTGAGCTACAGCTTTCACGACACATCCGACAAATTGCATAAAAGCATCACTCAGTTGTGCCGAAACCAGTGCCTCTTGTTTTACCTGAGGTTTGACTTGAAGTAAAACCTGTTTTTCCACTTCAGCAATTTCAAACAAAACTTGGCGTAGCATATCTTTACGGTAAAAGCGCAGTTCGTCCGTATTACATACTTCACTTAAAAAACGGTTGAGCACAAAAGAAGGTTTATCTCCATATTCTTGCTCCCAATAGCTCAGAACTCGTTCCAAAGCGATTCCCTTCAAATATTGGCTTAAACCACGTTCAATCGCTGTTCTTTTTTGTCCCATGGTGAGTAATTCATTGGGCATGCTGAACACTCCTTAATGACGTTTAGTCATTCCATCGGTTTCAAAAGTTACATCACGCTGAAACTCTGGATAAGACAATTCCGCATGTTCAGTATAGTCAAGTCCGCGCTGCTCATGCTGCTTACTGACGCGTAAGCTACCCAATACTTTTTCAAGCACTTTAAATACCACAAAGGCCATCCCAAAGCCCCAAACAAAACCCGTAATCACGCCTAAAAATTGAATTGAAATAATTTGCGAATTAAACGGGCTCGCTTCATAAAACAATCCGGCTGCTATGGTTCCCCATGCTCCACAAAAACCATGTACTGTCACGGCATCCACAACATCATCTAACTTCAACTTTTCAATCAAAACTGGCATAACACTCACCACCAAGCCTGCTGTTAACCCCGTCACGATTGCGAACAGTGGTGTCATGGTTGCACAGCCTGCAGTAATCGCAACCAAGCCTCCCAAAGATGCATTAATGGTGGTACGAATCAGAATCGCTTTTCCACGCAGCAATGCATAGAACATATAAGCAACGGCGGCGGCACAAGCGGCCAAGTGCGTATTCAAGGCAATCCGCCCAATGCTCACAGTCGCATTTACAGTCGAAGCTGCATTAAAACCAAACCATGCTAGCCATAAAATAAAACCACCCAATGCCACCAACGGTACATTATGTCCCGCCAAATAATGCGACTGTCCATTACGACCGAAGCGTCCTAATCGTGGACCTAATACCACAATACCGGCCAACGCCACCCAGCCCCCAATGGAATGCACAACGGTTGAACCCGCAAAATCGATAAAACCCAATGACTTTAACCAGCCCTCACCTTCAAATAAACTCCCCCATGCCCAACTTCCAAACACAGGATAAATCAGTCCACTTACAAATGCTGCACTCACTATATAGGCGACAAAATGAATGCGTTCCGCCATAGCACCGCTGGCAATCGTAGTCGCAGTTGCTGCGAACATCATTTGAAAGAACAATAAGTTCCAATGCCAATCATCCAAATGGTTGGGGGCAAAATGACTTGCACCAAACCATCCCGTTGTATTCACACCAAACATCAAGCCAAAACCAATTAACCAAAAGATCAAGCCCCCCAAACACGCGTCCATGTAGTTTTTCATCAGAACATTAACTGTGTTTTTTCCACGTACAGAGCCACTTTCAACCAAAGCAAAACCAGCTTGCATAAAAAATACCAAAATTCCCCCCATGACCACCCAAACACTGTCGAGTGAGAGTCGAATTTCTTGGATATTTTGTGCTTGTGTAGTTACAGCATCAGCAGCAAAGCCTGTTGTTGTAAAACCCCATAAACTAAGTAAAAGTAAATAAATTATTTTTTTCATGAACATTCCCCCGAAGTCTGTTCACAAAATGCAAAATCAGTGCCAAGCAAAACACATATTCTTTATGAAGTGCTGAATAAAACTATCCGTGCAAACCACACTTTTACCTCATTCAACGCTGTATCTGCTTTGTTCTATATTTTGACTGCTGTTGATTCCCTTTAAACCAGACATAAAAAACCACTCCGAAGAGTGGTTTTAAATCTCCTCCAGTCTCTCTTTATAAAAGAGACTGGAGACTTTCATTTAGTGTCCGCCACCATTAATGGCTTTGGTCATATCTTCCACAACTTTTTTCGCATCACCGAAGACCATCATGGTTTTTTCATTGTAGAACAAATCGTTGTCTAAGCCTGCATAACCCGTTGCCATAGAGCGTTTGATCACCATAATAGTGCGTGCTTTATGTGCTTCCAAAATTGGCATACCATAGATTGGAGAAGTTGGATCATCTTTCGCAGCAGGGTTCACGACGTCGTTCGCACCAATGACCAATACCACGTCCGTTGCTGGGAAGTCAGAGTTAATCTCATCCATCTCCAAGATGTCTTCATACGCAACATCCGCTTCAGCAAGTAATACGTTCATGTGACCTGGCATACGACCTGCAACTGGGTGAATCGCAAAACGAACTTTTACACCCTGCTCTTTCAAGATTTCACATAACTCTTTCACCGCATTCTGTGCACGACCTTGCGCCATGCCATAACCCGGTACAATCACAACGCTGTCTGCATTTGACATCAGGAAGCCTGCATCATCTGCTGAACCAGAACGATGATTACGTTGAACTTGTTCACCTTTATCTGCCGATGCAACCACTGCACCGCCCATGGCACCACCAAACAATACGTTGATGATTGAACGGTTCATAGCTTTACACATGATGTAAGACAGAATCGCACCAGAAGAACCCACCAATGAACCCGCAACGATCAACATATTGTTTTCAAGTGTGAAACCAATACCTGCTGCTGCCCAACCAGAGAAAGAGTTCAAAAGTGAGACCACAACTGGCATATCACCGCCACCAACTGGTGCAATCCACACCCAGCCAAATGCAAGTGCAAGTGCCGTCATTGCCCAGAATGCAGTCATGTTGCCAGTCGTGAAGAAGTACACTCCACACGCCAACATTGCAAGGAAAATCAACGCTTGTACAGGTTTAACCCATGCACCTGAAATGGTTTTTGCCCATTTCTTTGCAGCCAATTTACCATAAGCAAATACAGATGCAGTAAAGGTGATTGCACCCACAAAACAACCCACGAACAATTCAAATAAATGAACCTTGCTCATGTGGGCATGTTGCACACCCGCAGCAGTTAAAGCAGCTTCATTTTGTGCAAATAAAGCGGTGAGTTGGTTGTTATGCAGGATTGCAGCAATTGCAATCAATACCGCAGCCAAGCCCACCAATGAGTGCATCAATGCCACTGTTTCAGGCATTTGAGTCATTGGAACAGTACGTGCACGAGCAATACCTACGACTGCACCGAGCACCATCGCACCGCCAATCATCCAAATCACAGGATGATCTGCCACAAAGAAAGTGGTCACGACAGCAATCGCCATTGCGATCATGCCATAACGGTTACCTTGAATCGCGGTCTTTGGACCAGACAAACCACGTAAAGTTAAGATAAAGAGGACAGCACCAATTAGGTAGAACCAATCCGCATAGTCTCGAATGAATTCCATATATTAGCCCTCTTTTTTCTTTTGCTTTGGCTTAAACATTTCAAGCATACGTGCGGTTACTGCGAAGCCACCGAAAATATTGATACTTGCTAAGAACACGGCAACTGCACCCAAGATGCTCACCACATTCACACTTTGGAATGCAACATTCGCATCCACACCAATTGCAGGAATCCCTACAGTTTGAATCATTGCACCCACCACAATAATGGACGACAACGCATTGGTTACTGCCATAAGTGGTGTATGTAATGCTGGCGTAACGCCCCACACCACGTAATAACCGACGAAGATGGCAAGGACAAAAATAGTAATTGTTTCAACCATGAGAAATCTCCTTACGCACGCTTCAACAGCACTTGGCTGCCATGAGTGACCAATAGGGCTTTTTGAATTTCATCTTCTTGATTTAAGACAAAGTTTTTATCTTTATCAAACAATGTTTCGACAAAATTGAAAACGTTACGTGCATAAAGTGCTGAAGCTTCAGTCGAAACTGTAGATGGAATATTGGGAACACCCAAAATTTTCACACCATTTTCAGTCATCACTGTTTCGCCTTCTTTGGAACCTTCAACGTTACCGCCAGTTTCAACTGCCATATCTAAAATGACCGAACCAGGTTTCATTTTAGCTACAGTTTCAGCACGGATAAGACGAGGTGCATCACGACCTGGCAATAATGCAGTGGTAATCACGATATCTGCATTCGATACCGCCTTATCCACAATCGCAGCTTGATCTTTAATGTACTGTTCACCTGGCATCCAGCCATAACCATTCTTGGCAGCGTCGGCAGCTTTTTGCTTTTCTTCATCAGACATCGGGACGTCTAACCACTTGCCACCCAAAGATTCTACTTGGTCTTTTGCAGTTGGACGTAAATCTGTTGCTTCCACAATAGCACCTAAGCGTTTTGCAGTCGCAATGGCCTGTAAACCAGCAACACCCACACCCATAATCACGATACGAGCTGGTTTAACGGTACCTGCAGCAGTCATTAACATTGGGAACATACGTTGATATTCTGCCGCTGCCAAAAGCACAGATTTATAACCTGCAAGGTTGGCTTGAGAAGACAATACGTCCATGTTTTGTGCACGAGATAAAGTACGAGGCAATAATTCCAATGCAAATGCAGACACGTTTTGTGATGCAAATTGATCTAATTCGGTATTGCGGTAAGGGTCAAACATTGCCACAACAGTGGTGTTTGGCTCTAACTTTTGAATTTCCGCACCCTTAGGAGCACGAACTTTCAAAATCATCTGACTGCCCACGTAGGCATCATCTGTAATTTTAGCACCGACTTGTTCATAAGCACTGTCAATATAAGCAGCCTTTACACCAGCGCCACGTTGTATGACCACACTATGACCAGCGTTGATCAATTTCTTTACTGTCTCTGGCGTAGCAGCTACACGATTTTCACCGACGACAGTTTCGGTAGGGATTCCGATCTGCATGAGCGTTCCTCAAGCTAATTTTCTCTATCTAGTAAACACCGTTAGAAACGATGTTCCCTCTGGATGTGTTCTTGTTGAATTTTGGATTCTAATTGAACTTTTTTAAATTACCACCCAATATTTATTTAATAAATACCCTCATTTTGAACTGATGATTCATAAAAATAATTGTTCGATATATCATTCACCGGTTTTGCCTAGAACATTGCGGTGTTGAATCGCCATTCAATTGGCGAGTGTTTTACTTTATGAGTCAAAATCTCGTTGCTTTTTTTAAAACCACATTGATTTAATTAAACGGCGTGGCTTTTCTGACAAAATTCCCCTTGAATCCCGCGTGAAGAAAATAGTCCTGAGGCTATACAAAGTTCAGGCATTTTTTAGTTTTTAGCTGCGAAGTTGACCAAGATGACCATTTCTTTAGTCTTCCATTCTTCCAAATGCGATGAATTCGATTCGAAAATTCTTCCAGAAATATCTCAACTCAAAATTCAACTCAATCTCGCTTTATCTAAATCAACAACTATTTTCAGCATAGTCATGAAATATGACCAAAGTCTGATAATGCAGAAAATCTAATTAAAAAAAACTTTTCAAATCATTTAATCTGATGATGCAATATGTTTCATTCGACATATTTTGCACTATTTTAGGTCATTTATTATTCACATCGCGTGACAGTCATCTTTCAGTCTAGTCATCATTGCAATGAATCTGTAGAAAATCCTCGCCAAATAAACAAATACTTAAATATTTTTTAAAGACTTAAATAAAATCTTCCTGCATTCATATAACTTTATCGTATGTATTTTTATTTATTTCATTCCAAGAAGTATAATAATTGATCATTTTTTTGCATTTTTCTCTTTCTGACCAAAAGCCTATACTGCATATCGGTCGCAATCCTATCTTTTAAAAAGTTATATTTTTATGAATCTCTCTTTATCTCGCAGCCAACTCGGCAGTTTGTTTGCAATTGGCGCGGCTTTTTTGTTTAGCAGCAAAGCGATTTTTATCAAACAAGCTTATGCCCTATCACCTTTGGTGGATGCCACGCTCTTGATGGCGATTCGTATGGCCTGTGCCTTACCGTTCTTTTTACTGATCTGTTGGTTCAATCGGGAAAAGAGCAAAGGTTTACAAGCAAAAGA
The DNA here is from genome assembly GCF_004331035.1 of Acinetobacter sp. ANC 4910. Classification (GTDB taxonomy): domain Bacteria; phylum Pseudomonadota; class Gammaproteobacteria; order Pseudomonadales; family Moraxellaceae; genus Acinetobacter. The sequence continues at coordinate 62,690 of NZ_SJNT01000017.1, forward strand.
TTGGGGACTACTCATGATTGCAGGCCTGATGGGTTACTACTTTGCCAGTTGGTTGGACTTTTTAGGCTTAATGTATATTAGTGCGTCTTTAGAACGCATCATCTTATTCCTCTACCCCACTTTAACCGTATTGGCATCTTGTGCGCTGTATCGGCAAAAACTTGCAGTCAAAAGTATGCTCGCCATTGTGCTTAGTTACGGTGGTACCGTTTTGGTGATGCTTCAGGAACAACAACATGCGCCTGTTCAAGAACATTTCTGGCTCGGAGCCAGTCTGGTTTTTGCCAGTGCGATCGCCTTCGCGGCTTATCTATTGCTAACGCCCACGTTGATTCAAAAATTTGGATCATGGAATTTTACTGGGCTGGCTTTAACAACCGCTTGCCTTGGCACACTGGTGCAATTTTTCTGGGTCACTCCCCATCCTATTGTATTGGTGCAACAACTGCCTGTTGGCGTACTGTGGTATGGTTTAGCACTGGGCTTCTTTGTCACAGTTGTTCCGACTGTACTCCTGATGCAAAGTATTGCACGGCTTGGGGCGGCTCAATCTGCCATGATTGCATCGGTTGGTCCCATCCTGACCATTTTATTGGCAGTCGCCTTTTTAAATGAACATTTGAATTTTTGGCAATGGATCGGGTGTTTACTCAATATTGTCGGAATTATGATGATTACCTTATCCAAGAAAAAGCTTGCTAACTAATTCTAGCTAGCACCAACAATTTTTAAAGGTTTTCACTGAAAATCTTTATTCTTTGCAGAATGAGTCATTCAGTGTTTTCATGATTCATCTTCAATAATAGCTCATGAAAATGTGCCCCCGCGGAAGTTTCAGCCAATACATCATTGGGATTACGCAGTGGGCATTGCTCTAAGGATAAGCAACCACACCCAATACACCAATCCAGTTGTTGTCGCAGTTGTAATAAATGCACAATCTGCTGATCTAACTGGGTTTGCCATTGCTGCGACATCCGTTGCCAATCTTGCTTGGTGGCATTTCCCTGTTTCGGTAATACAGAAAAGGCAACCTTGACTTGTTGTAATGAAATTCCAACTTGCTGTGCGGCTTTAATAATGGCAATGCGCCTTAACATGGAACGCTGATAACGGCGCTGATTGCCCGAAGTTCGTGCACTCCAAATCAGTTCTTTTTCTTCATAAAAGCGCACAGCAGCAACACTGACATCACTGCGCTTTGCCAAATCACCAATACTCAACCACTGCTGTTCTGATGACATTATTTGCTGATTTTCTTCCATAAAAGCTTGACCTCAAGTTAACTTGAGCTTTGATACTAACAAAAAATCAATCACAGGCAGAATTTTTATGCAACACGGCGCATCTCATGTTCCATTTGAGTTGATGAATCCAAAAACACTTTATAATCCGCGCCCTTTTGCCTATAGTCACATGGCTGAAGTTAGACACTTTTCACGTATACTTCACATTTCAGGACAAGGTGGTGAAAACCAACGAGGACATTTATCTCAAGATTTTGCAGAGCAATTGTGCCAAGCCATGACCAATTTAGAGCATGCACTTGTACATGCCGATGCTTCATTTTTAGATATTGCTGTTTTAAGAATTCTAGTGGTTGACCATAGCCCCAAGAAACATCAGTTTTTAATTCAGGAAATACAAAAGCGCTGGAAACAACATGACTTTCCTGCCTGCACGCTGATTCCTGTTCCGTGTCTTGCCATACCAGGAATGCTGATTGAAATTGAAGCAACCGCTTATTGCAATTAACCGAACAAGCCAAGGAACTTTATGAATTCTCCACGTGATATTAGCCAAGACAAACCGCTGCTGTGGCTCATGGCGGTTGCTTGTGGTCTTTGTGCTGGTGCAAACTATTATTGCCAACCTCTTATTCATTCAATTCAACAATATTTTAATGTGCCTGAGTCACAAGTGGCCTTAACGGTTACTTTTGCCCAAGTGTCTTATGCACTGGGTTTATTGCTGATTGTTCCAATTGGCGACATGGTCAATAAAACCAAATTTATTCCGCTGCTCATGTTTTTTGCAGCAATTGGCTTATTTATTTGTAGTTTTGCGGTCAACCTGCCGATGCTTTGGTTAGGCACCAGTATCGTCGGACTATTTTCCGTCGCAGCCCAAGTACTGATTCCATTAGCAACTATGGCGGCAAAACCTGAAAAAACAGGTGAAGTGATTGGTTTCCTTATGAGTGGTTTATTGGTCGGCTTATTACTTTCGACCAGTTTGGCTGGACTCGTGTCCAACCTTTTTCACTGGAAACTGATTTATGCGCTAAGCGGTGTCTTTACTCTCATCTTGGCTTTTTTACTGAAATCACGTTTACCTTATGTGATGTCGTTTAAAATGAGCTATCCCCAAGTCTTTAAGTCCATGGGGCTATTATTGCAGCAAGAGCGTCGCCTCATGTTACGTTCTTTAATTGGTGGCTTTGTCTTTGCTGCCATGAGCATTTTATTTTCAACCATCGCACTGTTGCTCACGTCTAAAACCTATCAATTGCCCGATGTACTGGTCGGAGTCATTCCACTGATTGGCGTGTTCGGTGCATTGTCGACACAATATGTTGGAAAATTAGCGGATCAGGGTTATACCACTGTGCTGACTTGGTCTGGTTGTACCATTATGGCCGTCAGTTGGTACTTCCTGTATGTAGGTGGACATAGCCTCATCAGTTATATTTTAGGCTATGGCTTAATTAATTTAGGCTTGGCGGTGGTGCATAGTAGCAATCAGAATATTATTTTCCGCATTCGTCCAGATGCCAAATCTCGCATTAACTCCATTTATATGACCATGTATTTTATTGGTGGAGCCTGTGGTTCAGCATTAGGCGTTTATGCTGGGCATCATGGAGGATGGAGTATGAGTTGTCTGGTGGGCATTTTGTTGGTTGTGGCTGCGATTGTCTTCGCTTTAATCGATTTACTTAGCTATAACAAACCCTTAAATCCACGTGAAACTTTTCAGCCTTAAGCAAGTTTGCATGAGCCGAGCACATCTTTACAATCGCGCCGACTCATGCAATCTAAACCCGTTAAGATACCTGCATGACCGGATAGAATGGTTTTTCCGTATCTAGTCGCTCGGCATTTTCCAGCAGAATAAACATAAAAATTGGAATAAGCATCGATAGAATATTACAACCATCGGCAACATAACGTCGATTTACCACACTATTATAACTAACCCCACCCTGCAAAATTTGATTCCGCAAGGTATTTAGGCGAGCAAACAGAAAGGTTAAAATATCTGCAGTTTTTCTACTCTGTAAAGCTTGATGTACCACGCGTTGTTCAGCTTCAAATTCTGTTTTCCAAGAAGCTTGACTGATTTTATGGTTATGATAATCCCAAAACCCCTGATAAATATAAGGATTATCCAAAATCAAATGAATACTTTGTTTACCTTTATGCTCAAGTACATATTCAACCTTGTGTTCATAATCTAATTGACTCAGTGCGGTTAAAAATTGCTTCACACCTTGTTGTGGTTGTATAACTGTGCCTTCTCGAGCATAAATAGCATTAAACGAAATCCACAAACTGATAAATTTTAAATCTAAATCTTCATCAAGTAGTATTGATTTTTTAAACCAACTTATCCCTCGATGCAGTCGTAAATTAAAGGCTTCGGAATGCTCTGCTTTTTTATTTTTAAATACTTCTTCTAAAAGCAACATATGATCTTCCTATACTTTATTCTTCTACTTACTCAACATACTGAATAATTACGCTACATTCAATGCAATCCCACTCCGAAAATAGCGATTGATAGATCAAGAAAAATGCACGTTCACTCTACTCACTCAATGTGAGTGTACTATCAAAAATAGATGCATTCTGTTTTCATCTGTTTTATTCGCCTTCGATATCATTTATAAAAAGATCGAACAAAGCATCTCAAGTCACTATTCAAAAGAATGTTAATCAAACCGTTTATATTTCCATTCTTTTCTACACCTCTATACAGCACTAATTGAAATTACATCAATCAGGATGGATTGATGCCATTTAAATTAGAATAAAAATATCATGGAAACATTAGATCTCTTTCATAACTCATTTTTCATTCAATTCTAAGTTGTAAATTCCAGCAATTAAATTGAATCTTAAACCGAGCCTTTTCCCTCTATTTCGATAGCGCTCTGAAAGTATTTTGAAGGTCTTGAGTACACCAAATACATGTTCA